>NZ_CP081946.1:0-877500 GCF_019823085.1 Pseudomonas sp. DR48 | reverse complement strand
GGTGGATGCCTTGGCAGTCAGAGGCGATGAAAGACGTGGTAGCCTGCGAAAAGCTTCGGGGAGTCGGCAAACAGACTTTGATCCGGATGTCTGAATGGGGGAACCCACTAACATAAGTTAGGTATCTTAAGCTGAATACATAGGCTTAAGAAGCGAACCAGGGGAACTGAAACATCTAAGTACCCTGAGGAAAGAAATCAACGAGATTCCCTTAGTAGTGGCGAGCGAACGGGACTAGCCCTTAAGTGGCTTTGAGATTAGCGGAACGTTCTGGAAAGTACGGCCATAGTGGGTGATAGCCCTGTACGCGAAAATCTCTTAGTCATGAAATCGAGTAGGACGGAGCACGAGAAACTTTGTCTGAATATGGGGGGACCATCCTCCAAGGCTAAATACTACTGACTGACCGATAGTGAACTAGTACCGTGAGGGAAAGGCGAAAAGAACCCCGGGAGGGGAGTGAAATAGTCCTGAAACCGTATGCGTACAAGCAGTGGGAGCCCACTTTGTTGGGTGACTGCGTACCTTTTGTATAATGGGTCAGCGACTTATTTTCAGTGGCGAGCTTAACCGAATAGGGGAGGCGTAGCGAAAGCGAGTCTTAATAGGGCGTCTAGTCGCTGGAATAGACCGAAACCGGGCGATCTATCCATGGGCAGGTTGAAGGTTGGGTAACACTAACTGGAGGACCGAACCGACTACGTTGAAAGTTAGCGGATGACCTGTGGATCGGAGTGAAAGGCTAATCAAGCTCGGAGATAGCTGGTTCTCCTCGAAAGCTATTTAGGTAGCGCCTCATGTATCACTGTAGGGGGTAGAGCACTGTTTCGGCTAGGGGGTCATCCCGACTTACCAAACCGATGCAAACTCCGAATACCTACAAGTGCGAGCATGGGAGACACGGCGGGTGCTAACGTCCGTCGTGAAAAGGGAAACAACCCAGACCGTCAGCTAAGGTCCCAAAGTTATGGTTAAGTGGGAAACGATGTGGGAAGGCTTAGACAGCTAGGAGGTTGGCTTAGAAGCAGCCACCCTTTAAAGAAAGCGTAATAGCTCACTAGTCGAGTCGGCCTGCGCGGAAGATGTAACGGGGCTCAAACCATACACCGAAGCTACGGGTATCACTTAGGTGATGCGGTAGAGGAGCGTTCTGTAAGCCTGTGAAGGTGAGTTGAGAAGCTTGCTGGAGGTATCAGAAGTGCGAATGCTGACATGAGTAACGACAATGGGTGTGAAAAACACCACGCCGAAAGACCAAGGTTTCCTGCGCAACGTTAATCGACGCAGGGTTAGTCGGTCCCTAAGGCGAGGCTGAAAAGCGTAGTCGATGGAAAACAGGTTAATATTCCTGTACTTCTGGTTATTGCGATGGAGGGACGGAGAAGGCTAGGCCAGCTTGGCGTTGGTTGTCCAAGTTTAAGGTGGTAGGCTGGAATCTTAGGTAAATCCGGGATTCTAAGGCCGAGAGCTGATGACGAGTGTTCTTTTAGAACACGAAGTGGTTGATGCCATGCTTCCAAGAAAAGCTTCTAAGCTTCAGGTAACCAGGAACCGTACCCCAAACCGACACAGGTGGTTGGGTAGAGAATACCAAGGCGCTTGAGAGAACTCGGGTGAAGGAACTAGGCAAAATGGCACCGTAACTTCGGGAGAAGGTGCGCCGGTGAGGTGAAGCATTTACTGCGTAAGCCCATGCCGGTCGAAGATACCAGGCCGCTGCGACTGTTTATTAAAACACAGCACTCTGCAAACACGAAAGTGGACGTATAGGGTGTGACGCCTGCCCGGTGCCGGAAGGTTAATTGATGGGGTTAGCTAACGCGAAGCTCTTGATCGAAGCCCCGGTAAACGGCGGCCGTAACTATAACGGTCCTAAGGTAGCGAAATTCCTTGTCGGGTAAGTTCCGACCTGCACGAATGGCGTAACGATGGCGGCGCTGTCTCCACCCGAGACTCAGTGAAATTGAAATCGCTGTGAAGATGCAGTGTATCCGCGGCTAGACGGAAAGACCCCGTGAACCTTTACTATAGCTTTGCACTGGACTTTGAATTTGCTTGTGTAGGATAGGTGGGAGGCTTTGAAGCGTGGACGCCAGTTCGCGTGGAGCCAACCTTGAAATACCACCCTGGCAACTTTGAGGTTCTAACTCAGGTCCGTTATCCGGATCGAGGACAGTGTATGGTGGTAGTTTGACTGGGGCGGTCTCCTCCTAAAGAGTAACGGAGGAGTACGAAGGTGCGCTCAGACCGGTCGGAAATCGGTCGTAGAGTATAAAGGCAAAAGCGCGCTTGACTGCGAGACAGACACGTCGAGCAGGTACGAAAGTAGGTCTTAGTGATCCGGTGGTTCTGTATGGAAGGGCCATCGCTCAACGGATAAAAGGTACTCCGGGGATAACAGGCTGATACCGCCCAAGAGTTCATATCGACGGCGGTGTTTGGCACCTCGATGTCGGCTCATCACATCCTGGGGCTGAAGCCGGTCCCAAGGGTATGGCTGTTCGCCATTTAAAGTGGTACGCGAGCTGGGTTTAGAACGTCGTGAGACAGTTCGGTCCCTATCTGCCGTGGACGTTTGAGATTTGAGAGGGCTGCTCCTAGTACGAGAGGACCGGAGTGGACGAACCTCTGGTGTTCCGGTTGTCACGCCAGTGGCATTGCCGGGTAGCTATGTTCGGAATAGATAACCGCTGAAAGCATCTAAGCGGGAAACTAGCCTCAAGATGAGATCTCACTGGGACCTTGAGTCCCCTGAAGGGCCGTCGAAGACTACGACGTTGATAGGTTGGGTGTGTAAGCGCTGTGAGGCGTTGAGCTAACCAATACTAATTGCCCGTGAGGCTTGACCATATAACACCCAAGCAATTTGCTGACCTGAGAAGGCACCAGATTGCGGTGTGTGAAGACGAAACGAACCGAAAGTTCGAGAAGACTCGCAAAACACCGAAGCTATCACATACCCATTCGCTGGAGCGTGGTCTCGCAAGAGAGCACGACCTGGCTACCGAATTTCTTGACGACCATAGAGCATTGGAACCACCTGATCCCATCCCGAACTCAGCAGTGAAACGATGCATCGCCGATGGTAGTGTGGGGTTTCCCCATGTGAGAGTAGGTCATCGTCAAGATTAAATTCCGAAACCCCTATCTGCGTATGCAGGTAGGGGTTTTGTTTTGCCTGCAGAAAAATGCTCGTCCGTGATAGCACAAATTTGCACAGTTATTTTTGGTTCATGACACTAGAATAGGTCCAACTTTTTCGGAGCCAGAGCCTCTTATGCCAGATCCGGTTGACACCTCAAGGCTGTCAGAATTACCGCTGGATGACCTGGTGGCGTGTCATGAGTGTGACTTGCTGATGCGCAAGCCCGAACTCGCCCAAGGCGAGAAAGCACTCTGCCCGCGCTGCGGCTACGAGCTCTATGCTCATCGACACAATGTCGTGCAGCGCAGTCTCGCTTTGGTCATCGCCGCTTTATTGTTGTACATCCCGGCGAACTTTTTACCCATCATGCAGCTCAATCTACTCGGGCAATCCTCACAAGATACTGTCTGGACCGGCGTTGTCGGCTTGTTCGATACCGGCATGCAAGGCGTCTCGGTGGTTGTATTCCTGTGCAGCATGGGGATTCCGTTGCTCAAGTTGCTCTGCCAATTAATGGTGTTGTTGAGCATCCGTTTTGATATCGGACGCAGCTACGGTTTGCTGCTCTACCGCATTTATCACCATCTACGGGACTGGGGGATGCTCGAGGTCTACCTCATGGGCGTGCTGGTGGCGATCGTCAAACTGGCAGATATGGCAGCCATTACCGTAGGCCTTGGATTAGCGTGCTTTATCGGTTTGTTGTTGGTCCAGGTCTGGTTGGAGGTGGTGATGTCGCCTCATCAGATCTGGCAGGCTTTGTCAGGAGAGGATGCCCATGCGGGCAATTGATGCGGGCATTCTGATTTGTACTGAATGTCATGAATTGAACAAGCAGCAAGCAGATACCGACGAGCAGAGCTGCACCCGTTGTGGTGCGCTCGTGCATGTCCGACGACCAAACAGTCTAATGCGAACCTGGGCACTGCTGATAACCGCAGCGATTCTCTATATCCCGGCCAACCTGCTGCCGATCATGACTGTCAGTTCATTGGGGCAGGGTGATCCGAGCACCATCATGTCCGGTGTCATTCAGTTGGTTCAGCACGGCATGATTCCCATCGCCGCCGTGGTTTTTATCGCCAGCATTCTGGTACCCACGTTCAAGTTGGTGGGCATCGCGTTACTACTGTTTTCGGTGCAACGCCGCCAACCACTTTCGGCACGACAGCGAATCTGGATGTACCGCTTCATTGAGTTCATCGGCCGCTGGTCGATGCTGGACATCTTTGTGATTGCCATCCTGGTGGCGGTCGTGAATTTCGGACGGCTTGCCAGCGTCGAAGCCAATCTTGGCGCCATCGCTTTCGCCAGTGTGGTGATTCTGACGATGCTTGCCGCAGTAACTTTCGATCCCCGACTGATTTGGGATAACACGGAGTCGGACGACGACCATGAATGACTTGCCTACAGCTAAAACCCGACCGGCCTCGAACTGGTCTGCCATCTGGGTATTGCCCCTGATCGCATTGATTATCGGCGGCTGGCTCGGCTGGCGTGCCTATAGCGAAAACGGCATCGAGATTCAGGTGCGCTTCGATAGCGGTGAAGGCATTCAGGCCAACAAGACCGAGGTGGTCTACAAAGGCATGTCGGTCGGCAAGGTAAAAGCCCTCAAGCTCGATGACGAAGGCAGTTCAAAAGGCGTGATCGCCACCATTGAGATGAACAAGGACGTTGAGCCCTACCTCAAGACGGGCACACGCTTCTGGCTGATCAAACCAAGCGTGACGCTGGCCGGTATCACTGGACTGGAAACCCTCGTCTCGGGTAACTACGTCGCCGTCAGTCCCGGCGAAGGCGAACCCACTCGCAAGTTCAAAGCATTGGCCGAAGAACCACCGCTGTCGGACGCCAAACCCGGTCTTCACCTGACGATCAAGGCTGATCGTCTCGGCTCGCTGAATCGCGGCAGCCCGGTGTTCTATAAGCAGATCAAGGTCGGCCAGGTCAAAAGCTACGTGCTCTCCGAAGATCAAAGCACGGTTGAGCTCAAAGTCTTCATTGAGCCGACTTACGCCAACCTGGTGCGCAAACACACGCGTTTCTGGAACGCGAGTGGCATCAGCATTGATGCCAACCTGTCGGGCGTGAAAGTGCGCAGCGAATCCCTGGCCAGTATCGTCGCCGGCGGCATCGCTTTCGCCACGCCGGAAAACCGCAAGGACAGCCCGCCGACCGATCCAAGCCTGCCATTCCGTCTCTATGAAGACTTCGACGCCGCCGCTGCCGGCATTCGGGTGAAGGTCAAGCTCAGTGACTTCGAAGGCTTGCAGGCCGGTCGCACGCCGGTTATGTACAAAGGCATCCAGGTCGGCAATCTCAAAGCCCTGAAAATTGATCCGGATCTGTCTGCCGCCACGGCCGAGCTGACCCTTGATCCATTGGCCGAAGACTATCTGGTCGAAGGCACTCAGTTCTGGGTGGTCAAACCGTCGATCTCGCTCGCCGGCATCACCGGCCTGGAAGCCTTGGTCAAAGGTAACTACATCGCCGTGCGACCGGGCGACAAAGGTGCGGCGCCGCAACGTGAGTTCGTCGCGCGTCCGAAAGCGCCGCCGCTGGACTTGCGCTCACCGGGTCTGCACCTGGTGTTGTTCACCGAAAACCTTGGCTCACTGGAAGTCGGCAGCCCGATTCTCTACAAACAGGTCAAGGTCGGTTCGGTCCAGAGTTATCAGTTCTCCAAGGTCAAGAAGCAATTGGTCATCGGTGTGCACATCGAGAAAGAATACGAAGGACTGGTCAATGCCTCTACGCGTTTCTGGAATGCCAGTGGTGTCACGCTCATGGGTGGATTGACCGGCGGAATCCAGGTCAAAAGTGAGTCGCTGCAAAGCCTGTTGGCCGGGGGCATTGCATTCGAAACCCCGCGGGCCAATGCGCCATTGAAGAAGCGCATCCCTCGTTTCCGTCTGTTCCCCAGCCATGAAGAGGCGAATCTCAAAGGCACCGTGGTAACCATCAAGGTTGACCGTGCTGACGGCTTACACAGCGGCACGGCAGTGAGATTCAAAGGCCTGGACGTTGGCAAGGTTGAAGACGTCGACCTCAGCGATGACCTGCAATCGGTCCTGCTCACCGCGCGGATCACTGAAGTCCCTGAGCGCATCGCCCGGGTGGGCAGCCAGTTCTGGGTGGTCAAGCCTGAATTGGGGCTGATCAAGACCTCGAACCTCGAGACCCTGGTCACCGGTCAATACATCGAAGTTCAGCCGGCAGCGAAAAATCTTGGACCGCAGAAAAACTTCGTCGCCTTGGCCAATCCACCGGAAATCGCCAAGCAAGAAGCCGGTTTGAGCCTGGTATTGAGTGCTGCTCGCCGTGGTTCGTTGAAGATCGGTGTGCCTGTCACCTATCGCGAAGTCACTGTCGGCAAAGTGACAAGCTACGAGCTCGGCCAGACGGCGGATCGTGTATTGGTGCACATCCTGATCGAGCCAAAGTACGCGCCATTGGTGCGCAGCGGCACGCGTTTCTGGAACACCAGTGGTTTCGGTTTTGACTATGGCTTGTTCAAAGGCGCGACGGTTCGCACCGAATCGCTTGAGACGCTGATGCAGGGCGGTATTGCCTTCGCTACACCGGACGGCGAGCGTATGGGCGGCCCGGCGCGAGCCGAGCAAACCTTCCCGCTGTTCGACAAGTTTGAAGATGAGTGGCTGACCTGGGCGCCGAAGATTGCCCTCGGTAAGCAGTAGGGTTAATTGGCGTCGGTGATGACGCCTTCGCGGGCAAGCCCGCTCCCACATTGATTTGGGCCGTACACAAAATTTGCAAACGGCGCTGACCACTGTGGGAGCGGGCTTGCCCGCGAAGGGGCCCTCAAGCTCACGTACAATGTCCAGCTCTAAACAAAAAAGGCCGCGATCCATTGGATCGCGGCCTTTTTATTGCCTTCGATTAATGCAGGTCAGACGGCATCCAGCTCCGGCTCATCCGCTTCAACGTTAACCACGGTCTTCACCTCATCGTGGCGACGAATGTACTTCCAGTCCGCCTCATCGATGTAGATGCCGTTAGGTCCGCTACCCCCTTCCAGGTCAATCGCCACACTGGCGCAGACCTGTGGCTTCACGCTTGCCAGAATCGGCACGAAGCCCAGTTGCAGGCTGGTTTCCAACAAAGCGGCCTGGTTCTTCTCGTCGATGTCCGCCGCTTCGTCGAGGTAGTACGGCAGGCGTACGCGACCGGCCTGATCGCGGTCCATCAAGTGCAGCAACAAATACATATTGGTCAGCGCCTTGATGGTCATCGTGGTGCCGTTGGATGCCGCGCCATCGATGTCGGTGTGGATCACCGGCTGGCCGTTGACCTTGGTGATCTCGAACGCCAGTTCGAACAAGTCCTTGAGGCCGAGCTGGTTGTGGTTCGCCGCCACCAGCCGCGCCAGGTATTCCTTGGCTTCTTCGTTCTTGTTGTCCTGCTCGGCGCTTTGGCTCAGGTCGAAGACAGAGAGGGTTTCGCCTTCTTCGTACTGGCCGGCGCTGTGGATGATCTGGTCGATGTGCTTGAGCGCTTCCTTGTTCGGCGCCAGTACGATGCGGAAGCTCTGCAGGTTGGACACTTGACGCTTGTTGATCTCGCGGTTGAACAGCGCCAGTTGGTGTTCGAGGCTGTCGTAGTCGCTGCGAATGTTGCGCAGGGTCCGGGCGATGTCGGTGACCGCCGCACGGCGCGCCTTGCCGAGGGTCAGGGCTTCGTCGGTGCGGTGTGCATAGGCGTTGATCAGCAGTTGCAATCGACGCTCCATATCGTCTTCGCTGTCGAACTTGGCCACGCCCTTGAGGCGAACCTGCGCATACAGCGCCTCGATCTGACCATCGCTGCGCTGCAAACCTTGCCAGCTGTCTTGATAGTCGTTGAGTAGCGGCAGCAGGTTGTCCATGGAGTCGTCGATCGGGTCCATGAATGGCGTGCCGAACGGCAGGTCTACCGGCAGTAGCTGACGACGGCGCAGGGCGTCGTCGAGGGTGCGTTGCTTGGCTTCCATGTCGCCGATTTGTCGACCAACCAGTTGCAGCTTGGCGGACAGTTGCTGGACGCGTTCGGTGAAGGCATCGCTGGAGCGCTTCAATTCGTCCTGCGCGGCTTCCATCTGCGCGAGTTGTTCGAGCTTGTCGCCTTCTTCGGCGCTCAGGGTCTGCGTGCGACGGAAATCTTCCAGGGCTTTCTGCGCATCCAGCACCTGCTGGTACAGCGCCTCGGTCTGGGTCTTGCTCGCGGCGCGGTCGGCGGCCACGGCAGCTTGAGTTTTGAGCTGCTTGAGTTCTTTTTCCAGACGCTCTTTCTGATCGCGCAACGCCGCGCGGTCAGCCAGGGCCTGCAGGGCAGGGGGCTCGATGTTCGAGATGTCGATGGACAGGCCCGGCACTTCGAAGCGCTCGCCTTTGAAACCGTCGAGGATCAGCTCCATGGATTTGACCCACTGACCGTCCTCGTCCAGCGTGATGCCGTGCTCGCCCAGGGGCAGGCTGAACAGCGCGCTGTTGAACAGGCGCATCAGGCGCTCGACGTCCTGTTGCGAGAACTCTTCACGCAGACGGGCGTAGCTGTTGTTGTCGGCGTGGTCGAGTTGCTGCTTGACCGACTTCAGGCGTTTTTCCAGATCGCGCAGACGCTCTTCCAGGTCCTCGGCGCTGAACTGCCGCGACTGGGCCAGCGCGCCGGCCAGTTCGTCGTGCGCGTCCTTGGCCGCGAGCAATTGCTGCTCCAGCACTTTGACGTCATCGACCAAGGCAAAACGATTCTTGAGCGCAGACAATTCACCGAGCCAGCGCTGGATGCCGGTGATTTCCCGTTCCAGACGCATCAACTCCTGCGTGCCGCCGCGCTGATCGTTTTGCAGCGCGTCTTGTTCGTTGCGGTAGTGTTCGGCCTGAATCGTCAGTTCTTCCTTGCGCGCACTGGCGTAGTCCGACCAGGTGCCGAGCAACGAGTCGAGCAGCGGCGAGATCCGGTGCAACTTGCCGCGCAGGATATTGCGCTGGGTCACGCCTGCCGCAAGGGCTTCAACCAACGGGCCGGCGGTGACCAGCGAGTTGTAGTCCTGCTCCATGCGTCGCACATCGCGGAACGCCTCTTCACACGCGGCGATGTAATCGACACTGCCGGAACGCAAGCTGTGTTCGAAGGCGTCGAGGAACAGTTGCTTGAGCTTGGCCGCGGTGATTTCGCGCATGTGCAGCAGGTTGATGAACAGGGCGCGGAAAGTCTTCAGGCTTTGTTCGCTGGTGGAACGCAGCGGGATCAGCGTCAGGTCCAACGGAACCGAGGTGTGACCACCGACCAGCAAGCGGCGCAGTTCATCCGGCTTGAGCTCGTAGGCTTTGAGGCCTTCGCGTTCAAGGTTGGTGAACAGCTCCTTCTGGCGCAGGCACGTGTCGTTCTTCTGATAGTGCGCCAGATCCAGTTTGCCGGCGTAGGCAAAGAACTGGTGACCGAAACCACCGCCAGGGCCGCGACCGACCACGCCGATCACGTGTGGACCGTGGGGCAGCGCGACTTCAACGAGGATGTAACTGGTGTCAGAGGCGAAGTAGAACCGTCGGGATTGTTCCAGGCTGTACTTGCCGAAACTCATGTCCGACATACGCGCCAGGATCGGGAACTGCAGCGCGTTGATCGATGCGGATTTACCGAGGTTGTTCGCGCCGTAGACTGATAGCGGTTCTTCCAGTGGAAACAGCCCGAGGCTGTAACCGGCGGTGTTCAAAAGGGCGAAGCGGCGGATGCCGTAGCGTTCCTTGCTCATGCGTCGGTCTCCTGTTCTTCGGCGATGGCGCGGGCCATGGCGTCTTCTTCGCTTTCTTCTTCGAAGTCACTGAGGTCAAGCGGATCATCGGTTTGCAGCAGTTTTTCATCGCTGTCGTCATCGATCAGGACTGGAACTGGCAACGGCAACACGCTGTGCAGGCTGGCCGCCAGATCACGGTCCTGCTGAACCGACAGGCACACGTCAAGGAAGCGGTGCATCGGCGGCAGGAAGCGGTAGATGCCGTTTTCTTCGCCGGCGAAACCGAGTTGAGTCATGCGGCGCATGATCTTTTCCTCCAGATCTTCAACGGTCTGCACTTCAGCCTGAATGAACAGGTCGCGGTACTTCTCCAGCAAGGACGGCAATTCATCGCGACCGAGGCTGCCGCCATCGAGCACGGCGACCGGGTCACGGCCCTGGTCGGCCAGGTGCTCGACGAGGATGAAAGTGAATAGCGCCAGACGCTGGGCAGTCTTGTTCACTGCGGCGGCGGCCAGGTCCGGGACGAAGTAGTAGAAGCCACGGGTATCGCAGACCAGTTCAAAGCCCAATGCCTTGAACAGCGTGCGGTACTGGTCCTGGAAGTTCGACAGTTGGGCGTACAGCTCCGGGTCGCGGCGGCTGACGTGGTAACCCTTGAACAGCTCGCGAAAGATCGGCGCCAGCTGGGACAGTTCGTTTAGATCAAGATGCATGTGGGGTGCTCGCAGAATCCTCGGCGGTGTCGCGGGCCGAGAGCAGGGCGAAGGAGCGCAGGCTGACCTGGTGCTCATGAGTGTGGTAATCGCGGCGTTCCAGACGCTCGCGTTTGAAGCGTTTCTCGCGAGACAGGCGCGAGAACCAATACAGCAATTCGTCGGTGGCGCCGTCCGGTTCCTGCTCCAGCAGCCAGGTCATCAGGTCCGGCATCGGCAGGGCGTCTTCGCAGCGTTCGAGCATTTCCCGAACCGTGCGTGGTGCGCGCGGTGCTTCGCCTTTCTGGGTCTTGTGAGCCTTGGGGAAACGCGCCGGTTTCGGCTCGAATCGGGCCAGGGCATACACGTAGGCTTCGACCTGACTGGCGCTGCCGAGGAAGGTGCTTTGCGGCCGGGTGAACATCGGCATCGCGGCTTGTGGCACTGCATCGATCCCTTTTCGGCGAATGGCCGACAGGGCCAGCGCCGCGCCACGGGTCACGGCGTTGTGGCGGCGGGCCTCTTCGCGCAGTGGCAGAAGCAGTTCGCGGGCATGACGCAAGGTCAGTTGCGCGCTGGTCTGCATTTCGAGGATGCGCGCGTGGGTACGCAACAGCATATCGTCGTCGACCAGGTGGCCGAGGCGCTGTTGTTCGCTGAGCATCTTCAGCAGCACGGTTTCGACCTTGCGCACGCCCTGTTCGAAGGCGCCGTCGGCGTTCACCAGATCGATCATCGGCTCGACGTATTCGTCCCAGGTCGCCAGTACTTCGGCGTAACGCTGACGCAGGGGAATCTGCCGGTCGCTGGTCTTGGCCCGTTCGGCCACGGCTACCAGTGCCTGTTCGTCGTTGTCGAGTTTCTTCAGGACGTCGCGCACACGCATGTCGAGCAGACGCAACTGGCGCGCCAGGTCGTGGCCGTCGCGAATGTCGAAGGCATCCTGGATGTAACCGGCCAGACGCTCGAGGTGACGCAAGTAGGCTTCGATTTCCAGGCACAGGCCCAGACGATGCTCACGGCGCAGGTAAGCGAGGAAGTCGTGAATCTGTGCGTTGAGCTCGAAGCGGTTCGGGCTTTTCGCCACCGGAACCAGAATGTCGAGGCGGATCCACACGTCCAGCAGGCTGGTGATGTCCTGCGGCGTACTGTCGAGTTGCTGGGCGGCCAGCTGCGTGCGCAGTTCGTTGAGGCTCAAGGTGCCCTGGTCGAAGTGCTCGCACAGTGGCTCCAGAAGTGCCCAGTGTTCAGCGAGGGCGCGCAAGACGCGCTTGGGTTCGATCATCGGAATGGCCGGCTGGTTAGCGATTAAAAGCCGCGATTGTACTGCATCACAGGCATGTCGATTCACTCTCGGGACGGAGTGTCGGTTTTCTATCGATCAACAGCGGGCGATCTTTAGCGAAGGGCGGTAGAATCACTGCACTTTAGTTATCCACAAGTGGCCGACCTTTGCTTATCGAGTCCCGTCGCCGCGCCTATTTGACCGCCATGCAGGTGGTCAACTGGCTGCCGCGCACCGAATTGCCCTTTGCCGCGCCTTCGCGTCCCGAGCTGCTCGAGATGCCTGAGCCGCTGGTCGTCGCGCCAGTGGTGCCGGTTCCCATGGCCGAAGCGCCCGTGGAGCCCGTGGTCAAACCGGCCGAGCGGGTGAAAATCGAGGTGCCACGTCCATCCCTCGCCAGCACGCGCACGAACGCCAAGGTCGAGGAAGAAGAGGCGCCGGTCGTGGCCAAGGCACCGGTCGTGCCGCCTCCGCGTTTCGCCCTGCAATTGCTGCGCGCCGGTCGTTGCCTGTTGCTGGTGGAGTTACCCACAGGCGAAACCTTCCAGACCCGCGATCCCGCCTATCTGTTGCTCAAGGATATGCTGCGTGCTGCCGGTCTGCCGGACAGCCCGCAGATTGTCGGCGAGCCCGTGCGCTGGCCGCTGCTGGTACGGGGCACCATGGATCAAGGTCCTGAAGCCGCCCGTGACTTTGTGCAGGGGTTTCTCTCAGCCCGCCTGGAAGACGCACCGTGCGTCTGCGTGTGGCTGATCGGCCTCCCGGCGGTGCGTTTTGCCGGCGAGGCGAATGCAGAATCCTTCAACCGTGAACTCCAGGTCGAAGGCCTGGGCTCGGTCTGGGCCCTGCCGGGCCTGGAATTATTAATGGAAGAGCCACAGCGTAAGGCTGATGTCTGGCAAGCCATGCGTCGGCTGATGGCGCGTTGGAAAGAATCGAATGAGTGACGCTGTATCGTTTCGCCCGATGACCGAGGCGGACCTGGACGCTGTCCTGAAAATTGAATACGCGGCGTACAGCCACCCCTGGACCCGCGGGATTTTTCTGGATGGGCTGGGCAAGTACCAGATCTGGCTGATGTTCGAAGGGCAGCAGCAGGTCGGTCATGGCGTGGTGCAGATCATCCTTGATGAAGCGCACCTGCTGAATATCACGGTCAAACCGGAAAACCAGGGGCGTGGCCTGGGCTTGACGCTGCTTGAGCACTTGATGTCCCGGGCGTATGAAGCCAAGGCGCGCGAGTGTTTCCTGGAAGTGCGTGACAGCAACCGTGGCGCGTTCAAGTTGTATGAGCGTTATGGCTTTAACGAGATCGGGCGGCGTCGGGATTACTATCCTGCTGTTGGTGGTCGGGAAGATGCGGTGGTCATGGCTTGCACCTTGGTCGACTGACTACTTTTAAAAGCTTCGCGAGCAAGCCCGCTCCCACATTTAATCGCGTTCCTCATATGGATCTCGGTCAAATGTGGGAGCGGGCTTGCTCGCGAGGGCGGCTTAACAGGCGATAAAGATCAACGATTACCGTCCATCGGATCGCGCCGCGCCAGTTCCTCTTCATCCAGCCCATTGCCTCCACCAATGTCGTCTTCATCGACAATGCTTAAATCCCAATCGGCCTGATTGCCTTCACCGGCCTCATTAGCGTCCCGCGCGCCGTCCTCACGAATCAACGTTTCCGGGCTCATGTCGTCGTCGGTGGGTTCATGGTCGTCGGTCGAGGCCCCCGTCATTCCTGCCTCACGCACGCGTTCGCGGGGCATCAATCGCTCGCGTTCGTTTTCCGGCAGTTCATCGCCAATCCTGGCGCTGGGCTCTTCCTCGTCGAAATCCAGCTCATGCAGCGAGCCCATGCGGTCTTCGTTATCATCGATGGGCTCAGGTTGCGCCGCATCGTACGGACGTCGTGAATCAGTCATGGCAATTCCTCATACTGTGGGCCTTACTAAGGTGGACCCACGGGGCTCCTGAGAATTCCACCGGCCATAGTTGCATCAAGCGCGTGACCTCGACGGACGGTTGTCTGTCAAACCAGCGCATCATTCTTGAGGCTTTACAGCATGAACGAATTACAAGATCTGATTGATAACAACGAACGCTGGGCCGAAGCGATCAAGCAGGAAGATCCGGACTTCTTCTCCAAGCTGGCCCGTCAACAGACGCCGGAATACTTGTGGATCGGCTGTTCCGATGCCCGCGTGCCGGCCAACGAAATCGTCGGCATGTTGCCGGGCGACCTGTTCGTCCACCGCAACGTGGCCAACGTGGTGCTGCACACGGACCTCAATTGCCTGTCGGTGATTCAGTACGCGGTCGACGTGCTCAAGGTCAAACACATCCTCGTCACTGGCCACTACGGCTGCGGCGGCGTGCGAGCCTCGATGCAAGACCGACAGCTGGGCCTGATCGATGGTTGGCTGCGCTCGATCCGTGACCTCTATTACGAAAAGCGTGAAGAACTGGCCGTGCTGGCGACCGAAGAAGAGCGGGTAGACCGTCTTTGCGAGCTCAACGTGATCCAGCAAGTCGCCAACGTCGGGCACACCAGCATTGTGCAAAACGCCTGGCATCGCGGGCAGAGCCTGTCGATCCACGGTTGCATCTATGGCATCAAGGACGGTCGCTGGAAAAGCCTGAACACGACCATCAGCGGTTTTGAGCAACTGCCGCCGCAGTACCGTCTGCGTCCGGTTGAAGCGCAGTAGAGCGTTTCGAAAGAGATTACGCCGATGCCTAAACAGCAGGTGATCGGGCGCATGAGCTGAATGCCGTTGCGCGTGAGCCATCGCTCACGCGCAACGTGTACAGCGATTACAGTGCCGGCACCGGCACCGCTGTCTCGGGCGCCGGGGCTTGCAGCTGTTTGAGCTGCGACTGGATCGGCGTCGTCGCGCACTTGGCCACGGCTTGTTCAGGCGTCAGGTTGCGGATCGAGGTATAGAACAGCTCGCAGGTTTTTTCTTTCTGGGTCACTTGCCACGTCTGCGTGCAGCTTTTCAGCTGTACGGCAGGATCGCTGCCCGGTTTGCTGCCCATGCCGGCTTGCCAGCAGGCGGCGCTCAAATCCTGCCCCATGACTGTCAGGCCCGCGGCATCGGCCTTCGCCTGGGCATCTTCGCCGGTGTAGGTGGCCGGGTCGGCGGCGTACCAGATATAACTCGGGTGATTGGAACCCAGCACCGGCACATTCACCCCGGCGCTCGGGCTGATCGTGGCCAGGCCCAGCACATTCACGGTCGGGCCATATTGCTGCTTGATCCAGTTACGCACCGGCGCGCCGAAGGCAACCATCGGCAATGCCGCACCGTGGGCGTTCTGGCTGACTTCCTTGACCATGGTGGTCTGGTAGTCCTTGAAATAGCCGTAGACACCTTCCAGATCCTTGCCCGCATTGGCCGGCGCAGCAATCGGCGCGATATCGATGATGGTCTGATAGCCCGGCGTCTGGGCGGCTGGAATACCGTTATCCGTCAGCAGCGTGGCCCAGCGATCTGTGGTGGCCGAGCGCAGGTAATCCTGGGCTTGCGTCAGGGAGTAATCCGGCGGGAAGTGCAGCAGTTCGACACTCTTGCGATTTTCCAGGGCCATGCCCAGCGGCAGGAACAGATACCAGTTGAACGCCCATTTGCCATCCGCATTGAGTTTCTTGGCACCGGTATACGCCAGATCGCCCGCATCAAGCAGTGCGGCCAACGGTTTTTCGTAACCCTTTGGCACGCCGCTGATGTCGGCGTAGAGGTGATCGTTATCGGTTTTGACCCGCACTTTCGCGGCGCTGTAACCATCGCGCTGCACGCTTTGGGTCAGGTAATGCTCGACGGTCTGCTCGAGCGTCCAATGACGGAAGCAGATCACGTTGCAGTTGTTGGGGTAGGCGAACAACCGAGTGACGCGTTCGGTGCTGCCCAGTTTCAGATCGACATCGGCGTGAGCGGCGGCGCTCAGGGTGAGGGCCGCAAGGGTAAGTCCTGTCAGTTTTAACATGCTCAGATCCTTTTCAGCGTGGACCCGCGTTGATCGCGGGCCATAGCTACTTAAGCAGATCGGCCGACAATCGCTCAACTGAACTTCAAACGAGTCAGGTGATAGTCCGGGTAATACATCAGGCACGCGAGGATTACCCCGACCATGAACAGCAAAAACACCAACTGCAACGGGCTGAAGTGCGCCCAATGCAGCGCCGTCAGCCATGGCCGTCGGGCGCTGAGTTCAGGGTCGAGCTGACCGATGCGCCGTTTGTGCAAGAGACCGATCAGCATAAAACCGAGGTAAGTCACCACGCCCGGCCAACCCAGCAAAATCCCGAACAGCAACGCGAGCACGGCTTGCGGAGCGCCGTGCCGTATCACCAGCCAACGGGTGTCCGGGTTCCAGTGCCGGGGCACGAGGCCCTCGGTCAGCCAAAGATCCTGGACGATAAATTGCGACGTGATCGGCACCCACCAGCTCAGGGCGAAGCGCAAGAAACAGACCGGAACGAAGGCCAATATCAACGGCATGCCGATGCTGTAGCCCAGGGATTTGTGCTCGGTCGGCAAATAAAATAAAAACATCGCCAGGGCAATACCCGCCCAGACCTGCACCCAGGTTTCGTCGGCGATGGGGCGCGGCAAAAAACGTCGCCAGTGAAAGACATCGGCATGGGGCAACCGTAAACGCAATTGCGGATAGCGCCACTTGAGGGTTTGCGCCAGGTCATGACAGGCCTGCCATTCGTTCTGGCCGAAGCCGTCGATCATTTTCTTTTGCTGCCGATCCTTCATCGGGTTCATCAGCAAGTGCGCGGCCTGAACGTCGGCGGCCCAGGTCCGGCTGTCTTGCGCCTTGGCCCGCAGGTTTTCGTAAAAACTCTCCTGATGGCAGCGTTCGATCAAGGCCGCCCAGGTCGACGCGGGCTCTGGATGAATACCTTTTTCGTTGTCCCAGCCAAACACCTGCCCGACGCGGTCAAACAGCGGCAAGCTCCACTCGGTATCGCTGAACAGTTGCAGGATGATTCGCTGCCATTCCTGGCGACGATCAAACACTTGTAGCCAAGGCTGTGCCGTGTAGCTTTTGAGCAAGGTGAGAAACTCTCGCTCCTTGCCACTTTCAAGCAATTCCTGCAACGCCTGCCGATAATCCTGCAGCAAACCGCTGGCGAGGGCGTCTCGCTGCCAATCAGTCATTTCGACGTTTTGCCAGGGCGCCAACCAATCGAGGTGCTGGACTGCCCACGCGGCGACCGGATTGCGCAGGCCCGGATGATCGAAGCACAGCGCCAGCAGCAACTGCTCAAACGCTTGGGCGCATTGCTGTTGTTGCGCCTGCGCCCAGCGTTCAGTCAGGTTCTGTTCCGAGAGCCCGTCGATCAATGCCCGCGCCGCCAACTCCTGCGGCGCGACAAGCGATTCGTGCGATGGCTGGGCGTGGGAAGGCGCAAGGTTCAGCGAGCGAAGAGGAGGCGGACTTTCAAGTTTCAGGGGGCGCAGAAAGGGCGGGTTTTCAATGTTCAGCGGTTGAAGGTCGAGCACATCGGACCACGCCTGGAGGTTGGCGTGATTCGGCTGTTCTGCGCCTTCGACCATTGCAACTTCGCGCTGGTGCGTGGCGTTTTCGGCCCGCCATTGGGCAACTTCCAGCGCATGCTCATAGGCTTCGCGCAAGCGCTGGAAACCCTCGGGATCTTCATCGGGCCGGAAGGTTTTCAGCAGTCGCGCATAACTGCGCTTGATGGTGCGCGCGTCGGCGTCTTCGGGCAATTGCAGCACTGACCAGCAATCCATGTTGGCGCTCCTTACTGCCAGAGGCCGTTGTCCAGTGAGCTCAATTGCTGCGTCAATTCACTGCGTGCCTCACGAATCCGGCGTTCGTCCTGCGAATCAAGGACGTGCTGAAACTGTTTGGCCCAATGACCGATCTGTTCACGCATCTGCCCCAGACTTTCCTGATAGAGACGCTCAAGACGTGCGGTCAGAACCGTGTTGACCTGCTGATCGCGCGGGTGAATCTTCAGCAGCGCCAGGCCCGCCAGCCGCTGCTGAATCTCCTCGGGCGTCAGCACGCCGGGATTGTTCTCGATCACCAGTGAGTGCAAGTCACCGGTCAGTGGCACCACCACTTGGGCCTCAAGCAAACCGTTGTTGTCATAGGTGAAGCGTACGTCCAGCGCGACTTCGCCAGCCTTGCGTCTCGGCACTTTGATGTCCAGCTCGCCCAGCGCCACGTTGTCTTTGACCAGGCGGCTTTCGCCCTGATAAATCTTCAGCAGCACGTGTTCCTGATTATCGTGCAGCGTGTAGACGGTCTTGACCCGGCTCACCGGCACGATGCTGTTGCGCTCGATAATCGGCAGGTAATGGCCACTTTCGAATTGCTGACCGATCTGGGTCGATGTCTCGATGCCCAACGTGTAGGAACAGACGTCCGTCAGCACCACTTCTTCCAGCGCGGCGGAACGTGCCTTGAGCGCGGCTTGAATGGCCGCGCCATGGGCCACGACTTCGTCTGGATCGAGGCTGATCGAAGGGAAACGCCCGAACAGCCCGGCGGCCAGTTTGCGCACCAGCGGCATGCGCGTCGTACCGCCTACCAGCAGGATTTCGTCGAGGTCACTGACGCGAATACGCGCGTCT
This sequence comes from Pseudomonas sp. DR48, assembly GCF_019823085.1. Lineage (NCBI taxonomy): Bacteria > Pseudomonadati > Pseudomonadota > Gammaproteobacteria > Pseudomonadales > Pseudomonadaceae > Pseudomonas > Pseudomonas sp. DR48. Next base: position 859,028 of record NZ_CP081946.1, on the reverse strand, counting down.
CTCAGCGCCCGTTCAATCGGTGTGCGCAGGCGTTCGAGCAACGGTGTGTAGAGGGTGGCCAATTGTTGTTGGGTGATGGTTTGCGTCCATTGCTGACCATCGACCCGCAGGCTGAATTCGGCGCTGGCGTCTTGACCCAACGCTTTGCGGACGCGCTCAGCTTCGCGACGCAGAGGCTGGATGATGCTGGCGCGGTCGGGGAAGTGGTCGGTGTTGCGATGGTGCTCGAGAAAGTGCTCAAGCAGCACGCTGTCGAAATCCTCGCCACCGAGGAAGTTGTCGCCGGCGCTGGCACGCACTTCCATGACGCCATCGAACAGCTCCAGGATCGACACGTCGAACGTGCCGCCGCCAAGGTCGAAAACCAGGAACGAGGTTTCCTTGTCCCGTTGGTGCAGCCCGTAAGCCAAGGCTGCGGCGGTCGGCTCGTTGATCAGCTTTTCGACCTTCAGGCCGGCCAGCTCACCGGCAATTCGCGTCGCCTTGCGCTGGGCATCGCTGAAGTAGGCCGGCACGCTGATGACGGCTTCGTGCACGGTTTCGCCAAAGGCCCGTTCCACGTCTTCTTTCAGGCTTTTGAGCACCAGTGCCGAAAGCTCCTCGGGACGGAAAGTTCGGTCTCCGAGGCGTACTTCGGTTGCGCTGCCCATGTGGCGTTTGAACAGCGAAGCGGTCTGGCGAGAGTGGGTGTGCAAACGCTCACGGGCGGCCTGGCCCACCAAAACGCGGCCCTGGTCATCGAGGCCGACCACACTGGGTGTGAGGAACTGGCCCAAGGCATTGGGCACCAATTCGCTGGACTCTCCACGCCAGACGGCGACAAGGCTGTTGGTGGTCCCCAGGTCAATCCCTACGATCATTGCAATGAACTCCCTTTACGGCCTGCAAAAAAACGCAAGGATATTCCCGGAGCAGCGGGGTGGTAAAGCAAAGTAGTGGCATTGAGCTATTATTTTCGACGGGGCGTGTTCCAGCCCTCAGACGTTGAACACCAGCGCGTTGGTCAAGTCGCCCATCGGCTTCTGTCCACGAGCAATCATTGCCTGATCTCGCTGCTTGAGCCCGTCAAGTTGCTCAAGCCCGAACACTCGCGTGATCAGCCGCAGAATCGATGCCGTGTCGTAGACGGTGTGATCCACCGTGCCCTTGCGTGCAAAAGGCGAGACCACCAGGGCTGGCACCCGTGAGCCAGGTCCCCAACGATCGCCTTTTGGCGGCGCTACGTGATCCCACCAGCCACCGTTCTCATCGACGGTGACCACGACCACCATGTTTTTCCACTGTGGGCTTTCACGCAGCACCTTCAGGGCGCGGACGATGTGCCGGTCGCCAGACGCCACATCGGCGTAACCGGCGTGCATGTTCAGGTTGCCCTGGGGTTTGTAGAAACTCACTGCCGGCAGTTTGCCGGCCTCGGCATCGGCGAAGAACAGGTTGGTGCTCGACTCATCGCCCAGTCCCGCGTCCCGCAGCCGTTTGCTGCGCTCGGCAGGGTTCTCGGGCCCCTGTTGCTTGAAGTAGTTGAATGGCTGATGGTGATACTGGAAGTTCGGAATTTTCGGAATGCCGGCAGAATCCTTGTACTGATCCAGCGTCGCCTGCCAACCCCCGGCGTACCAGGCCCAGTCAACGTTCTTCTTCGAGAGTTTGTCGCCGATGTGCTCGTGGGTCTGCGGGACCAGCACGTTTGGCAGGTCAGGCTTGGCATACGCCGGGCGCTCCGGGTCGCGAATCCAGGTCGGCCAGTAGGGCGGCGCGAGTGTATTGACGCCATAGCCGTCCGGCGTCAGTGCGCTGGGGCCGAATTGCGGTGGGCCGGTCATGGCGCTGGCGGGGGATTTCTCCAGCGGTTTGAGTCGCGGGTCCAGCGGATCATCGCTTTGCAGCGTCGCGATCTGCGCCTTGGCCACGGAGTTGTCCGCGTCGGGGTAGAACGGCGCGGTGGCGCTGATCAGGTACTGGTGGTTGAGAAACGAACCACCGAAGGCGCCCTGGAAAAAGTTATCGCAGAGGACGAACTCCCGGGCAACATCCCACAAGCGCAGGGAATATCGACTCTGGGCGTAATGGCCCATGGTCAATCCGCCGGAGTCGGCCCACGCGACGAAACCGTCATTCTTGCCGCCGTTGATCTGCATCTGGTTCTGATAGAACACGTGCCACAGGTCGCGCGTAACCAGGCCCAACGGCAAGTCTTCAGCGTTCGGCCCCTTGAGGGCAAACGGCGCGTTTGGCAGATGCTCCTGAAACTGGGTTTCGCTGGGGTAAGTCACACCGTCGAGGGTTTGCGGGCCGATCTGCAGCACGCCGCCCCACACCGGTGGTAGCGTCTGCAACAGACTGCCATCGCGATCGCGTTGTTGATATTCGGCAGGCTTGAGTGCCGACAGCGGCTTTTCAACCCCTGGGAAGTCGCCGAACAGATTGTTGAAGCTGCGGTTCTCGGCGTAAATCACCACAACGGTTTTCACCTGGTCGTGCAGGGCCTTGTCCATTTGCGCGGGGGACAAAGGATGCTCGCCCGGTTTGCCTGTGTCGTCGCCCTGACTGCCGCAGGCGCTTAGAGTGGCACCGACGCCAAGCACGGCAACACCGCCGAGAAAGCGACGGCGACTGGTGTCTACAGGGTGATCGTCGTCAGGGGCGGGGGTGTTGCCGGGGTCTTTGTCGTCGTTCATGCCGAATTCCTTTTTGCCCAGATTGTTGCAATATGTTTCGGCGGGACGCTAGCAGCGGGATGTGACAGAAGGGTTACGGCCCTGAATATGAGCGAATTGCAAATGTGGGAGCGAGCCTGCTCGCGATGGCGTCGTTACAGTCAATATTGATTTCGACTGGAACATCGCTATCGCGAGCAGGCTCGCTCCCACAGTTGTTTTGCGGTGCTCTTGAAACGGTTAAGGCATCACCGGTGCCGTGTACGCCAGTGTCGTCCCCAGCGCCCACAGCAGGAACAGCACCAGCGGCGTGTGCACCAGCAACTGCACAAACGAGAAGCCGATCAAGTCTCGCGCCTTCAACCCGAGCACGCCCAGCAGCGGCAGCATGTAGAACGGGTTGATCAGGTTCGGCAGGGCTTCGGCGGCGTTGTAGATCTGTACGGCCCAGCCCAGGTGATAGTTCAGGTCAGTGGCCACTTGCATGACGTACGGCGCTTCGATGATCCACTTGCCACCGCCGGACGGGATGAAGAAACCAAGAATCGCGGAGTACACGCCCATCAGCAACGCATAGGTGTCGTGGGACGCGATGCTGACGAAGAACGTCGAGATGTGGTGGGCCAGGGTCTGTGCGTCGGTGCCTTTGACGGTGGTCATCAGCGCGGCGATCGAGCCATACAGTGGAAACTGGATCAGCACGCCGGTGGTGGTCGGCACCGCGCGGGCCACCGCATCGAGGAAGCTGCGCGGGCGCCAGTGCAGCAACGCGCCGAGCATGATGAACAGGAAGTTGTAAGTGTTCAGGCCCGAGATCGCGCTGATCGCAGGTTTGGTCGAAAACTCGTGGAACAACCATCCTGCCGCCAGCAGCACCAGCACAATAATCAGCAGCGGGCTGTGTTCCAGCCATTCGCCGGGGCGGGTGCGTGATTGCAGCGGTGGCAGGTTGAAACTCGGGTCGATGCCGCAGGCTTGTGCGTCACGGGCGGTGTTGGGGCCCGGTGCGGTGGCATAGGCAATGATCAGCGAGACCACGATCAGCACCAGCAACATCGCGCCGGACTGCCAGAGAAAGATCGTTTGGGTGAAGGGAATGACGCCGGTGATCGACAGAATCGATGGCGGCAGGCTGGCCGGGTTGGCCTGCAATTGCGCCGCGGAGGACGACAACCCCAAGGCCCACACGGCGCCAAGCCCCAGATAGGCTGCGGCTCCGGCGGCGCGGTAATCCATTTTCAGGTCGACACGGCGGGCGAGGGCACGTACCAGCAGACCGCCAAACACCAAGGACAACCCCCAGTTCAGCAAGGACGCGACCATGGAAATCAGCGCGACCCAGGCCACAGCCGAGCGGCCGTTTTTCGGGATGCGCGCCAAGCGGTCAATGAGTTTCACCGCGGGCGGCGAGCTGGCGACTACATAACCCCCGATCACCACGAACGCCATCTGCATGGTGAACGGGATCAGGCTCCAGAAACCGTCACCGAAAGCCATCGCCGCATCCGTGGGTTTGGCGCCCATGATCATCGTTGCCACGGCGACAATGATTACCGCCAGGGCCGCAAATACCCAGGAGTCGGGGAACCAGCGTTCGGCAAAACTTGAACAGCGCAGGGCAAAGCGGGCGGAGCGGGTATCTTCGATATCAGCGGCCACGGGACTACCTCTAATTTTTATGTTTGTTGTGGTCCGCGGGGGCTTTGAAGACACTTCAAAGGCCCGTCTGGACAGGTGCCAACAGTAAATCAATCAGTCATTTTTTGTGACGAAGTTTAGCCAGTCTGAGACTTTGGTCTAACGGGTTGTCCGTGGGCGCATTTGCGTAGACCATGAGCGCCTTGGTTTTTGCCTGTGCCAGAGTTCTTTTCATGACTGCCAACACCGATGCGCGCCCGGCGCCGTTTTCCCGCTCGGACTACAAGACCCTCGGCCTTGCGGCTCTTGGCGGCGCGCTGGAAATCTATGACTTCATCATTTTCGTGTTTTTCGCGCTGACTCTCAGCCAGCTGTTTTTCCCGCCGCAAATGCCTGAGTGGCTGCGTTTGCTGCAAAGCTTCGGCATCTTCGTCACCGGCTATCTGGCGCGTCCGTTGGGTGGAATCCTGATGGCGCATTTCGCCGACCGATTGGGGCGCAAGAAGGTGTTCAGCCTGAGCATCCTGATGATGGCGCTGCCGTGCCTGCTGATCGGGATCATGCCGACCTACGCCCAGATCGGCTATTTCGCACCGTTGCTGCTGTTGGTCTTGCGGGTTCTGCAAGGCGCGGCGGTGGGTGGTGAAGTGCCGAGCGCCTGGGTGTTCGTTGCCGAGCATGCACCTGCCGGGCATCGCGGATACGCCTTGGGCTTTCTGCAGGCCGGGCTGACCTTCGGCTACTTGATCGGCGCCCTGACGGCGACCTTTCTGGCGCAGGCCTTCACTCCGGCGGAAATCCTTGATTACGCCTGGCGTTACCCGTTCCTGTTGGGCGGCGTGTTTGGTGTGATTGGTGTCTGGCTGCGTCGCTGGCTCAGTGAAACCCCGGTATTCATGGCCATGCAGGCCCAGCGCGATGCCGCGGTCGAACTGCCGCTGCGCACGGTCTTGCGTGAACATCGCCTGGCGATGTTGCCGGCGATGATCCTCACTTGCGTACTGACGTCGGCGGTGGTGGTGTTCGTGGTCATTACCCCGACCATGATGCAGAAAACCTTCGGCATGACCGCCAGCCACACCTTCGCCTTGAGTGCCTTGGGCATTGTTTTCCTGAACATCGGCTGCGTCCTCGCCGGGCTGCTGGTCGATCGCATCGGCGCCTGGCGCACCGTCATGCTCTATAGCTTGCTTCTGCCGCTGGGCATTGGTGTGCTCTATACGTGCCTGATCATCGGTGGCAACTGGATCGGCCTGGCGTACGCGATTGCCGGGCTTGGTTGCGGGGTTGTCGGGGCGGTGCCGTCGGTGATGGTCAGCCTGTTTCCGGCGCGGATCCGCGTGTCGGGAATTTCCTTCACCTACAACATTGCCTACGCGGCGTGGGCGAGTATCACACCGCTGTTGCTGATCGGTCTGATGCCATGGAGCCCGTGGATCTGCGTGATCTTCTGTGCCGTGATGGGTGCGGTGGGCGTGAGCAGTGCGGCGTATTTCGGCGCACGGATGCCACGAGTCGAGCGCTGTCCGGCCGCTGGCGCGATATGAACGAAGGGGTGGGTATCGATACCGGAACTATTTTTGTAGGACAAGACTGAAACACTCTTCAGAAAATACCCGTAAGGCCGATGGCTAGGCTGCATATCGCTTTCTATCTCTGTCCATCGGTACTTTCCCATGTTCAACAAACGCTTAAAGCAGGAGCTGTCGGCTCTTCGCGAGGAACTCTCCAGCCTTCAGCAAGTGAGGGACAGTCTGGAAAGCGAGATGCTGGTTTTGACCCTTGACCCTGATGGGCGGATTCAATCGGTCAACCAGAACTTCATCGACGAGATGCTCTACAAGAGCAGCGACCTGATCGGCCGGGACATCGAAGAAATTGTTCCGGTTCATGTGAAGTCGGACGAATTTCACCACCGCTTCAAGTTGGCGCTGACCCGCGGCGAGCACTTTGCCGGCGCCGTGCGTTTGCTGCGGGGTAATGGCCAGGAGGCGTGGCTGCGTTCGATTGCGCAACCCGTGCGGTCTTCGAACGGCAAGATCAAGCATTTCTCGATTTACGCCAGCGACCTTACCCGTACCATCGAGGCGTCCCGCGAGCATGAGAACCTGATCGGCGCGCTGGTGCGTTCCACAGCGGTGATCGAGTTCGACCTTAATGGCAACGTGCTGACGGCCAACGAGCGGTTCCTCAGCGGCATGGGTTACAGCCTGGCGCAGATCAAAGGCAAACATCACCGCATGTTCTGCGAGCCTGAGGACTACAACAGTGCTGAGTATCAGAATTTCTGGCGCCGCCTGAACGCGGGCGAGTTCGTTGCTGAACGCTTCAAGCGTGTGGACAGCCACGGTCGTGTGGTCTGGCTGGAGGCGTCCTACAACCCGGTGCTGGACGCCAACAACAAGCTCTACAAAGTGGTGAAGTTCGCCACTGTGATAACCGATCAGGTCAATCAGGAGCAGGCGGTCGCAGAGGCCGCCAACATCGCCTACAGCACCTCCCAGCAAACCGACCAAAGCGCCCAGCGCGGCACGGCGGTGGTGACGCAGGCGGTGAATGTGATGCGCGACCTGGCCAAACACATGCAAACCGCCGGTGAAGGCATCGAAGCACTGAACGAGCAATCGCTGGTCATCGGCACCATCGTAAAAACCATCAGCGGCATTGCCGAACAGACCAACCTGCTGGCGCTCAACGCTGCCATCGAAGCCGCGCGTGCCGGTGAACAGGGACGGGGATTTGCCGTGGTCGCTGACGAAGTCCGGCAACTGGCTTCGCGCACCAGCCAGGCCACCGATGAGATCGTCGGCGTGGTGCGCCAGAACCAGGACATGGCGCGCAACGCCGTGGCCCTGATGACCGACGGCCAACTGCAGGCCGAACAGGGTCTGGCGCTGGCGGCGGAGGCGGGCACGGTGATCGTCGAGATTCAGGACGGTGCGCAGAAAGTGGTGAACGCGGTCGGACAGTTTGCCAATCAACTGGCGACTTGATGCCTGCCCTCCTGGTGGAAATCGCTACAATCGGCGTTTTCCCCAGGAGCAGCCTTCATGAGCGTTTCTCACCGCCGTCCGGTTCCCTTGTCCAAGGCCTATCGCCTGCTCAATCACGGGCCGACCGTACTGGTCAGCGCGGCGCATGATGGCCAGCGCAATATCATGGCCGCCGCCTGGGCCATGCCACTGGATTTCGAACCGCCCAAAATTGCCGTGGTGCTGGATAAATCCACCTGGACCCGGCAGCTGCTGGAAGCCTCGGGAACGTTCGTGTTGAACGTTCCCTGCGCTGCTCAGGCCGATATCGTGCAGACCGTTGGCTCGACATCGGGCCTGGAACTGAGCCAAAGCCAGGGCCAGGACAAGTTCCAGACCTATGGCCTGCAGACGTTCAACGGTGAGCTGATCGACGCCCCACTGCTTGAAGGCTGTGTCGCCTGGCTGGAATGCCGACTGCTGCCGGAGCCGGACAACCATCAGCAGTACGATCTGTTCCTGGCCGAGGTGATTGCCGCCCAAGCCGATGAGCGTGTGTTCAGCGAGGGGCATTGGAACTTCGAAGGGCACGATGCCTTGCGCACCTTGCACCACGTGGCGGGCGGGCATTTCTTGACGATCGGCGATCCGGTGGACGGCAAGACGTTGCAGGCCTAAGGGGCGGGGCCTTACAAACGAATGTGATTTTTCGGATGGCTGCGCGTCGGGCGGGTCATCAGAAAATCGTGCAACAACGACACCGATGCCGAGAACACCAGGGTCATGGCGCAATACAGGGCCGTAGTCAGCCAATGGTTCAGCGAGATCGGTGCCTCGTCCATGAACGGAGCGATCATCAGAAACCCGACGATCGCCCCAAGTCCCGTGCGCAGGAGTGTCAGGAAACTGGTGCCGACTTCCGCCGTTACCTTGTAGATCGTCTCGAACCGGTCGCGCATACGGTCGCTTTTCAATCGATGGATTTTCTTGTGGATGCACACCGCGATATAGATCGTGAGCAGGCATCCACCATGGTTAAGGATAGGGGCGCTGGCCAGTAATGACTGGAGAATGGCTTGCAGTTCGGCCTGGTTGGTCGAGTTGATCAACAGCGGCACCGCGCCAAGAATGAAGCCCACGATCAACTCGGTTTTAAAGCGTCTCAAAAACACACCAGAATCTTTGCGCGAATTGCTCTTCCAACGGTTGCTCATCAAATGTAACGCCTTGGTGGTTGTGAAAAAGTGGAGGGCGCGCAGAGGCCTTTGGCAGTGAGACCGATGGGTCAAACTGTGACGTCTGCGCTCTGTGAAACACTTTAAAACAACCGCTGAAACACTTATGTATGAAGCGTCCGAGTGTGTTGGAAGGCATTTCCTACCGTGCTGTGGTCTGCGGGTTTCACACCCATACATCGTTCTGAGCGGTGCGTTCGCCACCTTCGCGGCCGGTGTTCAACACGCCTTTAGGCTCGATCAACAGCAACTTTACTTCCTGTGTGGCAGAGGGTTTGTGCTCGACTCCCTTTGGCACCACATACATTTCGCCTGCGTTCACCAGAACGTGGCCATCGCGAAAATCGATGCGCAATTGCCCATCGAGAACGATGAAGGTTTCGTCGGTATCCAGGTGATCGTGCCAGATGAAATCCCCCAGCAGTTTCACCACTTTGAACTGGTAGTCGTTCATTTCGGCGATGACTCGCGGCGACCAGTGCGCGTCGATCCGGGTGATTTTTTCAGCGAAGTTCAGGCTGTGGTAAGCGTTCATGAAGCAGGCCTCGTGGTTGATCGTGAGCCCACGTTAACCAGCCCGTCGGCGAGCTTCTTGTACGATTGTGCGTGGCTCGTGCGAGTGGTTCAGCGGCGATGCATTTTCATCCAGCGTGCGGGCGACAGGCCGTATGTCTTGCTGAATTGTCGGGTCATGTGGCTCTGATCGGTGAAGCCGGCGATCAGCGCGGCGCTGACCAGTGACTGGCCCTGGACCAGCAGCGAGCGGACCAGGTCCAGGCGACGCATGGTCAGATATCGATAAGGGCTGGTGCCGAACAACAGGCGAAAATCGCGCGACAGGCTCCAGCGGTCACGACCGCTGTGTTGTGCCAGTTCATCCAGGGTTACGGTGCGATCCAGGGCGCTGTGGATGAACGCCCGCGCGCGCTCCGCCGCCACGTAGTCGAAGCTCTGGCGCTGGGAGGAGGTCACTCCCGAAACGCTGTTCAAGGCCTGCGCCAGATCGAACAACGCGTCTTGTTCCTCCAGGGGATCGAGCGGGCAATCGAGGCTGCGCAGCAATACGTCAGTGGCGGCGAACAGGCGCGGGTCGGTCGACAAGCCGGTCTTGATAAAGGGCAGCGGCTTGCCGCCGAGGATCTGCTGAATCAGCGCTGGTTCGATGTACATCATCCGGTATTTGAACCCGGCCTCGGTGCCCGCCTCGCCATCGTGGGCTTCGTCCGGGTGCAGCACCAACGTCCCGCCCGGCAGGCTGTGGCGCCAGGCGCCGCGGTACTGGAAGCTTTGCACGCCGGCCAGGGTGCGGCCGATCACATAGGTGTCGTGGCGGTGAAGGTCGTAACCGTGGCCCGCAAAAAACGCCTCGAAACGCTGAACCCCGCCAACGTCGGGCGCGCGGTGGAACCAATCGATGGGCGGGGTGTGCCGGGTCATGGGAGTGATGTCTTGAACTCAGTTGAGAACACGGTAACCCAGTGGACCGTTGCCTGTCTGGGCGCTCGGGTTAAAGTTGTTCACCGCGCATCGGTGGCCAATGGCAGAGTGCGTATTTAACAATAACTCATCGAAACGGCACGAATTTTCAGCCTTTAACTCAGCCGCCCGGCCGTGTTATGAAACAGCACATTCACAAAGGGAGCCAGGCAATGAGCAAGCTGCGGGTAGGAGTTATTTTTGGTGGTCGTTCGGCTGAGCATGAAGTGTCGCTGCAATCGGCGAAAAACATTGTCGATGCGCTAGACCGTTCGCGCTTCGAACCGGTGCTGATCGGTATCGACAAACAAGGCCACTGGCACCTCAACGACCCTTCGAACTTCCTGCTCAACCAGGAAAATCCGGCCCTGATCGCCCTTAATCAATCCAACCGCGAACTGGCTGTGGTGCCGGGCAAGGCCAGTCAACAGTTGGTGGAAACTTCCGGTCAGGAACTGCTGGGCCACGTCGATGTGATCTTCCCGATCGTGCACGGCACGCTGGGGGAAGACGGTTGCCTGCAAGGCTTGCTGCGAATGGCCGATCTGCCGTTTGTCGGCTCCGATGTGCTGGGCTCTGCCGTTTGTATGGACAAGGACATCAGCAAGCGCCTGCTGCGAGACGCTGGCTTGGCGGTTACACCGTTCGTGACCCTGACCCGCGCCAGTGCGGCGCGCACCAGCTTCGCCGAGGTCCAGGGCAAGCTTGGCCTGCCGCTGTTCGTCAAACCGGCGAACCAGGGATCTTCCGTGGGTGTCAGCAAGGTCAACGACGAAGCCGAGTACACGGCCGCCGTGGAACTGGCGTTGGGTTTCGATGAAAAAGTGTTGATCGAGTCCGCCGTCAGTGGCCGCGAGATTGAATGCGCAGTGCTCGGCAACGAAGACGCCATCGCCAGTGGTTGCGGCGAGATCGTAGTGCGCAGTGGCTTCTATTCCTACGACAGCAAATACATCGACGCTCAAGCGGCACAAGTGGTGGTGCCGGCGGATATCAGCAACGAGGCCAGTGAGCGCATCCGTGCCTTGGCCTTGGAAGCGTTTCACGTGCTGGGCTGTTCCGGGCTGGCGCGGGTCGACGTATTCCTGACCGATAGTGGCGAAGTGTTGATCAACGAGATCAACTCACTGCCTGGCTTCACCCGCATCAGCATGTACCCCAAGCTGTGGCAGGCCACCGGCATGACGTACAGCGAACTGGTGAGTCGCCTGATCGATCTGGCGCTGGAGAAGCACAAGGCGCGGCAGGCGTTGAAGATCACTCGTTGAGCGGCGCGCACAGTCGACTCAATATAAAAAGGCTTACCCTCCGGTAAGCCTTTTCTGCGTAGGACTCAATCCCCCAGCGCCTCCCCCTCGCGCCGAGGATCGGCCCCGCCCGCCAGCGAAGCCTTTCCCTGCGCATCCTTGACCCGAACAATCGCCTGGGTGCCGCTGGTCATGTCGATCTCGCTCACGCTGTGCCCTTTGTCCTTCAACGACTGAATCAAGCCGGCGCTGAATTGCCCTTCTTCCAGCTCCGTCGGGCCATTGCGGCTGCCGAAGTTGGGCAGGTTGATCGCCGTTTGCGGGTCGAGGTTCCAGTCGAGCAGGCCGACGGCGGATTTGGCCACGTATTCGATGATCTGCGAGCCGCCAGGGGAGCCGAGTGTGGCGAGGAATTCGCCGCTCTGGCGGTCGAAGATCAGCGTGGGTGCCATCGATGAGCGTGGGCGTTTGCCGGGCTCGACGCGGTTGGCGACCTTCTGGCCGTTCTCTTCGGGGATGAACGAAAAGTCGGTCATCTGGTTGTTGAGCATGAAGCCCTGAACCATCAGGTGCGAGCCGAATGCGGACTCCACGGTGGTGGTCATGGACACCGCACCGCCTTCGTCATCGACAGCGACAACTTGCGAGGTGGAGATGCGCAGTGGCGAACGGTCCGGCGCGTAGGCGACCTGAATGCCCGGTGGCGTGCCGGGTTTGGCCGTGCCCATGCTGCGATCGCCGATCAAGGCTGCGCGGCTGGCCAGGTACGTCGGGTCTATCAAGCCTTTGACGGGAACCGGTACAAAGTCGCTGTCGGCCACATAGAGCGCGCGGTCGGCGTAGGCCAGACGTTCGGCTTCGGAAATCAGGTGCACGGCTTCGGGCGCAGGTTCGATGCCCGCAGGCCGGGTGGTCTTGAGCGGTTTAAGCGGCGCGAGGGCGAACTTGTGGTCGCGGGTTTCCAGCGCCTGGAGCGTGCCGAGGATCTGCGCCACGGCAATGCCGCCCGACGACGGTGGTGGCATGCCGCAAACCTGCCAGCGTTTGTAGTCGGTACACAGCGGCGCGCGCTCCTTGGCCTTGTAGCCCTGGAGATCGTTCAGCGACAGGCTGCCGGGGTTGGTGTGGCCTTGAACCTTGGCGACGATCTCCTGGGCGACCGGTCCTTTATAGAACGCATTCGGTCCCTCTTGGGCGATGCGTTTCAACACCGCGGCCAATGCCGGGTTTTTCAGTGGCGTGCCGACGGCTTTCGGGCTGCCGTCGGCATTCATGAAGTACGCCATCATGTCTGGTGAACGTCGAATCGATGTGTCTGAGGCGATCAGCTGATGCAGGCGCGGCGAAATGGCGAAACCTTGCTCCGCCAGTTTGATGGCCGGTTCGAACAGCGTTGCCCAAGGCAGGCGCCCGTGTTTTTGATGGGCCAACTCAAGCGCGCGCAACACGCCGGGTGTCCCCACCGAACGGCCACCGATCTGCGCCTGGGTGAACGGCATCGGCGTGCCGTCTGCTTGCAGGAACAGTTTCTCGGTAGCGCCGGCCGGTGCCGTTTCGCGACCGTCGTACGTGCGTACGTTTTTGCCATCCCACAACACAATCAGCGCGCCGCCACCGATCCCCGACGATTGGGGTTCCACCAGCGTCAGCACCGCTTGCATCGCAATCGCGGCATCGATCGCCGAACCACCCTGACGCAGCATCGCTCGCCCGGCTTCGGCCGCCAGCGGATTGGCCGCAGCCGCCATGTGTTTCGAGGCATGGCGGGTTTGCAGGTCGGTGCGGTAACCGGAGGCGACTTCCGGCGCGAGCGGCAAAGTCGAGGGGGAGGTCGAGGCACCGTTGCACGCGGCAAGGGTCAGTGCGGTGGCGATCAGCGAAAGGGCTGACAGCCGAAAGCGGCTCAAGTGAAAGGCTGAGAACACGTTGGGCACTCCGTCCGTGGGAAAAGATCAGAGGACTGTATCGGCCGGCAGGACGAGGTGCAAACCACGGACTACGGCAAAGACGCTTTTGTCCTTCATGAACTGATGGATTTTCTGTAGGGTCGAGGGCAACAGACTGGCCAGAAAATCAACAAGAGGCAGACATGCAGACCGAGTTTCCCACCCAGCCGAGTTACCGCACCCAACGTGAACAATTCCTCGCGGCAGCCACTGCGGCCGGCGCAACATTGACCGAATATCCGCATCCGCTCAAAGGGCCTTTTGGCGAGCCTCTGAGCACCGACGTCGCGGTATTGGGCGATCCCGGCGCCAAGCGACTGCTGATCGCCCTGAGCGGCACCCATGGCGTCGAAGGCTTCTATGGCTCGGGATGTCAGATCAAGTGGATGCAGGAGCTGGGCAAGCGTTCATTGCCCGCGGATGTCGCGGTGGTGATGATCCATCTGATCAACCCCTGGGGCACCGCGTGGCTACGCCGGGTCAACGAAGACAACATCGACCTCAACCGCAATCACCTGAACTTTACCCGACCACTGCCGGACAATCAGGCTTACTCAGCACTGCATGAAATCTATGCCGTCACTGAGCTGCGAGGCCCCGAGCGGGACCGCGCCGACGCCTTGCTCGATGAGCAGATTCGCCAACACGGCTGGCCGGCGGTGATGTCGATTGTCGAGGGCGGCCAGCACAGTCATCCCGATGGTCTGTTTTATGGCGGGCTGGCGCCGAGCTGGTCGAACCGCACGTTGCACCAAATCATGCAAAAACACATTGCCCATGCCGAGGCCGCGATGTGTTTCGACCTGCACACCGGTGCGGGCGAATACGGTCATCCAATGTTGCTGACAATCACCGAGGCGGCTTATCCAGCGCTGCCCGATGCGCAGGCCATTTACGGCCCATGGCTCTACACATTGCTGACTGGCGCTGACACCTTGAGCGAAACAGGTGTGGCGGCTACGGCGACGGGCTACACCTCGCAGGCATTGATCGATGCGTTGCCTCAGGTGCGGTTGATGCCCTTTGTGATCGAGTGCGGGACGTATCCTGGGGCAGAGGTTCATCGTCATTTGCGCGACGACCATTGGCTGCACTTGCACGGTAACCCAAGCGATGCCGTGGGGCGTGAGATCAAACTGAATCTGCTGGAGCAGTTCTATCCCGCCGATACCGACTGGCAGGCGATGGTCTGGCTGCGCACCTGGCAGATCTGGGAGAGGGCGCTATTGGCGTTGCCGGGGATTACCACCTGATGCAGTGGGGCACTTTTCTCGAGGCATAAAAAAACGGCCTACCTTTCGGTAAGCCGTTTTTAGTACTTGGTGGCTACACAGGGACTTGAACCCCGGACCCCAGCATTATGAATGCTATGCTCTAACCAACTGAGCTATGTAGCCAAGTGGCGCGCATTATTCACCGGTAATGCAGATGCGTCAAGTGTAAATCTAAAATATTTCTCTACGCTTTCAACCGCTTATCCACCTGAGCCGAAAAATCGGGTCAGGGGAGGGCGTCAACTGAGCTGAAATCTCCCGGTATTGGCACTCAAGGCCTTGCTGCCCTGGCTCAAGGTGTCGGCCGCCAGGTTCACCGCCCGCGCGCCTTCAAGCAACCGGACTGCCGCTTGATCGACCTGTTGAATGTTGCCGCTGACTTCGTCGGCGGTACTGGCTTGCTCTTCCACCGCCGTGGCGATCTGCGCCAGGGTGTCGGTAACGCCTTGCACGGCGAGAGCAATTTCCCCGAGGCGTTCGCCCAGGCCCGTCACCGATTTGGCATCGCTTTGCGCCTGAGTGCACGCCGCTTCCATCAAGCTCACCGCCTCATTCACAGTGTTACGCAGGCTGTCGACGGTGCCGGCGATTTGCGCGGTGGAAGACTGGGTTCGTTGCGACAGGCTGCGCACCTCGTCGGCCACCACGGCGAACCCACGACCTTGTTCACCCGCACGGGCCGCTTCGATGGCCGCATTGAGCGCCAACAGGTTGGTTTGCTCGGCGACACCGCGAATGGTGTCGACCACCAACTGAATCTGCTGGCCTTGTTCGCTGACCCGACCCAACGCGGCGGCCGTGTCGTTCAACCGCTGGTTGAGCTGCTGAATACTCGCGGTGGTGCGCTGGCTGTCGCGACTGCTGTCGGCGGCGATGCGCTGCGTGTGTTGCGCGCTGCCGGACGCCTGTTCACAACTCTGCGCGACCCCTTGTGAGGTAGCCGCCAATTGCGTGGCCGCGGCGGCGATCTGGCTGATCTGCAGTTGCTGCGCTTCCACTTCGCCAAGGGCGCCGCTGGAGTGATGGTTGAGGGTGCGCACCGCGTTGCTGACCTGCAAGGTTTCGTGATCGACCCCCAGCAAGCTGTTGCGCAGCTGCACCACGGCGACATTCAGGGCGGTGCTGATGGCCGCCAGCTCGTCACGTCCTTGCACCTGCACTTGCAGACTCAAGTTGCCATCGCGCAATGCTTCGGCCAACAGCGTGATGCCGCTGGCGCTGCGTCGGATTGAGGCCTGCAAGCAGATGAACAAGTACAACGCCGCCAGCAGCAGGCAACCAAAAATCGTCGCCACCAGAATGAACTGGCTGATCGCCGAGCCATGGTAGTAATCCAGACGTTGATCCAGCGATACCAGCGACTGCTGGCGCAGCGAAGCGAGGTCGGAGAGCAGGGCGTCGAGGTTGTGTTCGAAGTCGTCGGGCTTGAGGGTGATGCTGCCGCCGAAGACGCCGTCATCGAGGACTTTGAGGCTTGCGTCCAGATGCTTGAGGCTGTCGTGGTATTGCCCGGCCCAACTTTGCAAAGCGCCGGGCAGACGGGCTTCCAGGAGGCTGGCGGTTTTCACCAGCTGCTCGCGGGCATCGCCAATGCGGCTGCGCAAATCACGCAATTGCAAGCGGCTTTGCAGGGTGAACTGCCCGGAGACGACCGACGCCTGCCCGACGCTCGCCAGGCGACCGACCCGTTCGATCAGGTCCGGCGCGTGCTGCGTCGAAATTTGTGTCAGCAGGTAGGTTTCCAGCCACGGTGCCAGTGTCAGACGATTGTCCATGGCAATCTGCTCGCGCAACGCTTGCAGCGCAGTCAGGGCATTGGTGAAGCGATCGTAGCCATCGGGCCACCAACCGACGCTGCTCAGGCTTTTCGAGTCCAGGCCATTGAGAGCGTCTTGCAGTGCTTGGTAACGGGCCAAAGTTTCGCTCTCGGCACCTTCGGTTTTCAGTGCGTTACCGAGGTCCGTGGTGGCTTGGGCGACAGCGGGTTGAACAGCCTCAAATGCGGCCATCGCCGCCAGGGTTGCCGGTGTCGGCTGGCGATTGGTTTCGGTCGCACGCCAACGGGCAGCGCGATCACGCTGGGCGGCGAGCAGGTTGTCGAGCGCATCGAGGGCGAGCAGTTGATGAACCCCGGCGCGTTCGCCAGAGATCAGGTTCAGTTTGGCGCGATAGTCCTGGCCAATCATCAACAGGCTGCCCGCCAGCGGCAGAATAAACAGCAGGAACAACAGCTGAAATTTGCGTGCGAAGCCAAAACGCCCCAGTAACGCGATCCCCGGTGATAAAAAAGACATGCCCCATGACTCCTCTGAACACCACGCACCAATGGCGTGCGTCGAGGTCTTTGCGACCGCGACGTGTGCCCTTTTTAAAGGCCTCGAAAGTTCACCCTTGTCAGCTCTGTAGGCCGATTCTGTGGCGAAACTTCCCATTCTCGGTCCCCTTTGTAAGGGGCCGCGTTGAAGCGGATTAACAAGGCAAGATTCAGACCATGGCGTTGCGCTATCATTTTTTTTGCGATGGACGCCCAGGTCGTTAGCAGGCTAAGGGGATGGCGCTGCTGCACTGAAAAATGGCACATTGACGCACCTGCCCCTGTGCACCCATCCGCTGTACGGAAATTCTCATGGCTATCAGTAACGCAACGACCGGCGCGACGTCGGCATCCGCGACTCCTCAAAGCAGCCCGTTGGTCATGCGCATCATCGGCGCGGTGGCGCTGGCGCACTTGATCAACGACCTGATCCAGTCGGTGCTGCCGTCGATTTATCCAATGCTCAAGGCCAACTACGGCCTGACATTCACTCAGGTCGGCTTGATTACGCTGACCTTCCAGCTGACGGCTTCGCTGCTGCAACCCTGGGTCGGTTACCACACCGATCGCCATCCAAAACCATGGCTGCTTCCGGCCGGGACCGTTTGCACATTGATCGGGATCTTGATGATGTCGGTGGTTGGCAGCTTCCCGATGATTCTGTTGGCGGCGGGCCTGATCGGTATCGGCTCGTCGACGTTCCATCCGGAAGCCTCTCGTGTGGCACGGCTGGCGTCGGGCGGGCGATTCGGGCTGGCGCAGTCGACCTTTCAGGTCGGTGGCAATGCCGGCTCAGCCTTTGGCCCGTTGTTGGCGGCGGCGATCATCATTCCTTTCGGTCAGGGCCATGTGGCCTGGTTTGGATTGTTCGCCGTGTTTGCGCTGTTCGTGCTTTATCGGATCAGCCGCTGGTACGCCAACCACTTGAGCCTGTTCAAGCTCAAGCAAGGTCAGGCGGCGACCCACGGCTTGTCGAAGGGCAGGGTGATCAGCGCGCTGGTGGTGCTCGGGCTGCTGGTGTTCTCCAAGTATTTCTACATGGCGAGTTTCACCAGTTACTTCACGTTCTACCTGATCGAGAAGTTTGACCTGTCGGTGGCCAGTTCCCAGATGCATCTGTTCCTGTTCCTGGGCGCAGTGGCCGCGGGGACCTTCTTCGGTGGGCCGATCGGCGACAAGATCGGGCGTAAAGCGGTGATCTGGTTCTCGATCCTCGGCGTGGCGCCGTTCACATTGATCCTGCCTCACGTCGATCTGTTCTGGACCAGCATTCTCAGTGTGGTGATTGGCTTCATCCTCGCCTCGGCGTTTTCGGCGATCGTTGTGTATGCGCAGGAACTGGTGCCGGGCAATGTCGGGATGATTGCTGGCGTGTTCTTCGGGCTGATGTTCGGTTTCGGCGGGATTGGCGCGGCGCTGCTTGGGCATTTGGCAGATCTGCGCGGCATCGAATACGTGTACTACCTGTGCTCGTTCTTGCCGTTGTTTGGCGTACTGGCGATCTTCCTGCCAAGAACCAAAAAGCCCTGAACATTCACACCGTCCCCCTGTAGGAGTGAGCCTGCTCGCGATGGCGGTCTAACCTTCAGCGAAGGTGGTGACTGAGACACCGCTATCGCGAGCAGGCTCGCTCCCACAGGTGTTCGGTGGTGTGGCGGATAAATATTTCAGGCACAAAAAAGCCGCGTATAAACGCGGCTTTTTCGTGTGCGGCTGCTTCGTTCTGAAAACTTAGACGTTGAAACGGAAGTGCATCACGTCGCCGTCTTTAACGATGTAGTCCTTGCCTTCCAGGCGCCATTTACCGGCTTCTTTGGCACCGGCTTCGCCCTTGTACTGGATGAAGTCGTCGTAGGCGATGACTTCGGCGCGGATGAAGCCTTTTTCGAAGTCGGTGTGGATCACGCCAGCGGCTTGTGGCGCGGTGGCACCGACGCGGACGGTCCAGGCGCGGACTTCTTCGACACCGGCAGTGAAATAGGTCTGCAAGTGCAGCATTTCGTAGCCGGCGCGGATCACGCGGTTCAGGCCAGGTTCTTCCAGGCCCAGGGCCTCGAGGAACATGTCTTTCTCTTCACCGTCTTCGAGTTCGGCGATTTCGGCTTCGATCTTGTTGCAGACCGGAACCACCATCGCGCCTTCTTCTTCGGCGATGGCCTTGACGATGTCCAGCAGTGGGTTGTTCTCGAAACCGTCTTCAGCGACGTTGGCGATGTACATGACCGGCTTGGTGGTCAGCAGGTGGAAGCCGCGAATCACCGCCTTGTCGTCGGCACCCATGTTCTTCATCAGCGTGCGCGCTGGTTTGCCGAGGGTGAAGTGAGCGATCAATTGCTCCAGCAGGCCTTTTTGGACTACGGCGTCCTTGTCACCACCCTTGGCATTTCGGGCGACTTTCTGCAGTTGCTTCTCGCAGCTGTCGAGGTCGGCGAAGATCAGTTCCAGGTCGATGATCTCGATGTCGCGTTTCGGGTCGACGCTGTTGGAGACGTGAATCACGTTCTCGTCTTCGAAGCAGCGGACCACGTGGGCGATGGCATCGGTTTCACGGATGTTGGCGAGGAACTTGTTGCCCAGGCCTTCACCTTTCGAGGCGCCAGCTACCAGGCCCGCGATGTCGACGAACTCCATGGTGGTCGGCAGGATGCGCTTTGGATTGACGATAGCAGCCAGGGCTTCCAGGCGCGGATCCGGCATCGGCACGATACCGGTGTTCGGCTCGATGGTGCAGAAGGGGAAGTTCTCGGCCGCGATCCCGGATTTGGTCAGGGCGTTGAACAGGGTGGACTTGCCGACGTTAGGCAGGCCGACGATGCCGCAATTGAATCCCATGGTATTTCCCCGATGAGTAAGAGTCAGGCCTTCTGGCTGTGCAGGTTTTTCATCGCGCGGTTCCATTCCCCGGCGAGGATATCCGGCAGCACGCCGAGGGCAAAGTCGATGCTGGCATCGAGTTTTTCCTGTTCGGCGCGTGGCGCACGACCCAGGACGAAATTTGAAACCATACTGGCTACGCCCGGGTGGCCAATGCCAAGCCGCAAGCGGTAGAAGGTATTCTGATTGCCCAGTTGCGCAATGATGTCGCGCAACCCGTTGTGACCGCCATGTCCGCCGCCCTGTTTGAGTTTGGCAACGCCGGGAGGCAGGTCGAGTTCATCGTGCGCCACGAGGATTTCTTCAGGCTTGATGCGAAAGAAGCCTGCAAGTGCCGCGACGGACTGGCCGCTGCGGTTCATGTACGTGGTGGGAATCAACAGACGAACATCCTGACCCTGATGCGAAAAGCGTCCGGTCAGGCCGAAATATTTGCGATCGGCCACAAGGTTGACACCTTGTGCGTTCGCGATGCGCTCAACAAAAAGGGCCCCTGCGTTATGCCGGGTCTGTTCGTATTCAGCGCCTGGATTTCCCAGGCCAACGATCAGTTTGATGGCAGTCACGATAGGGGCCCTTTCCTGGAGTGGTGGATAACATTGCCGCGATCAGTGTGCGGCGAAAGTGGACGACAAGTGCTCATTTACCATTATGTAAACTTCGCGTTCTCGCCCGCTTTCTCGCTACGCTCTAGTCCGCGATGTTTCCGGTCACTCCGGCGAACAGAGTGAAATTACTCTGCTGCGCCTTCTTCGGTAGCTTCTTCTGGAGCAACACGTGGAGCGTGGACGTTGGCAACAGCCTTGTCATCACCGTGTGCCAGAGCAACAAACTCAACGCCTTTAGGGGCTTTGAGGTCGGACAAGTGAATGATCGAACCGATTTCGGCGTTAGCCAGGTCGACTTCGATGAATTCAGGCAGGTCTTTCGGCAGGCAGGTCACTTCGATTTCCGAAACAACGTGCGAAACTTCGCCGCCTTTCTTGATCGGAGCTTCTTCGCCAACGAAGTGTACAGGCACGATAGCGGTCAGTTTCTGGCCAGCTACAACGCGTACGAAGTCAGCGTGCAACACGTGGCCTTTGGCCGGGTGACGCTGCAGAGCCTTGATGATTACGTTTTGCTTGGTGCCACCAACGTTCAGCTCGATGATGTGGCTGTAAGCCGCTTCGTTTTCGAGCAGTTTGGCAACTTCTTTAGCCAGCATGCTGATGGATTCAGGGGCTTTTTCGCCACCGTAAACTACAGCTGGAACCAGGCTTGCGAGACGACGCAGGCGGCGGCTCGCACCTTTCCCCAGGTCGGAACGCACTTCAGCATTCAGAGTAAATTCGTTCATGTTGTATCTCCAAAATAACCACATTCGCCCCAGCGTTTGCGACCAGCGCTAAAGGCGATATGGGCAAAAAAGCCCCGCCCCGACAGGAATGCCGGGGCGGGGCGCTTTTCGTCAACGAGATGGTCGAGAAGGGCAGGGCCCTTAACGGAACATCGCGCTGATCGATTCTTCATTGCTGATGCGGCGAACCGCTTCGGCAACTACCGGCGCGATATCCAGTTGACGGATACGCGAGCAGGCTTGTGCAGCTGCGGACAACGGGATGGTGTTAGTCACCACCAGTTCATCCAGCATGGAATTTTCGATGTTTTCGATCGCCCGACCGGACAGCACAGGGTGTGTACAGTAGGCGAAAACCTTGGCAGCGCCATGCTCTTTCAAAGCCTTTGCCGCATGGCACAGGGTGCCGGCGGTATCGACCATGTCATCGACCAGAATACAGGTACGCCCTTCGACATCACCGATGATATGCATCACTTCAGAGTGATTGGCTTTCTCACGGCGTTTGTCGATGATCCCGAGATCCACGCCCAGGGATTTGGCAACAGCACGTGCACGCACGACGCCACCAATGTCCGGGGACACGATCATCAGGTTTTCGAAGCGCTGATCTTCAATGTCATCCACCAGAACCGGGGAGCCGTAGATGTTATCTACCGGAATATCGAAGAAACCCTGGATTTGGTCAGCATGCAGATCAACCGTGAGAACACGGTCGATGCCGACTACGGTAAGCATGTCAGCAACGACTTTCGCGCTGATAGCCACACGTGCGGAACGCGGACGGCGATCCTGACGGGCATAACCAAAGTAAGGAATAACAGCAGTGATACGAGTAGCCGAGGAGCGGCGGAAGGCATCAGCCATCACTACCAGTTCCATCAGGTTATCGTTGGTCGGAGCGCAAGTCGGCTGAATAATGAAAACATCTTTACCGCGGACGTTTTCATTGATCTCGGCTGTAATTTCGCCGTCGGAAAATTTTCCAACAGAGATGTCACCGAGAGGGATATGCAGCTGACGTACAACACGCCGAGCCAGATCGGGGTTAGCGTTCCCCGTAAAGACCATCATCTTGGACACGCGCAGTACCTGAAGGCTGAGGGTAACCTGGATGAGTATAGGAAAATGGCAGGGGCGGCTGGATTCGAACCAACGCATGGCAGGATCAAAACCTGCTGCCTTACCGCTTGGCGACGCCCCTGTATCTGTTGCAACGATTACCCAGTAATCGATTCCTTTAGAGCAGATTTTGCAGCTTGCGATGCAACATCGAAATGTTGCTTCCCTTTGCTACAAACCCTGTAAGGGTCTCTGTAAGAAGGGCCGAGACTTTATCAGCTTCAGCTTTGCTTGGGAAGCCCCCAAACACACAACTTCCAGTTCCGGTGAGTTTTGCTTCGGTAAATTTACCTAACAAATTCAAAGCGTTACGTACATCTGGATAACGCCTTGCTACCACCGGTAAGCAGTCATTTCGACTGTTTCCCTTGGGAACGGGGCGCACTTTAATGGGAGAAGAGTTACGTGTCAACAACGGATCTGAAAAAATTTCTGCTGTACTTACAGAGACTTGCGGCACAAGCACGAGATACCACGGTTCTTCGGGGTCCACAGGGGTCAGTTTCTCCCCCACGCCCTCGGCGAAAGCCGCGTGTCCACGCACGAAAACCGGGACGTCCGCGCCCAGCGTCAGGCCCAAGGCGGCCAGCCGATCCTCATCCCAACCCAGTTGCCAGAGATGGTTGAGGCCCAGCAAAGTTGTCGCGGCATTTGAACTGCCGCCACCGATGCCACCGCCCATGGGTAATATTTTTTCGATCCAGATGTCGATCCCGAGCGAACAACCGGATTGCTCCTGAAGTTTTTTTGCGGCTCGGACAATCAGGTTGCTGTCGTGAGGAACGCCATCGAATTCAGTGTGCAATCGAATCACGCCGTCATCGCGAACGGCAAAGGTGATTTCATCGCCGTAATCGAGAAACTGAAAAATCGTCTGCAGTTCGTGATAACCGTCTGCGCGGCGACCGAGGATGTGCAGCATCAGATTGAGTTTGGCCGGGGAGGGCAGGGTCAAGCGAGGAGCTGTCATGTTCACTGCCCCAGTTTGCGTGGTTGCCATTCCTTGATCACCAGCGTGACATCAAGGTCGGTGCCGTGCAGTTTGATCCGCTCGGGCAGCCAATAGCCGTTTTGTTCGGCGTAACTGAGGTACTCCACCTGCCAGCCATCTTGCTGGAGATTGGCCAGGCGGCTGTCGGCATCCAGTGTCAGCTGACTTTTGCTGTCCGGGGCCGGGAGCCCGCGAACCCACCAGGCCAGATTGGACACCGGCAGTTTCCAGCCGAGCTGTTCCTCGACCAGCGCTTCGGGTGTCGTCGCGTCATAGCGACCCTGATTGGCCACTTCCAGCGACACTTTGCCGGGGCGACCGGTCAAGCGAGCTGCGCCTCGACCCAGCGGGCCGGAAAGGCGGATGTCGTAGTAATCCTGTCGCTGCAACCAGTACAGGGTGCCGCTGCCCGAGTCCTTGGGCGCACGGATGCCGATTTTGCCGTTGATCTGCCAGCCATCGAGGCTGGTCAATTGCTGTTTGTATTGGCGCCATTGGGCCGGGTTGCCTTGACCCTGGACCGATTCGCGGGCGCCGAAGCCCGCGCAACCGGCGAGCAGGGCAATGAAGCTGAAAACGATGAGGTGGCGCAAAAACATAACTTAAAGAGTCTCTGATCCGGTCAGGCGCTTGATGGTACTGCGCAGGGCGGGGCTGTCGGGTTGTTCCTTGAGGAACTTGCCCCAGATTTGCTTGGCTTCGCGTTGCTTGCCGTTGGCCCACAGGACTTCGCCCAGGTGAGCGGCCACTTCCTGATCGGGAAAACGCTCCAGGGCCTGGCGCAGATAACGCTCGGCTTCATCGAGATTGCCCAGGCGGAAATTCACCCAGCCGAGGCTGTCGAGTACCGCCGGGTCTTCCGGATTGATCTGGTGCGCCTGTTCGATCAGGGCCTTGGCCTCGGCGTAACGCGTCGTACGGTCGGACAGGGTGTAGCCAAGGGCGTTCAACGCCATCGCATTGTCCGGATCGCGCTTGATGATCAGTCGCAGGTCTTTTTCCATCTGCGCCAGGTCATTGCGTTTTTCCGCCTGCATGGCGCGGGTGTAAAGCAGGTTCAGGTCGTCCGGGTATTTCTGCAAGGCTTGCTGCAAGACAGTCCAGGCCTTGTCGGGCTGCTTGTTGGCAGACAAGGTCTCGGCTTCGACCAGGTACAACTGAATCGCGTAATCGGGCTGCGCATCGCGCTCCGCCGCCAGGCGTCGCTGCGCTTCGGCAGTCCTGCCGTTGTTGATCAGGATGTCGGTCTGGCGTAACTGCGCCGGCAGGTAGTCATTGCCGGGGCCGACCTTGGCGTATTCGATCAGCGCGCCTTGCGGGTCATTGCGCTCTTCAGCAATACGCCCCAGGTTCAGGTGCGCGGAATCGACGTGGCTGTCCCGGGCGATCAGGTCTTCCAGGTAACCCTTGGCCTCATTCCAGGCCTTGGCTTCCAGGCAGACCAGTGCAAGGGAGTAACGCAGTTCGTCGTCTTCCGGGTATTGCTGAACCAGGCTCGAGAATTCGACCTTCGCGTCATCCATGCGGTCTTGTTCAACCAGCATGCGCGCGTAAGTCAGGCGCAGGCGCTTGTCGTCCGGGTATTTCTTGATGCTTTTTTGCAGCAGCGGCAGCGCTTCGTCGCCACGATTGAGCGATTGCAGCAGGCGCGCGCGCAGCAGGATCGGCGCAATTTCGCCTTCTTCCGGTGGATGGTTTTCCAGCAGGGCCAGTGCGCCCTTGGCGTCACCGTCCTGTTGCAGCAACAGCGCCTTGCCGAAGATCAACTGGCTGTTGTTCGGATGGCGCTGCAGCAAACGGTCAAAACTTTTCATCAGGCCATTGCGCGTGTCCTGGTCGGTATCGGCCGCGGACAGGGCAAGGAAGTCGAAATGCGTGTCGCCCTTGCCTTGCAGGACTTTCTCCATATAAGCCATGGAGTCGTCATAACGCCCGGCGCGAGCCAGTTGCACGGCAGCGGCACGTTGCGCCTCGAGATCGTTGGGGGCGTTTTTCGCCCAGATCAGCGCGGTGTCCAGAGCGGCCTGGTCGGCGCCCAGGTACTCGGCAATGCGGAAGGCCCGCTCGGAGATGCCCGGATCCTGGGTATTGATGGCCTGGGTCACGTAGTTGTCCAGCGCAATGTCGAAACGATTGCGTTGGCCAGCCAGTTCGGCGCTCAGCAGGCTGAAGATGGTTTCTTCACTGAATGAGCTGTAAACCTTGGGCTTTTCAGGGGCTGGAGTGCTGCCTTCGACCGGCGACGTACCGTCCGACGAAACGGGTGCCAAGGCCTGGCAGCCGCTGAGGAAGACAAAAGCGAGGAGCAACGCGGAAGATCTATTCATATAGGAAGAGGACGACTAACCTGCGGTCGGATCATCATGACACAAGCCTTCGGCCAAACATAACCGAGTCTCGAATGAGGCCTTTATAGAGGCGGGTCATTGGGACAATAGTCAGCGGTAGTTGTTCTGGCTCGGTCGAAGTAGGACAATTGCCGGCTTCACGTCACTATCAGCGACCTTGAATGGCCTTCCTTGCACTCGGTATTAACCATAAGACTGCTTCAGTAGACGTCCGCGAGCGCGTGGCCTTTACCCCTGAGCAGCTGGTGGAGGCCTTGCAGCAGCTCTGCCGACTCACCGACAGCCGCGAAGCTGCGATCCTCTCCACCTGCAATCGCAGCGAGCTCTATATAGAACAGGATCACCTTTCGGCTGACATCGTGTTGCGCTGGCTGGCCGATTACCATCATTTGAGCCTCGAAGAGCTGCGCGCGAGCAGTTATGTGCACGAAGATGATGCGGCAGTTCGTCACATGATGCGGGTCGCCTCCGGGCTCGATTCGCTGGTATTGGGCGAACCGCAGATTCTCGGCCAGATGAAATCGGCCTACGCCGTGGCGCGCGAGGCCGGGACCATCGGTCCGCTGCTCGGTCGTCTGTTCCAGGCCACTTTCAATGCGGCCAAGCAGGTGCGTACTGATACCGCCATTGGCGAAAACCCGGTATCCGTGGCGTTTGCCGCGGTCAGCCTGGCAAAACAGATTTTCAGTGACCTGCAACGCAGCCAGGCCTTGCTGATCGGTGCCGGCGAGACCATCACGCTGGTCGCCCGTCACCTGCATGAATTGGGTGTAAAGCGCATCGTTGTCGCCAACCGTACCCTGGAGCGCGCGAGCATTCTGGCCGAGCAGTTTGGCGCTCACGCGGTCCTGCTCTCGGATATTCCGGCCGAACTAGTGCGTAGCGACATCGTCATCAGCTCCACCGCCAGCCAGTTGCCGATCCTCGGCAAAGGCGCGGTTGAAAGCGCATTGAAACTGCGTAAACACAAACCGATCTTCATGGTAGACATCGCCGTACCGCGCGATATCGAGCCTGAAGTCGGCGAGTTGGACGACGTTTACCTCTATAGCGTCGACGATCTCCACGAAGTGGTCGCCGAAAATCTCAAGAGTCGCCAGGGCGCAGCCCAGGCGGCGGAAGAGATGGTCTCGGTGGGCGCCGAAGATTTCATGGTGCGCCTGCGCGAACTCGCGGCGGTCGATGTGCTCAAGGCTTATCGTCAACAAAGCGAGCGCATGCGCGACGAAGAATTGCAGAAGGCCCAGCGCATGCTGGCCAACGGCAGCAGCGCCGAAGACGTGCTGGTGCAAATGGCGCGGGGCTTGACCAACAAACTGATGCACGCACCGAGCGTGCAGTTGAAAAAGCTCTCTGCCGAAGGCCGCCTCGATGCATTGGCCATGGCCCAGGAACTCTTTGCCCTGAATGAGGGCTCATCGGATAGCTTTTCGGATAAGAAACCGCAATGAAAGCGTCACTGCTCAATAAGCTGGACATCCTCCAGGACCGTTTCGAGGAATTGACCGCCTTGCTTGGCGACGGCGAAGTCATTTCCGATCAGAACAAATTCCGCATGTATTCCAAGGAATACGCGGAAGTCGAGCCGATTGTCGAAACCTATAAACAGTTGCTCAAGGTGCAAGGCGACCTCGAAGGCGCCCAGGCACTGCTCAAGGACAGCGACCCGGACATGCGCGAAATGGCCGTGGAAGAAGTCCGCGAAGCCAAGGAGCAGCTGGTCGAACTCGAAGCCAGCCTGCAACGCATGCTGCTGCCCAAGGACCCGAACGACGGCCGTAACGTGTTCCTTGAAATCCGCGCCGGCACCGGCGGTGATGAAGCGGCGATTTTCTCCGGCGACCTGTTCCGCATGTATTCGCGTTACGCCGAACGTCGTGGCTGGCGAGTGGAGATCCTCTCCGAGAACATCGGCGAGCACGGCGGCTATAAAGAAGTCATCGCCCGGGTTGAAGGCGATAACGTCTACGGCAAGCTGAAATTCGAATCCGGCGCGCACCGTGTTCAACGGGTTCCTGCCACCGAATCCCAAGGGCGCATCCACACCTCGGCCTGCACCGTGGCCGTGTTGCCCGAGCCTGACGAACAGGAAGCGATCGAGATCAACCCGGCGGATTTGCGTGTCGATACTTACCGCTCTTCCGGTGCCGGCGGCCAGCACGTCAACAAGACCGACTCGGCGATCCGCATTACACACTTGCCGTCCGGTATCGTCGTTGAGTGCCAGGAAGAACGTTCCCAGCACAAGAACCGCGCCCGGGCGATGTCCTGGCTGTCGGCCAAACTCAATGACCAGCAGACCAGCGCAGCGGCCAATGCCATCGCCAGCGAGCGCAAGTTGCTGGTCGGCTCGGGCGATCGCTCCGAGCGGATCCGCACGTATAACTTTGCCCAGGGCCGGGTTACCGACCACCGGGTCAACCTGACGCTGTATTCCCTCGACGAAATCCTCGCAGGTGGCGTCGATGCGGTGATCGAACCGTTGCTGGCCGAGTTCCAGGCCGACCAACTGGCGGCGATAGGTGAGTAAATGACGATCATTGCCAGTTTGTTGCGCGCCGCCGATTTGCCCGACTCGCCCACGGCGCGCCTGGATGCCGAACTGCTGCTGGCTGCGGCGTTGGGCAAGTCCCGCAGTTTCCTGCACACCTGGCCCGAGCGCATTGTTCCGAGCGACGCAGCGCTGAAGTTTACCGAATACCTGCAACGTCGCCGTGGCGGTGAGCCGGTGGCGTACATTCTCGGCCAGCAAGGTTTCTGGAAGCTTGATCTGGAAGTCGCGCCGCACACACTGATTCCGCGCCCGGACACTGAGTTGCTGGTGGAAGCCGCGCTGGAGCTGCTGCCCGCCACGCCCGCCAAGGTCCTCGACCTCGGCACCGGCAGCGGCGCCATTGCCCTGGCCCTGGCCAGCGAACGTCCGGCCTGGCGAGTCACCGCGGTGGATCGCGTGCTCGAAGCCGTGGCCCTGGCCGAACGCAATCGCCAGCGCCTGCACCTGAACAATGCCACCGTGCTGAGCAGCCATTGGTTCAGCGTCCTGCAAGGTCAGCGGTTTCAACTGATCATCAGCAACCCGCCTTACATCGCCTCGGCCGATCCACATCTGGCTGAAGGTGACGTGCGCTTTGAGCCCGCCAGTGCCTTGGTTGCAGGTGTCGATGGGCTGGATGACCTGCGGTTGATCGTCGACCAGGCGCCGGACCATCTTGAGGCGGGTGGCTGGCTGATGCTCGAACACGGTTACGATCAAGCCACGGCCGTGCGCGATTTGCTGCTGAGTCGTGGTTTCGAAGAAGTCCACAGCCGCACCGATCTGGGCGGTCACGAACGTATCAGCCTGGGGCGCCTGCCGTGCTGAATGATCAGGAATTGTTGCGCTACAGTCGGCAAATTCTGTTGCAACACGTCGACATCGACGGTCAGTTGCGACTCAAGGAAAGCCGTGTATTGATCGTCGGTCTTGGCGGGCTTGGCTCACCGGTTGCGCTGTACCTGGCAGCGGCCGGCGTCGGCGAGCTGCATTTGGCGGACTTCGACAGCGTCGATCTGACCAACCTGCAACGTCAGATAATTCACGACACCGACAGCGTTGGCCTGAGCAAGGTCGACTCGGCGATTCGCCGACTGGCTGCGATCAATCCCGAGATTCAGTTGATCGCCCATCGCACCGCGCTCGACGAAGACTCCCTGGCCGCCGTCGTGGCTGCCGTGGATCTGGTGCTGGACTGCTCCGACAATTTCTCCACCCGCGAAGCGGTCAACGCTGCGTGTGTGGCTGCGCGCAAACCTCTGGTCAGTGGCGCGGCGATTCGGCTCGAAGGGCAATTGTCGGTGTTCGACCCGCGCCGCCCGGAAAGTCCGTGCTACCACTGTTTATACGGGCACGGCAGCGAAGCCGAATTGACGTGCAGCGAAGCCGGGGTCGTCGGGCCTTTGGTGGGGCTGGTTGGCAGCCTTCAAGCGCTGGAGGCGATGAAGCTGCTGGTCGGTTTCGGCGAGCCGCTGGTGGGTCGCCTGTTATTGATCGATGCCCTCGGTTCGCGCTTTCGTGAGCTGCGGGTCAAACGTGATCCGGGTTGCAGCGTCTGTGGTTCGACACATGCGTGAAGCGCCGATCGGCGTGTTCGACTCCGGCGTCGGTGGGCTCTCGGTGCTGGCCGAGATCCAGCGTTTGCTGCCCAATGAGTCTTTGCTGTACGTCGCCGACTGCGGGAATATTCCCTACGGCGAAAAAACCCCTGCATTCATCCAGCAACGCTGCAGCGTCATGGCCGAATTTTTTCAGCGGCAAGGCGCGAAGGCGCTGGTGCTGGCCTGCAACACCGCGACGGTTGCCGGAGTCGCGGACTTGCGGCGCGATTACCCGCAATGGCCCATCGTCGGCATGGAGCCCGCTGTCAAACCGGCCGCTGCCGCCACCCGCAGCGGAGTGGTCGGCGTGCTCGCCACCACCGGCACGTTGCAGAGTGCCAAGTTCGCCGCTTTGCTCGACCGTTTCGCCACGGATGTGCGGGTCATTACCCAGCCATGCCCGGGCCTGGTAGAGCTGATTGAAAACGGCGATCTGCACAGCGAGGCATTGCGCCAGTTGCTGGCCAGTTATGTCGGGCCGCTGCTCGGTGCCGGATGCGACACAATTATTCTCGGTTGCACGCATTACCCCTTCCTAAAGCCGTTGCTTAAGCAGATGATCCCAGAAGACATCAGCCTGATCGACACCGGCGCCGCTGTAGCGCGGCAACTTCAGCGCCTGTTGGCCGAGCGTGATTTGCTCGCTGAAGGGCCTGTTCGTGCCGCACAGTTCTGGACGAGTTCCGATCCGGAACATTTCAGAAATATCTTGCCGATCCTGTGGAATTCGTCTGGTGTTGTGCGAAGCTTTGAGCAGTAACTGAAACGTTGTGGGAACAACGAATAATTGGGGTGAACTTCTGATTAAACGTCGACTTCTATAGCGAGAAGCAACAAAAAAACCATACGACATCGTTCTCAAAAGGATGTTTCTAGTGAAGCGACTATTCTGCTTGGCCGCGATTGCGGCCGCACTGATGGGGCAAAGCATCACCGCGCAGGCGGCAGGCGTGGAGTTCGGGGTCGGGGAGACCGGTAATTCAACCATGACCTATCGGCTGGGCATGCAGTTCGACTGGGACAAGAGTTGGTTGCAAAGTGACGTTGGTCGTCTGACCGGTTACTGGAGTGGTGCCTACACCTATTGGGAAGCCGACAAGACTTCCAACAACAACAGCCTGTCTTTCTCTCCGGTGTTCGTTTACGAGTTTGCCGGCCAGACCGTCAAACCTTATGTCGAGGCGGGGATTGGTGTCGCA
Organism: Pseudomonas sp. DR48; assembly: GCF_019823085.1. Taxonomy (NCBI): domain Bacteria; kingdom Pseudomonadati; phylum Pseudomonadota; class Gammaproteobacteria; order Pseudomonadales; family Pseudomonadaceae; genus Pseudomonas; species Pseudomonas sp. DR48. The sequence goes on along the minus strand of NZ_CP081946.1, from coordinate 828,262 downwards.
TTTTTCTCTCATACCAAACTTGATGACAGCAGAATGGGCGAGTCTTTCCAGTTTGAAGACCGGATAGGGTTCGGCTTGCGCTTCGCGGGCGGACATGAAGTCGGGATTCGTGCGACGCACTATTCCAACGCCGGGCTTAATAGCTGGAACGACGGTGTAGAGAGTTACGCGTTGCACTACACGATGCCGTTGTAAGACTCGATGCATTAAAAATGTGGGAGCGAGCCTGCTCGCGATTGCGGTTTAACATTCGACAGAATGTTGACTGGTGAGCAGCCCTCGCGAGCAGGCTCGCTCCCACATTGGACTTCAGTGAATTCGCATCTAGCGATATGCCGTAGTGATCCCTTGGCGTTCTTCGATGCACTCCGGCGCGCCCATCTCGAATTCCCGGCAGATCAGTGGGCGTTTTTCGTAGATCGTGCACATCATGCTGTTGCGATCCAGCGCCGCACACCAGCCGTCATCCAGCCGCAGCATGACTTCCCCACCCCAATCATCGGTATCGATAAAACGTTCAGGCACGCCCGTGTCCGTGATCAGCATCACTTCGAGCTGGCAGCAGCATGCCGCGCAGGTCGAGCATGTGACGGCCGATTCGGCGATTTGCGTGTGGGGAATGGTTTTCATGGCGCGCAGTGTAAGGCAGTGGGGCGATGCTGTGTGAAAGGCCTGACGGACGCTAACTGCGCGTGTCTGACGCCAGCCGCTGGGCCATGAAATGCAGGGTGGGAAACAGCCCTGCCCAAAGCACTGCAATGCCCAGCAGCGTGGGTGCCTTACCGTAGGGGAACTGCACGCCAGCCAATTGTCCGCCGGCGTAATACGACAGCGGCCCACCCACGGCGCCCAGCAAGCTGGCGAGCCACCAAGGATTAGCACTCCATTGCAGGCAATGACGCAGCGTGGTTGCCAGTAATGCCCACAACAGCATTAGCCAAAACGGAATCAAGGGCGTGATTTCGTTGAACTCGAACACGCCCAGCCAGTGCAGTGTGCTGTCGACGGTGGTGCCCAGCAGCACAACGCTGAGGATCAATCGGCCTTCATCGGCCCAGCGACTTATCCACAGCACATGAATCAGCAGCGCCGTCAGCGCCAATAACAACCACAGACTGTCGCCACCGAGCACGCAGGCAAACCAGCCAAGTTGAAACAACAGGGCATTGGCGAAGCGTTCAAGCATCAAACCGGCCCAGCAGAGGCGCCGGCATCGCCGACGGTTTGGCCAACAACAATTGCGCGGTGCCGATGGTGCGCTCCAGAAATCCCCCTTCGCAGTAGCACAGGTAAAATTCCCACAGCCGCAAGAACGCTTCGTCGTAGCCCAACTCGCTCAGGCGACCATGGGCGCGGCGAAAATTCTCGTGCCACAGGCGCAGGGTTCGTGCGTAGTGCAGGCCGAAATCTTCCATGTGCAGCAGGTTCATGTCGGTGTCGCGACTGATGATTTCCAGCATCTTCTGCACACAGGGCAGGGCGCCGCCGGGAAAGATGTAACGCTGAATGAAGTCGACGCTGTCCTTGGCCTGCTCATACCGTTGTTCGCGAATAGTGATCGCCTGCAACAGCATCAAGCCATTACTTTTGAGCAGGTGCGCGCATTGCTTGAAATACACCGGCAAGAATCGATGTCCCACCGCTTCGATCATTTCGATCGACACCAGTTTGTCGTACTGCCCGGTGAGGTCGCGGTAATCCTTGAGCAGCAGCGTGACCTGGTCTTGCAGGCCGAGGGATTCGATGCGTTGTGCGGTAAACGCGTATTGCTCTTTTGAAAGCGTAGTGGTGGTGACCTTGCAGCCGTAACGCTGCGCCGCATAGAGCGCCATGCTGCCCCATCCGGTACCGATTTCCAGCAAGTGATCGCTCGGTTTCAGCGCGAGTTTTTGGCAGATCCGTTCCAGTTTGTTCAGCTGAGCCTGTTCCAGGCTGTCTTCGTCCGTAAGGAACTGCGCGGCTGAATACATCATGGTCGGGTCGAGAAACTGCTCAAACAGGTCGTTGCCCAGGTCGTAATGCGCCGAGATGTTCTTCTGCGAGCCCTTGCGGGTGTTGCGATTGAGCCAATGCAGGCCGAGGACGAACGGCCGGCCAAGTTTTGCCAGGCCACCTTCCAGCGCATCGAGGACCTCAAGGTTGCTGACAAAAACACGCACCACGGCGGTCAGGTCAGGCGAAGTCCAGTAGCCGTGGATAAACGCTTCGCCGGCGCCGATCGATCCGTTGCTGGCTACCAGTCCCCACGCAGCCGCGTCGAGAATATGGATTTCCCCCAGCAAATGACTGCCGGTGTTACCGAAGACCTGCCGTTCGCCGTCTTCGATGATGACCAATTGCCCGTGTTGCAGCTGCGCCAGTTGCCGCAACACACCGCGGCGCAGTAACGATCCGGTCAGGCCGTGGGTGCTGAGCAGATTGAATTTGGCCGAGGCACTAGAGCATTTCATGACGGCGATCCTTGGGCGAAATCAGGGCGGTTTTAAAGCTGCCATCGGCAGCCTGATGAGCAAAGATCGGCATACGCTTGAGCAGCAGGCGCAGGGCCTGCCAGTAAATCGCCAGACAAGTTTTCGCGGTCATCCACGGAAAACGCCGCAGGTAGCGGTGCAGGCTGCGGCGATCCAGCGGTTCGCGTTCGAGGTTGAGCGTGGCGTCGAACACTTTCAGTTCGCCCTGCCAGTCCGCCATGTGCACGCCAAGTTTTTGCGCCGCCGGGCTGAAGCTCATTCGGTATTCCAGATCCGGTGGCAAGAACGGCGAGACATGAAATGCCTTCGCCACGGCGAAATGCTGATGGAAATCGCCAATGTCCTCCGGAGCTTTGGCTGGCAGGACATAGTGATATCGCTCGCGCCACGGGGTGTTGGTGACTTCGCAGAGAATTGCCGCCAGTTGCCCGTCTGCTTCATGGCAGTAGAAAAAACTCACCGGGTTGAACGACAGGCCCCAACTGCGTGGCTGGGTCAGCAGACAGATCGAACCTTGTGGCGCGTGGCCAATGGCTTGGCTGACAAGGGTTCGCACCGCATCAATAAGAGGCGTACCGCTGCCGGTATAGGTTTTCAGGTAATCGCTCTCGCGAAACGAAAACGGTGCAAAGCGACTGCGCCCCGAGAGTGGTGACAGGCCGAGCACGGCGTCTTGCTCGCTGAGGTCCAGGTACAGCAGGCCGATCCGGTATCGGAATGCGTGAGGCTTGGGGACGAATCGTCGATGGGCAATCGAGCCGCTATAGAGGGCGCTGTTCACAACACCTCTCCAAACGATCGCGCCACGCGCAAGGCGCTGACTACGCCGTCTTCATGGAAGCCGCTGGCCCAATAGGCGCCGCAATACCAAGTGTGTTGCGCACCATCCAGTTCTTCCCAGCGGTTTTGCGCGGTGACGGCAGCCAGGCTGTATTGCGGATGGGCGAAGGTGGTTTTGGCGAGCACTTTACCCGGGCTGATGCCCGCGCTCTGATTGAGGCTGACGCAGAACGTGGTATCGCTCTGGATGCCTTGCAAGATGTTCATGTCATAGGTGACCGCCGTCCGTATGTGGCCGGGACCGCCGAGTCGGTAATTCCAGCTGGCCCAGGCCAGTTTTCGCACGGGCAGCAGACGTGTGTCGGTGTGCAGCACCACTTCGTTGTCGGCGTAGGGCAGGGCACCGAGGATGGCGTTTTCGGCATCACTGGGCTTGGCCAGCAACTTCAGGGCTTGATCGCTGTGGCACGCAAAGACCACTTTGTCGAATCGCTCGCTGCCGGCGGCGCTATGGATTACGACACCTTCTTCGTCGCGCTCGACCCGGGTCACTGGGCAGCTGAGGCGGATGTTGTCTTTGAAGCTCGCCGTCAATGGCTTGATATAGGCACTTGAGCCGCCTTCAATCACCTGCCATTGCGGGCGATTGTTGACGGACAGCAGGCCGTGATTCTTGAAGAACCGGATAAAGAATTGCAGCGGGAACCCCAGCATGTCGGCCATGGACATCGACCAGATCGCGGCCCCCATCGGCACGATGTAATGCAGGATGAATCGCTCGCCGTAGCCGTTGGCTTTCAGGTATTGGTCCAGCGTGATGTCGGCAGCGATGCGGCCTTCATCCAGGTCGCGCGAGGCTTGTTTGTTGAAGCGCAGGATGTCGCGCAGCATGCCCCAGAACCCTGGCGACAACAGGTTTCGACGTTGGGCGAACAGGCTGTTGAGGGTATTGCCGTTGTACTCCAGGCCCGAGTCCGGGTCCGTCACCGAAAAGCTCATTTGCGTCGGCTTGAACGCCACCCCGATCTGACCGAGCAGGCGAATGAAATTGGGATAGGTCCAATCGTTGAACACGATGAAACCCATGTCCACGGCATGGCGCTGGCCATCGACGCTCACGTCCTCGGTGTGCGTGTGCCCGCCGATCCTGTCGCTGGCCTCGAAGAGGGTGATCTCGTGACTGCGATTGAGCAGGTAGGCGCTGGTCAGCCCCGAGATGCCACTGCCGATAATGGCGATGTTCATGGCACATCCTGCATCGGAGGAGGGCTGCGGACCATACGCTTGCCGATTGCCAGTTTGACTCGGTTGGGCATTTTCGACAGTGGCCAGAGAACTGCCATGAACAACCCTGGAAAGGCGATTTCAAGTGGATGGTGTTTGAGTTTGGCGAAGATGTGCCGGGCGGCTTTGGCGACCGGCCAACTGAGCGGCATCGGGAAGTCGTTTTTCGCGGTCAGCGGCGTTTCGACAAACCCCGGGCTGACCACCGTGACATCAATGCCTTCCGGCGCAAGATCGATGCGCAGGGATTCGAACATGTAACGTAATCCGGCCTTCGATGCGCCATAGGCTTCGGCCCGCGGAAGCGGCAGGTACGTCACCGAACTGGCCATACCGACGAGATGCCCCGCCGTGCCCTTGCGTAGCAGCGGCAACGCGGCTTCGATGCAATAGGCGCTCGCCAGCAGGTTGGTACGCACCACGTGTTCGACAATCGAGGAGTCGAACTGCTGAACGTCGACGTATTCGCAGGTACCGGCGTTGAGAATGACTGTGTCCAGAGAGCCCCATTGCCGGGCAATTTGCTCACCGATCTCGCGCACTTCCTGGCTGTTGGTGAGGTCTCCCGGCACCACCAGCACTTGCCCGGGATAGCGCTGGGACAGGACTTTCAATACCGCTGTAGTGCGCGAACTCACGGCCAGATGAGCGCCGGTCTTCAGTATTTCTTCGGCCAGCGCGGCGCCGATGCCACTGCTGGCTCCGGTCAGCCAGTACCGCCGTAGAGGTACAAGACTCATCCCATTCTCCTTTTCAGCCAGGCAATCGCCCGACCCAATACGGGTAAATGTTCGTAAAGCAGTGCCCCAGCATCGAAATAATCCCGTTGGCTATAAACCTTGTCGCGCCAGCGCAGGTGCGAGCATCCTTCGACGCGAATCAGCCGGCCGCCCCCCAGGCGTGGATGACGGTAGCTCATGATCCAGCGCAAGTAACCCTCGCCATCGCCAATCTGGTCAAAGCCGTGAAAGTCGAAACGCAGATCACTGACGTTGGCGTAGAGCTCGCCGAAGTAGTGGCTCAGTTGCCCGAGGCCCTGCACTTCGTGCAGAGGATCGGTGAAGCGCACGTCGTCGGTGTAAAGCTCACCCAGACGTTGCAAATTGTCTTTGTTCAACTGCCCGAAATGCTGGGCAAAACGCCGCAGGAAGTCACTCATGAGCCCCACCTGCGTCTTGTCGTGATGGCAGGTTCTTGAACGCGGCCAACGCCCGCTGGCGTGAAGTGCTGAGATTGACGATCGGCGATGGATAATCCGCCACGCCAAACAGGCCGCCAAGGTTCGCCGGGTTGTGCACTTCTTTTTTATTCAGGCCGGCGAGTTCTGGCAGCCAGTGCTTGATGAACACGCCTTCGGCGTCGAATTTCTCCGACTGACTCAGCGGATTGAAAATACGGAAATAGGGCGCTGAGTCAGTCCCTGTCGAAGCACTCCACTGCCAGCCACCGTTGTTCGCCGCCAGGTCGCCGTCGATCAAGTGGCGCATGAAAAAGCGTTCGCCTTCACGCCAGTCGATCAGCAGGTTCTTGGTCAGGAACATCGCCACGACCATGCGCAAGCGATTGTGCATCCAGCCGGTCTCTAGCAGTTGGCGCATGGCAGCATCGATGATCGGCAGGCCGGTGCGGGCTTCTTGCCAGGCGGCCAGTTCCTGCGGGGCATCGCGCCAGGCCAAGGCTTCGGTTTCCGGGCGGAAGGCGCGGTGACGCGAAACCCGTGGGTAGCCCACCAGAATGTGTTTATAGAACTCACGCCACAACAGTTCATTGATCCAGGTCACCGCGCCGACCTTGCCGCTTTCGAACTCGCCCTGGTTACTGTGCAGTGCGGCATGCAAACACTGGCGGGGGGAAATCACCCCGGCGGCGAGATACGCCGAGAGTTGGCTGGTGCCGGGTTTGGCCGGGAAGTCGCGCTCGTTCTTGTAATAGTCGATCTGGGCGTCGGCGAAGGTGTCGAGGCGCCGACAGGCCTCGCGTTCACCGGCCGGCCAGAGTGCCCGCAAGCTGTCGCTCGGGGTTTCGAAACCGGTAACGTTTGACGGGACCAGATCGCTGCTGATCGCCAGCGGCGTCTGCGCAACGGGAGCTGCAACCAACCGGGGGAGCGAACGGTGGAGGCGTTCGTAACAGACCTTGCGGAACTGGCTGAACACCTGGAAATACGTGCCGGTCTTGGTCAGCACAGTGCCCGGCTTGAACAGCAATTGATCGAGGTAACTATAGAAGTCGATGCCGTTGGCCTTCAGCATTTGACTCACGGCCGCGTCACGACGACTTTCATGAACGCCGTACTCTTCGTTGACGTGCACCGCGCCGATTTTCAATTGCTGACACAGATCGAGCAGCACTTTCGTTGCGTCATCCCAGCGCGAGGCCTCGCGGATCAGCAAGGGAATGTTCAGCTCGGCCAACTCGCGGCTCAGCTCACTGAGGTTGCGCAGCCAGAAGTCCACTTTGCACGGCGCGTCATCGTGTTCCAGCCATTGCTCGGGGCTCAGCAGGTAAACCGCCACTGTCGGACCGCGCTCGGCGGCCGCCGACAGGGCGGTGTTGTCATGCAGGCGCAAGTCGCTGCGCAGCCAGATCAATTGCATGGTGGTGTCCGCACGATTCATTTAAATAAGCCCTCGCTGAACCAGGTCCTGATGGGCCGATAACGGGTCTTCGGCCAGGAACAAATCAGCAATCTCACTGGTTTTTACGGACAACTCGGCGAGGTGGATGCATACCGTTGGTCCGGCAATCATTTTTGGGCAACTGATGCCGTTCAATAGTTTTGGCAGCTGCGCAAGATTCATGGCTTTGCTGGAATACAGCAGTACACCGCGGGCTTGCAGGTGATCGACCGCCAAGGCGAGCTCCCCAGCCGGCAATGGCCAGTCGAAGACTTCCACCGGGCAATCAGCGCTGCTGACCAGCCAGGCGGTGAGCCACAGGTGAGGTTCCAGTGGCAGGTCCGATTGATTGATCAACAGCAGCGGCGCGGTGCGTAACTGGCGATTGTTATGGTAGATGCGCGCACCGAATTTGCTGCGCAGCCAGGAATAGAAAAACACGCGTTCCATCTGCGCGCCGAACTGGCCCTGCCAGCGTTGTTCCAGTTCTGCCAGTAATGGCATCAGCAGTTGTTCGCACAATGTACGGGGCGGATACAACGCCATGGCCTGGTTGACGGTGTCGTCCAGGGTGCGTTCGTTGAGGTGTGTCACTGCTTGCAACAATGTCTGGCAAAGCACCTGCCAGTCGTTCTCGACGACTTCGGAAAAGGCCTGGGGCGTATCGAGCAGTTGCTTGACCTGGCTGACGGCTACACCGCGATTGAGCCAGGTGAGAATCGTCAAAATCCGTTGCACGTGCTCGGCAGAAAACAGGCGATGACCCTTGGGCGTGCGCTGGGGCACGATCAGGCCATAACGCCGTTCCCAGGCCCGCAGTGTCACGGCGTTGACCCCGGTTTGGCGCGCCACTTCACGGATTGGCAGCCAGCCTTCGTCCAGGGCTTTCTTGAAGTCGGCGCCCAGGTCTTCGCTGGCGCTGCTGTCGAGGGGGCTTTTCATGACATTGCCATTAAATTGCGTTTCGCAGGCTGAGGTTTTCCGGGTGCGGTTGCAGGTAAACCTGCTGCGCAATGTACGGATCCGGGTGTTGGCGAAAGAAATGTTTGAGCAGGGTCAGTGGCACCACCAACGGCACGATGCCGTGGCGATACTGGCCAATGACGTGCTGCATTTCCTGTTTGTCTTCAGGGCTGATGGCTTGTTTGAGATAGCCACTGATGTGTTGCAGGACATTGGTGTGGGTGCGGCGTGTGGCGCATTTTTTCAATGCCGCCATCAACTCGCTGAAATAGCGCGGGCCCAGTTCCTGCGGATCGGTCTGCCCCATGTTGCCCAGCAGATTACCCAGGGTTTTGTATTGCACCGGGTTGTGGGCCATCAACAGGTATTTGTAACGCGAGTGAAAGTCGGTCAGGCCGCGCCTGGTCAGGCCTTCCTGCAACAGCTGCTGCCAGGCACTGTAGGCGAACACCCGGGTGAGAAAGTTTTCGCGCAACACCGGGTCGTTGAGGCGACCGTCTTCTTCCACCGGCAAGTCGGGGTGCAGGGCGCAGAACGCCTGGGCATAAATGCCGCGTCCACCGCCGTCCACCGGAGAACCGTTAGGGTGATAGACCTTGACCCGATCGAGGCCGCAGGAAGGGGATTTCTGCATGAAGATGTAGCCGCAGATATCGTCCAGTTCCGCGGCCATTTTCTGTCCGTACTCGGCGAGCGGGCGGGTAACGTTGATCTGAGGATTGACGGTGCCGACCGCCTCGGGATGGTCACCATTGCCGACCAGCCGAATCGGTTCGCGCGGTATGCCAAGGCCAATGGCGACTTCGGGGCACACCGGGACAAACTCGAAATAGTCAGTCAGGGTTCGGCTGCACAACCGTGATTCCTTGTGCCCGCCATTGAAACGCACCTCGGCCCCCATCAAGCAGGCGCTGATGGCGATTTTCGGTTTGGTCGCTGGCTGTTCGCACATTGAAAGCACCTCGAATCTAAACCTGTACAAAGTGGTGGCTCTGTACAACATGACTTCATCATAGATTCAAAGGTGTACAAGTCAAATTATTTGTATAGGTTTTCGCGTAGACGCATTTCCTGGCGTGGGCGCTATTTCCAGCCCGACAGCCAGGTGTCGCTGTCTTTGAGGGCTTGCCAGTCAAGTCGCTGATTGCGCTGGGTCAACACTGCCTGCAACTCGACGGTCAGCACGGTGCCTGCCTCATCGCGGAACAGCTCGGTCACCAGAAAGTGTTTTTCGCGCTTTTGCGGGTGGGCTGCTGTCCATTTCGACAGCAGCAATTTGCTGGGGTTAATGCGGTTCACTGCAAGTGTTCATGCAAACGGCGAGCGGCTTCCTGACCGCTGAGCCAGGCGCCTTCGACGCGCCCGGACAAGCACCAGTCGCCACACACGTACAAGCCCAGGTCGGCATCCGCCAGTGCGCCCCATTCATGACTGGTGGCGGGGCGGGCGTAGAGCCAGCGGTGGGCCAGGCTGAAGGTCGGGGCGGGCATGGAATCGTGCAACAGTTCGGCGAACGCGCCGTGCAATTGCTCGATCACCGCTTCCTTGGACAGGTCGATGTGTTGCCGGCTCCAGGCGCTTGTGGCGTGCAGCACCCAGGTGTCCATGGTGTTGTCGCGTCCCGGTTTGCTGCGGTTGCGAGCCAGCCAGTCCAGTGGGCTGTCCTGCACGAAGCAACCTTCCATTGGGGTATCCAGCGGCGTATCGAACGCCAGCGCGACCGCCCAGGTCGGTTCCATTTTGACCCCGGCGGCAGCGCCCGCCAGTTTCGAGGCGGCAGCCAGCAAAGCCGTGGCTTGAGGGGCTGGCGTTGCAATGATCACGTGGCTGAATGGACCGTGGGTAAAGCCTTCGGCGTCTTGCAGATGCCAGTGTTCTTCACCGCGATAAACCTCGGTGATCCGGCAAGCGAAATGCACTTCCAGATCGCCGAGCAAACCGCGCGTGATGGCGCTCATGCGGGGGGTGCCGACCCAGCGGGTCTGCTCATCCGGCGACAGGTTGAGCTGGCCACCATGGAAGGTATAGAGCTGCGGCGTCCATTCGGCGACCCAGCCTTTGGCTTGCCAGCGCTGGACCTCGGTGACGAAACGACGGTCGCGGGCGGTGAAATACTGGGCGCCCATATCCAGAGCACCCGCATCGCTGCGCTTGCTCGACATGCGTCCGCCACTGCCGCGGCTTTTATCAAAAAGTTGAACGACATGCCCGACGTCTGTCAGGGCTTGAGCGGCTGAGAGCCCGGCGATGCCGGTGCCGATGATTGCGATAGGTACAGTCATAGGGGCCTCGTTTACCTTTCTGTACAGACTACGCTTTGGATTAAACCTGTACAATATTGTTTTCTGGTATAACTTTTAGCGTTCTCGATCTGACAGCTTGGCCTATTGTTAAACACAGAGCCTGCCCGATACCAAAGATCCCTGCTTATAAAAATAGACTAGTGATCAGGGTAAAACGCCACGCGAGGAAGAAGTCATGCACATATTGCTGACCGGCGGTACTGGTTTGATAGGACGTCAACTCTGCCGACACTGGTTGAGTCAGGGGCATCGTCTGACTGTCATGAGTCGTACACCTGCCAAAGTTGCGAAAATTTGCGGTGCCCAGGTGCGAGGCATCACGCAGCTCCAAGAGCTCGGGCAAGAGCCCGTGGACGCAATTATCAACCTGGCGGGCGCGCCCATTGCCGACCGGCCATGGACGTCCAGACGCAAAGCCTTGCTCTGGAGCAGTCGCATCACCCTGACCGAAACCTTGCTGACCTGGCTCGAAACCCGTGAGCAAAAACCACAGGTATTGATCTCCGGTTCCGCTATTGGCTGGTATGGCGACGGTGGCGAGCGAGAGCTGACTGAAGCGTCTGCACCGGTCATCGATGATTTCGCCAGTCAGTTGTGCATTGCCTGGGAGGAAACTGCCCAGCGCGCCGAGGCCCTGGGCGTGCGAGTGGTGCTGGTTCGAACCGGGTTGGTGCTGTCTGCCGAGGGCGGCTTTTTGTCGCGCCTGTTGCTGCCGTTCAAGCTGGGACTGGGCGGGCCTCTGGGCAGTGGTCGGCAATGGATGCCATGGATTCATATCGAGGATCAAATCGCCCTGATTGATTTTCTTCTGCATCGCAATGACGCCAGCGGTCCATATAATGCTTGCGCGCCTAAACCGGTGCGCAACAGCGAGTTCGCCAAGACACTGGGCAGCGTGTTGCACCGCCCGGCGTTCATGCCGATGCCGGCCCTGGCTTTGAAAGTGTGCCTGGGCGAATTGTCATCGCTGTTGCTGGGAGGGCAGAAAGCCTTACCGGTGCGCTTGCTGGAAGCGGGATTCACTTTCCAGTTCACTGATTTGCGCGCGGCTCTGGACGATCTGTCCAGCCGCCTTTGAAATAGGACGTTGCATGACCGATCACGCATTGCTTCTGGTCAACCTGGGTTCACCTGCTTCCACATCGGTGGCGGATGTACGCAGTTACCTCAACCAATTTCTGATGGACCCGTATGTGATCGACCTGCCATGGCCGGTGCGTCGTCTACTGGTGTCGCTGATCCTGATCAAGCGTCCGGAACAATCGGCCCACGCCTATGCCTCGATCTGGTGGGAGGAGGGCTCGCCGCTGGTGGTGCTCAGCCGCCGCCTGCAGCAGGCGATGACTGCCCAGTGGACCCACGGGCCGGTGGAACTGGCAATGCGATACGGCGAGCCGTCGATCGAGTCGAAACTGATTCAGCTGGCGGCCCAGGGCCACAAAAGAATCACCCTTGCGCCGCTTTATCCACAGTTCGCCGACAGCACTGTGACCACGGTGATCGAGGAAGCCAAGCGGGTGGTGCGCGAGCATTCGCTCGACGTGCAGTTCTCGATTCTCCAGCCGTTCTACGATCAGCCGGAATATCTCGACGCATTGGTCGCCAGCGCCAAACCCTATCTGGAGCAGGACTACGATCACCTGCTGCTGAGTTTTCACGGTCTGCCGGAGCGGCACCTGACCAAGCTGGATCCGACGGGCAAGCATTGCTTCAAGAACGAGGAATGCTGCAAGAACGCTTCGCCACAGTCCTTGGCCACCTGCTATCGCGCGCAATGCCTGCGCACGGCGTCGGAGTTTGCCAAGCGCCTGGGGCTGTTGGAGGGTACGTGGTCGGTGTCTTTCCAGTCGCGTCTGGGTCGTGCGAAATGGATCGAACCCTATACCGAAGCGCGCCTCGATGAGTTGGCTGGAATGGGCGTGAAAAAAGTTCTGGTGATGTGCCCGGCGTTCGTTGCCGATTGCATCGAGACGCTGGAAGAGATTGGTGATCGCGGGCGGGAGTTATTCCGCGAAGCCGGGGGAGACGAGTTGGTGCTGGTGCCGTGCCTCAACGACGATCCGCAGTGGGCACGGGCATTGAACGCCTTGTGCGAACGAGCGCCGTTGGCGCTGTGACGATCGTTCCCACGCTCTGCGTGGGAATGCCTCTAGGGACGCTCCGCGTCCAGTGACGCGGAGCGTCACGGGCTATATTCCACATAGCGTGGGAACGATCAGTTCACTCAGAGCAAAGTCTCATTCGCCTTCTTGTGCTTCCAGCTGTCATTGCCCGGCAGCAGCAGGTTCAGCGCAATCGCCACCACCGCGCACAGCGCGATGCCTTTGAGGCCGAAGTCGTCGGGGCCAGTCCCGGTGCCGACCAGCACACCGCCAATCCCGAACACCAGGGTCACCGACACAATCACCAGATTGCGCGCTTCGCCCAGGTCGATCTTGTGGCGAATCAGGGTGTTCATCCCCACCGCGGCGATCGAGCCGAACAACAGGCACAGAATCCCGCCCATCACCGGCACCGGAATGCTTTGCAGTAGCGCGCCGAACTTGCCGATAAACGCCAGGCTGATGGCAAAGATCGCCGCCCAGGTCATGATTTTCGGATTGTAGTTCTTGGTCAGCATCACCGCGCCCGTCACTTCGGCGTACGTGGTGTTGGGTGGGCCGCCGAACAAGCCAGCCGCGGTGGTGGCAATGCCATCGCCGAGCAGCGTGCGGTGCAGGCCGGGTTTCTTCAGGTAATCGCGGCCGGTCACGCTACCGACGGCGATCACGCCACCGATGTGTTCGATGGCCGGAGCCAGTGCCACCGGAACGATGAACAGAATCGCCTGCCAGTTGAATTCCGGCGCCGTGAAGTGCGGAATGGCGAACCACGGTGCAGCGGCAATCTTCGCGGTGTCGACCACGCCGAAGTAGAACGCCATGCCAAACCCCACCAACACACCGGAGATGATTGGCACCAGGCGGAAGATGCCTTTGCCGAACACTGCGACGATCAGGGTGGTCAGCAAGGCTGGCATCGAGATCAGCATCGCTGTCTGGTAATGAATCAGCTCGGTGCCATCGCCGGCCTTGCCCATCGCCATGTTGGCTGCGATGGGGGCCATGGCCAGGCCGATGGAGATGATCACCGGACCGATCACGACCGGGGGCAGCAAGCGGTCAATAAAGCCGGTGCCTTTGATCTTCACGGCCAGGCCGAGGAAGGTGTAGACGAAACCCGCCGCCATCACGCCGCCCATGGTCGCCGCGAGGCCGAACTGGCCCTTGGCAAGAATGATCGGGGTGATGAAGGCAAAGCTCGACGCCAGGAACACCGGCACCTGACGCCCGGTGACGATCTGGAACAGGATCGTCCCCAGGCCGGCAGTGAACAGCGCCACGTTCGGGTCCAGGCCGGTAATCAGCGGCATCAACACCAGGGCGCCGAAGGCCACGAACAGCATCTGTGCGCCAGACAGCACCGTGCGCCAGAGCGGATCGTTGAACTCTTGCTGCATGCTCAAGCGTCCTTCTGCTTGGTACCGAAGATCTTGTCACCGGCATCGCCCAAGCCTGGAATGATGTAGCCGTGTTCGTTGAGTTTTTCATCAATGGAGGCGGTGTAGATCATCACGTCCGGGTGAGCCTTCTCCACTGCGGCGATGCCTTCTGGCGCGGCGACCAGCACCATGGCGCGGATGTCGCGGCAACCGGCCTTTTTCAGCAGGTCGATGGTGGCGACCATGGAGCTGCCGGTGGCGAGCATCGGGTCGATGATCATTGCCAGGCGCTCGTTGATTTCCGGGACGAGTTTTTCCAGGTAGGTGTGGGCCTGCAGGGTCTGTTCGTTGCGGGCCACGCCCACGGCGCTGACTTTGGCGCCCGGGATCAGGCTCAGTACGCCTTCGAGCATGCCGATGCCGGCACGCAGGATCGGCACCACGGTAATTTTCTTGCCGGCGATTTTCTCGACCGACACGGTGCCGCACCAGCCTTCGATGTCGTAGGCTTCCAGCGGCAGGTCTTTGGTGGCTTCATAGGTCAGCAGGGCGCCGACTTCTTGAGCGAGCTCACGGAAATTCTTGGTGCTGATGTCTGCGCGGCGCATCAGGCCTAGTTTATGACGGATCAGCGGATGGCGGATCTCTTGGATGGGCATGGGGAAAGGCTCCGGCGGCGGGCAAAAAAACCGGCCTAGATTAATCTATCCGAGGGTGTTGTCCTATAGACATTCAGTACGTTAGTCCACAAACGCTTGATCTGGCCTCGCTTGATGCGTACCTTTGCCCGCTTTTCCTGAATCCGTCCCGCCCCTCACCCCCTGGAGAGCGCCATGTCTGCTGATCTCGAGCATATCCGTCAAATCATGCGAGAGGCTGACTGCCTGTACACCGAAGCTGAAGTCGAGGCGGCCATCGCCCGCGTCGGTGCACACATTAATGAAGAACTGGCTGACAGCAATCCGGTGGTGTTCTGTGTGATGAACGGCGGCCTGATCTTCGCCGGCAAATTGCTCACCCATCTGCAATTCCCGCTGGAAGCGTCCTACCTGCACGCTACCCGCTATCGCAACGAAACCAGTGGCGGTGACCTGTTCTGGAAGGCCAAGCCGGAAGTGTCGTTCATCGACCGTGACGTGCTGATCATCGACGACATCCTCGACGAAGGTCACACCCTGGGCGCGATCATCGATTTCTGCAAACACGCCGGCGCGCGCAAAGTGCACACCGCTGTGCTGATCGACAAGGACCACGACCGCAAGGCTCGCCCGGACCTCAAAGCCGATTTCGTCGGCCTGCCGTGCATCGACCGTTATATCTTCGGTTACGGTATGGACTACAAAGGCTACTGGCGTAACGCTAACGGTATCTTCGCTGTTAAAGGGATGTAAGGAATGACCACGCCGCGTTTTCTCGATCAAACCCTGTTCACCGAATTGGCCGAGAAAGCCGCGGCCAATCCTCGCGGGCGTCAGCATCACAACTTCCACCAGATGGAAGACGCCTGCCATCGCATGGCGGTAGGTCTACAGCCGCACACCTACATCGCGCCTCATCGGCATTTGGGTGAAAACAAGGCCGAAACCTTGTTGGTCCTCAAAGGGCGGCTGGGGGTGCTGATCTTCGACGAGACCGGCGTGCTGGTGAAGAAGCAAGTCCTGCAGGCCGGTGGCGATTGTATTGGTGTGGACCTGCCGACCGGTATGTTCCATAGCCTGGTGGTGCTGGAAGCCGACAGCCTGATGTTCGAGTGCAAGGCTGGTCCCTATCGCCCGGTGGGTGAGGGTGAGCTTGCGCACTGGGCTCCGCGCGAAGGCGAGCCGGGCGTGGCCGAGTATCAGGCATGGATGCGCGCGCAGTTTGATTGAGCCATGGGCTCAATTTTCCCCTGCCAGCCAGCGTTCGCTTTTGCGACGAGCCTGTTCCAGGTTGTTCACGTAGGCCAACTGACGCTGTTCCCGATGGATGCCTGCGCGCCTGAGCTTCAGGCGTACCCTTGGAGCAGTCGCTACCAGAATCAGGCCGATGCCGTCCGTGCGGTAATCCCTCAAGATATTGTCGAAGGCCGCCAGTGCCGTCATGTCCAGCATCGGCACGGCGCTCATCTCGACGATTACCACTTTGACCTCCGGACTGAATTTGCGTAGCACTCCCAAGGCTTTTTCAGCAGCGCCGAAAAACAGCGGCCCGCGTATCGCATAGCAACGAACATGTTCCGGCATGTCCTGCAAGGCTTGATGGAAGGCGCGGGGCAGTTCGGCGGTGTCGGTGAGATCGCTCATGCGTTTGATAAATAACCCGGCGGCCAGCAGCAGGCCGACGGCGACGGCCATCACCATGTCGAACAATACCGTCAGGCTCAGGCAGGTCAGCAAGACCAGCACATCGCTGCGAGGCGCGATGCGCAACGTGTGCAGCACGTGCCGGGCCTCGCTCATGTTCCACGCCACCATGATCAGCAATGCTGCTAGCGCAGCCATCGGCAAGTAGCTGAAAAGCGGTGCGAGGACGAGTATTGCCATCAGCACCACGGCGCTATGAATAATGGCGGCCAGTGGCGAAAAGGCTCCGCTGCGCACGTTGGTGGCACTTCGGGCAATGGCCGCCGTGGCGGTAATGCCGCCGAACAACGGTGCGATCAGATTGCCCAGGCCCTGGCCCAGCAGTTCTGCGTTGGGATCGTGTTTGCTGCCGGTCATGCCATCCGCCACCACCGCACACAACAAGGATTCGATGGCACCGAGCATGGCGATAGCGAACGCCGGCGCCATTAATTGACGGATCAAGTCATAAGACAGGTGCAGAGGTCGGCCGTCGGGACCGGGCAGATTCCACGGCCAATCAAAGCTTGGCAGGAACGGCGGAATCCCGGGATGGCTGATGCCCTCGACCGTGTAGCTGAAACGCTCACCCAATGTCGCCACCGCCAGCCCTCCGTGCTCCAGCGCCAACCCCAGGAGCGCGCCGATGGTAAGCGCTACCAGATGCCCCGGAATCCTCGGCACCCACCGTGGCCAGACAATCAGAACGGCCAGGCATGTGAGGCCGACGATCCCGTCCCCTAGCCGGGCACTGGGCAACGCCAGAATCAAAACGCCCAGCTGTTCGATGTAATGTTCTGCCTGGCCGGCGGTGTTCAGGCCCAGCAAATCCTTCAATTGCAGGGTGGCAATGACAATGCCGATCCCGGCGGTAAAGCCCAGGGTGACCGGGTACGGAATGTACTGAATCAACCGCCCGGCTCGAATCAGCCCCAGGACAATGAGGATGACGCCGGCAAGCATGGTGCAAAGCAGCAGGCCGCCGAGGCCATATTGTTGGGTGATGGGCAGCAGAATGACTACGAACGCGGCGGTCGGCCCACTGACATTGAAACGCGAGCCGCCTGTCAGGGCGATCAGGGGCGCAGCGATCAGTACCGTATACAAACCTTGCTGGGGCGGTACACCTACGGCAATCGCCAGGGCCATGGCCAACGGGATGGCGATAATCCCTACCGTCACCCCGGCACTGATGTCGCCGCGTAAGCGCCTGAGGGTGTAGCCGGCGCGCCAGGTCTGACGCCAGGCCGCGAACAACGGTGGGACGGAGAACGTCATGAACACTCCCTAAAAGACGATGCACTGTTGAACGACGGCTGAAAGCTCGTCCAGCATCGCCAGCCTCGTACTGCGAAGTATTGACCTATATCGCCAATTCGCGCGGTTGATCCTCATGCTAGAGTGCTTGGCCTCGCCTTCGGAGCCCGTCATGAGCCTTTTGATCCGCAGCTGCGCCGCCCTGTTGCTGACCCTCAGCCTGCCACTGGCCGCCGCCCCGGCACCCATGCATGGGCAGTTCCTGCCCCCGGACGACCTGACCCTGCGTGATGCCGAACCTGAGCAGCAACAACTGTTGCAGGTCACCGATTATTCCGTGGTGGTAGGCAGTCAACGCCAGTCCAACCAACAGCCGATCCCGGTCACGTCCCCGGTGTTGATTCGCCTCAAGGGCAAGTCCTTGAACAAGGGCGCAACGATCAATCAGGTGCTGGTCAATTTCGACGGCGAAAGCAAAAGCCTGAAAAAGCCGATCTTCGACGATGAAAGCAAAACCCTGACGCTGTTTTACCCGATGGCGCAGTACCGGGTGGTGCTCGACTTGTTGCGCAATGACACGGTGTATTGCCAGTTCCTCAGTTACGCCAACGGCCATATCTGGGCGGATCTACACACCGGCAGTGTTCGTGCGCGTTGAGCCCTGTGCCCGGGCAGGGGTAAACTGCCCGCCCCGTGAAATGTCTGCGAGCTGGAGTCGGCAATGCGTAAAGATAAGAAACAAGTGATTGGTGACGAGATCGGCGATGAGCAGATCAAGTTGTTCCTCGATTTCGAGCCGGTCGACGCCACTTCGCCGTCCCTGCACAAACTGATCAAGGCCTACCGTGGTCTGCGCATCGACGATTTCGAGCGTTTCCTGACATTCTTCGTCGAAGCCGGTCTTGATCTGGATGGCAAGGATGAGCATGGCAATGACTTCGTGGCCCTGATCAAGGACCAGCGTAATGCGGCCGAGTACATCGAGCTGATCGCCAAGGCTCGCGGCTAAGATCAAAAGATCGCAGCCTCGTTTCACTCGACAGCTCCTACAAGAGATCGCGTATGTCTGTAGGAGCTGTCGAGTGAAACGAGGCTGCGATCTTTTCAGGCACAAAAAAACGCCCCGCTCTCATTGAGAACGGGGCGTTTTTTATGCGGCCGAATCAAGCGTAGCTTTCGGTCTCGTTACTGGCTTCAACCAGTTCCAGCGCGACGTTGTTGTGCGCGTTGATCTTGCGATACAGCGCAGCGTCGGTTTCCAGGACTTTTTCCCGTGCCGGGAAAATTTCCGCCAGTTTGGCGGCCCATTCACCGGAAGCCTTGTTCGGGAAGCATTTCTCGATCAGCTCGAGCATGATCGAAACGGTCACCGAAGCACCTGGGGATGCGCCGAGCAGGGCGGCAAGGGAGCCATCTTTCGCCGCGACCAGTTCGGTGCCGAACTGCAGAACGCCACCCTTTTTCGGGTCTTTCTTGATGATCTGCACCCGTTGGCCGGCCACTTCCAGGCGCCAGTCTTCGGCTTTCGCTTCAGGGTAGAAACGACGCAGGGAATCCAGGCGCTGCTCCATCGACTGCATCACTTCGCTGACCAGGTACTTGGTCAGGTCCATGTTGTTTTTCGCCACGGCCAGCATCGGGCCGATGTTGCCGGCGCGTACCGACATCGGCAGGTCCATGAAGGAACCGTGCTTCAGGAACTTGGTGGTGAAACCGGCGTAAGGCCCGAACAGCAGGGACTTCTTGCCATCGACCACGCGGGTGTCCAGGTGCGGCACCGACATCGGTGGCGAACCGACCGCAGCCTGACTGTAAACCTTGGCCTGGTGGTGCTTGACCACTTCCGGGTTGTCGCAGCGCAGCCACTGGCCACTGATCGGGAAGCCGCCGAAGCCTTTGCTTTCTTCGATGCCCGAGGCCTGCAACAACGGCAACGCCGCGCCGCCAGCGCCGAGGAAGACGAACTTGGCGTCGACTTCACGGGTGTTGCCGCTGTTGACGTCCTTGATGCTGACGGTCCAGCCGCCGTTGTTACGCTTGAGGCCGGTGACGCGCTTGCAATACTTGACCTGGGCATCGGGTGCGCTGGTCAGGTGCTTGAGCAGTTGATTGGTCAGGGCGCCGAAGTTGACGTCGGTGCCGTTCATGACACGGGTGGCGGCGACGACTTCGTCGGCCGGACGGCCCGGCATCATCAGCGGCATCCACTCGGCCATGGTGGCCTTGTCTTCGGTGTATTCCATGTCCGAGAAGGCGTGGTGCTTGCTCAGGGTCTTGAAGCGTTCCTTGAGGAAGGAAACGCCATCATTGCCTTGCACGAAGCTCAGGTGCGGCACCGGGCTGATGAACGACTTGCACGAACCGAACGTGCCTTTCTTCGTCAGGTAGGACCAGAACTGCTTCGAGACCTCGAACTGGGTATTGATGTGCACGGCTTTCTTGATGTCGACGCTACCGTCGGCGGCCTGCGGCGTGTAATTGAGCTCACACAGCCCGGCGTGACCGGTACCGGCGTTGTTCCACGGGTTGGAACTCTCCGCAGCACCGGAATCCATCAGCTCGACGACTTCCAGCTTGATCGCGGGGTCGAGCTCTTTGAGCAGTACGGCGAGGGTGGCACTCATGATGCCGGCCCCAACGAGTACTACGTCGACTGCTTCGTTATGCGCCATTTAACGCGTCTCCAAAATCTGCAGCACCAAATTGTCGGCATGGCTGCCAGGCGTTCCGGGGCGTGTCAGTGATGCCCCAGGTAGCGATGGTCAGTGTGCCATGTCCGAATCTTCGCAATTTTTCGCAACTTCGACGGACGCTACCGGCCGGGTTTAAAAGAGTTACATGAACTCACTTCAACGCGCCGCTGGCAATTCGACTTATGGTCGAGACGTCCGTTTGTGCAACCAAATCCGTAGAGGACAGGCTTCAGGCTCCGGTGTTCGAGGAGTACTCGGTCCTGTGTCGTTGGGCTGTTTCAGACGCTAATGGTGCATGTTCAGACGCAAAACTATTCATTTGCTCGCCACACTCTTGTGAAGTTGTGAAAACCCGTTTTTTTCACGCTCTTTTGAAGACGTGAACCTCAAAAAAGGGCTGTCCCAGCCTGGCACCGTGCCCGGATGGATTGCCGCCATGGGGTACATGACAGGCAAAACGGGCAAACAGCTCAGTGACCGAGCGTAATGACAGCTCTGCAGATTCGCGCGAAGTGGATTTTTTTGCTCAAGGAACAGCAAGCGCCCGCTTCACTCGATCTGTGTGGGCGGCTCTCTGTGGGCGGTGCGGGGTGTCAATACCGAGGCAATGACGATGCTGCGAGGCCCGATCAGGAGACGTCCTTATAATCGGGGTGAGATTGTATCTAAGAAACGCAGGGAAATGGACGTGTTTAATGACTTTTATTAGGCGTCCGGTCAGATGGACAACAGCGCCTGCACCCGAGAACGAGACTGAGGCGCCCGGACGTGGGCGCTAGGGGGCAGGGGATGGTGCAACCAGTTGAGGCGTATTTCTTCGATTTCGACCCAGTCATCGCCCATGGGCTGAAGGCTGCATTGCTTGAACGCCAGGCAGTGACCATTGTGGTCGAGCAGCGCAAAGCAGCGATGCAGTGGGCGTGGTGCGAACAGCGAGATCAGATAACGCATGGCGAATTACCTTGTGGGTGACCTGTCGAGTAGATTGCCAATGGGTCATGACGTGAACGTGTAGGGGCGGTTACAGATGTGTGACAGGAACCGCTTTGCCTCAGGTTTGTCAGAGATTTGAGCAATCATTGCGAGACGCTAGTTAGCAACGATAGCTCACCGCTATACTGCGCGCCTGTCTGTGCCTGATTCTGGAGAGAAGAGCATGTTGCAACGCCTGTTGTTCGGTTTGATCACTGTGACCAGTTTGACCCTCGTCGGCTGCGCCCACAGCCCGCAACAACTGAACCCTGAGCCTAAGCTGACGACTCAGCTGGCGCCAGTCGGCCATGGTCAGCCGGTGGTGGTGCGGGTGGTGGACGGTCGTCCGTCGCCGACCCTGGGCACGCGTGGTGGCTTGTACCCTGAGACCAGCGCGATCACCGTGCAGGGCGCGCAGATTCTGCCGAAGTTGCAGGCCCAGGCCGAAGCAGCCGTGCGTTTGCTGGGCTTCACTCCAACCTCGAACGCGATGAATGCGCCGCAGTTGACGGTGACGCTGGCTGAGCTGAAATACCAATCGCCTAAAGAAGGCATGTACGTGACCGAAGCGACTATCGCCGCGACGTTCCGCTCCGATGTCCAGAATGCCAACCGTCGTTACAGCGGTCGCTACGGCGCATCCCTGGATCAGCGTTTTGGTATGGCGCCGAATCAGGAAACCAACACCAAGCTGGTCAGTGATGTGTTGAGCGATGCGTTGACGCGCTTGTTCAAGGATCCGACGGTTGGTCAGATGCTCGGCGAGTAACCTTTCGCCAGTTTCAAAAAAGCCCGGTGCCAGTGATGGTCCCGGGCTTTTTAATGCTTGCAGGTTTTGCCGGCTTAACCCATCCCCCTGTCGGCGTGCAGCATGACGGTTTCGAGGGGCGACAGGCTGGAGGATTCAGATGACGGCGCCATGACACAGAGTAACGGTTGGTCAGAAGGTTCGTTATTTGTCGGAAAGGCGGGGCAGGCCGGCAGGCTTTCGGTAGAATCCGCGCCGCGGTCGTCGGTCCGACGCCTGACACATCTGTTTTGCCCGAGGTACGTGATGTCGTTGCATTTGATTTCGCTGTTTACCAACCATCCCGCCAAGTTGATCAACCTGTTGGCATTGCTGCTGGCCTTTCCGGGCGGCTGGTTGCTGCACGCCACGCGGCGCCGCGAACAGCGTGCGTTGGCCAGTCTCGAAGCGCAAAGTCAGCGCGGTCGCATCGACGATCCAATGCTGATGCTGGATGGCGCGACCCTGCGCATGAACCGGTTTTTCTATCGCTTCGGCTTTGCCTGCCTGGGGTTGGCGTTACTGGTGTCGTGGATCAGCACGCGCTTCTGAATCGCAAAAAGCAAAAAGATCGCAGCCTCGTTGCACTCGACAGCTCCTACAGAGGATGGCGTCCACCTTGTAGGAGCTGTCGAGTGCAACGAGGCTGCGATCTTTTGATCTTGCTTTAAAGCGGCAATCCAGCTTTCACGCGGTACTGATTCCTTACCGGTGTCGCGTACTGCAACACCAGGAACGGGCGATGTTCCTCGGGGCAAGCTTCCAGCCGGCGCTGCCATTCTTCCTGAGCCTTGGCCAGTTCATCGGCGCCAAACACTTTGGCTGCGGGCGGGACCTGCAGTTGTGGATCGGCACCCTCCCACTGCGCATAGGCGAGGTAATGCACCGGGAATAACCGGTAGCCACCGAGAATCTGTCGGTCCATTTCAATCGCCAGTTGCTTGGTGTCTTCAAACAATTCGGTGATCGGCGCCGCGAAATTCACATGGACCCGGCCCTTGTAGCCGGTGATGCCCTTGGCAATGCTCACGTCATCCTCACCCGGTGCCTTGGTGTAGCTGCCGGTGGTCGCGCGGATGTAGAGCTCGCGGGCCTTGGCCTGGTCGCACGGGTCGTATTCGTAGCTGATCGATACCGGCGTGAGGTTCAGCGAGCGAATGACCTCGCCGAACGGCTCGTCCTTGCGACTCATGTGGAACATCTTGAGGATCGCCGACTCGGTACGGTCGTCGCCATCCTTGGCCCGGCCTTCGGCCTGAGCGATCCAGATCGAGGCGCAGTCGTTGCGGATCGAGTGGTTGATGTAAGCCGACAACAGTTGATACGCCGCCATTTTCTCGCGACGACCGGTGATCGAACGGTGCACGATGAAGCTCTTGTTCAAGCGCATCAGGTCGCTGACGAAAGGCTTTTGCAGCAGGTTGTCGCCAATCGCGATGCGCGGGGTCGGCAGGCCGGCGTGGTACACGGCGTAATTGACGAAGGCCGGGTCCATCACGATGTCGCGGTGATTGGCGATGAACAGGTAGGCGCTGCCGGACTTGAATTGCTCGACGCCGGTGTACGTCACGCCATCCGTGGCGCGCTCGATGGTGTGGTCGACGTACATCTCGACCTTGTCCTGCAACGTGGCCACCGAGGTGACGCCGGCGAACTCACGGCGCAGCCGATGAGCTATAAGAGGTTTGAGCGCCCAGCCGAAAACACCGGCAAAACGCGGGAAGCGGAAGTGGATGAGGATATCTAGAAACGCCTTGTCGCCGAGCAGTCGATCCAGCACCGCAGGGACTTCGCTGTCATTGTAAGGTCGGATGGCATCGAATTCGCCCATCATGCTCTCTTGTTAGAAACGGCTAGGGTAAGTAAAGGTTTTGATCGAAAACCAACGGGGCACGGTCTGAAAAGGTAGCCAGACAAAAATAGCCCTGCAAATAGACCGGCGATTATACGCACAAGTCACCTGGGAGACCGCGATGCTGGAAACTGCGCTGTACGAATGTCCGTATTGTGGTGAAGAGGTGGAAACGACTGTGGATATTTCTGCAGGCGATCAGACCTACATCGAGGATTGTCAGGTGTGTTGCCGGCCCATCACGTTCGTGTTGCAGGTTCACGATGATGAATGGCATCTCGAGGTTTTCAGCGAAAATGAGTGAGGGGCGTCTATGCAGCGAATCTACGAGCCGGAAAACCTGATGGAAGGTGAGTTGCTGCTGGGCATGCTGGCCAGCGAGGGTATCGAGGCGCATCTGGTGGGCCGCGATTTGCTCGGCGGTACCGGCGAGTTGCCGGTTTTCGGCTTGCTGGGATTGTCGGTGGATAACGACCAGGCCGAATACGCCCGGGAGCTGATCACCGCGTACAATGCTGCGCTGCCCCTGCCCGGCGATGAGCCGGAGAGTTTTCCCGGCACGCTGGTCTGTTAGGCTGACGTTCGTTTTATCAAGAGTCGTGTTGCCCCATGTGTGGACGTTATGCCCTGTTTCGCTGGAACCCCGCCTTCGCGGCCCTGCCTGGCTTCCCCGCCGATCAGCAGGCCCAGTGGAATATTTCTCCCAACGATTCGGTGCTGATGCTGCGAGCCGGCGTCGACGGTGAGCGTGAGTTGGCCCGCGCGCGTTGGGGTTTGACGCCACCGTGGCTGACCGATCTGTCCCGTACCCCGGCCCATGCGCGGGCTGAAACCGTTGCCGAACAACCGATGTTTCGCCAGGCCTTGCGCGAGCGTCGTTGTCTGCTGCCGGCCAACGGTTTCTACGAATGGCGTGGCACCACCCGTAAGCGGCCCTATTGGCTGACGCCGGGGGAGGGCTCGGCGCTGTTCTTCGCGGCGATATGGGAAGCCTATCCGGTGCAGGAGCAGGTGTGGCTGAGCACGGCGGTGATCACGCAACCGGCGGCCAGTCAGCGTCGGCCGTTGATTCTGGACGCGGCGGGGCAGGAGGCATGGCTCGATCCTGAGACGCCATTGCATGCGTTGCAGGCATTGCTTGCCAGCGAACCTGCGGCGTTGCGCGAGCGGGTGCTGGCAAACCTGGTGAATGATCCGAAGCTCAATGGGCCGGAGTGTCTGACCCCGGGCTAACCTCGATATGATCATTCCCACGCTCTGCGTGGGAATGAATCCCGTGACGCTCTGCGTCACAGTGGACGCGGAGCGTCCATGGCTGCATTCCCACGCAGAGCGTGGGAACGATCGATAAGCCTCAAACCTTGAACTGATTGATCAACCGCCGCTGCTGTTCGGCCAGCTTGGTCAGATCGGCACTTGCCGCGCTCGACTCATCCGCGCCACCCGCCACTTCATTGGCCACTTGCCCGATATTGATCACGTTGCGGTTGATGTCATCCGCCACTGCGCTCTGTTCCTCGGCCGCACTCGCAATCTGCGTGTTCATGTCATTGATCACCGACACCGCCTGAGTAATCGTCTCCAGTGCCTCAGCCGCTTTCGCCGCATGCTGCACGCTTTCGTCGGTGCGGTTCTGACTGTCCTCCATGACCCGCACCACATCGCGCGTGCCTTGTTGCAGCTGCTGGATCATGGTCTGGATTTCTTCAGTGGCCTTCTGGGTTTTCTGCGCCAGGTTGCGCACTTCATCAGCCACTACCGCAAAACCTCGACCCTGTTCACCGGCCCGTGCCGCTTCGATGGCTGCGTTCAAGGCCAGCAGGTTGGTCTGCTCGGCAATCCCGCGAATGGCGGTCAGGATCGCGTTGATGTTCTCGCTGTCCTTAGCCAGGGTTTGCACCACGCCAACGGCCTTGCCGATTTCCACCGCCAGCACGCCAATGGAGTTCGAGGTGTCCCGAACGATTTGCATGCCTTGCGCCGCTGCCTTGTCGGCATGACTGGCGGCTTGCGCGGCCTGGGTCGCGTTGCGTGCAACGTCTTGGGCGGTAGCGGTCATTTCATGCACCGCCGTCGCCACCTGATCGATCTCGGCCATTTGCTTCTGCACGCCGATGTTGGCGCGGATGGCAATGTCGGCAGTGTGTTCAGACGAATCGCTGACGCTCTGCACCGAGGTCACCACTTGCGTGATCATCGCCTGCAACTTGGCCAGGAAGGTGTTGAAGCCCTTGGCGATCGAGCCCAATTCATCGGCGCGATCACTGGTCAGGCGGCGCGTCAGGTCGCCTTCGCCCTTGGCGATATCGTCGAGCATCGCCACCATTTGCTTGAGCGGACGGGCAATGCCGTGGCCCACCAGCCAGATCACCAGCAAGCCGATACCGGCGATCAGCAGGCCTACCATGGCCATGCCAAAGGTGTCGGACTTGCGCTGGGTGTCCAGGTCACCCTGAAGTTTTTGCAGGTCCGCCATCACTGCATTCAGCGGCAGTTGCAACATCAGGGTCCAGCGCGCATCGGTCTGGCCAATGCCGAACGGTAAGTACAACTCGATCCGGCCCTGGGCCTTGTCGACGGTGTAGGTCACTTCGCCGCGCTTGAGATTGGCCATGTTGGCGATCTGCTGGCTGTCGAGGATGTCGCTGACTTTCTCGCCGAATTTGCTCGGGTCCTTGGTGTAGGCAACGATCCGTCCGTTGCCGCCAATCAGTGCCATCACCCCTGAGCCGCCGTACAGCTTCTGGTTGGCGCCCAGCAGCATTTCCTGAATGAAGTTCACCGACAGGTCGGCGCCGACAATGCCCTGGAACGCGCCATTGAGCATGATCGGTTCAATGAAGGAGGCGAGCATGACGATCTTGTCGCCGACTTTGTAGGGCGCCGGATCGATTACGCAGGGCTTTTTGGTTTCTTTGGAGCACAGGTAGTACTCGCTGGCGCGAACGCCGGTGGACAGGGTTTTCTGGTCGTCGACGTCCACCAGTTTGTCCAGGCCCAAGCTGCCGTCTTCGTTGCGGAACCACCATGGCAGGAAGCGTCCGTTGCTGGCGTCGATCCCCACCACCTTGGTGTCGACGTAGGCAGCGTCGTTGTGGTCGAGCGCGTTTTTTTCCCAGCCGACGTAGGTGCCGAGGATTTTCGGGTTTTTGGCGACGTTTTCCTTGATCAGGCTGATCAGCTGCTCACGGCTCAGGCTCAATTGCGGCTGGCCATCGGCGCCGGGTGTGCCGATCAATGTATTGACCCGCACCAGGCCTCCGGCAATCAGCAGCGGCGCTTCGAGTTCGCGCTGAATCTGGCTGACCTGGGTTTGTGCCAGGGACGTCAGGCGCTGCTCGATGACTTGTTCGAATTGCGCCTGGGTCCGCTCCTGCACCATGTCTTGCGTCCGGGCGCCGGAAAACAGGGCGTAGAGCACCAGCGCGGCCACTACGCTAAGAACGATAGCGCCGGCGAGGGCTGCCACGGAAAACTGGATCGACTTGAATTTCATGGGTGCTCCG
The DNA here is from genome assembly GCF_019823085.1 of Pseudomonas sp. DR48. Taxonomy (NCBI): domain Bacteria; kingdom Pseudomonadati; phylum Pseudomonadota; class Gammaproteobacteria; order Pseudomonadales; family Pseudomonadaceae; genus Pseudomonas; species Pseudomonas sp. DR48. The sequence goes on along the minus strand of NZ_CP081946.1, from coordinate 800,974 downwards.
CACGCAAGAGGACGTCTGCGAGGGCGTATCGGCAGGGGGCTTCGTGGGCATGAGCGGGGCGGCGGCAAAATGGTTGTTTTGGAGAGGCTGATGTCGTAAATGAATCAATGCGCGGCGTTATCGGCCGCGGCCGGTGTCGTAATGTGAATTTTTTCCTACGGCCATGAGAGCTTTGTCTGAAATGCGCGTCTACAGCTTTGTTGTATCTGGCGTCGATACAATTCCACGCCTAGGATACGCGGCATGTTTTCCGGGAGTTTTTTGATGAACAAGAGATTGGTTTTGTGTGCGCTGAGCGCGAGTCTGCTGCTCGCCGGTTGTCAGTCGGTCAATACCACCAGCGGTGGCGCGGTCGGTGTTGAACGCAAGCAATATATGTTCAGCATGCTGTCCACCGACGAGGTCAACCAGATGTATGCCCAGTCGTATCAGAAGACTGTCGGCGAGGCGAACAGCAAAGGCGTGCTGGACAAGACCAGTAACGACGCCAAACGCATCCAGACCATCGCGGACCGGTTGATTGCCCAGGCTCCGGTTTTTCGCCCGGATTCGGCCCAGTGGAAATGGGAAGTCAACCTGATCAAGAGCGATGAGCTCAACGCCAACTGCGGGCCTGGCGGCAAGATCATTTTCTACACCGGGCTGATGGACACCCTGAAGCTGACCGATGATGAAATCGCCGCGATCCTGGGCCATGAAATCGCCCACGCCCTGCGCGAGCACGGCCGTGAAGCGATGTCCAAGGCATACGGGATCGAGATGGCCAAGCAGGGCGCCGGTGCGTTGCTCGGTCTGGGCCAGGACAGCCTGGCCCTGGCGGACACCGTGGCGGAATACGGCATGACCTTGCCCAACAGTCGCGCCAATGAAAACGAAGCGGACCTGATCGGACTCGAACTGGCCGCCCGTGCCGGTTACAACCCGAACGCCGCGATCACGCTGTGGAACAAGATGAGCAAAGTCTCGGAAGGCGCGCCTCCCGAGTTCTTGAGCACTCACCCGGCTTCGGCCAGCCGGATTGCTTCGTTGCAGGCAGCGATTCCGAAGGTGATGCCGTTGTACGAGAAAGCGCGTAAATCCTGAGGTTTTTACCTCGTCAGTGAGGGCCTCATCGCGAGCAAGCTCGCTCCCACGGGGTTAGTGTCGATCACAAAACCAATGTGGGAGCGAGCTTGCTCGCGATGAACGATGACGCGGTCTACCGGGTTAAACCCACCCGCTGCTCTGCATCGCCTTGTACACCGCCACAATCGCCAGGACGAAGAATGCCGATGCCGCCAGGCGTCGGATCAGGGTCAACGGCAGTTTGTCCGCAGCAAAGTTACCCGCCAGCACCACCGGCACGTTGGCAATCAACATCCCCGCCGTGGTACCGATGATCACCAGCCACAGTTCCGGGTATTGTGCGGCGAGCATCACGGTGGCGACTTGCGTCTTGTCGCCCATTTCGGCCAGGAAAAACGCAATCAATGTCGTCAGGAACGGTCCGAACTTGCGGGCCGTGCTGCCTTCGTCGTCATCCATCTTGTCCGGCACCAGAGTCCAGAGTGCCGTCGCCGTGAAGCTCGCGGCCAGGATCCAGTGCAACACCGCATCCGAGAAGAAGCTGCCGAACCAGGCACCTACCGCGCCGGCTGCCGCATGGTTGGCCAGGGTCGCGGCAACGATACCGGCGATGATGGGCCAGGGCTTGCGAAAGCGGGCAGCAAGAATGAGCGCGAGCAGTTGCGTCTTGTCGCCGATTTCGGCCAAGGCAACGATTGCGGTGGGAACGAGCAGAGAATCCAACATCAGGTTTTTCCTAAGGGGCGGGTCGACACGGCTATGACACGTACAGCCTTCCCGCCCCGGGTAAGGTGTTCGTGTCATAGGTCTTGTCAAACCCTGCGATCCGCATGGTGCGGACCCTTGGGTCGCATACGCCATGGTCTGTTGACCAAGTATGTTGACGTATGCCGGACGAGCATGGCGCTCGTGGGAGACTACTCCCCTAGGACGGGGCGGATTCTGCCTAGGCAGAACCCATTCGGCAAGCACTAATTTCTTAGCCGCGTTTGGCCCGATAGATTCTGAAACCCTGCCCCTCAGCCTTGATTGCACAGATGCCCAGGTGTTCCTCGATCAGTGGCTGGTACTTCAGGAAGCTGTTTGCCACCAAGCGCAGTTCGCCACCATTTTTCAGATGTTTAGCCGCTTTTCGCAGCAAGTTCTCGGTGGCAAAGTAATCGGTGTGGACACCGACATGGAACGGCGGGTTGCTCAGAATTGCGCTCAAACCCATCGGTGCCGCGTCGATACCGTCGCCGGTAATCACCTCGGCTTCCAGACCATTGGCGGCCAATGTCAGGCGACTGCTGGCGGCGGCAAACGCATCCACGTCGAGCAACGTCACCTGATTGTGCGGATAACGACGCTTCACCGCAGCGCCCAACACACCCGCGCCGCAACCGAAGTCCAGCAAGTGGCCGCTTGGCAACTTGTCCAGGTGCTCCAGCAGCAAGGCGCTGCCACGATCGAGGCGACCATGACTGAACACGCCCGGCAGGCTGATGACTTTCAGCGGGCCTTCGGCCAGCGGCAACTCATAGGTCTGAGCCAGGCTTTCCAGCGACTTGGCTTCTGGCGCGTTGGCCACCGTCACCAGCCACAGCTGGCAATGCCGCGCGCTGTCGAGTTTGCGCGGTTTGCCGAACGGGTTCAGTTGTTTGGCCGCACCTTCGATGCCGCTGCGTTTTTCGCCCACCAGGTACAGTTCACGACCGGCCAGGCGCGAGGCGAGGGCGTTGAGGATGTAGTCAGTCAGGTCCTTGGACTTGGGCAGAAACACCACCGCCGTCTCGAACTCACGCTCGGGTGCATTCACACCAAAATGGCTGCGCTCGGCAAAACGGGCGTCCAGCGCCGCTTGATCGCCAGCATGCCAGCACCAACCGTGGGCCTGGGGCAATCGACCCAGCAAATCGTCGGCGGGCAAACCGGCCAACAACACCGAACCCTGGAATAACTCGGCCTGACGAAGCAGTACTTCACTGCGCGGATCCATAACTGCTCCTGTGAAAAAAAGTGCCGCAGTCTATCAACTGACGACCCGCAGCGCTTTACCGCTGAAAAATCCCTGGGCGTTTTCGGTCAATTGACCGACGATCCGCTGCCGCGCCTCGCGACTGCCCCAGGCATTGTGCGGCGTGACGATCAGCCGTGGGATGTCATGGGCCAGCAAGGGATTACCCTGGGTCGGTGGCTCGACGCTCAGCACGTCAGTGGCCGCACCGCCCAGATGACCGTTGCGCAATGCATCGGCCAGCGCCTGCTCATCGATCAAGCCGCCGCGAGCGGTGTTGACCACGAAGGCGCCGGGTTTCATCGACGCCAGCTCCCGGGCTCCGATGAAGTGGCGGGTGTGTTCGTTGAGCGGGCAGTGCAGGGTCAGGGCATCGATTTGTGGCAGCAGTTCGTCCAGTGGCAAACGATCCGATCGGGCAGGGCGGCCGGGGATCTGCCCGAGCAAGACGCGCATGCCGAACGCTTCAGCCAGCCGCGCCACCGCTCCGCCCAGTTCGCCGTGGCCGAGCAGGCCGAGGGTTTTACCTTCCAGTTCGACAATCGGGTAATCCAGCAGGCAGAACTGTTTCGCTTGCTGCCAGCGACCTTCTGCTACTGCTTTTTGATAGTCGGCCAGGCGTGTCGCCAGGTTGAGCAGCAACATGATCGTGTGCTGCGCCACCGATGGCGTGCCGTACCCTTGGCAGTTGCAGACCGTAATGCCGTGAGCGCGAGCGGCCACGAGATCGACGTTGTTGGTGCCGGTGGCGGTGATCAGGATCAGCTTCAGCTCGGGACTGGCGGCAATGGCAGCGGCATCGATCAGGATCTTGTTACTGATGGCCACGGTGGCGCCCTTGAGGCGTTCGATGACCTGCTCCGGCGCGGTTTGAGCGAACAGCTGCAAATCGTCAAAGCAGTCGCGCAACGGGCTGAGATCGAGATCGCCCAGGTCCAGAGACGGATGGTCAAGGAAAACGGCGCGGCGAGAGTTCGTCATCAACTGTACCTTTTGTGCGTTGAACTGAAGGCGTAATCTGCCGAGCCTATCAGATGAAACATACAGTTACGCATCACAGGACAAACGCAAACCTGTAGGAGTGAGCCTGCTCGCGATGAGTCATTAACATTCAACACATTTGTTGAATGTCAGATCGCATCGCGAGCAGGCTCGCTCCCACAGGGGTTGGCGTTGACCTGTGATTAATTTTGATCGAGCCGCCCTAAAGGAGTCCTCATGTACTGGACAGAGTTCTTGACCGTTGCCCTGATTCACTTGCTTGCCGTGGCCAGTCCCGGCCCGGACTTCGCTGTCGTGGTGCGCGAAAGCGTGACCCACGGTCGCCGCGCGGGCACCTGGACGGCGCTGGGTGTCGGCACGGCGATATTCCTGCACGTGGGGTATTCGCTGCTGGGGATCGGCCTGATCGTGTCGCAGTCGATCATGCTGTTCAACGCCCTGAAATGGGCGGCCGCCGCTTATCTGCTGTACATCGGCTACAAGGCCTTGCGGGCGCAACCGGCCAAACCCGCCGCTGACGACCTGCACAAGGAAGCCGGCGAACGTACGGCGCGCGGCGCCTTCACTTCGGGTTTTGTAACCAACGGCCTGAACCCGAAAGCCACGCTGTTCTTTTTGTCGCTGTTCACCGTGGTGATCAACCCGCATACGCCATTGACGGTACAGGCCGGCTACGGGATTTACCTCGCGGCGGCGACAGCGGTCTGGTTCTGCCTGGTGGCGCGGTTGTTCAGCCAGCAACGGGTTCGCGCCGGTTTCGCCCGCATGGGGCACTGGTTCGACCGGACCATGGGCGTGGTATTGATCGCCATCGGCGTGAAACTCGCCTTCACCGAGATGCGTTGATCTCCCGTCTACAGGTGCGGGGGAGTCGTTAAATGCTGGCGCAAAGCTAGCATTTGTACGACTCTGCAAATCATTCCTTTGGCTGATTTGGCCGGCGTATAAGGGTTCTAGAGTACTAACCTCTACAGCCAACACCGTGCAGTCAGGAAAAGGGATTCTTATGTTGCAGACTCGCGTTATCCCCCCAGCCGAAGGCGCTTACCAGTATCCGCTGCTGATCAAGCGGCTGCTGATGTCCGGCGCTCGTTACGAGAAAACCCGCGAGATCATTTACCGCGACCAGTTGCGTTACAGCTATCCGACCCTGATCGAACGGGTCGCACGGCTGGCCAACGTGCTGACGGAAGCCGGGGTCAAGGCCGGCGATACGGTGGCGGTGATGGACTGGGACAGCCATCGTTATCTGGAATGCATGTTTGCCATCCCGATGATCGGCGCGGTGATTCACACCATCAACGTGCGCCTGTCGCCGGAACAGATCCTCTACACCATGAACCACGCCCAGGACCGCTTCGTGCTGGTCAATAGCGAGTTCGTCGGGCTTTACCAGGCGATTGCCGGGCACCTGACCACGGTGGAGAAAACCCTGCTGCTGACCGACCTGCCGGAAAAAACCGCCGACCTGCCCAACCTAGTCGGCGAGTACGAGCAATTGCTGGCGGCTGCCAGTACGCAGTACGACTTCCAGGACTTCGACGAGAACTCGGTCGCGACCACCTTTTACACCACCGGCACCACCGGCAATCCCAAGGGCGTGTATTTCACCCATCGGCAACTGGTGCTGCACACCATGGGCGTGTCGACCATCATGGGCGCCATCGACAGCGTGCGCTTGTTGGGCACCAACGACGTCTATATGCCGATCACCCCGATGTTCCACGTGCACGCCTGGGGCTTGCCGTATGTGGCGACCATGCTCGGGCTCAAGCAGGTTTATCCCGGCCGTTACGACCCCGAATACCTGGTGGAGCTGTGGCGCAAGGAAAAGGTCACCTTCTCCCACTGCGTGCCGACCATCCTGCAGATGGTCCTCAATTCCAAAGCGGCGCAAGGCACCGATTTCGGCGGCTGGAAAATCGTCATCGGCGGCAGTGCGCTGAACCGCACGCTGTACGAAGCGGCCAAGGCCAAGGGCATTCAGCTGACCGCCGCGTATGGCATGTCGGAAACCGGGCCATTGGTATCGTGTGCTCATCTCAATGACGAACTGATGGCCGGCACCGAAGACGAACGCACCACGTATCGCATCAAGGCGGGTGTGCCGGGGCCGTTGGTGGAGGCGGCGATCGTCGACACCGATGGCAACTTCCTGCCCGCCGATGGTGAGACCCAGGGCGAACTGGTGCTGCGCGCACCGTGGCTCACCGAAGGCTATTTCAACGAACCGCAGAAGGGCGCCGAGCTCTGGGCCGGGGGCTGGCTGCACACTGGCGACGTGGCGACGCTGGACAGCATGGGCGTGATCGACATACGCGACCGGATCAAGGACGTGATCAAGACCGGCGGCGAGTGGATCTCCTCCCTGGACCTTGAAGACCTGATCAGCCGCCATGCGGCGGTACGCGAAGTAGCAGTGGTGGGCATCGCTGATCCACAGTGGGGCGAACGCCCGTTTGCGTTGCTGGTGATCCGCGAAGGGCATGAGATCGGGGCCAGGGAACTCAAGGAACACCTCAAGCCCTTCGTCGAATTGGGGCACCTGAGCAAGTGGGCGATCCCGAGCCAGATCGCCCTTGTTACTGAAATTCCCAAGACCAGTGTCGGCAAGCTCGACAAGAAGCGTATCCGCCTCGACATCACTGAATGGCAGGCTAACAACAGCGCCTTCCTCTCGACGCTTTAAGCGTCTTCTGGCGTGCCCGAAAGGGCACGCCAACCCCACCAAGCAAGCGCTTGGCTTGTTTAATTCGGATTTTCAGCCATCCTTGCCGTGCCGACAGGTGTCGGACTGGCGAAAGGACTGTTCCAGAGTGGCTGGCAGCTGCAAATCACACTTTAGAGGGATCAAGCTCTACTACCTGCTGGCTATAGTCCGCTCAAGGATTTTTAAGAACGGAGCAAACGCACAAAACGGGGCGATGCAATTTTGGAGTGACTTCGGGACGCCTTGGCTCCCCGTCACCCACAACGTTTTTAGAAGTGCTCACTGCCATAACAATAATGCACATGGAGTAGCGTCGATGACATCAGTAAACAAGTTCTGGCGCCGGGCGAAATTGCCTCTGGCGGTCAGTCTCGCCTCTTCGCTCGCCGGGCCTGCATTCGGCGTCAGTTTCAACGTTGGTGAAATCGAAGGTCAGTTCGACTCGTCGCTCTCCCTGGGGATGAGTGTGTCGACCCAACAGCCGAACAAGAACCTGATCGGTGTGAACAACGGCGGGCATGGCCTGTCCCAGACCTCCGATGACGGCCACCTGAACTTCAAGAGCGGGCAAGCCTTCTCGAAGATCTTCAAGGGCATCCATGACCTTGAATTGAAATATGGCGATACCGGCGTGTTTGTCCGGGGCAAATACTGGTACGACTTCGCGCTGCAAAACGAAGACCTGGAATTCAAGAACGTCAGCAACGACGGCCGCAAGGAAGGCGCCAAATCCTCCGGCGGGCAAATCCTCGACGCCTTCGTCTACCACAACTATTCCATTGCCGATCAGCCGGGTTCCGTGCGTCTGGGCAAGCAGGTGGTGAGTTGGGGTGAAAGTACCTTCATCGGCGGCGGCATCAACTCGATCAACCCGATCGACGTTTCCGCGTTCCGTCGTCCGGGTGCCGAGATCAAGGAAGGCCTGATCCCGGTCAACATGTTCTACGTGTCCCAGAGCCTGACCGAAAACCTGTCGGCCGAAGCGTTCTACCAGCTGGAATGGGACCAGACCGTCGTCGACAACTGCGGCACATTCTTCTCGCAGCCCGACATCATTGCCGATGGTTGCAATAACAACCTGCGCGTACTGAACAAGCGCTCGACGATTCCAGGCATTGCGCTGGGCCCGTTGGCTGCCAACGGTGTAGATGTCAACGAGGAAGGTGTTCTGGTCCGGCGTGGCGGCGATCGTGATGCACGCGACAGCGGTCAGTGGGGCGCTTCCTTCAAGTACATGTTCGATCCGCTGGACACCGAGTTCGGTGCCTACTTCATGAACTACCACAGCCGTGCGCCGATCTTCAGCGCCACGGGTGCGCCGCAGTCGGTCTACAACGGCGTGGCGGCATTGCCAGGTCCGTTCCAGGCGCTGGGTCCGTTGGTGGTCGCGGGTAACTCGCAGTACTTCGTCGAATACCCTGAAGACATTCGTCTGTACGGTCTGAGCTTCTCCACCACCCTGCCTACCGGTACGGCGTGGAGCGGTGAGGTCAGCTACCGTCCGAACGCACCGGTGCAGTTGAACTCCACTGACATTCTGTTCGCCGGCATTCGTCCTCTGGGCAACGGCAATGCAAACAATCCTTTGACCAATGCTTCGTTGCTCTCTGCCGCGCCGGGCACTGACCTGCACGGTTATCGTCGCAAAGAGGTCACGCAGTTCCAGACCACCCTGACGCACTTCTTCGATCAAGTCATGGGCGCCAGCCGTCTTACGTTGGTCGGCGAAGTGGGCGTGACCCATGTCGGCGGGCTGGAAAGTACCTCTGACGTTCGTTATGGCCGTGATCCGGTCTACGGTCCGGGTGAACTGCCGGCCTCGGGCGCTCTGGACACCTGTATTGCACTCAATACCAGCACCATCAACGGTGCCGGCCCGGGCGCTGCCACGAACAACCGCAGCCGCAACTGCACCAACGAAGGCTTCACCACGCCGACTTCGTGGGGCTATCGCGGTCGTGCGATCTGGGAATACAACGACGTTTTTGCCGGTGTGAACCTCAAGCCGAACGTGGCTTGGTCCCACGACGTCAGCGGTTACTCGCCAGGCCCTGGCGGCAACTTCGAGGAAGGTCGTAAAGCGGTGAGCCTGGGCGTCGATGCCGAGTACCAGAACACCTACACCGCGAGTCTGGCTTACACCAACTTCTTTGATGGCAAGTACACCACCGTCGATGATCGCGATTTCGTAGCGCTCAGCGTCGGCGTGAACTTCTAAGCACTGTTTTTTCAGGACGAACACACATATGAAAATAACAAAGAGTCTGTTCCACGCCGGTGTTCTGGGGCTTTCGCTGCTGGCAACCAGCGTCATGGCGGCGGTCCCCGCTGCCGAAGCGGACAAGCTGGGCAAAAGCCTGACCCCGATGGGGGCCGAGATGGCGGGCAACGCCGACGGTTCGATTCCAGCCTGGAAACCGATGGCGAAAAACGCCGGCACCGTCGACGGCAAAGGCTTCCTGTCTGACCCGTATGCCAGTGAAAAACCGCTGTTTACCATCACGGCGAAAAACGTCGATCAGTACAAGGACAAACTCGCTCCGGGTCAGTACGCGATGTTCAAGCGCTACCCGGAAACCTTCAAGATGCCGGTTTACCCGTCCCATCGCGGCGCGACCGTGCCGGATGATGTGTTCGCCGCGATCAAGAAAAACGCCACCGCCACTAACCTGGTGTCTGGCGGCAACGGTCTGGAAAACTTCGAAACCGCCGTACCGTTCCCGATTCCAAAGAGCGGCGTTGAAGTCATCTGGAACCACATCACCCGCTATCGCGGTGGCAGCGTGACCCGTCTGGTGACCCAGGCCACGCCGCAGCCGAACGGCTCGTACAGCCTGGTGTACTTCCAGGACCAGTTCGTGTTCCGCGACAAGATGAAAGACTACGACCCGAAAAACCCGGGCAACATCCTGTTCTACTTCAAGCAGAAAGTGACCGCGCCGGCACGTCTTGCCGGTGGTGTGCTGCTGGTACACGAAACCCTCGACCAAGTGAAAGAGCCGCGTTCGGCGTGGGTCTACAACGCCGGTCAGCGTCGCGTGCGTCGCGCGCCACAAGTGTCCTATGACGGGCCGGGTACCGCAGCGGATGGCTTGCGGACCTCCGACAACCTGGACATGTACAACGGCGCGCCGGATCGTTACGACTGGAAGCTCGAAGGCAAGAAAGAGATGTACATCGCCTCCGACAGCTACAAGCTTGATTCGCCGCAACTCAAGTACGACGACATCATCAAGGCCGGCCACATCAACCAGGATCTGGCTCGCTACGAGCTGCGCCGGGTCTGGCATGTGGTGGCAACCTTGAAGGAAGGTCAACGTCACATCTACGCCAAGCGTGACTTCTACATCGACGAAGACACCTGGCAGGCCGCGGTGATCGATCACTACGACGGTCGTAATCAGTTGTGGCGCGTGGCGGAAGCCCACTCCCAGAACTACTACAACGTTCAAGTGCCGTGGTACACCCTGGAAACCTTGTACGACCTGCAATCGGGCCGTTACCTGGCACTGGGCATGAAGAACGAAGAGAAGTCGGCGTATGACTTCGGTTTCACCGCAACCACCAGCGATTTCACACCTGCTGCGTTGCGTCAGGACGGTGTTCGCTAATCTGCACTGAATAGAGGCCGCATCCTCGAAAAACGCCCCGACTGGTTCGGGGCGTTTTTTTTGTGTCGTGAAATGTGTGGCGATTCTGATGGCCACTTCGCGAGCAAGCCCGCTCCCACAATGACCGCGTTTTCATGGAAGAAGCCGTTACCTGGGGTAGCGAGCCTGCTCGCGATGGCGGCACCTCGGTCTGCCAGGAAAACACCATCGCCGGCCGGACACTTTTACTTGTATTCTTTTTGTAGCCATTTGTAGCAATAACCTTCATTCCCTCTTCGTTTACCGCTAGTCTGCGGACATCTGCAACGCCGCCATCCGTATCTCAAACAAGAGCCGGCCATGACTGATCTGTCACCAATCCCGGGCCCTGCAAGCGCTGCCGTCGCGGCACTGGACGGGCGCTTTTTCCGGCCCCCGTTACCCGACGGCCATGTATTGCGGCCTCGTCTGTGCGAGCGCCTGAGTGCCGGCCTCGGTGGCAGGCTGTTGCTGGTCAGTGCACCCGCCGGGTTCGGCAAGAGCTCATTGGCGGTGGAGTTCTGTCAGGGGCTGCCGGCCCATTGGCAAAGCCTGTGGCTGGGGTTGAGTCCTCGTGACAGCGACCCTGGCCGTTTCCTTGAACGCTTGCTCGAAGGTCTTCAGGATTACTTTCCGACACTGGGCAGCCAGGCGCTGGGCCTGCTGAAAATGCGCCAACGCCATCAGCCGTTCGCCTTTGAAGAATGGCTGGACGGTTTGCTTGATGAGCTGGCCATTCACCTTTCGCCAATGACGCCTTTGTTGCTGGTGCTGGATGACTACCATCTGGCCCAGGGCCCGGTGCTCGATCGCTGCCTGCAGTTTTTCCTCAATCATTTGCCCGAAGGCTTGCTGGTCATGGTGACCAGTCGTCAACGTCCGGACTGGCACCTGGCGCGTTTGCGCCTGTCGCGCCAACTGCTCGAGTTGCATGAGCAGGACCTTCGACTGACTCACGACGAAGCCCTGACGTTGCTCGATCGACACAGCACTTCATTGCGTGGCGAGGCCCTGGAAAATCTGATTCAGCGCAGTGAAGGCTGGGTCGCCGGCCTGCGTTTCTGGCTGCTGGCGGCCTCCGAAGCGGGTGCCGACGCTGCATTGCCCCAGTCTTTGCACGGTGGGGAAGGGCTGATTCGCGATTACCTGCTCGAAGAAGTCATCGATTGCCTGCCGGCTGAAGTGCAGTCATTTCTGTACGACACCGCGCCTCAAGAGCGTTTTTGCAGCGAGCTCTGCGACGCCATCCGCGAAGCCCATGACAGTGCCGACATCCTGCGTTTCCTTCAGGCACACCAGGTGTTCCTGGTGCCGCTGGACGAGCACGGTCATTGGTATCGCTATCATCACCTGTTTTCCGACCTGCTGCGCACCCGTCCCATTGCGCAGACGATCGTGCCGGCCGCCAGCCTGCATCTGCGCGCCTGTCGCTGGTTCAATGCGCAGGGGCTGCTCGATGAGGCCGTGGAGCAGGCGTTGCGCGCCGGGCACCTGGACGTTGCGGCCAACCTGGTACAAAACCTTTCTGAAGAACAATTGCTCGCCGAGCAGAACGTCGGCATGTTGCTGCGCTGGAAAATGGACTTGCCCGACAGCCTGCTGATCAGCACGCCGCGGCTGATCGTGCTCTACAGCTGGGCGCTGGGGCTGGCCTGTCAGCTGGACGCTGCCGAGGAGCTGGCGGCCCACTTGAGTCGTTTCCTGCCAGCCCCTTCGGCCACCGCGCAGAAGTCCATGCTGGCGCAATGGCTGGCCCTGAGCGGCATCATCGCCCGAGGACGAGGCAATCGCGCACTTACGCAGCTTTACTGCACCGAAGCGCTGGAGAGCCTGCCGGCCAAGCGCTACGGGCAACGGCTGATGTGCCTTTCGACCCTGTCCAACCTGGCGATCGCCGACGGCGATTTGTGGCGTGCCCGCAGCCTGAATCGCGAGTCGCTGGAGTTGGCGCAGCGGGTCGGCAACCCGTTGTTCGAAGCGCTGGCCCATTACGACCGTGCGCGCGTGCTTCAAGCGCGTGGGGAAATCCTGCGCTCGTTGCAGGAAGTGCGTCAGGGCCTGCAACGTCTGCAAGGATTGTCGCCGCAACGGCTTTATGCGGTGCGTGCCCGCTTGACCTTGTACGAAGGTTTTCTGTTGGCCGTGCGCTCGCAACCGCAAGCTGCGCGGGCGCGTTTGCAAGCGGGGTTAAGTGAAGCCCGGGCCTGTCGCGATATCAGCGTATTGATCGGCCACTGCGTGATTGCCCGGCTCGAAGGCAGCAGCGGCGAATTCGCCAAAGCCTTCGCCGAACTCGCCGAAGCCGAACGCCTGATGCACATCTGGGACGTGCCACCGATTTACTACCTGGCGATGATCACGCTGGTCAAATGCGAACTCTGGCTGGCCCAGGGGCGCACCGATCTGGCGGAAGCCTGGCTGTCACGGCTGGGCCAGACTTACAACGGTGAACACGCGGCCGCACCGCCGGAATTTCATCCTCAACTGCCGCTGCATATCGAGTTGCAGCAAGCGTTGCTCGAGGTGATTCAGGGGCAACCGATGCTGGCCGAAGGGCGTTTGAATGCGCTGCTTGAGCAGGGGCAGACGTCGGGACGGCAAATGCTCAGCGTGATGGCGCTGACGCAGAAAATAACCTTGTTGCTGGCGGTCGGACGTGAACCGGAAGCACGCAAGGCGTTGGTTCAGGCGCTGGAAGCGGCAGCGGGCGGTGTCCTGCAACCGTTTGATGGATTATTGGCCGCACACCCGGACTGGCTGCGCGGGCAACTGCAACTTTCTCCCCCGACCGATGTGTCGCAGACCCTGACCGAAAAACTTCCAGCCACGATTGCTCGCCCGGCCTTGGAGTCACCACCTGGGGCTGAACAGCTCAGCGCACGGGAAATGGCCGTTCTACGCCTGATCGCCCAAGGTTGCTCGAACCAGGAAATCAGCGATCAGTTGTTCATCTCGTTGCACACGGTCAAGACCCATGCGAGTCATATCAACAGCAAGCTTGGGGTGGAGCGGCGTACTCAGGCGGTTGCCCGGGCGAAGGAGTTGGGGGTATTGGCCTAGTCCAAGCTTGCGCCCATACCTCAACGCAAACGCCCCGAACAAGTCGCAGGCGTATTTGTTTGTACTGCCGCACCGTTTCGGCGAGGCGTAGAATCCTGAAGCCACACTCACAGCCTTCCGTCTGATACAGGCCAACGACTTCCCATGACTGTTCCAACTCCCGTACTCATCCGCGAAACCTTCCCCGTCGGTCCTTTGCAGTGCAACTGCACAATCATCGGCGACCCGATCACCAAGAAAGCGATCGTGGTCGATCCGGGCGGCAATCATGAGTTGATCCTGGCGCGCCTCGACGCCTTGGGCCTGAAAGTCGTCAGCATCATCCACACCCATGCGCATCTGGATCACTTCCTGGCCTCCGGTCAGCTCAAGGAGAAAACCGGCGCGACCTTGCACCTGCATAAAGAAGATCAATTCCTCTGGGACAACCTGGAGATGCAGTGCCAGATGTTCGGAGTGCCTTATACGCCGGTGCCGTCCCCCGACCGTTGGTTGGCCGATGATGAGGAGCTGGCTTGCGGCTGCGGCGTGGCATTGCACACACCGGGTCATACGCCGGGTTCCATGAGCTTTTGGTTTTCCGAGGCTAAGCTGCTGATAGCCGGCGACACATTGTTTCGTCGTGGAGTCGGGCGCACGGATCTGTGGGGGGGAGATCAGGCGACTATCGTGCGGTCGATCAAGCAGCGGCTGTATACCCTTGATGAAGAAGCGACCGTCGTGACCGGGCATGGTCCGGACACACGTCTGGGCGAGGAAATGCGCGAGAATCCTTTTGTTCGCGCCTGATTTGTAACAGGTGGAATTTTTTTCGGGCGAAATGATCCAACGCCCGCAAAGGTCCAATGCCTGATCCGTTGCACCCTAGAATGCAAAAGTAGGAGCTCTTAATGTTCACCAAGCAGCGTTTGATTATTGTCGCTACGGCTGTTGCCTTGCTGTCTGGCTGCGCCTCGCCCAATCCGTATGACAACCAGGGCCAGGCTGACAGTGGCTCCCAGGGCATGAGCAAAACCGCCAAATATGGCGGTCTGGGTGCCTTGGCCGGTGCTTTGGCGGGTGCAGCCATCAACCACGACAACCGTGGCAAGGGCGCGCTGATTGGCGCCGCTGTCGTGGGTGCTTCCGCTGCCGGGTATGGTTACTACGCCGACCAGCAAGAGAAAAAACTGCGGGCCAGCATGGCCAACACCGGTGTCGAGGTGCAGCGCCAGGGTGACCAGATCAAGCTGATCATGCCGGGCAACATCACGTTCGCGACCGATTCGGCGAACATCGCCTCCAGCTTCTACCAGCCGTTGAATAGCCTGGCGGGCTCGCTCAAGGAGTTCAACCAGAACCAGATCGAGATCGTCGGCTACACCGACAGCACTGGCAGCCGTCAGCACAACATGGACCTGTCCCAGCGTCGTGCGCAGAGCGTGGCGACTTACCTGACGTCGCAAGGTGTCAGCGGTACCAACCTGTCGGCCCGTGGCGCAGGTCCCGATAACCCGATTGCCAGCAACGGCGACGCCAATGGCCGCGCGCAGAACCGTCGGGTCGAAGTCAACCTGAAGGCGATTCCGGGTCAGCAGTATCCGCAGCAATAAGCGCTTCACCTTTACACCTGACTGAACCCCAGGCGTAAAAAAGCCCCCGGACGATCACTCGTCCGGGGGCTTTTTCATGTCGCGCGAAACCTGATTACTTCTTCAGGCCGTAATGTTCATCGAGCATGCCCGGCGCGTTCGGGGCTTTTGGGGCGTAATCGCGAGGCGGTTCCTGATTGCGCGGTGGCGTCAGGCGCTCCCGTGGCGCTACGGTCGCATCGGAATGCAGGGCGGCCAGCAAGCGTTGGCGAGTCTGCTCGTCCAGGGCCAGGCGGTTGGCGCCCTCGGCGAGATGATCCTGCACTTCCTGATAGCTTGCAGTCAGTTTCTTGACCAGGTTTGCAGTGCTGTTGAAGTGGGTGACCACCTCGTTCTGATAACTGTCGAAACGTTCCTGAATGTCATCCAGCTGACGTTGTGTGCTGCTCGGCGCAGCATTCGGCACCAGGCGAGCGATCAGGAAACCTATGGCGACACCCACAACCAGGGCAAGAGTCGGCAACAACCAAACTAAGAGCGAGTGTTCCACGAGTCCTTCCTCTATAAACGGCTTTGCTTTACGTTAACGGCTCGAACCTGCGCTGTATACCGCGATTCACTCGCAATAGATTGGCACAGACAATTTGCTAGACGAGTCGACCCGATTCGAGGTCACGGAGTTCCTTCCTTGCTTATGCGCGAAACCCCTGTAGTGATTGACGGTCCGGTCGGTCAACTGGAAAGTTTGTATCTGGATAACGAGCAGCCTCGGGGCCTGGCACTGATCTGCCATCCGAACCCGGTGCAGGGCGGCACCATGCTCAACAAAGTGGTCTCGACCCTGCAGCGCACCGCGCGCGACGCCGGTTTGATTACTTTACGTTTCAATTACCGTGGCGTCGGTGCCAGTGAAGGCTCCCACGACATGGGCACTGGTGAAGTCGATGATGCCCAGGCCGCGGCCGAGTGGCTGCGAGCCAGGCATCCGGACTTGCCGTTGACGCTGTTCGGTTTCTCCTTCGGCGGTTTTGTTGCGGCGAGCCTCGGCGGGCGCCTGGAAGCCAAAGGCGAGCAGCTCAAGCATTTGTTCATGGTCGCGCCTGCGGTCATGCGCCTGGGCGATCAGGATAAAGTGCCACAACAGGGTGATCTGACCCTGATTCAGCCGGAAACTGACGAAGTCATCGATCCGCAAGCCGTCTACGACTGGTCCGACAAACTCGAACGTCCCCATGAGCTGCTGAAAGTGGCAGAATGCGGACACTTTTTTCATGGCAAGCTGACTGATCTCAAGGATCTGATCCTGCCGCGTCTTTCGAATTGATTGCAGTCTGACAAGCGATTACCCATGACGACTCGTACCCGTATTCTCACCGGCATCACCACCACCGGCACGCCGCACCTGGGCAACTACGCCGGCGCCATCCGCCCGGCGATCCTGGCCAGTCGTGACAGCAATGCCGATTCGTTCTACTTCCTGGCCGACTACCACGCCCTGATCAAATGCGATGACCCGCTGCGCATCCAGCGCTCGCGTCTGGAAATCGCCGCGACCTGGCTGGCCGGTGGTCTGGATGTGGATCGTGTGACGTTCTACCGTCAGTCCGACATCCCCGAAATCCCTGAGCTGACCTGGCTGCTGACGTGCGTCGCCGCCAAGGGCCTGCTCAACCGCGCCCACGCCTACAAGGCTTCGGTGGACAAGAATGTCGAGACCGGCGAAGACCCGGACGCCGGCATCACCATGGGCTTGTACAGCTATCCGGTGCTGATGGCCGCCGACATCCTGATGTTCAACGCACACAAGGTGCCGGTCGGTCGTGATCAGATCCAGCACGTGGAAATGGCCCGCGACATCGGTCAGCGCTTCAATCACCTGTTCGGTCAGGGCAAAGAATTTTTCACCATGCCTGAGGCATTGATCGAAGAAAGCGTCGCCACGCTGCCAGGCCTCGACGGTCGCAAGATGTCGAAAAGCTACGACAACACCATTCCGTTGTTCAGCAGTGCCAAGGAAATGAAAGACGCGATCTCGCGGATCGTCACCGACTCCCGCGCGCCGGGCGAAGCCAAAGATCCCGACAATTCGCACCTGTTCACCTTGTTCCAGGCCTTCGCCACTCCGGCGCAGTCCGACGAATTCCGCAGCGAATTGTTGCAGGGCCTGGGCTGGGGCGAGGCGAAGAATCGTCTGTTCCAGTTGCTCGACAGTGAATTGGGCGAGTCCCGTGAGCGTTATCACCAGTTGATCGAGCGTCCGGCGGACCTGGAAGACATCCTGCAGGCCGGCGCCAAAAAGGCCCGCTCGGTGGCGACCCCGTTCCTTCAGGAGCTGCGTGAAGCGGTTGGCCTGCGTTCTTTCGTCGCCCAGACCCAAGTCGCGGCCACCACCAAAAAGAAAGCCGCGAAAGCCGCGCGTTTTGTCAGCTTCCGCGAAGAAGACAGCAGTTTCCGCTTCCGTCTGTTGGCGGCCGATGGCGAACAACTGCTGTTGTCGCGCAACTTCGCCGACGGCAAAACCGCAGGTCAGGTGACCAAGCAGCTGCAGTCCGGCCAGCCGTTGGATGTGCGCAGTGAAGACCGCAGCTTCAGCGTCTGGCTGGAAGGCGAGTGTGTGGCCGACAGCCCGACATTCGCTGACGATGCCGCTCGCGACGTCGCCATCGAGGCCTTGCGGGTTGCCCTGACCCCCGTTCAGGAATAAATCAACGGCACGGTCCGACCAAGGGCCGATTGCCATTCCCCCGGGCCGTCGCTACAGTGACGGCCCGTTTTTGTTGCCTTGCTAACGAATTATGACGCCCCTAGAACGATATCAAGCTGATCTGAAACGCCCGGAATTCTTCCATGACGCCGCGCAGGAAACCGCCGTGCGCCATCTGCAGCGCCTGTACGACGATCTGGTCGCCGCCTCGCAGAGTAAGCCGGGCCTGCTCGGCAAGCTGTTTGGCAAGAAAGACGTGGCACCGGTCAAGGGCCTGTACTTCTGGGGCGGCGTTGGCCGTGGCAAGACCTACCTGGTCGATACTTTCTTTGAGGCGCTGCCCTTCAAGGAAAAGGTCCGCACTCACTTCCACCGCTTCATGAAGCGTGTGCACGAAGAGATGAAGACTCTGGGCGGCGAGAAAAACCCGCTGACCATCATCGCCAAGCGCTTCTCCGATGAAGCCCGGGTGATCTGCTTCGATGAGTTCTTCGTGTCCGACATCACCGACGCGATGATCCTCGGCACTCTGATGGAAGAGCTGTTCAAAAATGGAGTGACCCTGGTCGCGACCTCGAACATCGTGCCGGACGGCCTGTACAAGGACGGCCTGCAACGCGCGCGCTTCCTGCCGGCCATTGCGCTGATCAAGCAAAACACTGACATCGTCAACGTCGACAGCGGCGTCGATTATCGTCTGCGTCACCTCGAGCAAGCGGAGCTGTTCCACTTCCCGCTGGACGAAGCCGCTCAGGAAAGCCTGCGCAAGAGCTTCCGCGCCCTGACGCCGGAATGCACGGCTGCGGTCGAGAACGACGTGCTGATGATCGAGAATCGCGAGATCCGGGCCTTGCGCACCTGCGATGACGTGGCCTGGTTCGACTTCCGCGAATTGTGCGACGGCCCGCGTAGCCAGAACGATTACATCGAACTGGGCAAGATCTTCCACGCCGTGTTGCTCAGCGGTGTCGAGCAGATGAGCGTCACCACCGATGACATCGCCCGACGCTTCATCAACATGGTCGACGAGTTCTACGACCGTAACGTCAAGCTGATCATTTCTGCTGAAGTCGAGCTCAAGGACCTCTACACCGGTGGTCGCCTGAACTTTGAGTTCCAGCGCACGCTTAGCCGCCTGCTGGAGATGCAGTCGCACGAATTCCTGTCCCGGGCGCATAAGCCGTAGGACGATTCGGAAATGAAAAAGGGCCTGCAAATGCAGGCCCTTTTTTTTGCTATAGAAACTCTCTGGCGCACCAACATCCCCTGTGGGAGCGGGCTTGCTCGCGAAAGCGGTCTGTCAGTCGATATCAATGTTGAATGTCAGACCGTATTCGCGAGCAAGCCCGCTCCCACATTTGGATTGTATTGGGCTCTAAGGTTTACGCCGCTTGTTGGAATTGCTGGCGATACTGGTTCGGCGACAGCTCGGTGTGCTGGCGGAACAGCCGCGCAAAGAAGCTTGCATCGTCATATCCGACCTCATAACTGATGGTCTTGATGCTCTTGCGGCTACCCGACAGCAAACCCTTGGCGGTTTCGATGCGCAGGCGTTGCAGGTAGTGCAGCGGCTTGTCGCCGGTGGCGGTCTGGAAGCGGCGCATGAAGTTGCGGATGCTCATGCCGTGCTCGCGGGCCACGTCTTCAAAGCGGAATTTGTCGGCGAAATGCTCTTCGAGCCAATGCTGGATCTGCAGGATGATCACGTCCTGGTGCAGCTTTTGTCCGCCGAATCCAATCCTTCCAGGCGAATAGCTGCGCTGCACTTCGTAGAGAATGTCGCGCGCGACGGCCTGCGATACGTTGGCGCCGCAGAAGCGTTCGATCAGGTAGATGTAAAGGTCGCAGGCGGAGGTGGTGCCGCCAGCGCAATACAGGTTGTCGGCGTCGGTCAGGTGCTTGTCCTGATTGAGCTGGACCTGTGGAAAGCGTTCGGCGAAGGCGTTGAAAAAGCGCCAGTACGTGGTCGCTTCCTTGCCATTGAGCAGCCCGGCTTCGGCGAGCCAGAACACCCCGGTCGCTTCGCCGCACAATACCGCGCCGCGAGCGTGTTGCTCGCGCAGCCACGGCAGGACTTGTGGATAACGTTTGACGAGTGTGTCGAAGTCGTCCCAGAAGGCGGGGAGGATGATGACGTCGGCATTTTCCAGGGCGCCGTCCACCGGCATGATCACATCGCTGAAGCTGTTCACCGGTTTGCCGTCGGGGCTGACCAGCCGGGTTTCGAACGCCGGTGTCAGGCCCTGGCCCAGTTGTTTGCCGTAGCGCAGGCTGGCTAGATGGAAGAAATCCTTGGCTTGCATGAGGGTGGAAGCGAAAACCCGGTCGATAGCCAGGATGCTGACGCGCCGCAAGGGCGTGGAGGCTTGGTTAGACATAATTCAACTTTATTCTTATAGGGGAAAGTGGTCACCAGACGGCTGGATCGTCTTATTTTTTGTCTTATGTGTCCAGTGTCCTGTATCGAATGCGAGGCTTAGTCTCTGAAGGTCAACTCCTTCCAGCCAACGACAGGTGCCGCATGATTCCCAGAACCTTGTTCAGTTCCGAGCACGAACTTTTTCGCGACAGCGTGCGAACGTTCCTCGAAAAAGAAGCGGTGCCGTTCCATGGCGAATGGGAAAAACAAGGCTATATCGACCGTCAACTCTGGAACAAGGCAGGGGAGGCGGGGATGCTGTGTTCGCACCTGCCAGAGGAATATGGCGGACTGGGGGCGGACTTTCTCTACAGTGCCGTGGTGATCGAGGAAGTCGGTCGCCTGGGGCTGACGGGGATCGGGTTTTCCCTGCATTCGGACATTGTGGCGCCGTACATCCTGCACTACGGCAGTGAAGCGCTGAAGCACAAATACCTGCCGAAACTGGTATCTGGCGAGATGGTCACGGCCATCGCCATGACCGAGCCGGGCGCCGGTTCCGACCTGCAAGGGGTGAAGACCACTGCCGTGCTGGATGGCGATGACTATGTCATCAATGGTTCCAAGACATTCATCACCAACGGCTTTCTCGCTGACCTGGTGATTGTCGTCGCCAAGACAGATCCGAAGGCCGGCGCCAAAGGCACCAGCCTGTTTCTGGTCGAGGCCAACACGCCAGGCTTCGACAAGGGCAAGCGCCTGGAAAAAGTCGGCATGAAGGCTCAAGACACTTCGGAGCTGTTCTTCCAGGATGTTCGAGTGCCCAAAGAAAACCTGCTGGGGCAGGCCGGGATGGGCTTTGCGTATCTGATGCAGGAGTTGCCTCAGGAGCGCCTCACGGTTGCCATCGGCGGGCTCGCTTCGGCCGAAGCCGCGTTGCAATGGACCCTGGATTACACCCGCCAGCGCAAGGCATTCGGCAAGGCGATTGCAGATTTTCAGAACACGCGCTTCAAGCTGGCGGAGATGGCGACGGAGATTCAGATCGGTCGAGTGTTTGTCGATCGCTGCCTGGAGCTGCACCTGCAAGGCAAGCTGGATGTGCCGACGGCCGCGATGGCCAAATACTGGGGCACCGACCTGCAATGCAAGGTGCTCGACGAGTGCGTGCAACTGCATGGCGGTTACGGCTTCATGTGGGAATACCCGATCGCCCGAGCGTGGGCGGATGCACGGGTTCAGCGGATTTACGCCGGGACCAACGAGATCATGAAGGAAATTATTGCGCGGTCGCTTTGAATTTGTTGTGAGTTCAGTGCGCCATCGCGAGCAAGCCCGCTCCCACAGATTCAGCGCTGAACCTGTGGGAGCGGGCTTGCTCGCGATTGGGTCTAATGATCGATCAAGGCGCCGGGTTCGGATGATCCTTGTGAATCGCCTCAATCCCTTCCAGCACTTCATCGGAAAGTTTCAGCTCGAAGCTGGCAATGTTGCTGTCGAGTTGCTCCAGCGTCGTCGCGCCAATGATGTTACTGGTCACGAACGGCTGCTGGGTCACGAATGCCAATGCCATCTGCGCCGGGTCCAGGCCGTGCTCACGGGCTAGCGCCACGTAACGACTGCACGCTGCTTCCGACTGAGCATTGAAATAGCGGCTGAAGCGGCTGTAGAGGCTCAGGCGCCCCTTTGGCGGGCGAGCACCCCCTTCGTACTTGCCTGACAGGAAGCCGAACGCCAGCGGCGAATAGGCTAGCAGTCCGCATTGTTCACGGATGGCGATTTCCGCCAGGCCGACTTCGAAACTGCGGTTGAGCAGGTTGTACGGGTTCTGGATCGACACCGCGCGCGGCCAGCCACGGGCTTCGGCCAGGGCGAGGAAACGCATGGTGCCCCACGGTGTTTCGTTGGACAGGCCGATGTGGCGGATCTTGCCGGCCTTGACCTGTTCGTCCAGCGCTTCGAGGGTGTCCTCCAGCGGCGTGAGGTTGGCTTCGATCTTGTGTTTGTAACCCAGCTGTCCGAAGAAGTTGGTGCTGCGTTCCGGCCAATGCAGCTGGTACAGATCGATGTAGTCGGTCTGCAGGCGCTTGAGGCTCGCGTCCACGGCTTCGGTGATGTGCTGACGGTTGTGGCGCAGGTTTTTGTCGCGGATGTAATCGATGGTGTTGCCGGGGCCGGCGATCTTGCTTGCCAGGATCCAGTCGGCGCGATCGCCGCGACTTTTGAAGTAATTGCCGATGTAGCGTTCGGTGGTGGCGTAGGTTTCAGCCTTGGGCGGCACCGGATACATCTCGGCGGTGTCGATGAAATTGATCCCGGCGCTTTTGGCCCGTTCAATCTGGGCGAAGGCTTCAGCCTCGCTGTTTTGCTCGCCCCAGGTCATGGTTCCGAGGCAGATGGCACTCACGTTCAGATTGGTTCGGCCTAGCTGGCGATAGTCCATCGGGTGCTCCTTGGGCAAAACAATCATAAAAGCAGGTTGAAATATTTTTCGCAATCTGCATAATTGCGCACCTCTTTCTGCAGTGGAAGTGATGCGCCGCCGCCGAAGAATCTTGCCGTTGAACGGACGCGCCGACCCGAGCCCCCGAAAGCGTCTGTATCCGGCTGCCTTTGACTTGTCAAAGTACGCACTATTCAGTAAGATCCGCCGTCTAATTTACAGGGCGGCCCCTGAGGCTATAAAGAATGAAAACTTTTACTGCTAAACCGGAAACAGTACAGCGCGACTGGTTTGTCGTCGACGCTGCAGGTCAGACCCTGGGTCGTCTGGCCACCGAAATCGCGAGCCGTCTGCGTGGCAAGCATAAAGCTGAGTACACTCCTCACGTTGACACCGGCGACTACATCGTCGTTATCAATGCCGAGCAGATTCGTGTAACCGGTGCTAAAACCACCGACAAGATCTACTACTCCCACTCCGGTTTCCCGGGCGGCATCAAGTCGATCAACTTTGAAAAGCTGATCGCCAAAGCCCCTGAGCGCGTGATCGAGACCGCGGTCAAAGGCATGCTGCCTAAGAACCCGCTGGGTCGCGACATGTATCGTAAGCTGAAAGTCTATGCGGGCGCTGTACACCCTCATACTGCTCAGCAGCCCCAAGAACTGAAGTTTTAACGGAATAGTTCATTATGTCGGCGACTCAAAATTACGGCACTGGCCGTCGCAAGACCGCAACCGCACGCGTTTTCCTGCGTCCGG
Organism: Pseudomonas sp. DR48; assembly: GCF_019823085.1. Lineage (NCBI taxonomy): Bacteria > Pseudomonadati > Pseudomonadota > Gammaproteobacteria > Pseudomonadales > Pseudomonadaceae > Pseudomonas > Pseudomonas sp. DR48. Next base: position 777,677 of record NZ_CP081946.1, on the reverse strand, counting down.
GTACTGGTAACATCTCCATCAACAACCGTTCGCTGGATAATTTCTTCGGCCGCGAAACTGCCCGCATGGTAGTTCGTCAGCCGCTGGAATTGACTGAGACTGTCGAGAAGTTCGACATCTACGTCACCGTGATCGGTGGTGGTGTAAGTGGTCAAGCTGGCGCAATCCGCCACGGTATCACTCGCGCACTGATGCAGTACGACGAAACCCTGCGTGGCGCTCTGCGCAAAGCTGGCTTCGTTACTCGCGATGCTCGTGAAGTTGAACGTAAGAAAGTCGGTCTGCGTAAAGCGCGTAAGCGTCCGCAGTACTCGAAGCGTTAATTCGCTTTCTCGTTCAAAAAGAACGCCCAACTTCCTCGCGAAGCTGGGCGTTTTTTTATGCGCGTTATTTATCAAAGAATTGCGCTGTGACAACTTGCCACATCCGTAGAGGCCCTATACTGCAAGGCTTGGCAGTGGAGCCCTTCGGTAATTACCTTGTCAGAATTGGGGCTTTTCATTACCATTCGGCAAAATTTTTATAAGTTCAGATTTTTACTTAGTAGACGCCTGATTTAACAGGCCACAAAGCTGATGGGAGAGGACTGAATGAGCAATGACGGCGTGAATGCAGGCCGGCGTCGCTTCTTGGTAGCAGCCACATCCGTGGTGGGTGCTGCAGGAGCGGTGGGGGCTGCGGTCCCGTTCGTGGGGTCATGGTTTCCCAGTGCCAAGGCGAAAGCCGCAGGTGCACCGGTGAAGGTGAATGTCAGCAAAATCGAGCCAGGCCAGCAGATGATTGCTGAATGGCGCGGTCAGCCGGTGTTCATTGTCCGCCGTACTCCGGAAATCCTGGGGAATCTGAAGAAGATCGAGGGCCAGCTGTCTGACCCGACCTCCAAGAACTCGACGCAACCGACTTATGTCGACCCTCAAACGCGGTCGATCAAGCCAGAAGTTCTGCTGCTGATCGGTATCTGCACGCACCTGGGTTGCTCGCCGACCTTCCGTCCGGAAGTGGCACCTGCTGATCTGGGCAAGGACTGGGTAGGTGGTTATTTCTGCCCTTGCCACGGTTCCCACTACGATCTGGCTGGCCGCGTCTACAAGTCGCAACCTGCGCCTTTGAACCTGCCAGTTCCCCCGCATTCCTATGAGACCGATGAGATCATTGTCATCGGCGTCGATACGGAGAAAGCGTGATGAGCAAGTTCATGGATTGGGTTGATGCGCGCTTTCCCGCTACCAAAATGTGGGAAGACCATCTCAGCAAGTACTACGCCCCGAAGAACTTCAACTTCTTCTATTTCTTTGGCTCGCTGGCATTGCTCGTTCTGGTTAACCAGATCGTCACCGGTGTCTGGTTGACCATGAGCTACACCCCGTCGGCGGAAGAGGCGTTTGCTTCCGTCGAATACATCATGCGCGACGTCGAGTACGGCTCGATCCTGCGTCTGCTGCACTCCACCGGTGCTTCGGCATTCTTCATCGTGGTCTATCTGCACATGTTCCGTGGTTTGCTCTACGGTTCGTACCAGAAGCCGCGTGAGCTGGTGTGGGTCTTCGGGATGCTGATCTACCTGGCGCTGATGGCTGAAGCCTTCATGGGTTATCTGCTGCCGTGGGGCCAGATGTCCTACTGGGGTGCCCAGGTGATCATCTCGCTGTTCGGTGCGATCCCGGTCATCGGCAACGACCTGACCCAGTGGATCCGCGGTGACTACCTGATTTCCGGTATTACCCTGAACCGCTTCTTCGCCCTGCACGTGGTTGCCTTGCCGATCGTGATTCTCGGTCTGGTGGTGCTGCACGTCCTGGCGTTGCACGAAGTCGGTTCGAACAACCCGGACGGCGTGGACATCAAGAAACACAAGGACGAAAACGGCGTACCGCTGGACGGCATTGCCTTCCACCCGTACTACACCGTGAAAGATATCGTCGGCGTTGTGGTGTTCCTGTTCATCTTCTGCTCGATCGTGTTCTTCTTCCCGGAAATGGGTGGCTACTTCCTCGAGAAGCCGAACTTTGAAGTGGCGAACGCCTTCAAGACCCCAGAGCACATCGCTCCGGTCTGGTACTTCACACCGTTCTACGCGATCTTGCGGGCGATTCCGGACAAGCTCATGGGTGTAATCGCCATGGGTGCTTCGATTGCCATGCTGTTCGTACTGCCGTGGCTGGATCGCAGCCCGGTCAAGTCGATGCGCTACAAAGGCTGGCTGAGCAGGATCTGGCTCTGGGTGTTCTGCATCGCGTTCGTGATCCTGGGCATTCTGGGTGTTCTGGCCCCAACCCCTGAGAGAACGTTGTTGTCGCAGGTATGTACCTTCCTGTACTTCGCCTACTTCATTCTGATGCCGTTCTACACCCGGCTCGAGAAGACAAAACCGGTTCCGGAAAGGGTGACTGGCTGATGAAAAAACTATTTGCTGTACTGATTCTTGCTGCCATGCCGGTTCTGTCCTTCGCGGCTGAGCACGGTGGTCCCGAGCTGGAAAAGGTCGACATCGACGTTTCCGACAAAGCGGCCATGCAGGACGGCGCGCGTACGTTCGCCAACTACTGCATGGGTTGCCACAGCGCCAAGTTCCAGCGTTACGAGCGTGTGGCCGATGACCTTGGCATCCCGCACGACCTGATGCTCTCCAAGCTGGTGTTCACCGGCGCCAAGATTGGCGACCACATGAGCATCGGCATGCAGCCGGCAGACGCCAAGACCTGGTTCGGTGCGGCACCGCCCGATCTGACCCTGGTCGCTCGTGTTCGCGGTACCGACTGGCTGTATGGTTACCTGCGTTCGTTCTATGAAGACCCGGCGCGCCCTTGGGGTGTGAACAACAAAGTCTTCCCGAACGTCGGGATGCCTAACGTTCTGGTCGGCCTGCAGGGTCGTCAGGTGGTAGGCTGCAAACAAGTTCAAATCGTCGAAGACGGTAAGAAGCAATATGATCCGCTGACAGGCACTGCTTTGACTCATGAAGCATGTGATCAGCTGACCGTGTTGCCGAAAACCGGCACGCTGAACGCAGAGCAGTTCGACGAGAAGGTCAAGAATCTGGTGACCTTCCTGGCCTACTCGGCCAACCCGGTGAAGCTGCAGCATCAGCGCATCGGTACCTATGTGTTGCTGTACCTGGCGTTCTTCTTCGTATTCGCTTATTTGCTCAAGCGCGAATACTGGAAAGACGTCCATTGATAAAGCTGTAAGTAATTGCTGTTAATCGCGCGCGCCCAGGGGCGTCTCTGAAGGTGTAACGAGTCTGGTGAGCCAGGCGTTACGGGAGGCGTCCTCTGGGCGCGCGCGTTTTTCCGCTTCCGATAATTTCAACAAGCGAGGAGGACCGCCATGGGCGTGACCAATCGGTTGGCCTGTTACTCCGACCCCGCCGACCACTATTCCCACCGAGTGCGCATCGTACTTGCAGAGAAGGGTGTCAGCGCAGAGATCATTTACGTGGAAGCTGGTCGCCAGCCGCCTAAACTGATTGAAGTGAACCCTTACGGAAGTCTGCCCACCCTGGTCGATCGTGACCTGGCGTTGTGGGAGTCGACCGTGGTGATGGAATATCTGGATGAGCGTTATCCGCACCCGCCACTGCTGCCGGTTTACCCGGTGGCGCGTGCCAACAGCCGTTTGCTGATTCATCGTATTCAGCGCGACTGGTGTGGTCTGGTGGATCTGATCCTGGATTCGCGGACCAAGGAAGCAGCCCGTGTCGTGGCTCGTAAAGAGCTGCGCGAAAGCCTGACCGGCGTGTCGCCGTTGTTCGCCGACAAGCCGTTTTTCCTCAGTGAGGAACAAAGTCTGGTGGATTGCTGCCTATTGCCAATACTCTGGCGATTGCCGATTTTGGGTATTGAACTGCCGCGGCCTGCCAAGCCGTTGCTTGATTATATGGAGCGCTCGTTTGCGCGTGAGGCTTTCCAGGCGAGTCTGTCTGGTGTCGAACGCGATATGCGCTAAGGCTTAGGGAGCCGCTATGAACTCCAGTCGACCTTATCTGGTCCGCGCGCTCTACGAGTGGATTGTGGACAATGATTGCACCCCGCACATGCTGGTCAATTCCGAGTATCCGTCGGTGCAGGTGCCTCAGGGTTTTGCCAGTGACGGACAGATTGTCCTGAACGTGTCACCGGCCGCCGTGCGTCATCTGCACATGGACAACGAAGCCGTCAGCTTCGAAGGGCGCTTCGGTGGCGTGCCGCACACCCTGTACGTGCCTATTGCCTCGATCCTGGGCATTTACGCCCGGGAGAATGGCCAGGGCATGGTGTTCGATCTGGAATCGCCCATGGAGGACGAGGAGGAGATCGAGCCGGATGATGATCTTCCACCACCCGACAGCGAGCCGCCGCGTCCCAGCGGTCGACCCAGTTTGAAAGTGGTGAAGTAATAAAAAAGGCGATCCATCTGGATCGCCTTTTTTATTACTGTAGGAGTGAGCCTGCTCGCGATGGCGGTCTCAGGGACGCCGTCGCAAGCAGTGCTCATGCAGGATCAGTCGATGTACTCAAACAGCTTCACGATCTTCTGCACGCCGGAAACACCCTGCACCAGGTTGGTCGCTTGCTCCGCTTCCTGCTTGGTCAGCAGGCCCAGCAAGTAGACGATGCCGTTCTCGGTGACAACCTTGATGCGCGAGCCCGGGATGTTCGGGTCGGTGAGCATCTGGGTCTTGATCTTGGACGTCAACCAGGTGTCGTTCTGACGGGCGAGGAAGCTGGAGGGTGGAAGAATCTGCAGTTCGTTGTGAACCGTCTTCACCCGCTGAACAGCCGCAGCGGCTTGTTCGGCCTTGGCCTTGAGGTCGGCGCGCGGGGTTTGCCCGGCGAGCAACACAACGCCGTTGAAGCTGGTTACGACGATGTGCGAATCGTTGTCCAGGGCCGGATCGGCCTTGGCGATGTTCACGCCGACCTTGGTGTCGATCAGAGAATCGTCGATCTTGCTGCCGAAGGTGCGTGTACCGCGGTCGTCTTCGATAGGCGCTTCACGGCTGGCGTTAACCACTGATGTGCAGCCGCTGATGCCGAGGCACAGGGTCAAGGCCAGAAGGCCTAGGCGATTAGGGGTCATTCTTCACTCCCGAACAGTTGGCTGTCGATCAAATCGCAAAGGCAATGGATCGCCAGCAGGTGGACTTCCTGAATACGTGCAGTGACATTGGCCGGTACGCGAATCTCGACGTCTTCAGGCAATAGCAGCGATGCCATGCCGCCGCCATCGCGACCGGTCAATGCTACGACAATCATTTCGCGATCATGTGCGGCCTGGATCGCTTGAATAATGTTCGCCGAGTTGCCGCTGGTGGAAATCGCCAGCAATACGTCGCCCGGCTGGCCGAGAGCGCGGATCTGTTTGGAGAAGATTTCGTTGTAGCTGTAATCGTTGGCAATCGAGGTGATCGTCGAGCTGTCGGTGGTCAGCGCAATGGCTGGCAGGCTCGGACGTTCACGCTCGAAGCGATTGAGCAGCTCGGACGAAAAGTGCTGTGCATCGCCGGCGGAGCCACCGTTGCCGCACGAAAGCATTTTGCCCTCGTTGAGCAGGGCGTTGACCATCACCTGGCTGGCTTGCTCGATGTGCGGTGCAAGTACGTCCATCGCCATTTGCTTGGTGTCGATACTGGCCTGAAAAAGCTGGCGAATTCGGGATTGCATGTCCATCTGTGTGACCTTAATTAGCGCGGCTACTTGGCACATGAATGTGCAGCCCGCAAAGCAAAGAGCAAAAGTGTTGGGTGTAGGTGTCCGGTTCGGGGCGCAAGCGATCAGCAGTCGAAGGCATTTTGCATCCAGTTCAACTGATCAAGGCTGCTGTCGATGGCAACCACGTCGAAGCGGCAGGGGGAATCGGCCCAGCGCGACTCGCGCTGAAGAAAATACTGCGCGGCGAAAATCAGTTTCTGCCGTTTGCGCTCATCGATGCTGTCGAGTGCGCCACCCCACTGGGTGTTTTTTCTGTAGCGGACTTCAACGAATACTACTGTATCGCCATCAAGCATGACCAGATCAAGCTCGCCACGTTTACACAACCAGTTCTGCGCCAGCAGGCGCAGACCTTGTTGTTGAAGATGCTCGAGCGCATGGCGCTCGGCATCCTTGCCGCTTTGCTGGCGTGACCTGTCGGGCATTAGCGAGCAGTGTCCGGCAGGCGTTGAACCTGACCGCTGACGAACTGTGCCCACGGCAACTGGCGAACGACCCGTTGATTCTGGGTCATGCCCAGGCTGCCCGACTGACCTTCGATGCGGCTGTCCGGCAGAGCCTTGAGTTGCCCAAGGCGCGGTGCCAGGCGATAGGCATCGACGCCCATTGCGTACAGACGACCCAAGCTACCGGCGGCTTGTGGCCATTGCGCGGTGACCTGTTTGCGCAGGGGATCGTTGGCGTCCAGCAACCACGGGGTTTCGCAGAAGCGAATGCCGTTCATGTCGTTGTACTGATTCACGTCGCCGCTGGCACTGAATACGTGGGAAGTGGCGTACACCGGTACGTCACCCGCGTATTGGAAGTTCAGGGTCGGTTTGATCTGCTGGGCCTGTTGCGGTGTGGCGGCCAGGAAGATGAACTCGATGTCCTGGCGGCGAGAAGGCTGGGCCGCAACCTGCGAACCGACGGTGTTTTGCAGGCTCTTGGCGCGACCTTCGCTCTGGCGCAGCTGGAACATGTCGGCAATCTGCTGGGCCAACTGGACCGGCTGGTCGACGCGCTCGGTGGCAATGATAGTGCCGCCGTTCGCTTGCCAATCCTGGCTGAAGGCTCTCAGTACGCGATCGCCCCATTCGCCTTTCGGCACCATGATGGCGGCGCGATGCAGGCCATCGGCGCGTGCGCGGCGAGACACTTCGCGAGCTTCATCTTCAGCCGCAAGACCGAACTGGAACAGCTGGGGCGGACCTTGTTCGCCTTCGCTGTAGTTCAGGGCCAGGGTGGTGATTGGCAGTTGTGGGCGAGCGCTGAGCTGTTTGACCAGCGGTTTTTCCAGCGGACCGACCACCAGTTGCACGCCGTCGGCCTGGGCCTTGCGATAGAACTCGTCCATCGAGGTCAGTTTCGAGCTGTCATAGAACTCGATGGCTGGCGGCTTCTGCCCGGCTTGTTGCGCCTGGTAGTGAGCGGCCATGAAACCTTCGCGCAATGCTTTGCCAACCGCCGCCAGCGGGCCGTCTTGCGGCAGCAGCAGGGCGATTTTGCTCAGGGACTGGCTGGCCAGTTCCTTGAGTTTGGTCAGTGGCAATGGCAGCTGGATGGCCGCCGGGTGCTTGGGGTTCTGGGCGCGCCAGTTGTCGATCGCGGCTTGCTGCTGCTCCAGGGTGCCAGCGGTTTTCACCGCCAGTGCCAGGCCCATCCAGCCGCCGAGGTCATCGGAGGTGGTCGGTTGCAGTTGATCGGTCGGCAACGAGGCAATCAGGATCCAGATCGCTTCGTGGTTCTTGCTGGCCGCTTCACCGCTGAGCATTGGCGCGATGAAAATGCGCTCCCGTGCGGCGGCGAGTGTCTGGCCATCGGCCTCAAGGGCGCGAGCATGGACGGTGCCTGTGCGCACCTGTTGCTCGACCGGCAGCTCGCCAAGATGTTGCAGGCTTGGATGGCTCAGGGCCGTCAATGCAGCCTTGGGCTGATTGCGCGTCATGGCCAGTTCTGCCGCCAGGGTGCTGGCGAAGACTTGTGGGGCTGGCTTGAGTTGTTCCAGCGGAACCAGTTGCAGGATTTGCGCGGACTGGCCGGCGTTACCCTGATGATAGGCCAGGTCTGCCGCACTCAGGCGCAGCAGCGAGGCTTTCTCCGCGTCCTTGCTTTGAGCGGCCTGTTCGAGCAGTTGCTCGATACTGGCGTCCGGGGTCCGTGGAAGTTCGCCAAGGCTGGAAGAGGGCGAGCTGGCGCAAGCCGCCAGCAAGGCAGCGAGGCAGAGGGCAGTGAACAGCCGCAGGCAAGCGATCATGTAGTGTTCCTGATACTCGATCAAATTAGCGTGGAATTGTACCCAAGCACTGGCCGGGGCGCGATGTTACTGGCGTGAATCGATCAATTTAGCTCGTGCAAATGTTGCAGTAGCGCACAAATGACTGGAAAACCCGGGGAGGGCGGGGCGTATCGCAAGCGCCGGTACGCGCTACAATGTCGCCTTTTACCGATCATGAGGTGTGCGCTTTGACTGCTCCAGGTGCTTTGAATTCCGCTGCTGGCTCGCTTTATGTGGTGGCGACGCCCATCGGCAACCTGGACGACATCAGCGCGCGTGCGCTGAAGATCCTGCGTGACGTCGCGTTGATCGCGGCTGAAGACACTCGCCACTCTCAGCGATTGATGCAGCATTTTGGTATCCCCACGCCGCTGGCGGCCTGCCACGAACACAACGAACGGGATGAAGGTAGCCGTTTTGTCACCCGTCTGCTGGCGGGCGACGATGTCGCGCTGATCTCCGATGCCGGCACGCCGCTGATTTCCGATCCCGGTTATCACCTGGTGCGTCAGGCCCGCGCTGCCGGAATCAATGTTGTGCCGGTGCCGGGTGCCTGTGCATTGATCGCGGCGTTGTCGGCGGCGGGACTGCCGTCGGACCGCTTTATCTTTGAGGGCTTCCTGCCGGCGAAGACGGTCGGTCGTCGTGCTCGTCTCGAGCAGGTCAAGGAAGAGCCGCGCACACTGATTTTTTATGAGGCACCACACCGTATCCTGGAATGCTTGCAGGACATGGAGCTGGTATTCGGCCCTGAGCGTCCGGCGTTGCTGGCGCGTGAACTGACCAAAACGTTCGAAACCCTTAAGGGGTTGCCGCTGGCCGAGTTGCGCCAGTTCGTCGAGTCGGACAGTAATCAACAGCGCGGAGAGTGCGTGGTGTTGGTCGCGGGCTGGGCCGCACCAGAGACTGAAGATGCGGTCAGCAGTGAAGCCATGCGCATCCTCGACCTGTTGCTCGAAGAGATGCCGCTCAAACGTGCGGCGGCCTTGGCGGCGCAAATAACCGGCGAGCGCAAGAATGTGCTCTATCAGGTCGCTCTCGACAGACAAAAAGGTGAGTGAAACCCGACGTATAGGCGCGGCCGAAGGCGTTTAGCGCTTGTTCTTCGGTCGCTGTGCCGTTAACCTTCGCGGCGGAGAGTCGATTGGACAGTCGCTGCCCTCTATGAAAATTAGGGGGGGGAGGAAAGTCCGGGCTCCATAGGGCGAAGTGCCAGGTAATGCCTGGGAGGCGTGAGCCTACGGAAAGTGCCACAGAAAATAACCGCCTAAGCGCTTCGGCGCCGGTAAGGGTGAAAAGGTGCGGTAAGAGCGCACCGCACGTCTGGCAACAGTTCGTGGCTAGGTAAACCCCACTTGGAGCAAGACCAAATAGGGTCCCAAGGCGTGGCCCGCGCTGGGACCGGGTAGGTTGCTAAAGATGTCCAGTGATGGCCATCGTAGACGAATGACTGTTCAAGACAGAACCCGGCTTACAGATCGACTCTCCACCTTTTTTCTCCCCTCTGCTTAAATCAGTGAGCAGGGTGCCGGTGATAGCAATTTCCCTCCTTCCAGAATCATCAGCAGAAGCACTTTCGTAATACCAAAAAAATCTTACTCTTAACAAACTACTTTAACTTTCGAACGCAGCCTTCTGTGCGCATTCAAGTTATCGGGCAAATTCACCTGTCGGATAGTCGTTTACCCCCTCTTTAGCTTCCTAAATCTCAGTTCTGTAAGGCTTTTCCTTTAAAGCGCGCCTTGACGGTGCGGTGGCCGCATTCCTATAGTGTGCGCAAGTGGCGGAAAGTGGCATGAAGTGGGTTTTTTGAACGTAAAACGCTAATATTTGGAGAAACGCTGACGTGTTTCGCGGAGCTAACGCTATCAGTCTCGACGCAAAGGGCCGTCTCGCCATGCCGAGCCGGTACCGTGACGAGCTCGTTTCGCGTAGTTCCGGTCAGTTGATCGTGACAATTGATGCCGTTGATCCGTGTTTGTGTGTTTACCCCCTGGATGAGTGGGAAATTATTGAAACCAAACTGCGCGCACTGCCTTCGCTTCGCGAAGAGAACCGCCGCCTGCAACGTTTACTGATTGGTAATGCCGTCGACCTCGAGCTCGATGGCAGTGGTCGTTTTCTGGTTCCGCCGCGTCTTCGTGAATATGCCAAGTTGGATAAGCGCGCGATGTTGGTTGGCCAACTGAACAAGTTCCAATTGTGGGACGAGGATGCCTGGGATGCGGTTTCTGCCGCTGACCTGGCTGCTATTCAACAACCGGGCGCCATGCCTGATGAACTGCGTGATTTGATCCTGTGACTATTGATAGCGGCTTTAACCACATCACCGTACTGCTTGACGAAGCCGTCGAGGCTCTCGCCGTACGTCCTGATGGCTGCTATCTGGACGGTACGTTCGGTCGCGGCGGACACAGCCGGTTGATCCTCAGCCAACTGGGTCCCGATGGTCGGGTCCTCGGATTCGACAAAGATCCTCAAGCGATTGCCACCGGGCAGACGCTGGCGGCCGAAGACGGCCGCTTTGTCGTTGTGCAGCGCAGCTTTGCCGAGCTCGGTTCGGAAGTGGCCGAACGTGGCCTGCACGGCAAGGTCAGCGGTGTTTTGCTTGACCTCGGCGTGTCTTCGCCACAACTCGACGACCCTGAGCGCGGCTTCAGTTTTCTCAATGACGGCCCACTGGACATGCGCATGGACCCGTCTCGCGGGATCAGCGCTGCCGAGTTCGTCAACACCGCGCCAGTTGAAGAAATCGCCCGGGTATTCAAGGAATACGGCGAAGAACGCTTTTCCGGTCGCATGGCCCGTGCCGTGGCCGAACGTCGCGACATCAAGCCGTTCGAACGCACAGCCGATCTGGCTGAAGTCCTGAAAGTCGCCAACCCGGCATGGGAAAAGGGCAAGAACCCGGCAACCCGTGCATTCCAGGGCCTGCGCATTCACGTCAACAACGAGCTGGGCGATCTGGAAGCCGGCCTTGAGGCTGCGATGGACTGCCTGGAAATCGGTGGCCGTCTGGTCGTCATCAGCTTCCACTCGCTGGAAGACCGCATCGTCAAACTGTTCATGCGCAAGCTGGTAAAAGGCGAAGCCGACAACCTGCCGCGCAACCTGCCGGTTCGCCACGTAGCCTTCGAACCGAAAATCAAAGTCCATGGCAAAGCGCAGACGGCCTCCGACGCCGAACTCAAAGCCAACCCACGTTCCCGTAGCGCCGTCATGCGCGTCGCGGAGAAGCTGCGGTGAGCAAGCTTTTCGCCAAGCCACTTCCCGGCGGGAGCTTTTTCATGCTGCTGCTGTTTTTGGCCGTGCTCGTTTCGGCCATCGGCGTGTCATACAGCGCCCACTGGAACCGTCAGTTGCTCAACTCGCTGTACAACGAATTGAGCGTGCGCGACAAGGCGCAAGCGGAGTGGGGGCGGTTGATTCTTGAGCAAAGCACCTGGACCGCCCACAGCCGTATCGAAGTCCTGGCCACCGAGCAATTGAAGATGCGCATTCCTGGCGCAGCTGAAGTGAAGATGGTGACGCCATGATGAAGCTCGAAGGCGCACTGTTCCCATGGCGATTCCGCGTGGTGCTGGGTTTGCTCGGCATCATGGTCGTGGCGATTTGCTGGCGTATCATCGATCTGCAAGTGGTCGACCGTGCCTTCCTGAAAGGTCAGGGCGATGCGCGCAGCGTTCGACACATCCCGATTCCGGCTCACCGTGGTCTGATCACCGACCGTAACGGCGAGCCATTGGCCGTGAGTACGCCGGTCACCACCCTGTGGGCCAACGCCAAGGAAATGCAGCTGGCCAAAGAGAAATGGCCGGCATTGGCGGCGGCGCTGGGGCAAGACCCCAAAGCCCTGGCCGAGCGTCTCGAAGCACAGGCCAACAAAGAATTCATTTACCTGGTGCGCGGGCTGACCCCCGAGCAGGGCCAGTCTGTGCTCGATCTGAAAGTGCCGGGCGTCTACGGCATCGAAGAGTTCCGGCGCTTCTACCCGGCCGGTGAAGTCACCGCGCACATGGTCGGCTTTACCGATATCGATGACCACGGACGTGAAGGCGTCGAGCTGGCCTATGACGAATGGCTCGCCGGTGTCGCCGGCAAGCGACAGGTCATCAAGGATCGGCGCGGCCGACTTATCAAGGATGTCCAGGTCACTAAAAACGCCAAGGCCGGCAAGCCCTTGGCGTTGTCCATTGATCTGCGTCTGCAATACCTGGCCAACCGCGAATTGCGTAACGCGATCATCGAGAACGGCGCCAAGGCTGGCAGCCTGGTGATCATGGACGTGAAGACCGGCGAGATTCTCGCCATGGTCAACCAGCCGACCTACAACCCGAACAACCGTCGCAACCTGCAACCGGCGATGATGCGCAACCGCGCCATGATCGACGTGTTCGAGCCGGGTTCGACGATGAAAGCGATCTCCATGAGCGCCGCGATCGAAACCGGGCGCTGGAAACCGAGCGATACCGTCGAGGTGTACCCGGGCAGCCTGCAGATTGGTAAATACACCATCAAGGACGTTTCCAAGACCGAAGGTCCGGTGCTCGACCTGACCGGCATTCTGATCAACTCCAGTAACGTCGGCATGAGTAAGGTCGCGTTCGACATCGGCGGCGAGACCATTTTCCGTCTCGCGCAGAAAGTCGGCCTCGGCCAGGACACCGGCCTCGGGTTCCCGGGCGAGCGCGTCGGCAACCTGCCGAACTACCGCGAATGGCGCAAGGCTGAAACCGCCACGCTGTCCTACGGCTACGGTATTTCCGTGACCGCGATCCAGCTGGTCCACGCCTTCTCGGCCCTGGCCAACAACGGTCGCATCGCACCGCTGACCCTGATCAAGACCGACAAGGCGCCGCAAACCACGCAAGTGTTGCCAGAAGCCGTCGCGAAAACCATGCAAGGCATGCTGACCCAGGTGATCGAGGCCCCGCGCGGTGTGTTCCGTGCGCAAGTGCCGGCGTACCACGTGGCAGGCAAGTCGGGTACCGCTCGCAAGACCTCGGTCGGCACCAAAGGCTATGCCGAAAACTCCTACCGCTCGCTGTTCGCAGGCTTCGGCCCGATGAGCGATCCGCGTTACGCCATCGTGGTAGTGATCGATGAACCGACCAAGGCCGGTTACTTCGGTGGTCTGGTTTCGGCACCGGTGTTCAGCAAAGTGATGTCCGGCACCCTGCGCCTGATGAACATCACCCCGGATAACTTGCCGCCGACTCAAACCGCCAATGCCACACCGGTCGTTCCACTGAAAGCCAATGGAGGGCGCGGCTGATGTCTCTGAGCCTGAACAAGATTTTCGCCCACGCCGGCCGCGATCTGCTGATCCGCGAATTGACCCTGGACAGCCGCAACGTGCGCGCTGGCGACCTGTTTCTCGCCGTTCCTGGCGGCAAGTTCGACGGTCGTGCGCACATCGCCGATGCGTTGCAGCGCGGCGCCGCCGCCGTGGCGTATGAAGTTGAAGGCGCCACCGTGCTGCCGATCACCGACGTGCCATTGATTCCGGTCAAAGGCCTGGCAGCGCAGCTGTCTGATATTGCCGGGCGTTTTTATGGCGACCCGAGCCGGCACCTGAATCTGATCGGCGTGACCGGCACCAACGGCAAAACCAGCGTCACGCAATTGGTTGCTCAAGCCCTGGACCTGCTCGGTCAGCATTGCGGCATCGTCGGCACCCTGGGCACCGGTTTCTACGGCGCACTCGAAAGCGGGCTGCACACCACGCCGAACCCGATTGCCGTGCAAGCGATGTTGGCTGACCTGAAAAAGGCCGGCGCCAAAGCCGTGGCCATGGAAGTGTCTTCCCACGGTCTGGATCAAGGCCGCGTGACTGCGCTGGCGTTTGACGTGGCGGTGATGACCAACCTGTCCCGCGATCACCTGGATTACCACGGCACCATGCAAGCCTATGGCGAAGCCAAGGCCAAGCTGTTTGCCTGGAACGATTTGAAGTGCCGGGTGGTTAACCTCGACGACGAGTTCGGCCGCCAACTGGCCGCCGACAAAGGCGAGTCGCGCCTGATTACCTACAGCCTGGAAAACACCAGCGCCTACCTTTATTGCCGTGAAGCGCAGTTCGACGACGAAGGCGTACGCGCCACACTGGTCACGCCCCAGGGCGAGCATCATTTGCGTAGCACGCTGCTCGGTCGTTTCAACCTGAGCAATGTGCTGGCCGCGGTCGGCGCCTTGCTCGGCCTGGATTACGCGCTGGACGAAATCCTCAAGGTCCTGCCGAAACTCGAAGGCCCGGCCGGTCGCATGCAGCGTCTTGGCGGCGGCAATCAACCTTTGGTCGTGGTCGATTACGCCCACACCCCCGATGCGCTGGAAAAAGTCTTGATGGCACTGCGTCCCCACGCCAAAGGCCGCTTGCTGTGCCTGTTCGGTTGCGGCGGTGATCGCGATCGCGGCAAGCGTCCGCTGATGGCCGAAGTGGTCGAACGTCTGGCCGATGGTGTTCTGGTGACCGATGACAACCCGCGCACCGAAGATCCAGCGGTGATTTTCGACGACATCCGTGCCGGTTTCACCAACGTGGATAAAGTTACCTTCGTCGCCGGCCGTGGCCAGGCGATTGCCCAATTGATCGCCAGCGCTTCGGTGGATGACGTGATTGTCCTGGCTGGCAAAGGTCACGAGGACTATCAGGAAATCAACGGCGAGCGTCACGATTTCTCCGACCTGGTCGAGGCTGACCATGCCTTGACCGCATGGGAGGTGGCTCATGCTTAAGCCCTGGAAATTGAGCGAACTGACCGGCGCACTGAACGGCCGGATGATCGTGGCCGACGCCACGTTCAATGGCGTCAGCATCGACAGCCGCGCGATCAAACCTGGCCAACTCTTTATTGCCCTGACCGGTCCGCGCTTCGACGGTCACGACTATCTGAATGACGTGGCTAACAAAGGCGCCGTTGCGGCGCTGGTCGAGCGTGAAGTCGCCGACAGTGCGCTGCCGCAATTGGTGGTCAAGGACACCCGTCAGGCCCTTGGCCAGTTGGGCGCGCTGAACCGTGCTGCGTTTACCCGCCCTGTGGCGGCGATCACCGGTTCCAGCGGCAAGACCACCGTCAAGGAAATGCTCGCGAGCATCCTGCGCACGCGCGGTCCGGTGCTGGCGACCCGCGGCAACCTGAACAATGACCTCGGCGTGCCGTTGACCTTGCTCGAACTCGCACCGGAACACACCGCTGCCGTGATCGAGCTTGGCGCGTCGCGTCTGGGTGAAATTGCCTACACCGTTGGCTTGACCAAACCGCACGTGGCCGTATTGAACAACGCCGGGACTGCCCATGTTGGCGAGTTCGGCGGGCCGGAAAAAATCGTTGAAGCCAAGGGCGAGATTATTGAAGGGCTGGACGCCGATGGCGTCGCCGTTCTGAATCTGGACGACAAGGCCTTCGGCATCTGGAAGACCCGCGCTGCCGGCCGCAAAGTCCTGACGTTTGCCTTGAGCAATGTCAGCGCCGACTTCTACGCCAGTGATCTGGACCGCGATGCACGCGGTTGCCCGTCCTTCAATCTGCACAGCCCTGAAGGTGTGGAACGCGTTCAACTGAACCTGCTCGGCACCCATAACGTCGCCAACGCCATGGCTGCCGCTGCTGCCGCACACGCCTTGGGCGTGTCGCTGTTGGGCATCGCCACCGGTCTCGGCGCGGTGCAACCGGTCAAGGGCCGCACCGTCGCGCAACTGGCCAGCAATGGCATGCGCGTCATTGATGATACGTACAACGCGAACCCCACCTCCATGTGCGCGGCCGTTGATATACTCGCCGGCTTTTCCGGCCGCACCGTTCTGGTGCTCGGGGATATCGGCGAGTTGGGCGACTGGGCGGAGCAGGGGCACCGCGATGTGGGCGAATACGCCCGCGGCAAGGTTTCCGCGCTTTACGCTGTCGGGCCATTGATGGCTCACGCCGTAAACGCTTTCGGCCCGCAGGCTTTTCACTTCAGCACTCAGGCTGAGCTGATCAAGGCACTCGGCGCCGAGCAGGACACAAACACCACTATTTTGATCAAGGGCTCGCGCAGCGCTGCGATGGAAAACATCGTCGCCGCTTTGTGCGGGTCCAGTCTGGAGAAACATTAATGCTGCTGCTGCTAGCGGAGTATCTGCAACAGTTCTACAAAGGCTTCGCGGTCTTTCAGTACCTGACCCTGCGCGGGATCCTCGGTGTGCTGACCGCGCTGGTTTTGTCGCTGTGCTATGGCCCGTGGATGATCCGCACTTTGCAGAACCGTCAGATCGGTCAATCCGTTCGTAACGACGGTCCACAATCGCACCTGTCCAAATCCGGCACCCCGACCATGGGCGGCGCGCTGATCCTGTCGTCCATCGGTGTCAGCACCTTGCTCTGGGCTGACCTGAGCAATCGCTATGTCTGGACCGTTTTGCTGGTGACGTTGCTGTTCGGCGCTATCGGCTGGGTCGACGACTACCGCAAGGTGATCGAGAAAAACTCCAAAGGTTTGCCGAGCCGCTGGAAATACTTCTGGCAGTCGGTGTTTGGTCTCGGTGCAGCGATCTTCCTTTATATGACCGCGACTTCGCCGGTGGAAACCACGCTGATCCTGCCGATGCTCAAGGACTACAGCATTCCGTTGGGCATAGGCTTCGTCGTCCTGACTTACTTCGTGATTGTCGGCTCGAGCAACGCCGTCAACCTGACCGACGGCCTCGACGGCCTAGCGATCATGCCGACCGTGATGGTCGGTGGTGGCCTGGGCATTTTCTGCTACCTGTCGGGTAACGTGAAATTCGCCGAATACCTGCTGATTCCCTACGTCCCGGGCGCGGGTGAGTTGATCGTGTTCTGCGGGGCATTGATTGGTGCGGGCCTGGGCTTTCTCTGGTTCAACACTTATCCGGCACAAGTATTCATGGGTGACGTCGGCGCACTGGCGCTGGGCGCGGCCCTGGGCACCATCGCGGTGATCGTCCGTCAGGAAATTGTCCTGTTCATCATGGGCGGCGTGTTCGTGATGGAAACCCTGTCGGTGGTTATCCAGGTTGCTTCTTTCAAGATGACCGGTCGCCGCGTGTTCCGCATGGCACCGATTCACCACCACTTTGAACTCAAGGGCTGGCCCGAGCCGCGCGTGATTGTCCGTTTCTGGATCATCACCGTGATTCTCGTACTGGTCGGCCTTGCCACCCTGAAGCTGAGGTAGAAACTCGTGTCTCTGATCGCTTCTGACCACTTCCGCATCGTTGTCGGCCTCGGCAAGAGCGGCATGTCCCTGGTTCGCTTCCTGGCGAACCGGGGCACGTCGTTTGCCGTGGCCGATACGCGGGAAAATCCACCGGAACTGGCCACGCTCAAGCGTGACTATCCGCACGTGGAAGTGCGTTGTGGCGAGCTGGACGTCGAATTCCTGTGCCGCGCCGACGAGCTCTACGTGAGCCCCGGCCTGGCGTTGGCGACCCCGGCCCTGCAGGCTGCTGCCGCCCGTGGCGTGAAATTGTCCGGCGACATCGAGCTGTTCGCGCGAAATGCGAAGGCGCCGATTGTGGCCATCAGCGGTTCCAACGCGAAAAGCACCGTGACCACCCTGGTCGGCGAGATGGCGGCAGCGGCGGGCAAGCGTGTCGCCGTGGGCGGCAACCTCGGTACGCCGGCGCTGGATTTGCTCAGCGATGACGTCGAGTTGTACGTGATGGAATTGTCGAGCTTCCAGCTCGAAACCACCGACCAACTCAACGCTGAAGTGGCCACCGTGCTCAACGTCAGTGAAGACCACATGGACCGCTACAGCGGTCTGCCGGCCTATCACCTGGCCAAGCACCGTATTTTCCGCGGAGCCAGGCAGTTTGTGGTCAACCGTCAGGATGCGCTGAGCCGTCCGTTGATCGGCGAAGGTCAGCCTTGCTGGACGTTCGGCCTGAGCAAACCTGATTTCAAGGCCTTCGGCATCCGCGAAGAAAACGGCGAGAAGTACCTGGCGTTTGAATTCCAGAACCTGATGCCGGTGCGCGAGTTGAAAATCCGAGGCGCCCATAACCAGTCCAATGCCCTGGCGGCGTTGGCGCTGGGCCATGCCGTCGGCCTGCCATTCGACGCCATGCTGTCGAGCCTGCGCACGTTCGCCGGGCTTGAGCATCGCTGCCAGTGGGTCCGTGACCTGGATGGCGTGAGCTACTACAACGATTCCAAAGCCACTAACGTCGGCGCCGCACTGGCTGCCATCGAAGGTCTGGGCGCGGACATCGACGGCAAGGTGGTGTTGATCGCCGGGGGCGACGGCAAAGGCGCCGACTTCAAGGATCTGCGTGCCCCCGTGGCCGCCAACTGCCGCGCCGTCATTTTGATGGGCCGCGACTCCGACAAGATCGGTGAGGCCATCGGCGATGCTGTGCCATTGATCCGGGTCGGTTCGCTGGTTGAAGCGGTGGAGCAATGCCGCGCCGCTGCACAACCGGGCGATGTGGTGCTGCTGTCGCCAGCCTGCGCCAGTTTCGACATGTTCAAGAATTATGAAGACCGTGGTCACCAGTTCGTCCGCGCCGTGGAGGATCTGGCATGAGCCTGCGAAACATCATCAAGCCCTACCCGTCGCCGATCATCACCGGGCGCGGTATCGACCTCGACTTCCCGATGCTCGCCGGTTGCCTGGCCTTGATCGGCCTCGGGTTGGTCATGATCGCCTCGGCTTCGACCGAAGTGGCGGCGGCGCAATCGGGCAGCGCCCTGTATTACATGATCCGCCACCTTATTTATATCGTGCTGGGCCTGGGCGCCTGCGTCATCACCATGATGATTCCGATCGCCACCTGGCAACGCCTGGGCTGGCTGATGCTGCTGGGTGCGTTCGGTCTGCTGGTGATGGTGATCGTTCCCGGGATCGGCCGTGAAGTGAACGGTTCGATGCGCTGGATCGGCTTCAGTTTCTTCAACGTTCAGCCTTCCGAGATCGCCAAGGTGTTCGTGGTGATCTACCTCGCCGGTTACCTGGTGCGTCGCCAGAAAGAAGTGCGTGAAAGCTGGATGGGCTTCTTCAAGCCTTTCATCGTTCTGTTGCCAATGGCTGGCCTGCTGCTGATGGAGCCGGACTTCGGTGCCACCGTCGTGATGATGGGGGCCGCCGCGGCGATGCTGTTCCTTGGCGGAGTCGGGCTGTTCCGGTTTTCCCTGATGGTGGTCCTGGCGGTTGCAGCGGTGGTGTTGCTGATTCAAGTGCAGCCCTATCGAATGGCGCGTCTGACCAACTTTGCCGATCCATGGGCCGACCAGTTCGGCGCCGGCTATCAGTTGTCGCAGGCATTGATTGCCTTCGGTCGCGGCGAATGGCTGGGTGTTGGCCTGGGCAACAGCGTGCAGAAACAGTTCTACCTGCCGGAAGCCCACACCGACTTCGTGTTCTCGGTCCTGGCCGAAGAGCTGGGGGCCGTGGGTTCCTTGTGCACCGTCGCGCTGTTCGTCTTCGTGTGTATTCGCGGCATGTACATCGGTTATTGGGCTGAGAAGGCCAAGCAGTTTTTCGCCGCCTACATTGCGTACGGCTTGTCGTTTCTGTGGATCGGCCAGTTCCTGATCAACATCGGCGTGAACGTCGGTCTGCTGCCGACCAAAGGCCTGACCCTGCCGTTCCTCAGTTATGGCGGTAGTTCGTTGGTGATCTGTGGTGCCTGCCTTGGGTTGTTGTTGCGCATCGAGTGGGAGAGTCGAACCCACTTGGGCAGCGAAGAGATGGAATTCCATGAGAGCGACTTCGCCGAGGAGTCGACCCATGGGCGCTAACGTATTGATCATGGCGGGCGGCACCGGCGGTCACGTGTTTCCGGCGCTGGCTTGTGCTCGCGAGTTTCAGGCCCGCGGTTACACCGTGCACTGGCTTGGAACGCCCCGTGGCATCGAGAACGACCTGGTGCCGATGGCCGGTATCGAGCTGCATCGGATCAACGCCAGCGGCGTGCGTGGCAAGGGCAAATTGTCCCTGCTCAAGGCCCCGTTCATGGTGCTCAAATCCGTCTGGCAGGCGCGGGCGATCATTCGTCAGCTGCGGCCGGTGTGCGTCGTCGGCTTCGGTGGTTTTGTGACTGGCCCCGGTGGTGTTGCAGCCAAACTGGCCGGCGTGCCAGTGATCGTTCATGAGCAGAACGCGGTGGCCGGTACCGCCAATCGGTTGCTGGTGCCGTTGGCCGCCCGAGTCTGTGAAGCGTTCCCCGACACCTTTACCCTGTCGGACAGCCGTCGGACCACCGGTAACCCGGTGCGCACCGAGCTGTTCCTCGAAACACCGCGACAGGCCCTGGCCGGTCGCAAGGCGCGTTTGCTGATCCTGGGTGGAAGCCTGGGCGCAGAACCGTTGAACAAGTTGCTGCCTGAAGCCCTGTCGCAAGTCGCCCCCGACCTGCGCCCGGAAGTGTTTCATCAGGCCGGCAAAAACCACGATGAAGTGACTGCAGAGCGCTATCGCGCGGCTGGCGTCGAGGCGCAAGTGCAGCCCTTCATCAAAGACATGGCTCAAGCCTATGGCTGGGCCGACCTGGTGGTGTGCCGCGCAGGCGCATTGACCATCAGTGAACTGGCTGCTGCCGGTCTGCCCTCGTTGCTGGTGCCTTTGCCCCACGCGATCGACGATCACCAGACCCGCAACGCCGATTATTTGGCCCGTGAAGGCGCTGCCTTCCTGATGCCGCAAAGAACGACTGGCGCAGCGGATCTTGCCGCACGCCTGACAGAGGTCCTGATGCAACCGCAACGACTCAACGACATGGCCAGCGCGGCGCGCCGCCTCGCCAAACCCGATGCAACCCGTAACGTGGTCGATATCTGCCTGGAGGTGGCCCATGGTTGAGAATCAGAAAGCCATGCCGCAACCGGAAATGCGCCGTATCCGTAAAATCCACTTCGTCGGCATCGGCGGCGTGGGCATGTGCGGCATCGCCGAAGTGTTGTTGAACCTGGGCTATCAAGTGTCCGGTTCCGACCTGAAAGCGTCGCCGGTAACCGAGCGTCTTGAATCGTTCGGTGCGCACATTTTCATCGGCCACCGTGCCGAGAACGCCGCTGCCGCCGACGTGCTGGTGGTGTCGAGCGCCGTGAACACCTCCAACCCGGAAGTTGCCACCGCACTGGAACGCCGTATTCCCGTGGTGCCACGCGCCGAGATGCTGGCCGAGCTGATGCGCTACCGCCACGGCATCGCTGTCGCCGGGACCCACGGCAAAACCACCACCACCAGCCTGATCGCTTCGGTGTTCGCGGCCGGTGGCCTGGACCCGACGTTCGTCATCGGTGGCCGTCTGAATGCCGCGGGCACCAATGCCCAGCTCGGCACCAGCCGCTACCTGATCGCCGAAGCCGACGAAAGCGATGCGAGCTTCCTGCACTTGCAGCCCCTGGTGGCCGTGGTCACCAACATCGACGCCGACCACATGGCGACCTACGACGGTGACTTCAACAAACTGAAGAAAACCTTCGTCGAGTTCCTGCACAACCTGCCGTTCTACGGTTTGGCGGTGGTGTGCCTGGACGACCCGGTGGTGCGTGAAATCCTGCCGCTGGTGAAACGTCCTACGGTCACCTACGGCTTCGGCGATGACTGCGACGTGCGCGCCATCAATGTGCGCCAGCAGGGCATGCAGACTTTCTTCACCGTCCTGCGCCCTGATCGCGAACCGCTGGATGTCTCGGTGAACATGCCGGGCAACCACAACGTATTGAACGCGCTGGCGACCATCTGCATCGCCTCCGACGAAGGTGTCAGCGATGAGGCCATCGTCCAGGGCCTGTCCGGGTTCCAGGGTGTCGGTCGACGCTTCCAGGTCTACGGCGAACTGCCGGTCGAGGGCGGCCACGTGATGCTGGTCGACGACTACGGTCACCACCCGACCGAAGTCGCCGCCGTAATCAAAGCCGTGCGCGGTGGCTGGCCGGAGCGCCGTCTGGTGATGGTTTACCAGCCGCACCGTTACAGCCGCACCCGCGACCTGTACGACGATTTCGTCAATGTATTGGCCGATGCCAACGTGTTGCTGCTGATGGAAGTCTATCCGGCCGGTGAAGAACCGATCCCGGGGGCCGATAGCCGCAAGCTGTGCAACAGCATTCGTCAACGCGGCCAGCTCGATCCGATCTACATCGAGCGCGGTGTCGACCTTGCGCCGCTGGTCAAGCCGCTGCTGCGTGCCGGCGACATCCTGCTGTGCCAGGGCGCCGGTGATATCGGTGGTCTCGCCCCGAAACTGTTGGCCAGTCCGCTATTCGCGGGTGCTGTTGCCGCACCGACTCCGGGGAAATTGAAATGACTGCTGCCTACGCCAACCTCGTCTCCACGATCGCGCCGAAAGACTTCGGCCGCGTCGCCGTGCTGTTCGGCGGCAAGAGCGCCGAGCGTGAGGTTTCCCTCAAGTCGGGCAACGCTGTCCTCGACGCGCTGCTGAGCGCCGGTGTGGACGCGTTCGGCCTCGACGTGGGCGATGACCTGTTGCAGCGCTTGCTGAACGAAAAAATCGACCGCGCCTTCATCATCCTCCACGGTCGTGGCGGTGAAGACGGCAGCATGCAGGGCTTGCTCGAATGCCTGGGCATTCCGTACACCGGCAGCGGCATTCTTGCCTCGGCATTGGCGATGGACAAGCTGCGCACCAAACAGGTCTGGCACAGCCTCGGTATTCCGACGCCACGCCACGCCGTACTGAGTTGCGAGGCCGATTGTATTTCGGCAGCGACGGAACTGGGCTTCCCTTTGATCGTCAAACCGGCCCATGAAGGTTCAAGTATCGGTATGGCCAAAGTGACCTCCGCGCCGGAGTTGATCGACGCCTGGAAAGCGGCCAGTACCTACGATTCGCAAGTGTTGGTCGAGCAATGGATTCAAGGTCCGGAGTTCACCATCGCCACCCTGCGTGACCAGGTGTTGCCACCGATTGCCCTGGGCACGACGCACAGTTTCTACGACTACGACGCCAAGTACGTGGCCTCCGATACCCAGTACCGGATCCCGTGTGGCCTGGACAGCAACAAGGAAAAAGAACTGATGGACCTCACGGCGAAAGCCTGTGAGGCGCTGGGTATCGCCGGTTGGGGCAGGGCGGACGTGATGCAGGACGCCGACGGGCAGTTCTGGTTCCTGGAAGTCAACACCGCACCGGGCATGACCGATCACAGCCTGGTGCCGATGGCGGCCCGTGCTGCCGGTCTGGATTTCCAGCAACTGGTTCTGGCGATTTTGGCCGCCAGCATTGCCGGCAACAACGAGCCTCGAGGTTAAGACCATGCAAGGCGCACAGCTGAGACATCAGCCCCCTCCAGTACCCGGCCGCAAGCCGGTGCCGCGGGGTGCCAGCCGAATGGTGGCGAAAGAGCCGATGTCCGCGCGCCTGCCCAAAGCCAATTTCGGCTTTCTCAAAGCCTTGTTCTGGCCGGTGCTGTTGGTTGCACTGGGCTTCGGCACTTACGAAGGCGCACAGCGTTTGCTGCCGTACGCCGACCGGCCGATCACCAAGATCAACGTGCAGGGCGATTTGAGTTACATCAGCCAGCAAGCGGTGCAGCAGCGGATCGCCCCATACGTGGCGTCGAGCTTCTTCACCATCGATCTGGAGAGCATGCGCACCGAGCTTGAAACCATGCCATGGATTGCCCACGCCGAAGTGCGTCGGGTGTGGCCGGATCAAGTGGTGATCCGCCTGGAAGAACAACTGCCCGTGGCCCGTTGGGGCGATGAGTCGCTGTTGAACAACCAGGGGCAGGCCTTCACCCCGCGTGAGCTGGCGAACTATGAACACTTGCCACAGCTGTTCGGTCCACAACGGGCACAACAGCAAGTGATGCAGCAATACCAGGTGCTGAGCCAGATGCTCAGGCCATTGGGCTTCTCGATTGCACGCCTGGAATTGCGTGAACGAGGCAGCTGGTTCCTGACCACCGGCGCCGGCAGCGCGGGTCCGGGAATCGAACTGCTGCTGGGACGCGGCAACCTGGTGGAAAAGATGCGCCGCTTCATTGCCATCTACGACAAGACGCTTAAAGAACAGATTACGAACATTGCGCGCATCGATCTGCGCTACGCCAACGGCCTCGCTGTTGGCTGGCGGGAACCTGTAGCGCCCACGACAGCCCAACCCGCTGTCGCGAAGAATTAAGAAGAGGCAGGACCCATGGCAAACGTGCAAAGCGGCAAAATGATCGTCGGTCTTGATATCGGCACCTCCAAGGTGGTGGCGCTGGTCGGCGAGGTCTCGGACGACGGCACGCTGGAAATCGTCGGGATCGGCACTCATCCGTCCCGTGGCCTGAAGAAAGGCGTGGTGGTGAACATCGAGTCCACCGTGCAATCGATTCAGCGCGCGATCGAAGAAGCGCAGCTGATGGCCGGTTGCCGGATCCACTCGGCGTTCGTCGGCGTGGCCGGCAATCACATCCGCAGCCTGAACTCCCACGGCATCGTGGCGATTCGTGATCGCGAAGTCAGCTCCGCCGACCTTGAGCGCGTCCTCGACGCCGCCCAGGCCGTGGCGATCCCGGCTGACCAGCGCGTGCTGCACACCCTGCCGCAGGATTACGTGATCGATAACCAGGAAGGCGTTCGTGAGCCGCTGGGCATGTCGGGCGTACGTCTGGAAGCCAAGGTTCACGTGGTGACCTGCGCCGTCAACGCCGCACAGAACATTGAAAAATGTGTGCGTCGCTGTGGCCTGGAAATCGACGACATCATTCTCGAGCAACTGGCGTCCGCGTATTCGGTGCTGACCGACGACGAGAAAGAGCTGGGCGTTTGCCTGGTGGACATCGGTGGCGGCACGACCGACATCGCGATCTTCACCGAAGGCGCGATCCGTCACACCGCGGTGATCCCGATTGCGGGCGATCAGGTGACCAACGACATCGCGATGGCGTTGCGCACCCCGACTCAGTACGCCGAAGAAATCAAGATTCGCTACGCCTGCGCCCTGGCCAAGCTGGCCGGTGCCGGTGAAACCATCAAGGTCCCAAGCGTCGGCGACCGTCCACCGCGCGAGCTTTCGCGTCAGGCCCTGGCCGAAGTGGTCGAGCCGCGTTACGACGAACTGTTCACGCTGATCCAGGCCGAATTGCGCCGCAGCGGCTACGAAGACCTGATCCCGGCCGGCATCGTGCTGACCGGTGGTACGTCGAAAATGGAAGGCGCGGTCGAACTGGCCGAAGAGATCTTCCACATGCCGGTCCGCCTGGGCGTGCCTCACGGCGTCAAGGGCCTGGATGACGTGGTCCGCAACCCGATTTATTCCACTGGCGTTGGCCTGTTGATGTACGGCCTGCAAAAGCAGTCCGACGGGATTTCGTTCTCGGGTATCAGCAGCCGCGACAGCTACAGCAATGAAGAACCGAAAGCCGCCTTGCTCGATCGCATCAAGAGCTGGGTTCAAGGCAACTTCTAAAGATTTACCGCAGCACCGTTGTAGATACAGGCAGTAGGCGAAAAAACTAGAGAACGTAAAGGAGAGGGAAAATGTTCGAACTCGTAGACAACATCCCCGCAAGCCCGGTTATTAAAGTTATCGGTGTTGGCGGAGGCGGCGGCAACGCTGTCAACCACATGGTCAAGAGCAACATTGAAGGCGTTGAATTCATCTGCGCCAACACTGATGCCCAGGCGCTGAAATCCATCGGCGCGCGGACCATCCTGCAACTGGGTACCGGCGTGACCAAAGGTCTGGGCGCTGGTGCCAACCCTGAAGTAGGTCGTCAGGCCGCTCTCGAAGACCGTGAGCGCATTGCCGAAGTCCTGCAGGGCACCAACATGGTGTTCATCACCACTGGCATGGGCGGTGGTACCGGTACCGGTGCTGCGCCGATCATTGCTGAAGTGGCCAAGGAAATGGGGATTCTCACCGTTGCGGTGGTGACTCGTCCGTTCCCGTTCGAAGGCCGCAAGCGCATGCAGATCGCCGACGAAGGTATCCGTCTGCTGTCTGAAAGCGTTGACTCGTTGATCACCATTCCCAACGAGAAACTGCTGACCATCCTCGGTAAGGACGCAAGCCTCTTGTCGGCTTTCGCGAAGGCTGACGATGTACTGGCCGGTGCCGTTCGCGGTATCTCCGACATCATCAAGCGTCCGGGCATGATCAACGTCGACTTTGCCGACGTACGCACCGTAATGAGCGAAATGGGCATGGCGATGATGGGCACTGGCTGCGCCAGCGGTCCGAACCGTGCACGCGAAGCCACCGAAGCGGCCATTCGCAACCCGTTGCTTGAAGACGTGAACCTGCAAGGTGCACGCGGCATCCTGGTGAACATCACCGCCGGTCCTGACCTGTCCCTGGGTGAGTACTCCGACGTGGGTAGCATCATCGAAGCCTTCGCTTCCGAGCACGCAATGGTCAAGGTCGGTACCGTTATCGATCCGGACATGCGCGACGAACTGCACGTGACCGTGGTTGCTACCGGTCTGGGCGCTAAAATCGAGAAGCCTGTAAAGGTCATCGACAATACCGTTCACACCTCGATGGCTTCCCAGCCGCAACAATCGGCACCCGCTCGTCAGGAACAACCAGCGGTAAACTACCGTGACCTGGACCGTCCGACCGTCATGCGCAACCAGGCTCAGGCCGGTGCTGCGACTGCCGCGAAGATGAATCCGCAAGATGACCTGGACTACCTGGACATCCCGGCTTTCCTGCGTCGTCAGGCTGATTGATGGAATGTATCAGGGCTATGAAGGTGATTGGTGTTCAGCAAAGGTCTGGTCTGCTATTATCGCCAGCCTTTGTTGATACCAGTTCGCAATTTGCGCTGAAGCGGCCCAAGCCATGATTAAACAACGCACACTGAAAAATATTATCCGTGCCACAGGTGTAGGCCTGCACTCGGGGGAGAAGGTTTACCTGACCCTCAAGCCAGCACCTATCGACACCGGCATTGTGTTTTGTCGTGCCGATCTCGATCCGGTCGTGCAAATCCCTGCCCGCGCGGAAAACGTTGGTGAAACCACGATGTCGACCACATTGGTCAGTGGTGACACCAAAGTGGATACGGTGGAGCACTTGCTCTCGGCCATGGCTGGCCTGGGCATCGATAACGCCTACGTCGAGCTCTCCGCGTCTGAAGTCCCGATCATGGATGGTAGCGCTGGACCCTTCGTATTTCTGATTCAGTCGGCTGGCCTGGAAGAACAGGACGCCGCCAAGAAGTTCATCCGGATCCTGCGGGAAGTGACAGTGGAAGACGGCGACAAGCGCGCCACTTTCGTCCCTTTCGAAGGTTTCAAAGTGAGCTTCGAGATCGATTTCGATCACCCGGTTTTCCGTGACCGCACACAAAGTGCAAGCGTGGATTTTTCCAGCACTTCGTTCGTAAAAGAAGTCAGCCGCGCCCGCACCTTTGGTTTCATGAGTGACATCGAGTACCTGCGCAAGCACAACCTCGCACTCGGCGGCAGCGTTGAAAACGCTATTGTGGTCGACGCGGATGGTGTACTGAACGAAGACGGCCTTCGCTATGAAGACGAATTCGTGAAGCACAAGATCCTCGATGCAATTGGTGACCTCTACCTGCTGGGCAATAGCCTGATTGGTGAGTTCAAGGGCTTCAAGTCCGGACATGCATTGAACAACCAGCTTCTGCGCAAGTTGATTGAGCAGAAAGATGCTTGGGAAGTCGTGACTTTCGAAGACGCCAGTACTGCACCGATCTCTTACATGCGTCCCGTTGCGGCCGTGTAAGTAAAAACCTCTCTAGTTTTTAAAGGCTGCCTTCGGGTGGCCTTTTTTTATGCCTGCATGTCGATCGTTCTTCAGTCAGCAGAGACCACCCGGTTACGCCCGTTTTCCTTGGCCTGATACAGCGCCTTGTCCGCCGCGAACAGCACACTTTCCAGGCTGATATCAGTCGCTGTTGTCCAGGTGCTGATACCAATACTGACAGTGATGGGCGATTCCGCACCCTCGATGAACGGCAACTGCTCGACAGCTTTGCGAATGTTTTCGGCAATCTGCTGCGCGCCGGCGCTGTCGGTTTCCGCCAGGATCACTGAAAACTCTTCGCCACCGTAACGGGCCGCCAGATCCGCCGGTCGTCGCACGTGGGCGCTGATGACACTGGCCAGCGTACGCAATGCCTGGTCGCCGGCCTGATGGCCATATCGATCGTTGAAATCCTTGAAGCGGTCGGCGTCAATCATCAGCACCGACAGTGGTTTGCCCGATCGTTGCGCGCGAAACCATTCATGACGCAGGGCCTGATCGAGCGTCCGGCGGTTGGCCAGGCCGGTCAAGGGATCGGTGGCCGCCAGTTGCGCCAGCCCCCGCTCGGCGTTGTGGCGCAGGCGCAGTTCCCGACAGAACAACCAGGTCAGCCAGAGCAGACTGATGCACAACGCCAGGGTCGCCACGCTGACCACCAACGCCGTGCGCTTCCAGGAGGCAAACACTTCATCGCTCGACAGAGCAACGACGACGATCAGCGGCAGGTTGCCCACCTTGGAAAACGTGTACAGGCGTTTGTCCTGGTATTGGCTTGAAACGCTGGTGAAGCTGCCGTTGCCTTCTTTGACGATGCGCTGGAAATTGGGGCGGTTGCTGAAATCCTTGCCGACCAATTCTTCGGCCGGGCGCGGTTCCTGGGCCAGCAGGATGCCGTCCGAGCTGATCAGGTTGACCGAGCTGTCACGACCGATGTTCAAGCTGTTGAACAATTGATCGAAGTAACTCAGGCGCATGGCGGCTTCGGCGACACCGAGGAATTCGCCCTGTGTTCCGCTGACCCGGCGACTGAAGCTGATTCGCCACTCATGTTCAGCCTGCCTGGAGCGAAAGGGGCGGCTGATGAACATGCCCGGGTCGCGATTGCTCACGTGCGACTGAAAGTATTCACGGTCGGCGAAATTGCCCTTTCTAGGCTCCACCGAGGCCGAGTCGGCAATGACGTCGCCCTTGTTGTCCAGCAACAGGATATCGCCCTTGTACGGCGCGGCCGTGGCGCGGTCGAACAAGGCCAGATGACGGATGTCGGGAGAAACGTTCTTGAGGTCTTCCCGTTGCGAGGCCGCAATCAGACCGAGCAGGGACAGGTCGTAGAGCTCGACATTGCGCAGCACGTCGGCGTCGATCAACTGCACGATATTGGATGCGGCGCGCGTGGCAGACAGTTCTGCGTTGGCGCGCTCACGGACCAACAGATACGCCACGATGCTCAGAATGGCCACCACCAGCAGCAAACTGCCAAGAACCAGAAGCCGCTCCGACCGGGGCGATCGGACCGGATCTTGAGGTTGTGCACTGCTCACGCTCATGGTTCTGGCTTCTATTGACGAGGCGTTTTGAACGATTAGCTGTTCGCGTTCAGTGCGCCGGTAAAAATCCCGGATAAAAAAAAGCCAGCAAAACGTGCTGGCCTTTTGTTCGTTGCAGTTTAGAAGACATTCAGCGGGTAGTCGACGATCACCCGGTATTCGTCAGTGTCCTGGTCTAGCGCGCCGTAGCCGTTTCCGCCCCGGTTGGTTGCCCATTGCAGACGCACGGACAGGTCCTTGGCCTGGCCTTCCTGGACCACGTACTTAAGATCAATGTCACGTTCCCAGTGCTCGGCATTTTTGCCGTCGGCGCTGTACCACGAGGCATATCCGCGGCTGTCCGGGTCAACCTTGGTCAGGTCCAGTTTGCCCCGTGAGTACGAAAGTGCCGAGGTCAGGCCGGGCAGGTCGAGGCCAGCAAAGTCGTAGGCGTACTTGAGTTTCCACGAGCGTTCGTTCGGGCCGTTGAAGTCCGAATACTGCTGGGAGTTGTCGAGGAAAATGCTGTCGCCCTGGTTGATGTAGTCGAACGGCGTGTTGCCGTTGACCCGCTGATACGCCGCGGTAACGCTGTGAAAGCCCACGCCGACAGTGAAATGCAGGCTGTAGGTGTTGTTGTCGATGTTGCCTAGCAGCGCATCGCCGGTGTCTTGCGTGTGATAGAAGTGCAGGCCCGGGTTGAGGCTGACCAGATCGTTCAGCGCGTAGGTGTAATCCAGGTCGTAGTAATACTGGTTCCAGATGTCCTTGAGCTCGGAAGCATAAAGGCTACTGGTCAAGCCCGGCAGGCCGCTCCAGGCCACGCCGGCCCAATTCAGGTGCTGACTTTCGTCACCCTCTGCCAGGCTGCCGTACGAGGTGCTGATTCGGGTATGGCCGCTCTGGTTGTAAGGCTTGGTGAAACTCGCCTGGCCGCCTTCGATGAGGAAACCGTCGAAACTGTGGTTGGTCAGGCTGACGCCGCGAAAGGTCTGCGGCAGCATGCGTGTCTCGCCGCCGGCAATCACCGGGTTGTTGAGGAACAGGTCGCCGGCCTTCAACTCGGTATCGAATGCACGCATTTTCAGCGTGGCGCCCGCCGTCGAGAACGACCCCGGCGCTTTGCCGTTGCCATCGCTGACCGGCAGGATGCTCGAGTTATCCGTGCCGCCACCGCCGTCGAGCTTGAGTCCGAGCATGGCGTTGGCATCGATACCGAAACCCACCGTGCCCTGGGTGTAGCCCGATTTGAAAATGCCGAGAAAGCCTTGGCCCCATTCGATGTTGTCGTCCGCGTGCTGCAGGCGGTTGCGGTTCATGTAGTAGTTGCGAGCATTGAGGTTGAGGCTCGAACCCTGCACAAACCCTTCAGGGTGGGTGTCGTCGGCGGCGTGGGCGGTGGTGGGTATCGTTGCAGCAACTGCAATGAACAACGGGCTGAAACTAAGAGGAAAACGCACTTGCGGTAAAGCTCCTTGGGGTCAATCAAGTACTTCATTAGTTGAAGTACAGGATGTTTCTTGTAAGAGGAGACGAACGAGACCGGTGTTAAACCACAACGAAAAAAAGCCGCTGATAGCAGCGGCTTTGAAGACAACCTTTCAAAGGGAAGAGCCGATGAAAAGTGTCGAGGGAAAGGGTGCGACTACGCTGGATCAGCTGTCTTTCTCAACCCGTGGCTGGTTGGCAGACGTTGAGGCTTGAGGGGTTTGCGCAGCGTCTTGGGCTTTGGCCGTCATTTCACTCTGATACTGTTCGTAGGCTGCGACGCGTGCCTCGTTTTGTGCGGAGAAGGTCTGCGACTCTTCAGCCATGGCGAACGGTGACAGGAACAATGAGGACAAAACGAAAGCGCTGGCAATACCCATAGTGTTGGACATCTTTAAAACCTTCTTGCTTGGCAAGTGCTGTTTGGTGCGGCAAAGATAAGGGGGAATGAGGAGGGGAAAAAGAGCGGATTCATGAAAGGACTGTTGCTGATAAAGCAACAGTTGATCGTCAGACCGGAAGGTGGATGCCGAAGGTATTCATCCCGTGATCACTGCGCACAAACACATCCCCGCCGTGCATCAGCGCAATCGCCTTGACGATCGCCAGCCCCAACCCGTGGTTGTTGCCGCTATTGCTGCGTGACGCATCCACCCGGTAAAAACGCTCGAACAACCGAGGCAGATGTTCGCTGGCAATTGGCGAACCAGGGTTGGCGACACCGATGCTCACCTGATGCGCCTCAACCTCGATTTTCACCTCGATCACTTGCCCGGGCGCGGTGTGCTGCACCGCATTGCTCAACAAATTGATCAGCGCCCGGCGCAAATGCGCGATCTCGATCTGCACTTGCGCATCACCGCTGACACGTACCTGAACCTGCGCATCCTCAAGAATGAAATCCAGATATTCCAGGGTCGTCGCCACTTCATCGGCCAGCGAGGTGGACGTCAGTTTGGTGGCCTTGCTGCCCTGATCCGCGCTGGCAAGAAACAGCATGTCATTGATGATCGAACGCAGCCGCTCCAACTCTTCAAGGTTCGATTGCAGCACTTCGAAATAGTGTTCGGCGGAACGCCCGCGAGTCAGCGCCACCTGTGTCTGGCCGATCAGGTTGGTCAAGGGCGAACGCAGTTCATGGGCGACGTCGGCGTTGAACGACTCCAGTCGCGAATAGGCCTGTTCAACCCGCTCCAGTGTCGAGTTGAACGAATTGACGAACTGATTGAGTTCCGGCGGCAAAGACGACATGCGCAAACGTCCGGAACGCAATGGCGGCGCCAGTCGCTGGGCTTCCTGAGACAACTTGATCAACGGTTTCAGGCCAATGCGCGCCACCCAATACCCGAGTGCCGAAGCCAATAACACGCCGATGATCGCGAGGCTGATGAGGGCGATCAGCAGGTGATGCTGAGTCTGGAAAAACGTCTCGGTGTCGATGCCGATCATGAAGCGCAGCGGCGGGCGTTGATCCTTGGCCGGGAACTGGCTGACCAACACTTTCAGCGGATATGGCTGGCCCGGCAGGGTCATGTCGCGCATCCCCAGCGGGCCTTCGGCAAAGGCGCGGATCTGTGGCGTCAGGTTGCCGTATTCGTAGTTCGGATCACCGCTGATGATCCAGAAACGGATGCGCTTGTCTTCTTCGCCGAGCAGATTGAGTTTGTTGTTGATCTTCACCCAATGCTCGGGCGTGCCGTAACGCCCGACCGTGGATTCGAGCACGCTGTAGCGCGCGTCCAGCTCGGCTTCGGGCAACAGGCCCAGGCCTTTATCGACCTGTTGGTACAGCGCCCAGCCGATCAGCAGGAACACCAGCAGCGCGACCAACGTAAACATCCCACTGAGGCGCAGCGCAATCGAGTTACTGGACACCGCGGCTCTCCAGCACATAACCCATGCCCCGGATGGTGTGCAGCAGTTTTTCGTCGAACGGCCCGTCGAGTTTGGCCCGCAGGCGCTTGATCGCGACTTCGACGACGTTGGCGTCGCTGTCGAAATTGATGTCCCAGACCATTTC
This sequence comes from Pseudomonas sp. DR48, assembly GCF_019823085.1. Taxonomy (NCBI): domain Bacteria; kingdom Pseudomonadati; phylum Pseudomonadota; class Gammaproteobacteria; order Pseudomonadales; family Pseudomonadaceae; genus Pseudomonas; species Pseudomonas sp. DR48. Next base: position 745,012 of record NZ_CP081946.1, on the reverse strand, counting down.
GGCAATCGCCGTTTTCGAGAGGATTTCACCTTGCCGACGGGCGAGCACGCTCAGCAGCGAGAACTCCTTGGCGGTCAGGTCCAGGCGCGTACCGGCGCGGGTCGCCTTGCGGCTGATCAAATCGATCCACAGGTCGGCGATGCTCACTTGCACCGGCTCGTGGCCGCCGCTGCGCCGGGTCAGCGCTTGCAGGCGTGCCACCAGTTCGAGGAAGGAAAACGGCTTGCCGAGGTAATCGTCGGCGCCGTCGCGCAGGCCTTTGATGCGGTCTTCGACGCGCTCGCGGGCGGTGAGCATGATCACCGGGGTTTGCTTGCGCGCACGCAAGGCGCGCAGCACGCCGAAGCCGTCGAGGCCCGGCAACATGACGTCGAGGACGATCACCGCATAGTCGCTTTCCAGCGCCAGGTGCAGGCCTTCGACGCCGTCGCGCGCCAGGTCCACGGTGTAACCCTGTTCCGTCAGGCCGCGGTGCAAATAGTCCGCGGTTTTTTCTTCGTCTTCGATAATCAGAACGCGCATGACCCCGCCTCAGTCTGTGGTCGCCAGCACCGGCAGCGGTGCGGGTTTAGGTCGATGGAATAGCCGCTCAAGCCACAAGTATATGACCGGAGTGGTGAACAAAGTCAGCGCCTGGCTCACCAACAAGCCGCCGACCACCGCGATCCCCAACGGCTGGCGCAGTTCGGCGCCGGTGCCGTAGCCGAGCATCAGCGGCAACGCACCCAGCAGGGCGGCGAGGGTGGTCATGATGATCGGCCGGAACCGTGTGATACAGGCTTGGAAAATCGCCTCTTCCGGCGGCAAGCCACCGTTGCGTTGGGCGTCGAGTGCGAAGTCGATCATCAGGATGCCGTTTTTCTTCACGATCCCGATCAGCAACACCAGCCCGATCAGCGCCATGATCGAAAAGTCCTGGCCGCAGATCCACAGCATGATCACCGCGCCGAGCCCCGCCGATGGCAGTGTCGAGATGATGGTCAGCGGGTGCACGAAGCTCTCGTAAAGGACGCCGAGAATGATGTACACCGCCACCAGCGCGGCCAGGATCAGCCACGGCTGGCTGGCCAGCGAACTCTGGAACGCCTGCGCCGCGCCCTGGAAGTTGCCGCTCATGGCCGCCGGCATGCCGATCTCGGCCTTGGCCTGGTTGAGCATGATCACGGCATCGCCCAACGCCACGCCGGGCGCCAGGTTGAACGACAGGTTGGCGGCCGGGAACATGCCGTCATGGGCAATGGACAGCGGGCCGACGGTGGGCGCATCGAATTTCGCCAGTGCCGACAGCGGCACCATTTCCCCGCTCAGGGGCGAGCGCAGGTAGAAGTAGTTGAGGCTTTCGGCTTTGCCGCGTTGTTTGGTATCCAGTTCCAGAATCACGTTGTATTGGTTGATCTGGGTCTGGAACTCGTTGATCTGCCGCTGACCGAACGCGTCGTACAGCGCTTCATCGACATCACTGGCGGTCAGGCCGAAACGCGCGGCGGCGCTGCGGTCGATGCTGATGTGGGTGATGCTGCCGCCCAATTGCAGGTCATTGGAAATGTCGCGGAATGCCGGGTTGGCGCGCAGCTTTTCCGTCAGGCGTTGGGTCCAGGTGCTGAGGGTCGCGCCGTCGTTGCTCTTGAGCACATATTGGTACTGGGCGCGACTCGGGCCAGAGCTGAGGTTGATGTCCTGGCCGGCACGCAGGTACAGCACGATGCCCGGGACTTTCATCAGTTTCGGGCGAATCCGGTCAATGAACTGACTGGCCGAGACGTCGCGGTCGCCGCGTTTTTTCAGGGAGATCCAGAAGCGGCCGTTGGCGATGGTCTGGTTACTGCCGGAGACGCCGACCGAGTGGGAAAACGCCGCGACGGCGGGGTCTGCGGCGACGATTTCGGCCATCGCCAAGTGTTTTTTCACCATGTCGCCGTAGGAAATATCGGCAGCGGCTTCGGTGGTCCCGAGGACAAAACCGGTGTCCTGCACAGGGAAAAAGCCCTTGGGGATAAAGATGTAACCGGCAATCGCCAGGCCCAGTGACAGGCAGAACACCCCGATCATCAATTTCTGGTGGGCGAGGGCGCGGCGCAGGAGTTTTTCATAGCCCGCCAGCAAGCGTTCGCCAAACGTCGGTTTGCCGTGGGCGTGATGCACCGGCGCACGCATGAACAGCGCGGCGAGCGTGGGCGCCAGTGTCAGGGAGACCACCACCGAAATCATAATGGTCGAGGTGGCGGTCAGGGCGAATTCCTTGAACAGCCGCCCGACAACGCCGCCCATGAACAGCAGCGGAATGAACGCCGCCACCAGCGAAAAGCTGATGGACACCACGGTAAAACCAATCTCGCCGGCGCCCTTGATCGCCGCCTCGCGCATGCCGTCGCCGGCCTCGAGGTGACGGTGAATGTTCTCCACCACCACAATCGCATCGTCGACCACAAACCCCACAGCCACCACGATCGCCACCAGCGTCAGGTTGTTGAGGCTGAAGCCCATGATGTACATCAGGGCGAAACTGGCAGTCAGCGAAACACCCAGCACGGCGGACACAATCATGGTCGCCGACCACTGGCGCAGGAACAGCGCCATCACCGCCACCACCAGCAGGATCGCGATCAGCAGGGTGACTTCCACTTCATGCAGCGAGGCTCGGATGGTCTGGGTGCGGTCGACCAGCACCTTGACCTGCACCGACGCCGGCAGCATGGCTTCGAGGGCGGGCAGGGCGGCCTGGATGCGATCCACCGTCTCGACAATGTTGGCCCCCGGTTGCCGGGAAATCACCAGGTTGACCCCTGGCTTGTCACCGGCCCAGGCTTGCACGTAGGCATCTTCCGAACCGTTGACGACTTTGGCGACGTCCTTGAGGTGAACCGGTGCACCGTCCTTGTAGGAAACGATGAGCTGGCTGTATTCCTCGGGTTGGAAGAGCTGGTCGTTGGTCGACAGCGTCGAGATGCTCGACTCGCCGTACAACGCACCTTTGGCCAGGTTGAGGCTGGTGTTCTGGATGGCCTGGCGAATGTCCGCCAGCGTCAGGCCGATAGCAGCGAGTTTGTCCGCCGAGGCTTGAACGCGAATCGCCGGACGTTGCTGACCGGTGATGTTGATTTGGCCTACACCGTTGATCTGACTGATCTGACGCGAGAGCAGGGTTTCCACCAGGTCGCTGAGTTCGGTGCCGGGCATTTGTGTCGAGTTGACGCTGAGAATCAGCACCGGGCTGTCGGCCGGGTTGACCTTGCGCCACGTCGGCAGGGTCGGCATGTCTTTCGGCAGTTTGCCAGCGGCGGTGTTGATCGCTGCCTGTACTTCCTGGGCGGCGGTGTCGATGCTTTTGTCGAGGGTGAATTGCAGCGTCAGGTTGGTCGAGCCCAAGGCGCTGCTCGAGGTCATCTGGGTTACGCCGGGGATGGCGCTGAATTGCACTTCAAGCGGCGTAGCGACCGACGACGCCATGGTTTCCGGGCTGGCGCCGGGGAGTTGCGCGGCGACCTGAATGGTCGGGAATTCCGCCTCTGGTAGCGGCGCAATGGGCAGGCGCGGAAAGGCGATGACGCCCAGCAGCACCAAGGCAAACGTCAGCAGAATGGTGGCGACCGGATGATCGATGCACCAGGCCGAGATTGAGCCGTGGCCCTTCATGGCTTGGACTCCGACTGAACCACTTGCGGCGGGTCGGTCAGCACCTGAACGGTGGAACCGGGTTTGAGGCGCGATTGGCCGTCACTGACCAATATGTCGCCGGGCTTAACACCTTTGATGATGTCCTGGCCGCTGCCTTGGGCAACCATCTGCACGGTGACGGTTTCGACTTTGTCGCCGTTGACCCGGTACACGTAATGTTGATCGAGGCCGCGTTGTACGACGGTGGGCGGCACCACCAGCGCATCTTTATCCAGCGCTGTCTGAATTTTTACCGTCACCAGCAGGCCCGGCCAGAGTTTCTGCCCGGGGTTGTTGAATTCAGCCTTGGCGCGGATGGTCCCGGTGTTGGCGCTGATCTGGTTGTCGATCAGGGTCAGGTGGCCTTCGCCCAGCAGGTTGCCGGTTTCGCCGTCGGTGTCAGCGCCGATGTAGGCTTTCACCAGCGCGTGCTCCGGGTCGTTGATCAGGCCTTGCAGGGTGGGCAGCATTTGCTGTGGCAGGGAGAATTCCACGGCAATCGGGTCGATCTGGGTCACTGTGAACAGGCCTTGGGCGTCGGCCATGCGCAGGAAGTTGCCTTCATCCACTGTGCGAATACCGACGCGGCCGGTGACCGGGGAGCGAATCTGTGTGTAGGAAAGCTGTACTTGCGCGGCGTCGATCGAGGCTTGGTTGCCTTGGGCGGTGGCTTTGAGTTGGTTGACCAGGGCTTGTTGCTGGTCGTAGGTCTGTTTGGATACGCCGTCGTCGACGCTCAGTAGTTTGTAGCGTTTGAGGTTGACTTGTGCGACTTGCAGTTGTGCCTGGCTTTCGCCGAGTTGCGCTCGGGCCTGGTCGAGGCTGGCGCGGATCGAGCGGTCGTCGATGGTGGCGAGCAGGTCGCCTTTGTTCACCAGTTGGCCTTCTTTGACCATGATTTTGGTGAGGATGCCGTCGATTTGCGGGCGGACGACGACGCTGTGCAGTGATAGCACGGAGCCGATGCCGCTGACGTAGCGGGGGACGTCTTTTGCGCTGACGCTGATGACGCGGACCGGGATTGCTGTGGGCGCGGCGAGTTTGGCTGTGGCGGGTTTGGTGGCGTACCACACGCCCAGCGCTGCCATGACGATCAGAAGGGTTGCGAGCAGGGCGGGTTTTTTCTGAATTCGCATGCGTGTGGGGCGCCGGGGCTTGGGGTTTTTGTCGGGTTTGTATTTTCCTTTATAAACCTGTTTGGTGGTCGGGAAGGTGACTGGTAACTGACGGCGCTGTCAGTTTGGGGCGTTCTTTTGGTCTTGGCGGCCTTTGGGCCGACCATGTTCTCTTGGATGGACCTGGGCTAATTGTGGGAGCGGGCTTGCTCGCGAAGGCGGCCTGACAGCCGACCATTTTCTTTCAGGTGTACATATCCGTTGCTGCGGTAACGGCCACCTAGGGTTTCGCCCTGACGGCGAGTCCCTTTTGGCAAACGCCCCAAAAGGAACCAAAAGGTCTTGCCCCGGCGTCCGGCCCCTCGCCGGGGCTCGGTGTTCCTTCGTTCCGGCATTCATCTGGGGGCATCGCCTCCGGTCGGCTTCGCTTCGACCTCCTCTCGATGTGTTCGACTTCGTCGAACGGCGCTACGCGCCTGCCCCCCAGATGAACGCCTCCACTCAGCCTGCCGAAGGGGCGGGTGAGTCAAAATCAAAAGCAGGCGAGCTACCGCTCGGCCTATTGAGTGGTGAAGAACGGGTGGTACGCCGCGATTTACTGTGGGAGCTGGCCTGTCGGGTCGCCGCATCGCGGCGATGGCGGCCTGCCAGCCGACCAATCTCTCTCAGATGCACCCTATTCCCCTGTGGGAGCTGGCCTGCCGGCGATGGCGGCCTGCCAGCCGACCAATCTCCTGCAGATGTACACCGAACCCTGTGGGAGCTGGCCTGCCAGCGATGACGCCCTGCCAGCCGCCCAATCTCCTGCAGATGTACACCGAACCACTGTGGGAGCTGGCCTGCCAGCGATGACGCCCTGCCAGCCGCCCAATCTCCTGCAGATCTACCCCGAACCCTGTGGGAGCGAGCTTGCTCCGGGCGGCGTTCCGACGATGGCGGCCCGCCAGCCGACCAATCTCCTCCTGCTGCCCACTGATCGTTCCCTACGCTTCGCGTGGGAATGCCGCCCGGGACGCTCCGCGTTCCATTTTTGTGTTTAACGATGTGTAAGAAACACAGCGCTTTCCCACGCATTTTTCAGGTTGCCGGGTAGGAAGCGTGTTCTCTAACCTCTAGCTGTCGCTGCAAATTCAGCGACCGGGCGTGAGATCCCCGGCTACCAGTATGCATCTAGCGCCAATGCCACCATAATTGGCGCCAGTTTATCCGCTGCCTGTAAATGCGTTATGGCGGCTGTGTGCGGGCAGACTTCGGTCTGGCCGGGTGCCTACTACCGGTGATCTCACACTGCACATAGCTGCCACCTCTTCGCCGCTTGAGATCCGGCGAATGGTGGTACCGATTTCAGTAGGAGTTTGCATGGATAAGTTAATCCCCGACCCACCCCTCAACACCACAACCCCCAGCGCCGAGACCTCCCAGTCCGAAGCGCTCATCAAAGACAGCGAAGCGATAAAACGCGCGCTCGATTACTACCTCGATCCACCCGAGCAATACACCGTAAAACCGCGTCGTCCGAGCACGATGTTCATGGTTGTCCCCGAAGTTGATTCGGAAAGTCTGTTGGCTCATGCCTGTGAGTCTTTGGCGTCGGCGAGTGTGATGGCCGGTGATTTTGCGACGAATCTGGTGGGGCCGCAGCGGCATACGGTGTTGGCGATTCAGCAGGTGGTCATGCTGGCGGAGTTGGCGGTGAATCGGGTGTTGGACAGGGTTGAGGCTCCGGCGTAAATAGCGTTCGGTCAGGTTGAGCGCGTTATCGTTCTTCGCGAGCAGGCTCGCTCCCACAGGTGCTGGGGTTGCTCGCGATTGCGGTGTGTCAGTCATCACTAAACCCGACGGACTCGCTTGCCGCGTGAAGCTTGCGGCGCTCGACACGGGTATACTGCGGCCTTTCGCGGCTCGCTGACCGGGCCCGACTCTTTTGCATCACCCGGAGCTTTCATGACTTCCCCGACACAACCGCCGGTTGCCGACGCTTTGAGCGACGACCAGGCAGACCTGCCAGACAGCGTCGACTCCAGCGCAGACAGCGAATCCAAAGCCGCGATTCCGGCGTTCAAGTTCCCGTTCAAACCGGGTGAGTTGGCTGCTGCGAAGAATGCCAACCAGCCTTGGTACAAGAATGGCGCGAAGAATGGCCATACCAAGACGCCGGGGGCTGCGCCTCCGGGGACGCGTCGTTCGATGGGTAAGCGCTGAGTTTCAAACTCTGCGGTGCTTGATCTATCGCCTTCGCGAGCAAGCCCGCTCCCACAATTGATCTGTGTACGACACGGTTCAAATGTGGGAGCGGGCTTGCTCGCGAAGGGGTCATCAAAGGCAATACACCTTCTGGATCAAGCCGCCCTCAACGAAATAAACGCATAGTTCACCGGCGCATCCGTCGCCACCTGCGCCCCGGCTGCCTGTACTTGCCCGGCGATATCCTCCCCCGACACATGAAACAACCATTCACTGCCAGACGTCTGCAGCGGTTGCGCTGAAACCTGATCAATGACCGTGGCAAACGCGCTCATGTCCGGCAGATAAGCGGTAAACCCATCTCCCTTCAGCGCTGTAGTCCGAATCCCCAGTAATCCGCAAATTGCATCCTTGGTCTGAATGTCTTCTCGATCCGCCTGACGTGAGCGCTGGATCAGTCCTGCCAGTTCCTGATCCACCAGTTTGCCGCCAATGATCAAGTCCGGGCCTTGTTCCCAGGACTCCGGCGGGCATTCTTTAACGGCGGTGTTCAGCGCGATGTGCGGGTTGATTTCCATCGGGTAGATGCGGCACACCAGCGGTCGCCGTTCATAGATGCGGCAGAGGTTGTCTTCGTCAAGATTCCGGCAGGGACCGACGTTGTAGGCGGCAAAGGTGATCGCCACGTAGGCGTCAGACGCGCCGCTTCGAACCCGCGCTGAGCGGCGTTCGGCGTGTTCGCGTTGTTGCGCCGGCAGGCCCAGGCCGTTGCCCAGGAAACCTTCCACCAGCACGATCACTTGACCGCCGTCGGCTGCCCACATGCGGGCTTCGGCCAGGGTCAGGGGCACGTGGTGGTCGGTGCAGCATTTGCCGCAGCCTACGCAGGAAAACGTCGTATTCATCAGGCTTAAGGTCGCAGGTAAAAGGCAGGAAGCGGCGTCAGAATCTCACCGCATAGACCTGCGTCGAAGCAAGTTATGCGCCAGTCACTGGGCTTTGGTAGCGGGGCGGATGGCGTCCCATTCGGTCACGTAGGCGGTTTTGGTTTTCTTGTTGTAGAGGCAGAGTTCGGTGCCTTGCTGGCCTTTCATGTGTTTTTGCGGGTATTGGCCTTGCAGCAGCAACGCGGTGTAGCCGACGCGGTCGTCAAACTGGGCGGCGGTGCCGACGGGTTTGGCGTCTTTCAGGCCGCTGGCCTTGGTGCAACTGAAGAGGACGGCTTTGTCGTAGGCGGCCCAGGCGTCGGGGCTGGAGGCGTGGGCCTGGGTGGCGAGGGCGGTGAGGCAGAGGAAGGTCAGGGTGGTGGCTTTCATGGGGGCAGGCATCCTTGGGCATTGAGTTGGCCGAGGGTCGGAGTATGCCTGATGGTTTAGTGTTGAATGTGTCGGCCCCATCGCGAGCAGGCTCGCTCCCACAGTTGATCGAGTAAGACCTTCTCGCGATGGCGGTGGGTCAGGCTGGAACCAATTCCCGGCGGACCACATACATCCCGGCACTTTCATACAGGCGCTGCGCCCGAAGGTTGTCTTCCAGGACTTTCAAATCGACAAAGCCTTCCCGGCGATCCTGAAACACTTTGAACGCATGCAGCAGCAACGCACGGCCGAGCCCGAGACCTTGGGCCTGAGGATGCACCACCAGGTTTTTGATGTAGGCGCTGGTCCAGCACTGGCACACGCCAAGGATGCGCTCGCCCTCTAGCGCAATGAAACACAGGGACGGATCGTATTCGGGATCGGTCTCAAACCGTCGTTGCCAAACGTCCAGAGCAGGCACGCGGCCGCCACCTTGCTGATAACCCGTTTCCATCAAGTGGTGAACGGCTTCGGCCAGTTCGGGGCGGTATTGAACGAGGTCGATTCCCTTGGGCCAGGTGATGCCAGGCACACCCTGCGCCAGGTTGCGCCGCATCAAAAAGCAGAATTGCTCGGCCAAGACTCAGTGACCTTGTTCGGCGACTGCCTTGGCCGCCTCGATCAGGCATTTGGTCAGTTCCGGCGACGAGAACTTGGTCAGCACCGCGTTGGCCCCGGCCAGGCGCGCTTTTTCGCTGTTCATCGCACTGTCCAGAGACGTGTGCAGTAATACATAAAGGTGCGAGAAGTCCGGGGTTTCGCGCAGGGTGCGAGTGAAGGCATAGCCGTCCATCTCCGACATTTCGATGTCCGAGACGATCAGGTTGATCTGCTGCGCCGTGCCTTGCAGGTCCAGCAGGCAGTCGATGGCCTCCTTGGCGCTACGGGCGGTGTGGCATTGCAGGCCGAGGTTGCGCAGGGTGTGCACCGATTGCTGCAGCGCGACCTGGCTGTCGTCGACCACCAGAATCCGTGCGTTGCCCAGCACTTCGGCGTCTTCCATGCTCAGCTCGGTCGGGGCCATTTCGATCTGCGCCGGGGCGATGCCGTGGATGACTTTTTCGATGTCCAGCACTTGCACCAGCGTGCCGTCGACCGAGGTCACGCCGGTGATGTAGGAGCGCACACCGCCGGAGCCAAAGGGCGGCGGGCGGATGTCGGTGGTCAGGCAATGGACAATCTTGCTCACGGCCTGAACATGCAAGCCCTGTTTGGAGCGGCTGACGTCAGTGACGATCAGGCAGCCACCGTTCGGGTCTTCCAGCGGTCGCTCGCCGATGGCGCGGCTGAGGTCGATCACCGACAACGAGGCGCCGCGCAACGTGGCGATGCCTTTGACGTGGGGGTGCGACTCCGGCAGCTTGGTCAGCGGCGGGCAGGGAATGATTTCGCTGACTTTCAGCAGGTTGATTGCCATCAGCTTGCCACTGCGCAAGGTAAACAGCAGAAGCGAAAGTGAGTCTGCGCGGGCTTTGGTGGTGGACATAAAAACCTTCTGTGGAAAAAGGTGATGGGCGAGTTAAGAATCGCCAAAATCTATTGATGCCGGGTTATCGACTTGTTAGGGGCAGGCTTTAGTAAATCGGACGGCGCTCCGACGATAGGGCCGTCACTTCATCCCCAATCGCTTGGCCATCCGCCCCAGATTCGCTCGATCCAAGCCTAGCTCACGTGCCGCACTCGCCCAGTTGTCGTGATGCCGTTCCAGGCAGGCGCTGATCAATTGCCGCTGATAATTTTCGGTGGCTTCACGCAAATCCCCTGCGACCAACGCGACAGGCACGGCAGCGGGTTGTTCGGCGGGGAGTTCGACACTGCCATTGGGCAAGTCCAGATCCGCCGCACTCAAACTGAGAATCTTCGGCCGTTCCTTGCAATTGCCCAGCGCCTTTAATGCGCTGCGACCGATCAAGTGTTCCAGCTCCCGCACATTCCCCGGCCAGTCGTAAGCCAACAAAGCAGCTTGCGCGTCGCTGGTCAGCCGCAGGCTATTGAGGCCCATGCGCGAGCGGTTCTGTTCCAGGAAGTAGCCGCTGAGCAACAGCACGTCCCGTCCACGATCCCGAAGCGCCGGCACCTGCAACGGATAAACACTGAGGCGATGATAGAAGTCGGCCCGGTAGCGGCCGCTGCGCACTTCCTCGGCCAGGTCACGGTTGGTCGCCGCGATCAGTCGCACGTCCACCTGATGTTCTTTGTCCGAGCCCAAGCGCTGCAACTGACCGCTTTGCAGTACCCGCAACAGTTTGGCCTGCACGGTCAGCGACAGTTCGCCGACTTCATCGAGAAACAGCGTGCCGCCATTGGCCAGTTCGAACTTGCCGCGACGATCATTCGTCGCACCCGTGAAGGCGCCGCGCACATGGCCGAACAGTTCGCTTTCGACCAGCGTATCCGGCAGGGCGGCGCAGTTGAGGCTGATGATCGGTTTGTCCGCGCGAGGGGAAGCGGCGTGAATCGCCTGTGCCACCAATTCTTTGCCGACGCCGGTTTCACCAGTGATCAGCACGGTCAGGTCGCTGCCGCCCACCAGATTGATTTCTTCGACCAGGCGTTTATGCGCCTTGCTCTGGCCGATCATCTCGCGGTTCTGCTGGCCGCTGGCCTGACGATAAACCTCGGCGCGCTGATGTTCGTCTTCGACACGATTGGCCAGGCGTTCTATGCGCTCGGCGGCGTTGACGGTGGCGGCGGCGAGGCTAGCGAAGGCTTGCAGGGCATCCAGTTCAATCGGTTCAAATCGTTCCGGGTCGAGGGCATCGAGGGTCAGCAAGCCCCACGGGCGCTCGTCGATAAACAGCGGGCAGCCCATGCAATCGTGAACTTCCAGATGTTCGTCGAGGCCATCGACCAGACCGTCGTAAGGGTCGGGCAAGTCGCTGTCGGCGGCGAACCGCGTCGGGCCGTGACTGCTGAGCAGCGCTTCGAAGCGCGGGTGTTCGCTGACTTTGAAACGTCGGCCGAGGGTGTCGGTGCTCAACCCGTCCACGGCCAGCGGCACCAGCCATTCGCCATCAAGGCGCAGCAGGGCGGCGGCATCGCAGGGGAGCAGGGCGCGCATGGCTTCGAGCAAGCGCCGATAGCGCTCGCCCTCGGGCAGTTCGCGGGACAGGTCAGAGACCAGAGGCAGCAGGGCGGTGAGCAGCGATTTTGCAGTCATAGTGACTCCATGTAGTCGACATGACTATAAGTCAGTGGGTGTCGATATGACTACGTTGTTTTTAAACTATTGATTTTTAAGGTTTTAAATCTTGGCATGGAAACTGATAAGTCTAGGGTAATTCACATAAAGCTGGAGTCGACCTTATGCTTAGCGTTCAAGACCGTGCCATCGTCAAATCCACCGTGCCGCTGCTCGAAAGCGGTGGTGAAGCGTTGATCACGCACTTCTACCGCATGATGCTCTCCGAATACCCGGAAGTCCGCCCGCTGTTCAACCAGGCTCACCAGGCCAGCGGTGATCAGCCCCGCGCACTGGCGAACGGCGTGCTGATGTATGCGCGGCACATCGATCAGCTCGATCAATTGGGCGATCTGGTGGCCAAGATCATCAACAAGCACGTGGCCCTGCAAATTCTGCCTGAACATTACCCGATCGTCGGCACGTGCCTGTTGCGCGCCATCAGCGAAGTGCTGGGCGACGAAATCGCCACCCCTGAAGTGATGAGCGCCTGGGGCGCTGCATATGGTCAATTGGCCGAGATCCTGATCGGCGCCGAAACCAGCATCTACGACCAAAAAGAACAGGCACCGGGCGGCTGGCGTGGGGCGCGGGAATTCATCGTCGCGGCCAAAGTCGAGGAAAGCGCGGAAATCACTTCGTTCTACTTCGAACCTGCGGACAAAGGCGCGATTCTGGCCGCTGAACCAGGCCAATACATCGGCATGAAGCTGATCCTCGATGGCGAAGAGATTCGTCGCAACTATTCGTTGTCGGCGCTGGCCAACAAAGGCCAGTACCGCATCAGCGTTAAACGCGAGACCGGTGGCCGCGCCTCCAATCACTTGCACGATCAGTTGCATGTCGGTGCGAGCATTCAGCTGTTCCCGCCATCGGGCGAGTTCACCCTGACGGCCAGCGACAAACCGCTGGTGCTGATCAGCGGCGGCGTCGGGATTACTCCGACCCTGGCAATGCTTGAGGCGGCGTTGGCGACCGAACGTCCGGTGCACTTTATCCACTGCGCACGCAACGGCAGCGTTCACGCCTTCCGCGACTGGATCGATGGTCTGGCCGAGCGTCACCCGCAGCTCAAGCGCTTCTATTGCTACGCCGAAGATGACGGCGTGAGTCCGGCGGCGGACAAGGTCGGGCTGCTGAGCCGTGAGCAACTGGGCGAGTGGCTGCCGGAGCAGCGCGATCTGGATGCTTACTTCCTAGGGCCTAAAGGTTTCATGGCAGCCATCAAGCGCCACCTCAAAGCCTTGGGTGTGCCGGAGAAGCAAAGCCGTTACGAGTTCTTCGGGCCGGCTTCGGCGCTGGAATAAACAGCTGAGGCGACTCGGGAGACCGAGTCGCCTTCATCGCGAGCAAGCCCGGCTCCCACAGGATTGATGTCGATCACAAACATTGTGTACGACATCAATCCTGTGGGAGCCGGGCTTGCCCGCGATTGGCCGCACCTCGGTCTCGATTCGTAAAAATCCTTTAAAAGTTAATCCGTTCTTAACCGGTTTATCGTTTATTCCCCGATGCTGATGATAGGCGCTCGTTCGTTTACAGAATCAGGATCGCCCCATGACTCACATCACCTTCTCCCGCCTTCTTCTGACGGCTGCTGTATTGGCCAGTCCGTCCGTGTTTGCCGAGTCCGCCTTGCTCCAGCCGCAGACGCTGATCGTCGATCAGAGTTTGCCCAAGGTGCAGCGCGATGCCATGGAATTGGCCGCCCGGCGTTACGGCAGTTTCTGGAACACTGGGGAGGAGGCGTTGGCCAAGGCAGCCTTGTCGGAGCAGTTCATCGACAAGACACCGCCCGAAGGCCGGGTCCAGGGGCCGACCGGGCCATTGCTGGCGTCGAAGTTCTTTCGCGCGGCAGTGCCGGACCTGAGCTGTGAGATCGAGCAAATGATCATTGCCGGCGACCGGGTGGTGGTGCATTTGCACTTTCGCGGTCACTTCACAGGCCCGTTCAAGGCTCTCAAAGGGCAGGGCCAGCGTGTAGACTTCCGGGCAACCGATATCTATCAGATCAATAACGGTCGCATCGCGGCCAATTGGCATATCGAAGACAACATCAGCCTGATGCAGCAGCTGCAAGCGCAGCCGCCGGCGAGCTGATCCACGAGCACATAAGGGAAACGCGATGAGCGAGGAAACAATACGGTTGGGACGTGAGCGGCGTTATCTGGTGTTGCTGGGCATCATCTGCCTGGCGCTGATCGGCGGCGCGCTGTACATGCAGGTTGTGCTGGAGGAGGCGCCGTGCCCGCTGTGCATCCTGCAACGCTACGCGTTGTTGCTGATTGCGCTGTTTGCCTTTATCGGTGCGGCCATGCGCACCCGTCGCAGCATCACGGTGTTTGAAACCCTGGTGGTGATCAGCGCATTGGCCGGCGTCGCGGTGGCCGGGCATCACGTCTTTACCCAGTTCTATCCGGCGGTCAGTTGCGGCGTCGATGTGCTGCAACCGATTGTCGATGGCCTGCCGCTGGCGAAGATTTTCCCGCTGGGCTTCCAGGTCGATGGTTTCTGCTCCACGCCGTACCCGCCGATCCTCGGTCTGTCGCTGGCGCAATGGGCGCTGGTGGCGTTTGTGCTGATCGTGGTGCTGGTTCCGCTGCTGACTGTGCGTAACCGCAAAGCTCTGCGCTGAGAGACTGTCGCCGCACCGTTGCTTCAACCCGAAAACGCCCCGGCCCTCGTTGAGAGGACCGGGGCGTTTTGCATTTCAGGGCTCAAGTAGAAAGACCGTGATGTGTGACAGGGAAGGGTGCGACACGTGTGCGACATGTTGTCACAGCGCGACTGTCGCAAGGCGTTTCAACGCCGTGAATTGGTGCGTGGCTGTGCAACAACATTGGTCTTTTTGAACGTTTGGAGGCCGCTCGCCGAAAACAGCGAAGCAGGCAGTTTTAACAGGTCCCGGCGAATTGCCGGAACCCTTGTCACGTAGGGGCTTGGGCAGGGTCGGGGGCGGCGGTGATGGTCTCGAAGCTGTCTGAACTGCGCTAGGTAGACCTACTAATTTTGGTGTTTTTGTTGAGAATGAATTTCGATAAGATGCCGCACTTTTGCAAAAACCGTTAATGATTGTTGCTGGAATGGATAAAAATTATTTCGGGATGAGACATGGTTTATGAATCGTTACATATCTACAATCGCCCGCACTGAATTCCCGGCACTGCTCACCTTGAGCATGAAGTAGGGCGTCGAGGAGCATGAATGCTCCATGCGACCCCCAGGTGTCGGAGCCTTCCAACTATCCGCACCAAATGGAATTGGTCTGTAACAAGGCCTTTGACCACGAATTCGAATAAGAACTTAGCGCTAGCCCAGGATTTGTCGAACAGCGTCTGACGCGCGACGGGCAGCCACTTATTCAATCCAAGAAAATGCCAACCCTTGGCAGGGTGAAGTGTTGGCGATCAAAACCCAACTGCATTGCGCAAGCTGCTTTAGAGGTCGTGAGATGAGTAAAAACAGGTACCCCAGACTACTAGGCTTATTGCCGCTGCTCGGCACGTTGTTGCTGTCAGGCTGCAACATGACCTTGCTCGATCCAAAGGGTCAGGTCGGCCTGGACGAGCGAAACCTGATCATCACCGCAACGCTGCTGATGCTTCTGGTCGTGGTACCGGTCATCGTCATGACCTTCCTGTTTGCGTGGAAATACCGCGCCTCTAACCAGGACGCCGTGTACACGCCAAAATGGTCGCACTCCACCAAGATCGAAGTCGCTGTTTGGGCGATTCCGGTGCTGATCATCATTGCCCTGGGTTATGTCACCTACAAGTCGACCCACGCCCTGGACCCGTATCGTCCGCTGGAATCCGACGTCAAGCCGATCACCATTCAAGTGGTGTCGATGGACTGGAAGTGGCTGTTCATCTATCCCGAGCAAGGGATCGCCACGGTGAACAAGATCGTCTTCCCGGCCAACACGCCGATTAACTTCCAGATCACCTCCGACACCGTGATGAACTCGTTCTTCATCCCGGGCCTGGGTGGCCAGATCTACGCGATGGCGGGCATGCAGACCAAGCTGCACCTGATTGCCAACCAGAACGCTGAATTCGACGGTATCTCCGCCAACTACAGCGGCGCGGGTTTCACCGGCATGAAGTTCAAAGCAATCGCCACCTCTCAGGCAGATTTCGATGCCTGGGTCAGTGATGTCAAGAAGGCACCTAAACAGCTTGAAAAGGCTGAATACGAAGCCCTTTCCAAACCAAGCCAGAACAATCCAGTAGAGCTCTACTCCTCGTTCACGCCGAACCTGTTCCAGACCATCGTCGACAAGTACGAAGGCATGAAAGCAGGTCCGAAAGTGGACCACGAGAAGAAAGAGAAAGAAGTGGCCCAGATGGAAGGGATGGACATGAGTTCGCATTCAGCTGCCGGGGCAGAGGAGTAAACGATGTTTGGTAAATTAAGTTGGGAAGCGGTCCCGTTCCACGAACCGATCGTGATGGTGACCATTGCCATGATCGCGCTCGGCGGTCTGGGCGTGTTCGCTGCAATCACCTACTTCAAGAAGTGGACCTACCTGTGGACCGAGTGGCTGACGTCGGTCGACCACAAGAAAATCGGCGTGATGTACATCATCGTGGCCATGGTCATGCTGCTGCGCGGTTTTGCCGACGCCATCATGATGCGTACCCAGTTGGCCATGTCCACCGAAGGTTCGCCTGGCTACCTGCCGCCTGAACACTATGACCAGATCTTCACCGCTCACGGTGTGATCATGATCATCTTCATGGCGATGCCATTCTTCACCGGCCTGATGAACCTTGCAGTGCCGCTGCAGATCGGCGCGCGTGACGTTGCCTACCCGTTCCTGAACTCCCTGAGCTTCTGGCTGCTGATGTCTGGCGTGGTTCTGGTCAACGTGTCCCTGGGTGTCGGCGAATTCGCCCGTACCGGTTGGGTTGCGTATCCACCGCTGTCGGAACTGGGCTACAGCCCTGGCGTGGGTGTCGACTACTACATCTGGGCCCTGCAGCTATCGGGACTCGGGACGACACTGACGGGGGTCAACTTCCTGGCCACCGTGCTGAAAATGCGTACCCCGGGCATGAAACTGATGGACATGCCGATCTTCACCTGGACCTGCACCTGGGCCAACGTATTGATCGTCGCTTCCTTCCCGATCCTGACCGCTACCCTGGCTTTGCTGACGCTTGACCGTTACATGGATTTCCACATTTTCACCAATGAACTTGGTGGCAATCCAATGATGTACGTCAACCTGTTCTGGGCTTGGGGTCACCCTGAGGTTTACATCCTGATTCTGCCGGCGTTCGGGATCTTCTCCGAAGTCATCTCGGCGTTCACCGGCAAGAAACTGTTCGGCCACCACTCGATGATCTACGCCTCGGGCGCGATCTCGATCCTGGGCTTCATGGTTTGGCTGCACCACTTCTTCACCATGGGTTCGGGTGCCAACGTCAACGCCTTCTTCGGCCTGGCAACGATGCTGATTTCGATCCCGACGGGGGTGAAGCTATTCAACTGGCTGTTCACCATCTACCAAGGGCGTCTGCGTTTCACCAGCCAGGTTCTGTGGACCCTGGGCTTCATGGTGACCTTCGCCATCGGCGGCATGACCGGCGTACTGCTGGCCATTCCGGGTGCGGACTTCGTCCTGCACAACAGCCTGTTCGTGATCGCTCACTTCCACAACGTGATCATCGGCGGCGCCGTGTTCGGCTACATCGCAGGCTTCGGCTTCTACTTCCCTAAAGCGTTCGGCTTCAAGCTGCACGAAGGTTGGGGCAAGGCTGCGTTCTGGTTCTGGATCTCGGGCTTCTTCGTCGCGTTCATGCCGCTCTATGCACTGGGCTTCATGGGCATGACCCGTCGTCTGAACGCCACTACCAACCCTGAGTGGGTACCGTACCTGTACGTTGCCATGTTCGGTGCGGTGATGATCGCTTGCGGTATCGCCTGCCAGTTGATTCAGCTCTACGTCAGTGTTCGTGACCGTAAGAAGCCGGAAAACATGTGCGAGCACGGTGACCCGTGGAATGCCCACACGCTGGAATGGTCGACTTCGTCGCCACCTCCGTTCTACAACTTTGCCGTACTGCCAAAAGCCGACTGCATCGACCCGTTCACTGAAGCCAAGGAAGACGGTACTGCGTACCAGACTCCGGTCAAGTACGAGCCGATCCACATGCCAAACAACACCGCGACCGGTCTGGTCATGGGTGCTCTGTTGACCGTGTTCGGTTTCGCGATGATCTGGCACATCTGGTGGATGGCCATCTTCGGCCTCGCCGGCGCCGTGATCTACTTCGTGATCCACGCTGCCCGTGATGACCAGGGCTACATGGTGCCGGTCGACGTGATCGAGCGCACCGAAGCCGAGCAGCGCAAACGTCTGGTAGCCGCAGGGAAACTCCCGGCCTCTGCCACCCGTGTTGAAACCTCGTTGGAACAGGCTTAAACCATGTCGAACTTAGTGACCAATGCTGGACACACCCATGTCGATGGACATGGGCACGATGACCATCACCACGACTCGGGCGAGATGACCGTATTCGGTTTCTGGCTCTACCTGATGACCGACTGCATTTTGTTTGCGTCGATCTTCGCGGTGTACGCGGTACTGGTTAACAACGTAGCGGGTGGCCCGTCGGGCCACGACATCTTCGAGCTGCCATACGTGCTGGGCGAAACTGCCTGCCTGTTGTTCAGTTCGATCACCTACGGCTTCGCCATGCTGGCGTTGTTCAAGGGCAACAAGAAGGCGGTACTGGGCTGGTTGGCCATCACCTTCCTGTTCGGCCTGGGCTTCATCGGCATGGAGATCAACGAGTTCCACATGCTGATCTCCGAAGGCTACGGTCCTAACCGCTCTGGCTTCCTGTCCGGGTTCTTCACCCTGGTCGGCACCCACGGTCTGCACGTGACCAGCGGTCTGATCTGGATGGCGATCATGATGTATCAGGTCCAGAAAAACGGCCTGACGGCGACCAACAAGACCCGTCTGAGCTGCCTGAGCCTGTTCTGGCACTTCCTGGACGTGGTGTGGATCTGCGTATTCACCGTTGTTTACCTGATGGGGACTCTGTAATGGCTAACGCACACTCCCATGGTCACGACAGTCACGACGCCAGCCACGGCAGCGTCAAGTCCTACGCCATCGGCTTCATCCTGTCGGTGATCCTGACGATCATTCCTTTCGGCCTGGTGATGTACCCATCGCTGCCAAAAGCCATGACCCTCTGGATCGTACTGGCGTTCGCAGTGATCCAGGTGCTGGTGCACCTGGTGTACTTCCTCCATCTGGACCGTTCGGCTGCCCAGCGTAACAACGTGATCGCGTTTGTTTTCGCCGCACTGGTAATCGTCTTGTTGGTAGGCCTGTCGCTGTGGATCATGTTCAGCATCCACACCGTCATGATGGCGCACTGAGGAAAGTCCGGATGTCCTTTAAGCACTTTATCCAAATCACCAAACCGGGGATCATTTTCGGTAACGTGCTTTCTGTGGCGGGCGGATTTTTCCTGGCCTCGAAAGGGCATGTCGATCTGGCCATTTTCCTGGCCGCCATGATCGGCACGTCCCTGGTGGTGGCTTCCGGTTGCGTGTTCAACAACTGCATCGACCGCGACATCGACCTGAAGATGGAACGCACCAAGAATCGTGTGCTGGTCCAGGGCTTGATCTCCCTGAAACTGGCACTGATCTACGCGACCGTCCTCGGCGTTGCCGGTGTTGCCTTGTTGTACAAGGTGGCCAATCCGTTGGCCGCGCTGTTCGCCGTGATCGGTTTCGTCATCTACGTCGGCTTCTACAGCCTGTACCTCAAGCGCAAGTCGGTTCACGGCACGCTGGTGGGCAGTCTGTCGGGCGCCATGCCGCCGGTGATCGGTTACGTCGCCGTGACCAACAGCTTCGACATGGCCGCACTGACGTTGCTGGTGATGTTCAGCCTGTGGCAGATGCCGCATTCCTACGCCATCGCGATTTTCCGCTTCAACGATTACCTGGCTGCATCGATTCCGGTGCTGCCTGTTAAACGCGGAATCGAAGTGGCCAAGAAGCACATCCTGCTCTACATCCTGGCCTTCCTCGTGGCGACCTTGATGCTGACCTTCAGCGGCTACGCCGGCATGAGCTACCTCGCCGTCGCCGCGGCCATGGGCATGTACTGGTTGTACATGGCCTGGACCGGTTACAAGGCAGTGGATGACACGGTCTGGGCACGCAAGCTGTTCGTGTTCTCGATCTTCACCATTACCGCGTTGAGCGTGATGATGTCCCTGGACTTCAAAGTGCCGAGCGAGCTGTTGCTGACGTACGCGCCTTAAGCGTCGGACGCTGTAAAGAAAAGCCCCGCCTTCGAGAGAAGAGCGGGGCTTTTTGTTGGGGCTTTTCTGGTGGACCGCGGTGCGACCATCGCGAGCAGGCTCACTCCCACGTTAGTTCGGTGTTGCCACTCATTCCGAGTCCGACGCTGAAACCCTGTGGGAGCGAGCCTGCTCGCGATGGCCGCGACTCGGTTTATCAGAAAAACTCAGCTATCAAGCAATCGCAAAAACCGCTCACGCACCTGCGGGCTATCGCTGTGCGCTACGTTGAAGCGCAGGAAGCTGTTGGCATCAGCCGCTTTGCTCAACAAGGTGCCGGGTGCCAGGACGAGGTCGTTTTCAAGGCCTTTACTGGCCAGCGTCTCGGCGTGTAATCCTTCGGGCAAACGGGTCCAGATGAACAGGCCTTCGCCCGGCAGCGAAGACACCGAGCATCCGGCCTCGACCAGCCAGCGCGCCACGCGGCTGCTCGATTCGTAGAGGCGATCGACCGTGTGGCGGGTGTGTTTGGCATAGGTGCCGTTGGTGAGCATCGTGCAGATAATTTGTTCCGCCAGCTCTGAGGTCACTCCGCCGCAGCTCATCTTCAAGCGGATCAAGCGTGCGGCCAGTTGCGGCGAGAGCACTGCGTAGCTGACCCGGCTGTTGGCGGTCAGGGTCTTGGAAAAACCGGAGACGTAGCTGACGTTGTCCAGACCACTGGCAGCCAGTCGCGGGGTGTGTTTTTGCTGGAGATCGCCATAGAGGTCGTCTTCCACGATGTGGAAACCGTAACGGTGACTCAGCTCCAGTAAACGGTAAACCTGGGCGGCGGAGAACGAGTGCCCGGTCGGGTTGTGCAGCGTGCTGTTGCTCATGTAGAGGACGGGGCGATGGGCAATCAGCAATCGTTCGAACGCCTCCAGATCCAGGCCCTCGCAATCGCGGGCAATGGTGATGACCTTGGCGCCGTGCAACGCCAGGTTAGCGTGCATGTTGAAGTAGCACGGATCGTCCAGCAGCACTGTGTCGCCGGGTTTTATCAACAGGCGCATTAGCTGGTCGATGGCTTGCACGGTGTTGGCGGTGGTGATGATCTGCTCCACCGGCACCTCGATGCCGACGGTCGACAACTTTACCCGCAACGCCTCGCGCAGCGGCAGGTAACCGCCCACCTCACCGTATTCGCCCATGCGCAGCGCGGTCGCACGAAGGGTGCCGCGCACGGCTTTTAGGAGTTCTTCGGCGGGCAGCCACGAACCCGGCAAGAATCCGCATCCGGGGCGCAACGCGCCATTGTTCAACAGGATTGCACGGCGGACCCGACTGAGTATGTCCTGGGGTTGCAGGTCCGGGCCTGGCGCAGCCGGTGGCTGGTTGATGGCCCGTTGGACGTAGTGCCCCGAGCCTTGGCGTGAAACCACCAGCCCCTTGGCGCGCAATCGGTCCAAGGCATCGACCACCGTGGATTTGCCCACGTTCATCAATTCGGACAGTTCGCGAATCGGTGGCAACTTGGCCCCGTGAGGCAAGCCACCCTGGCTGATTGCCACAGACAGCTGATCGACGATCTGCTGCACCAGCGGAACTCCCGGCTGGAATTCGATGGCGGCGATCACTGCGCGCTGAGCCTGCATTTTACTGGTCTCCCTGGCAGTAAAGTTCGCTGGATTCTATACGAACTTGCCCTGATCAACGCAAACGACTGCCTCTACCATCATCTGCGCGGTTCGCATGATTGACCAAGGGGGTCCAGTAGATGATTCAGCAGATAACCCGCGATGAACGCTTCCTCGCGATGGCCAAAGAACACGGCTTTGACATCTACGACGAGAACGCAGCCGGCGGGCACTACGCGCCGCTGCTTCGGCACGGTGACGAGGTGTATGTCAGTGGCCTGGTGCCGCGCATGAACGGCAAAGTCCAGTACCCCGGGCGCGTCGGGCTGGAACTCAACATGGCCGATGCTCAAGAGGCCGCCAGCATCAGTGCGATACGCGGGCTGGCGCTGATCCGCGAGGCCATCGGTTCACTGGATAGCGTCAAGGCGCTCCTTCGCATCACGGTGTATGTGAAGTCCACATTCGATTTTGTCGACCTGAGTGAAGTGGCCAACGGTGCATCGGACGTGCTCACGCATGTATTGGGTGATGCCGGTCGACATACGCGAACGACTGTCGGTGTTTACCAGTTGCCGAAAAACGCCCCCGTCGAAATCGACATGATCGCGGCGCTGCATCCGTCGGCGTAATCAATTCAACGGGCAATAAAAAGCCCCGCCTGCGAGGGCGGGGCTTTGAGGTGTGACGTGTTACTGCGCGGCGATGCTGTAGCCGTCGAACGCGGTTTGCTGCTGAAGGGCAGTGATGATGTTCTTGCGGTTGACCGCTTGTTCGGCCCCGGTGTTGTCCAGGAACGTCTCGCTCTCGATCTCTGCGTCATCGCCTTCGCCGACGAAGGTGAAACCGAGGAATTCCAGCGCTTTGCGATCAACGTTCAGGCTCGAACGGGGAGTGCGCAGCGGCAGCGTGACGCTTACGCCGTCCTTGCTGATGGTGAACACTTCAAGATCTTTCTTGGCACGAGCCGCTTTGCTCTTGCCGCTGCTCGGGTTGCTGATGGCCTGATGCGTCTGGTTCAGCACCTTCAATGCCAGGCCATAAACGATTTCCTGAAAGGCCGGATCGTCCTTGAAACTGGACAGAATGCGGCTGATCGGGAATTTGCTGCTCAAGTCTTCCAGCGCGGCAATGTCAGCGGCTTCGGCATCTTTGAGTTGCTTGAGCTCGCCCATCAATTCGTAGGCTTTATCGTCGTCGAAGCTATCGTGGGCCTGGCGGATCGCGGTGCGCAGCTCGCGGATCTGGTCGCTTTCCCGAGTGGACTGAAACGCGTCCAGGACCATCTCGCTGATGGTCTTGGCTTGTGGAACATGCTGTGAAAGATTGATGGAGTTTTCGTATTCCGCTTTGGACGACAAGGTGACTACGGATTCAGCGGTATTGGAATCGGACATTGAAATTTCACTACTTCTTTTAACTTGGGTTTAGGCGAGAAAGCACAGGGCCTTTTCAGGCCGCCTAATCTATTGGACGCAGCCTGAGTTGTCACGGATGAACAGGCCGCTGGTCATCATTTTTGCCGTGGAGGCTTTAGCCTGCGGCCACCATTTGTTGAAGCTCCAGCGCATTGGCGGTCGCCGCGCCACTGGCGGTGTTGTCGAAAATGCACCAGGTGTGCCTGTCTTGGGCTTGGGGTCGCAGCGTTATGGCCAGTTCTTCCAGCCATGGCGTCTCGTAGCTTGAGTAGTAGATTCTCGGTGAACCGTGCAACCGGAAATAGCGGATGCCCGGCCACGCGCCGGGCACGTCACCTTCGGGGATCGGCGAAGGATCGGCTGCCACTTGCCCGATTCGATGTTCAATCAGCAATGCCTGCGCCTGCGGTGTTTGCCAGCTGACATGCCTGGGCTCCAACACTGCAAACCCGTCGTAGCGCGAACGAAATACGCTGAAGAAGCCTTGAGCCGTCTTGTCTTCAAAAGCCAGGGAAGGTGGCAGCTGGATGAGCAGGCAACCAAGCTTCTGGCCCAAATGGGAGCATTGCCCGATGAACTCATCGATCAGCTTTGCACAGTCCAGCAAACGCGCTTCGTGGGTAATCTGCCTGGGGACTTTGACCGAAAACCGAAAACCCTCCGGCACGTTTTCGGCCCACCGGGCATACGTTGCCGGGCGGTGGGGTCGATAGAACGAACTGTTGATTTCCACGCATGTCATCCGGCCGGCATAGCGCTGCAAGTGAGTGCCTGCGGCGGGAAATGCCTCCCAATGATCACGGGGCAGGCTCCAGCCGGCGCAGCCGATGTACAAGGGCGTCGTGGCAGTCATCAAGGGTTTCGCCTCAGCATCGGGTCGGGTTCAAAGCTGTGACCGCTGAAACGAGGCTATTTCCCCATCGAGTTCAGGTTCATCGAGCGAACGGCCCATTGTTCAGCGGTTTGCTCATCCACCGGCAAGGAGAAACGGAAAGTCGCGCCGCGCCCTGGCACATCGACCAACTGGATCTCGATACCGTGTAGCTGCAGGATCCGATGCACGATGCGCAATCCCAATCCGCCATCGCGTCGGGCACCGCCAATGTTGAATGGACGCAGGAACAAGCCTTCGCGCAATTGTGGGGCTATGCCCGGTCCGGTGTCGCTGACGGTGACCTCAATGAACGACCCGTGAGGACGCAGGCTCAACTCGATTTCGCCGCCTTGTGGTGTATCGCGCAGGGCATTGTCGAACAGATTGGTCAGCACCCGCTCGATCAGCCCCAGATCGGCGCAAGCCGTCGAAATGTTCGGTGCGAAGCTCGCCTTGAGTTCGATCTGGCGTGCCTCGGCGGTGAGTTCGAATTTCTGGAAGATGTCCTGCACCAGATCGGTCAGGGAGAAACGTTCGAGCACCGGTTGTACAAAACCGTGCTCCAGCCGCACCAGTTCCAGCAGTGATTGCGCCAGGCCGCCGACCTTGCGGCTTTGATCCAGTGCGATGCCCAGGTAGCGCCGGCGGTCAGCGGGGGACAGCGTGGTGTCCTTGAGCGACAGCGTTTCCAGATAACCGTGCAGCGAAGCCAGCGGTGTGCGCAAGTCGTGGGAGATGTTGGCCACCAGTTCGCGGCGCTCCTGATCCTGGCGGGTCAACGAACGCCATTGTTCGCTGAGGCGGGTTTGCATCTGGCGGAAGGCGGCGTCGAGCACGGCGATTTCATCGTGGCTGGCTGCTTTTTCAACCGGTTCCGGGGCGGGCGGTGTCGTGGGGACGGCGTCGATGTCGAACTGGCTGACTCGTTCGGTCAAGCGCCGCAGCGGCCGGGTGATCAGGGCAAATGCCGTGAGACCGGCGATCAGGCACAACAACGCCACCAGACCAATGGACAACAGGGCTGTATTGAGCGCAGCGCTGGTGGCGCCTCGCTCGGCAAAGCGGTCGTGTTCTTCGCTGAGCAACACCACATACAGGTAACCCGCGGGTTTACCGTTGACCTGCAGCGGCGCGGCGCTGAACACCTTGCGGCCCTCGGTGCTGCGCGGGTCGTCACCGAGAATCGGTAGCGCGTCGCCCTTGAGCAAACGCTGGATCGGCGTCAGATCAATGCGCTCGCGATGTATCCGGCCCTCCGGCGCGGCACTGCCGACAATGCGGCCTTCGGTGTCCAGCAGGTACACCTCGACACTGGGGTTGACCAGCATGAGCTTGCTGAACAATTCGCGCACGGCATCGGGCATCAGGCCATTGCTGTCCATCAGCACCGTGTCGCGGGCGATGTGCTGCGCCAGGTCCCGGGACAATCCTTGCACCACTTCCAGTTCATGCATCTGGTTGGAGCGCACTTGCATCCAGGCCGATGTGCCGCAGCACACCAGCAACAGAACGGCGAATACCAGGGACAGGCGTTGTGTCAGGGTCAGCCTCATGGCTGCTCCTCCCTGGCCGCGAATTTATAACCGCGACCCCACACCGTGAGGATACGCGCGGGTTGCGCCGGATCGGCCTCGATCTTGGCCCGCAGGCGGTTGATGTGGGTGTTGACCGTGTGCTCGTAGCCTTCGTGGCTGTAGCCCCAGACCGCGTTGAGCAGGTCCATGCGCGAGAACACTTTGCCGGGCTGGCGGACGAAGAAATACAGCAGGTCGAATTCCCGTGGCGTGAGGTCCAGGCGCCGACCGTCGAGCGTGACGTCGCGGGTGATCGGGTCGATGGAAAGACCGTCGGCGAGCAGGCTGCCGGCATCCATTTTCAGATTGCGCGCCATCGCGTCGACGCGTCGCAGCAAGGCTTTGACCCGGGCGACCAGTTCCAGCATGGAAAAAGGCTTGGCCAGGTAATCGTCGGCACCGAGCTCCAGCCCCAAAATGCGGTGCACTTCGCTGGAGCGTGCGCTGGTGATGATGATCGGTGTGTAGCGAGCCATTGCCCGCGCTCGACGGCAGATTTCCAGGCCGTCGACGCCGGGCAACATCAGGTCGAGGATCAGGGCGTCCCAGCTTCCTTGCTGCAGCAGTTGCATGCCCTCGTTACCGTCGGCGCAGTGCACCACCTCGAACTGCTCATCGCGTAGATGAAGGCAGATAAGGTCGGCGATGTGCAGGTCGTCTTCGACCACCAGGACACGTTTGGTCTGTTCCATAAAGCTCAATCCTTTGTAGCGCAATGGGCACATTGTGCGGGTTTTCCTCGGGTCGAGTTATCACGAATTGTTTAACTCCCCGTGAGGATTTGGCGATCAACCCAAGCCTAGGCTGTGTTCCATGTCAGGCACCTGGAATTTTGGAGAAGGCCATGTTTTCACGGCGACAGTTTCTTGTAGCGAGCGGCGGGCTGGGGGCTGCAGCGTTGGTGATCGGTGTATTGCCAAAATTTGCCGCCAGCACGGCGCTGGTCAGCGATGCCAGTGCAGCGGAGGTTTTCGAGGTGACTCACAGCGACAGCGAATGGCGCGCCATGCTCAGCCCCGAGCAATACAAAATCCTGCGAGAAGAGGGCACGGAGCGGGCCTACAGCAGCCCGCTGAACAATGAGCACCGCGAGGGTATGTTCGTCTGTGCCGGTTGTAATCTGCCGCTGTTTTCCTCCAAAACCAAATTCGACAGCGGCACCGGTTGGCCGAGTTTCTGGACGCCGCTGGACAACGCGGTGGCCACCCGTCAGGACCGGTCCCTCGGCGTCGTGCGTGAAGAAGTGCATTGCAGACGGTGCGGTGGTCATTTGGGCCATGTCTTCGATGACGGGCCAAAACCCACCGGCCTGCGCTACTGCATGAACGGGTTGGCGCTGACCTTCGTGCCCCAGGCGGTTTGATCCGTGGGCCCGTCCCTCCACTCACTTCATGCAGGTCGATGCTATGTGGCTTCTGGTTCTCGCTTATCTCGGTGGTGTACTGACGATTGTCAGTCCGTGCATCCTGCCGGTACTGCCCTTTGTCTTCGCACGCACCGGGCAGCCATTTATGAAAAGTGGTTTGCCGCTGTTGGCGGGCATGGCACTGACCTTCGCGCTCGTCGCCTCGTTGGCGGCGGTGGGCGGCGGCTGGGTGGTGCAAGTCAATCAGTACGGTCGCTGGCTCGCGTTGCTGTTCGTGGCACTGTTCGGTCTGACGCTGTTGCTGCCGCGGCTGGCCGAGCGTCTGACCCGGCCACTGGTGGCCGCCGGCAGTCGCCTGTCGGAAGCGGCGGGCACCGACCCCAAACCACGTCCCGGCGCTTCGTTCCTGATCGGCGTCGCTACGGGCCTGCTCTGGGCTCCCTGCGCCGGGCCGATTCTGGGCCTGCTGCTGACCGGGGCCGCGCTGCAAGGGGCAAGCATCGCAACCACCTTGTTGTTGCTGGCCTACGCCGCCGGTGCCGCTACCTCCCTCGCCGTGGCGCTATTGCTGGGCGGTAAAGTCTTCGCCGCGATGAAGCGTTCGATTGGTGCTGGCGAGTGGCTGCGTCGCGGACTGGGCGCGGCAATGCTGGCCGGTGTGGCGGCGATTGCCCTGGGGCTGGATACCGGGATTCTGGCGCGGTTCTCGACCGCTTCCACTGGCGGCATCGAGCAAGCGCTGGTTGGCCGGTTGGCGGGGCAGTCACCGAGTAACGGCGGGGTAATGATGGCCGCTGGCGGGGCGATGAAAGTGTCGGCGAAAGCGCCGGATGCATTGCCAGTCGAAGGCAACCTCCCGCCGCTTGACGGTGCTGTCCAATGGCTCAATTCGCCGCCTCTGACCGCACAGGCGTTGAAGGGCAAAGTCGTGTTGGTGGATTTCTGGACTTACTCCTGCATCAACTGTCTGCGCACCTTGCCGTATGTGAAAGCCTGGGCCGAAAAATACCGTGATCAGGGGCTGGTGGTCATCGGTGTCCATGCCCCCGAGTTCGCCTTCGAGCGTGATGTGGGCAATGTCACCAAAGCCATGAAGGACCTGGGGATCAACTACCCGGTTGCAGTCGATAACGACTATCGGATCTGGCGAGCTTTCAATAACGAGTATTGGCCGGCCCATTATTTTGCCGACGCTCAAGGGCGCATTCGCTATCACCACTTCGGTGAAGGCGAGTACGCCGAATCGGAACGGGTTATCCAGCAGTTGCTGCGTGAAGCGGGCGCCGCAAAAGTCGACAGCGGGTTGATCAATGCCGACGCCACGGGTGTTCAACTCGCACCGGACATGAACGAAGTGCAATCGCCGGAAACCTATGTCGGCTACCAGCGCGCGGAGCATTTCGTGCCTGAGGCCAGTCTGGCGCCGGACACTGTCGCGACGTACAGCCCGCCCTCCCAACTGGCTCTCAACGACTGGAGCCTCGGCGGTCGATGGAAAGTCGGCTCGGAACGTGCCACCTCAAGCGCGCCGGCCAGTCGAATCGTCTACCGCTTTCACGCGCGGGATCTGCATCTGGTCCTGGGCCCCAATGCGGACGGAAAACCGGTGCGCTTCAAAGTGCTGATTGACGGACAAGCGCCCGGCGATGCCCACGGCACTGACGTGGCACCCGATGGTCGCGGTCTCGTCACCGAACAGCGTTTGTATCAATTGGTGCGCCAGAACAGCGCTGTGACCGATCACACCTTCAGCATCGAGTTTCTTGATCCGGGCGTGTCGGCGTATGCGTTTACGTTCGGTTGATAGCCTTTTCATTTACTCAGGAGTCAGACTCATGAAAACCCCGTTTACCTGGCGCCGTACCTTGTTGGGTCTGGCTGCGGCGGGTGTCATCGGCCACTGTGCGGCGTTCTCTTTCGGTGGCGAAGAGGCGGTCGTCATTCCGCCGCCAGCCCTCGACGAAACCACCCAGGCCCACAGCGAAACGGCGGTCTTCGCCGGCGGCTGCTTTTGGGGCGTACAAGGCGTGTTCCAGCACGTCAAAGGTGTAAAAAAAGCCGTGTCGGGTTATGCCGGCGGTGCAGCGAACACCGCCCGCTATGAGCGTGTCAGTGATGGCGATACCGGTCATGCGGAATCGGTCGAGGTCACGTTCGATCCGGCGCAGGTCAGTTACGGCACCTTGCTGCAGATCTATTTCTCGGTGGCGCATAACCCCACCGAATTGAACCGTCAGGGGCCCGACAGCGGCACCCAGTATCGGTCGGCGATCTTCCCCGAGAACACCGAACAGCAGCGCGTGGCCAAGGCCTACATCGCTCAACTGAACACCGCTCATTTATTCAACAAGCCTATTGTGACCACGCTTGAAACCTACAACGGTTTCTACCCGGCCGAGGAGGAACATCAGGACTTTCTGACCGAGCACCCGACGTATCCGTATATCGTGATCAACGATCTGCCGAAGGTGGCCCAATTGAAACAACTGTATCCAGAGCGGTATCAGGAGAAACCGGTACTGGTGAAGGCGGGGAGCAGCAGTTAGCCGGAAATCACATTCTTGCCAGCGACTTTCGACCGATACAGCGCCTGATCGGCCCTCGCCAGAAGGCCGGTCTGTTGCTCTTCTTCGAAGCGCTGGACCACACCAAAACTCATGGTCACGTGAAATTCGCCCACAGGCGGCAGGCTCTCCAGCCCATGGCGGATGGTCTCGGCCAAGGATCGGGCGTCGGCCAGCGAAGTGTTGGGCAGGATCATGATGAACTCGTCGCCGCCCCAGCGCGCCAATAGAGCGCCTTCGCGCACGTAGCGCTTCACGCTTTCGACGACCTGCACCAACGCGGCATCTCCCAGCGCATGACCGTAGTAATCGTTGATGTTCTTGAAGTCATCGATGTCCATGGCGATCAGCGATAACGGTTGCCGAAAACGTTGGGCTCGCTCGCATTCCTGGGGCAGGGTTTTCTCTAGAAGATAGCGATTGGCGATCGATGTCAGTGCATCGGTTTCCGCCAGTTTGCGGTTTTCTTCCAGTTGAATCTGTAACTGCTGATTGACCCGGGACAACTCCCGGGTGCGCTCTTCGACGATGGCTTCAAGGGATTGATTGCGCCTCTCCATCTCTTCGAGGAGGCGTTTCTTGTCGTCGATGCTGCGGTGAGCGCCGACCATTCGCGCGACCGATCCGTCGAGATTGCGGGCCAGTATGTAACCGCGATCTTCGATCCAGGTGTAACTGCCGTCCTGTCTGCGACAGCGATACTCGGCTTGATACCCCGGCGTCCGTTGATTCAAGTAATCATCGAACACGGCCATCACCCGCGGGAAATCGTCGGGGTGGATGACGTTTTCCCAGGTAAACACGGTGTTGTCCAGGGAGTGCGCGGCATAGCCAAGCATCTCGTACCACGCTGGATTGCGGTAGACGAAACCGGTGTTGGCGTTCCAGTCCCAAATACCGTCACTGACCAGTTCCAGAATGGTGTGCAACATGTCTTCGTTCAAATCCGACATATTGAATTTCAACGGCTCGATATTTGATGCCTCACCCATCACCGCTCTCCCTGCCGCACTGATATCAAAGTGACCCGTCAGTCGCGGAGAGTAAGGCATGGCCTATTGTTGCGGCTAGTGTTTGCCCCACTTCTGCATGGCAAAGTCGACGAAGCGACGTAGTTTCGGCAACCGGTAGCGATCCTGGGCATACAACAGGCTCATTGGCCGACTCAGCTGGAAGTCCGGCATCAAGGCCACCAGTTTGCCGTCGCGCAAATCCTGCTCGACCAGGGCATCGGGCAACATCACGACACCCATGCCCGTGCGGGCGGCTTGGTGTAGGCCCGCCGAACTGTTGATCACCATCGGCCCGCTGACCGTCACCATGACTTCGCCTTCAGGCCCGCTCATACGCCATTGTTTACCCACGGAATGCCAGTCGTCGCCGACCGGATACGCAAAGGACAGGCAGTCGTGATGTTGCAGATCTTCGGGTTTTGTCGGTGTGCCGCGACGTGCCAGGTACTCTTTCGAGGCGCACATGGTCAGGGTGTAGTCGATCAGTGGGCGGGCGATCAGGTTGGTGGGTTCGAGAGCCCCCAGGCGAAACGCCACGTCCAGACCGTTTTCGAGCAGGTCAGGGCGCCCGTTGGTGAGCACCACATCCAGTTTGACTTGCGGGTACTGCAGGGTGAATTCGCTGAGCGCGGGCGCGAGTCTTTCTGTGCCGAAGGTCAGGGGCGCCGTGATGCGCAAGGTGCCGGTCGGTGTGTCCTGGCTCTGTTCCGCCAGTCGCTCGGAATCTGCCACCAATCCCAGCACCTCAAGGCAACGCTGGTAGTACGCGGTGCCGAATTCGGTCAGGCGCTGGCGCCGTGTTGTCCGGTGAAGCAAGCGCACGCCAAGGCGTTGCTCAAGGGCTCGAAGGTGATTGCCGACCATGGTCGTGGACATATCGCCCTGCTGGGCCGCCGCCGTCATGCTGCCGGTTTCCACCACTCTTACGTAAACCGTCATTGCCTGGAACAGATCCATTATCAAGCCCAGCTTTAAGATGATTGAAGTGTTGCAGCGTTTATCCAGCTCAGGTGGCTAACCATACTGCAAAAACACCGACAATTGATGGAGCTTGATGTCATGACCGCCGCTTGCCTGATGACCACTTACCAACCTCTGGCCCTGAGTTTCAACAAAGGCCTGGGCACCCGACTTTGGGATCAGGACGGTCGTGAGTATCTGGATGCGGTGGCTGGTGTGGCGGTGACCAATGTCGGCCACTCTCATCCCAAAATCGTCTCGGCGATCAACGAGCAAGCCGGGTTGTTGTTGCACACTTCCAATCTCTACAGCATCGAATGGCAACGGCGACTGGCGCAGAGATTAACGATGTTGGCGGGCATGGACCGGGTGTTCTTCAACAATTCCGGAGCCGAAGCCAATGAAACCGCGCTGAAACTCGCGCGGCTTTACGGCTGGCACAAAGGCATCGAACAGCCGCTGGTGGTGGTCATGGAAAACGCTTTTCATGGCCGCACCCTGGGCACCTTGTCCGCAAGCGATGGCCCGGCCGTGCGCCTGGGCTTCAATAAGCTGCCGGGCGACTTCGTCAAAGTGCCGTTTGGCGATCTACCGGCGCTGGAAAAAGTGCAGCAAGCCCATGGCCACCGCATCGTGGCCATCCTGATGGAGCCGATTCAGGGTGAAAGCGGCGTTCAGGTGGCGCCTCCTGGTTACCTCAAAGCCGTTCGTGAACTGTGTAACCGGCGTGGGTGGCTGATGATGCTCGACGAAATCCAGACCGGCATCGGTCGTACCGGCCAGTGGTTCGCGTTTCAGCACGAAGGCATCGTCCCGGACGTCATGACCCTGGCCAAAGGCCTCGGCAACGGCATCCCCATCGGCGCCTGCCTGGCCCGGGGCAAAGCCGCCGAGTTGTTCACCCCCGGCAGCCACGGCAGCACCTTCGGCGGCAATCCGCTGGCGTGCCGGGTCGGTTGCACCGTGCTGGAAATCATCGAAGAACAAAAGCTGTTGGAAAACGCCAGGCTCCAGGGTGATCGCCTGCTGGCCAGGCTGCGTGCCGAGCTGTCAGATGACCCCAACGTCCTGGCGATTCGTGGCCAGGGCTTGATGATCGGCATCGAACTGAAACAGCCTATCCGCGACCTGACCCTGATCGCCGCCCGGGACCACGGTTTGCTGATCAACGTGACACGGGGCAAGACCATACGTCTGCTGCCACCGTTGACGATTGATGAGCGGGAGGTGGAGATGATTGTCAGAGGGGTTTGTCGGGCGGTGAGCGCCGCCTAGTGGAGATCGTTCCCACGTCGAGGCGTCGAACCGTCTGCGTGGGAATGCCTCAATGGACGCTCTGCGTCCGCTTTGGGACGCGGAGCGTCCCGAGCTGCATTCCCACGCAGAGCGTGGGAACGATCAAACAAGCTGCATCAAAGAAATAAGTTGTTCCGCAGTAGTTTTCTTTGATTGCAGTGTTCAATCGATCTGAGCAAACGATCTGCATTGTTGCTGGACTTCAGAAGATAGGCGGTGTCATCGCGTGTTTTGAAATGGGTGACCGTTTTTTTTTCGTTGCGCTCGCTACAGTGCGAATGTTTGGGGAACTGCATCGTATTCTCCGGCGTGAGTTGACCTGCAGTATCCATCGACCATCCCAAAGACGTTTCCGAGACGTGCGTAATCCCATTCCTACTTACCTGCCATCAACAAGCACCACATCTGTTATGTAGATCGTTCCCACGCTCTGCGTGGGAATGCCTCAATGGACGCTCTGCGTCCGCTGTTGGGACGCGGAGCGTCCCGGGCTGCATCCCCACGCGGAGCGTGGGAATGATCAATATTCGATATGAAATTACTCGGGTTGCAACAGGGAATTGGCGAATGCGCTCACATCTGCCCAATCCACCAGCTTGATTTTCGAACCACTGAACCCTTCAAACAATTGTCGGTGCGCGTTAAATCCGCAAGAGTCTTCGCGCAACCGATAACTGCCAGCCCATTCCAGCAGAGCGATCAGCAACGCGTCATCGTCCTGCCGGTTTTCTCGCTGGCGGATATTGGCGACGCAGGTGGCGTCGTCGACGCACAGCCAGACAAGCGCTGTTGCACGGTGGATAAGTTCGCTGACGATCCAGCCGTACACACCTTCGATCACCCAGCGTGGTTCATCCGCCGCGATCCGTGCCATGGCGAGTGCGTCGGCGCGGGGGCGGGCGATGCTGCATTCGTCAGACACCCAGTGGATCTGATCGAGATCAACCCACGGCGCCTGAAGTTGTTCGGCCAATCGTTTAGCCAGCCAACTTTTGCCTGAGCCAGAGTTGCCGATGATCAAGGTTCGGGAGAGGTTCATGGCGGCTCACACGCTTAGTCGTCGTTGTCGGGCGCAACCATCCGCGTCTTTGGCGCGCCGTTGGAGTTGTGCTGATAAATAGCCTGCGGTTGTCCTTTCTCATTGAAGAACACTTGGCCGATCCCTGCCGAATTCCACAGCCGTTCGCCCGCGTTGGCATGCTCGGGGACGTGCGGAATGATGCGCATGCGGCGGCGTTTGGTGAACCAGTTCAGCGGCGAGCGCGGCGAGTAGAGCCAGCGATTGAGGCGGTCGAACCATTCGAGCAGGGCGGGTGGGAATTCATTCTTGATGCCGCTGCTGGTGATCTGCCAGATGTGAGGGCCGGCCTTGCGGTGTCGGATCAGCACTTCGTAGACGAAGGAATAATGCACATCACCCGACAGCACCACGTAGTTACCGGGTGTACGCGAGTGGCGGAAAATGTTCAGGATCACCTGGGCCGCGCCGCGATGGGCCATCCAGTTTTCAGCGTCGACGAGCAGTGGATAACCGCACCAGCTAAACACTTTCTGTACGGTTTCAATCAGCTTGACGCCGAAGATCGGTGCCGGCGAAACGATGATCGCCGACGAGTGATCGAGCAGTTCCTGTTGCAGTTCGCTGAGCGCTTCCCAGTCCAGCAAGCCTGAGGGTTGCTTGAGGTTCATCTCGCTGCGCCAGCGTCGGGTGCGGGTGTCGATAACCACCAGCGCCGGGGTGGTGGGCAGCACGTAATGCCAGTGCTGAAAGCTCAGCAACTCATCGATCAAAGCATCCTGCGCCGGACTGTCGAGATAACGGTCATCCCCGGTGGCGCTCAACAAACGGGTTTTTTCCAGGACATCGTCGAACGCATCCGGATTATTCCCCCAACCCTGGCACAGCATGTAAGCGATCAGCGCGTTACCGATGATGCGTTTGGAGAACGGATGACCGTAGGCCGTTTCCTCCCATTGCGCGGAAAGATTCCAGTCGTCGGTGATGTCATGGTCGTCGAAAATCATCAGGCACGGCAGGTGCGCCATCGCCCGCGCGACCGCGCCCAGGCCAGCCTTGAAGTGATCAATGCGTGTTTGCTCGAGGGCATAACGCTCGCGCCTTGCCGGCGTCAGCACCGGTGGTTGTGGCGCGATCAGCGTCCAGGGTGTCGGCGACCAGACCAGCAAATACATGGCCATGACTTCGGCGAACGTCACCAAATGGTTGTCGGCGCTACTGCTGGTGAAAATCGGTTTGCGCGCGCCACCGAAAAATCGCTCGCGCAGGGTTTCGTTGCTCTCCAGCGCCGGTAACAAATCCGCGCGATGGTAGTAGCTGGCGGGATGCTCGTAGAGCCTGGCGCTGTCACTGACCACGGCGCCTTCGAGGTGTTCTTCGAACAATCCCAGGCGCTCGATCAAGGCATGAATCGCCCGCAGCATCGGTCCCGCCACATCGTCAGCGTAAATCTGATCGCCGCTCATCATTAACAGCGCCGGGCGCTGCGATGCGTCATGTTCGGTCGCCAACAGCTGATCAACGCAAAGCAAACCGTCCGCCGCCGGGTGGTGAGGTTTGCGGCAAGAGCCATGCAGCAATTGATCGATCCGCGAGCGCAAAACAAAGTTCGGGCAGCGCGATTCGCCGTACAACAGATGAGGCGCCCAATGGGCGATGCCTTCGTCGGCGCCATCAATCAGCAGGTCGTATTCGATCAGCGTGTCGCAGGGCAGGGCGGTCGTCAGGGGCACATCGATCAGGTGGATAAACGCGTGAGTGCCCACCGGGATGATCGTGCATTGCCCCGCGTTGAAGTGAATGTCGCCGACGCCTTGCAGACGCAATGTCAGCGACAAGGCCCGGGTTCCCACCAGCCAAAGCACCAGGCGCGTGGGCTCCAGACGCCGCAACAGCGGGCCGGCGAGGACCGGAGGCAGAGGGTGATCAGGCGAAGACATGGGCATGCAGGTTCACAACTCTTGGCGCACAGAGCGCGCGATGATAGCGCAGCCAGCGTCCAGGATTATCTGATGGCCACTGGCTCGCAGCTGAATCTGTAACGCCGCGTCGAGGGGTGATGGGGGTGGAGGGTGATCATTTGGCCGGAAAGATCAATGCCCACAACACTAATGTGATGGACGCCGCCACCAGACTGCTAAATCCGGCAATCACATGACGTGCGACCGGATACTCCTCTGGCTTGAATCGGCCACTGACGAAGCGCCATGTCCCGACGAAGGCGCCAATGATCGCCATGAACGAGTATAGAAAGTAGGCTGGTTCCCGTGTTCTGGTTTCATCGGGGGCGAGGAATATCAGCACGACAATACCGATCATCAAACTGGCTAATGCACCGGTCAGGTTGGCGAACAACAGATTGAAGCTGCCGCGGTTCCTCACTATCCAGAACCAACTTCCCGCTGACGCAGCGAAGAACACCAAGATTGCCATGAGTACCATTCATTCTTCCTTGTTAACAATGTTGTCCATTGTTCTTTGAGGTGAGGCGATGGCGTGCACGATAGCAAATCAGTGGCAGGGTGTTGAAGTGAGAGGGGCGATTCAACAGGCAACGAAAGGCGCAAGATGATTGCCTGGGGTGGGCATCACAAATCCCAGACACTGAACACAACCCAATGTGGGAGCGGGCTTGCTCGCGATGGCATCAGTTCAGTCAGCAATCATGCTGAATGTTTTGACGCCATCGCGAGCAAGCTCGCTCCCACAGGTTTTTTAGCCAGTCTCAGGATCGCGTGAACCTAAGCCTCCCAACCCGCCCCGCTGACCGCTTCTTGCGCCAGCGGGAGCAAGTCGGCCCCATGATGCTCGGTCTGCCAGGCCAGCAATTCCTTACGCATGCCGGGCGTCCAGTACATCTGCAGATGATTACGCACACCGAGCACGGCTTTTTGATGGTCCGGTTCGATGGCGAAGTACTGGGCGATCTGGTTGACCATCTTGATTAGGTTCTCCGTGCTCATCGGCGCACCTCCGCTTTAGCGCCGCGGGCATGCCGGCGTTCCTTGAGCAAACGGTCCTGTTCATCACTGAAGGCCTGGTAGCGTTTTTGCCACTCGGAAGGATGGTAGACGCGGCTGACTTCCACGGCGGTGACCTTGTACTCCGGACAGTTGGTCGCCCAGTCGGAGTTGTCGGTGGTGATGACGTTGGCCCCCGATTCCGGGAAGTGGAACGTGGTGTACACCACGCCCGGTGCGACCCGTTCGGTGACCCGCGCCCGCAGTACGGTCTGGCCGGCGCGACTGCCGATGCCGACCCAGTCACCTTCGTTGATGCCACGGCTCTCGGCGTCGGTCGGATGGATTTCCAGGCGGTCTTCGTCGTGCCAGGCAACGTTTTCAGTACGCCGTGTCTGTGCGCCGACGTTGTACTGGCTGAGGATGCGCCCGGTGGTCAGCAGCAGCGGATAGCGACTGTTGACCTTTTCTTCGGTGGGCACGTAGCCGGTCAGCATGAAGCGCCCTTTGCCGCGCACGAACTCCTCGATGTGCATGGTCGGCGTGCCGTCCGGTGCCTCGGCGTTGCACGGCCATTGCAGGCTGCCGTGGCGGTCCAGTTCGGCGTAGCTGACGTTGGTGAAGGTCGGCGTCAGGCTGGCAATTTCATCCATGATTTCTGACGGATGTTTGTAGTTCATTGGATAGCCCAAGGCGTTGGCCAGGGCCACCGTGCCTTCCCAATCGGCCAGGCCTCCGAGCGGTTCCATGACCTTGCGCACCCGCGAAATGCGTCGCTCGGCGTTGGTGAAGGTGCCGTCTTTTTCCAGGAACGAGGCGCCCGGCAGGAACACGTGGGCGAACTTGGCGGTTTCGTTGAGGAAAATGTCCTGCACCACGATGCATTCCATGGCCGACAGGGCTGCGGTGACGTGTTGGGTATTCGGATCGCTCTGCGCGATGTCTTCGCCCTGGCAGTACAGGCCCTTGAAGCTGCCGGCCAAGGCAGACTCGAACATATTGGGAATGCGCAGGCCCGGGTCCGGTTGCAAAGAGACGTTCCACGCCTGTTCGAATTGCGCCCGAACCACCTCGTTGGAGATGTGCCGGTAGCCAGGCAACTCGTGCGGGAAGGAGCCCATGTCGCAGGAGCCCTGAACGTTGTTCTGTCCACGCAGCGGGTTCACGCCTACGCCTTCGCGGCCGATGTTGCCGGTGGCCATGGCCAGGTTGGCAATGCCCATGACGGCGGTGCTGCCCTGGCTGTGTTCGGTGACGCCCAGGCCGTAATAAATCGCTGCGTTGCCGCCGGTTGCGTACAGGCGCGCAGCGGCGCGGATGTCGGCAGGCTCTACACCGCAGACAGGACCCAGGGCTTCCGGCGAGTTCTCTGCGCGGCTGACGA
The DNA here is from genome assembly GCF_019823085.1 of Pseudomonas sp. DR48. Lineage (NCBI taxonomy): Bacteria > Pseudomonadati > Pseudomonadota > Gammaproteobacteria > Pseudomonadales > Pseudomonadaceae > Pseudomonas > Pseudomonas sp. DR48. Next base: position 707,195 of record NZ_CP081946.1, on the reverse strand, counting down.
ATTCGCGCCAGTGGTCGAAATCAATGTCCTCGCAACGGGCGTCGATAAAGGCCTGGTTGAGCAAGCCTTCGGTGACGATGACGTGGGCCAGGGCGTTGAGCATGGCAACGTTGGTGCCCGGACGCAGAGCCAGGTGCAGTTCGGCGCGGGCATGCACCGAGTCCACCAGATCAATGCGCCGAGGGTCGATGACGATCAGCCGCGCGCCTTCACGCAGACGGCGCTTGAGCTGCGAGGCGAACACCGGGTGGGCATCGCTGGGGTTGGCGCCCATCACCAGGATCACGTCGGCCTGCATCACCGAGTCGAAACTCTGGGTGCCGGCGGACTCGCCCAAGGTTTGTTTCAAACCATAACCGGTCGGCGAATGGCAAACCCGCGCGCAGGTGTCGACGTTGTTGTTGCCGAACGCGGCGCGCACCAGTTTTTGCACCAGATAGGTTTCTTCGTTGGTGCAGCGGCTGGAGGTGATGCCACCAATGGAATCGCGACCGTATTTTTGCTGCACCCGGCGGAATTCGCTGGCGGCGTAGGTCACCGCTTCATCCCAGCTGACTTCCTGCCAAGGGTCGTTGATGTGTTTGCGGATCATCGGCTTGGTGATGCGATCCGGGTGAGTGGCGTAGCCCCAGGCAAAGCGCCCTTTGACGCACGAGTGGCCGTGGTTGGCGTGGCCGTTCTTGTCCGGAACCATGCGCACCAGTTGATCGCCTTTCATCTCGGCGCGGAACGAGCAGCCCACGCCGCAATAGGCACATGTGGTGATCACGCTGCGCTCGGGCTGGCCCAGTTCGACCACGCTTTTTTCCATCAGCGTCGCGGTCGGGCAGGCTTGCACACAGGCACCGCAGGACACGCATTCCGAGTCGAGGAAATTATCGCCACCGGCCGCCGCCACCCGGGATTCAAAACCGCGCCCGGTAATCGTCAGGGCAAACGTGCCCTGGGTTTCTTCGCAGGCGCGCACGCAGCGGTTGCAGACGATGCACTTGCTCGGGTCGTAGTCGAAGTAAGGGTTGGAAGTGTCCTTCACGTCGGCCAGGTGGTTGTCGCCTTCATAGCCGTAACGCACTTCCCGCAGGCCGACCTGACCGGCCACGGTTTGCAGCTCGCAGTTGCCATTGGCCGAACAGGTCAAGCAGTCCAGCGGGTGATCGGAAATGTACAACTCCATGACGTTGCGGCGCAGGGTCGCCAGCTTTGGCGTCTGGGTGTGCACGGTCATGCCTTCGGTGACCGGCGTGGTACAGGACGCGGGATAGCCGCGCATGCCGTCGATCTCCACCAGACACATGCGGCAGGAGCCGAAGGCTTCCAGGCTGTCGGTGGCACACAGTTTCGGAATCGTGGTGCCCAGCAACGCGGCGGCGCGCATCACCGAAGTGCCTTCAGGCACGCTGATGCTGCGACCGTCGATGTTCAGGGTGACTTGCACGTCGCTGTCGCGGGCGGGTGTACCCAGGTCGATATCGGTTTTCGGGTCGAAGAGAGTAATCATTGGTCGGCCTCCGAGGGTTGCAGACCGAAGTCGGCGGGGAAGTACTTGAGGGCGCTGGCCACCGGAAACGGGGCCATGCCGCCCAACGCACACAGCGAACCGTATTGCATCGTGTCGCACAGGTCCTTGAGGATGATCACCTGTTCTTCGCGACCGCTCTGGTCTGGCGCGGCGAGCAGGCGGTCGATCACCTCCACGCCCCGGGTCGAGCCGATGCGGCACGGCGTGCATTTGCCACAGGATTCCTCGGCGCAGAACTGCATGGCGAAACGCGCCATTTGGGCCATGTCCACCGTGTCATCCGCCACCACTACACCACCGTGACCGAGCATCGCGCCGATGGCGGTGAACGCTTCGTAATCCAGCGGCGTGTCGAATTGCGACGGCGGCACCCAGGTGCCGAGCGGGCCGCCGACCTGCGCGGCCTTCAGTGGCCGGCCACTGGCGGTGCCACCGCCGTAGTCTTCCACCAGTTCGCGCAAGGTCAGGCCAAACGCCCGTTCCACCAATCCGCCGTGACGAATATTGCCCGCCAACTGGAAGGGCATGGTGCCCAGGGAACGGCCCATGCCGTAATCGCGATAGAACTGCGCACCCTTGGCCAAAATCAGCGGCACCGAGGCCAGCGTCAGCACGTTATGCACCAGCGTCGGCAGGCCGAACAGCCCTTGCAACGCAGGGATCGGCGGCTTGGCGCGTACGATCCCGCGCTTGCCTTCGAGCGAGTCGAGCAGCGCGGTTTCTTCACCGCAGATGTAAGCACCGGCGCCGACGCGCACTTCCATATCAAAAGCCAGGCCGCTGCCGCCGACATTGGCGCCGAGGTAACCGTTGGTCCGGGCAATCTCCAACGCCGCACGCAAGGTGGCCACAGCCTGTGGATATTCCGAGCGCACATAGATGTAGCCATAGGTGGCGCCGACGGTAATGCCAGCAATGGCCATGCCTTCGATGAGCAGGAAGGGGTCGCCTTCCATCAACATGCGGTCGGCGAAAGTGCCCGAGTCGCCTTCGTCAGCGTTGCACACGATGTATTTCTGCGCCGCCTGGGTGGCGCGTACGGTGCGCCATTTGATCCCGGCCGGGAACGCCGCGCCGCCACGGCCACGCAGGCCGGAGTCGAACACTTCCGTCGCGGCCTGCTCGCCGCCAATGGTGACGGCTCTTTTCAAACCCTCGAAACCGCCATGAGCCCGGTAATCGTCCAGCGACAGCGGCTGGGTAATGCCGGCGCGGGCGAACAACAGGCGTTGTTGAGACTTGAGATAAGGCAACTCTTCCACAAGACCCAAGGCCAGTGGATGAGCGGACGGCTCGCCTTGCAGCGCATCGAGCACGGACGGCACATCGGCAGCAGTCAGCGGACCAAAGCCGATACGGCCTTGCGGGGTGTCCACTTCCAGCAGCGGTTCCAGCCAGTACAAGCCGCGAGAACTGGTGCGTTGCAGGTCCACATTAGTCTGATTCGAGAGGGCCGAGGCCACGTCATCAGCGCCGACCGCACGGGCCAGCGAATCACACGGTAAATAGAGAGAGGGCATCATGCGTCCTCCCGGCAAGCGTCGAGCAAGGCATCGAGACGCTCGGGATTCAGCCGCGCATGCACCTGACCATCCAGCTCCAGAGCGGGCGAACAGGCACAGGCGCCGAGGCAATACACCGGACGCAGGCTGATACTGCCGTCAGCGCTGCTGCCGTGATCGTCCAGTTGCAGGCGTTCACGCAATTGCGCGGCAAGCTGCTCGGCACCACGGCTCTTGCAGGACTCGGCGCGGCACAGACGCAAGATATGCCGAGCCGGCGGCGCAGTGCGGAAGTCATGGTAAAAGCTGATCACCCCACGAATCTCCGCCTGACTCTGATTGAGGGCGTGGGCAATCTCGGGGATGGCGGCATCAGGGATGTAACCGATGCCCTCCTGAATCTCATGGAGAATGGGCAACAGTGCACCCGGGGAGCGTTTATGACGCTCCAGCACGCTGTTGACCATCGGCAATTGCAACATCTCATCAGGCATACAGCATTCCTCACGGTCACGGACAAACCAGGCGGTTGTCGGTCGTCCGAAAGTGTCGGCTGCGGCATTCACACCACGTCACGGAATCGTGGCATTTTCAGGCCGTTGGCCAGGGCACCCTGAGCGGGCATCTTGTTGTGCCCGGCACGGTCTTCGCCGCACCTCATAAAGGGCATTAAGGCAGCTTGCCACGCCGCTTTTGATTCATCTGCACCAAAGCGACGTGCTCAGTTCTGCCTACGACTCTCCATTAAGTCTAGAAGAGCGCAAAGCGTAGCGTTTGCTCACCAAATATCTTTCAAATACCCCGTGAGTACGATGAGCGGCCCATTGACCTCGCTTGTGCCAAGCTGAAAGGAGGTTGAAACGCCGAGCATTCAATTGCCGGTCAGGCTAACCCCCCAAAGGGCCCATGACATGAACATCATTCATGCAGCACACGTGCGTCGAGAGTTCTACAAAGCAGTCAGGTTCTACTTTCACGTGGTCTGGCCGATTTTTTCCGTCCTGCTGTTCTTTATTGTGCTGTTCGGTCTGATCATCAGCTATCTGGAAGGATGGGACCCTTTTGACGGTATCTACTTCGCGTTCGTGACCGGCCTGACCATCGGTTATGGAGACTTCGTCCCGAAACTGGCCGTCTCGCGGGTGCTGGCGATTTTGCTGGGGTTTAACGGAGTGCTGATGACGGCAATATTTGCGGCGATCTGCATTCGGGCGATTGAGAATGCGGTGCGGGCGACAGAACACTTGGAGTAGGGGACGCGGCGACGTAGTAGCAAATGCGCTTTGACGTCATGCTCACGGTATTCATTTGAAAAACAGGGAAAGACTGATGATTGATTTCAACAACAAGGGATTCTTCAAACTCAAGCAAAACGACGAATACGCCGAACGCGTTTCCGACCTTTTGATCGACGGCGAACACGTCATCGACTCTTATAAATCCATGCGCGACGGCGTGGTGTTTACCAACAAACGCATCATCGCGGTCAACGTCCAAGGCATCACCGGAAGCAAAAAAGACTTCACCTCATTGCCCTACAAAAACATCGTGGCGTACTCGGTGGAAACCTCAGGCACGTTCGACCTGGACTCCGAACTAGAGATTTATTTCTCATCGCTGGGAAAAGTGAAATTCGAATTCACCGGCAGGACATCAATGGTGGAAATCTCAAAGCTGATATCCCAGCATTTGCTGTGACCTAAACACTAAAAAGCCCCGAAAAAACTCGGGGCTTCGACTGACTCAATACACATCAAATGTGGGAGCGAGCTTGCTCGCGATAGCGCCAGACCAGCCAACATCAATGTTGAAAGCTAGCGTCTCCCGTTTAGCCATCGCCGCCATCCGCTTGGGCGTAGTCTCAAACCAGTGTTTTATGTGCCGTTAACGTTGACATAGTCACCAGGCTTCGACAGCATCAACCCCAATCGCGCCCGATCCTCTGGTGCTGGCTTAGTCCGGCATTACGTTCGGGCCTTCTTGTTTCTGAAACATGGAAGTTGGCTTAACCGCCCCCCCTGTGGGAGCGAGCCTGCTCGCGAAAAATTCAAGGCAACCATCACTCCCCGCTGAATGCCCCAGCCCGCGACCAAACCCGTCCCCACATGCGTTATGCCTGACGTCTAAAAACCGGAAGCTACTCTTCAGCCTCCGCTGCCTGCTTCGACATAGGCGCAACTTTCCGATCCCGCGTCAGCACCTTCACCGCATCATCAACCACCGCCTTACTCATCGCCGTCAAATAATGCGCGGCCCAAGAGTGGCGGTCGGTGTCTGTGGCGTAGGCAGCATCTTCATTCAGCTTCTTGGCGAGGAAGAGAAAGTCAGAAGCCATGGATAAGGCATCACCAAGCGGGACGCCGCGGGTGACGTGAAACAGGGGTTGATCGACGCAGTAGATGGCAGGGGTTAGGCCGATGGTTTTCAGCTCTGATTGATCGGTCATTTGCCACCTCCGGTGACGGAGATGCGGTGGGCGAGGGTGGACAGTGGGGCGTTACGCAACAGGGAGTCGCGTTGAGGGAAAAGCCAGATTTTGTACGTATCCATACAGCGCATTGTGAAGCTCCTTAATTTTTAAGAGCTGCCACAATTCGTTACCAAGCGAATGGGTGGCAGCTGTGCGCAGGTTGGTAAACCGGGAAATCAAGGAAACCGGCACGTCCGAAGACGTCCCACGCACAGCCGCCATAACGCAGATCGCAGGCGAAAAAAAAGCGCCTGCGAACGCATGGCACTGTTGCGCAGTGATTTACCTCGGGTTACCAAGCCCGGCCGCTGAATTGGCAGCGACGGTGGGAGGGTATCGTTCAGCTTCCTTTCGTGCAACCTCTAAGGCTTCACTCCAAAATCATCATCCACGAGCAACGCAGCTAGCGATAATGATGGATTGATGGCGATTGGCTTGTACGTGCATCTATAACAAGCGATGATCGCTCACAAAGCAAAAAAGTTTCATTTACGTGAGGGACTATTCGTACTCAACGTCAAAGTTAAAGAAAACTTCAAATGTAAACACTCACCCAAAAAATTTTTGAGTGGGCGGCTGTGAGACGGCAGTTAGTATGTTTTGGGGAGGGGGCGCGACAAATAAGAGTTTAATATACTGCTGTGACATTATGGTCTTGTTTTTGCTGGCTTATTGGAGTGTAAGGAATGGAAGGTTCACAAAAGTTTTTTTCTGAGGAAAGTACGCGGTCTGCAATAAATGGTTTTTTGTCTGAAATGAAACTTCCCGGTTTTGAAGCGAGTATTGATGGGGAGATGCTGGCTTTTATTGAAGTGGCATTATCGAAATTTTTATTGAAACCTGAAGAGTTTGATAGGGGCTGCCCATATAATATTAAGCATGTAAGTGGCCAGTTTAAATCCTACCTTCTTGGTCGAGACCATGATTCTGAAGGAGAAGGTCGAATTTTTGTTTTTTGCTATAGGTTTTTTTCGGAGTTTAATTTTCATCGGGATGATGATTTTCCTGGAAGTATTGCTTTTGATGTGGGGCAGGCACTAAACAAAATAAGGTATCGTACCTCTGAAGTGCCGAAAGATATAAAAGATCAAATTGTTTATGCTGATAATTTTATGCCGGTAGCTCTTTCAAAAGAATACTTATCTAAGGCTGAATTTGGTCTGATGCGTGAGTTTGATGTGAAACACGCAGGGTTAGCCGATTTGATTGGTGAGTTGGACCTAAAGCTCAAGAAAGATAAGGCTGATGTTCAGGTTTTACATAATGCCTTGAGCAGTTATAAGGATGGGTTTAATTTTGTCGGTTTGTATAAAGGCTTTGATGATATTGCCAGGTCAAAAAGAAACTCGGCAAGGATGAGCGTTATAGTAATGTGTACGTTGGCTGTGCTTATGGTTTTTCCTTTCGCTTGGAAGATATGGCAAATCGTGGATGGAGGGATTCACCCTGTTTTCAATACAGAGCTTTTTGTAGCTTTTGTCGGGTTTGATTTATTGTTGTTGTATTTTTTTAAGGTGGTTTTTCATGGGTATAAATCCGTTAAAGGGCAGTTAGTGCAACTTGATTTGCGTCGAGCAGCTTGCCAGTTTATTCAAAGTTATGCGAAATATGCTGCTGAGATCAAGGGGCAGAATTCGGCGTTGTTAGAGAAGTTTGAAGCGTTGGTTTTTAGCGGGATTGTTGCAAATGAAGATAAAATACCTTCGACTTTTGATGGCGTTGAACAGTTGTCTAAAATGATTGAGAAGTTTAAAGCTCCATAGTGGGGCGTTTAGTTTGCTGGTGTTTCTAGCGTAGAAAGGTAACAGATCTATTTTCATCCACTCTGGGCGCGAAAGCGGCTTGGGCTTCTTCAGTTAAAGCGATTTTTTCTGCATTTCGCGGTTATTTTTAGGGCCTAGCCCCGATCAGCCCTAGTGGGGGCTGATCGCTGAATGAGGACTACGCATATTGCCCGACGATTATTAATCGGCGCGCTGTTCTGGTAGGTTATGACGCTCAAAAGGATTTTTGACAGGAGGTCAAAGTGGCTAAGCCAGCAGCGCGTAAAAGCGATCCATACAGTTGTCCTTTGCCGGGGCACGGTACCAACCCAATCGCATCAGGATCTCCCAACGTATTCTTCGACGGTCTCTCCGCCGCGCGTCAGGGCGACACCTGCACTTGCGGTAGTGCGCTCTCTTCAGGGCTATCTGCGACCGTGTTCATTAACGGCAAGAATGCAGCAACCATCGATACCGGAGGCGCCCACGGCGGCATCGTGATTGGTGGTTCGGGTACGGTAATAATTGGCGATACCCACACACCCTGCGAATTTGTTCCACCTACACCGTTGACGGGGTTCGCGAGCTGGATCGGGTTCAGAATTCCTGCTGACGAAAGCTATGAAGGCTTATCGTGCACCGCGCATTTTGAGGATGGGTCATCACTGCCTGGTGTATTCAATAGAGACAACGCCGTTAAGTTTACGAATCCGTCCGGTCAGACATGTGTGATGCTCAAGTTTGACGATGATGCCCCTGCCGGTGCGTTGTCTCTCACAGAGAGTTTTTTGAACAGAATATTAGGATAAGGAACGTCCTATGACAGAACCATACCTCGTCACCGGCAGCTATGTCGTTCAGCGTGAGCACGCCTTACAAGATTCTCCGCTCGATAGGGCGTTAGAGCTGATGGAGGGCACCGCACTTAGATTCTCTCTGGACGCGATTTCCGACGAGAAGGTCCGGGCGAGCTACCTGAAAAACATCAAGCGTATGTCACAGCAGACATTGGCCGATGTGAAGGCCGGGAAAATCACCGCGCGAGACGGCGTACAGTTCAGCCATGAAATGCGAAACAAGATCTTGATGGAGCACCGCAAGGTCACCTCTGTGCAGGGCTTGGCTATCGTGCAAAAAAAGAAGGCCGACGGAAGAACGCTTCAAGCCCTTTTTGATCGTTACTCCAAGGAGCTATTCAAAAAAAGTTACGATAGCCTTTCACCGGCGGAGCAGAACAAGGTTCATTACACAATTTTGGAGGCCGCAGGGCGGGACAATTCCAAGTTCACAAATGGCACTAAAAAAATGCAGCTAATGGGCAAACTTGGCATTTTGATTACGGCTGCTCTCGCGACTTATCAAATTCTGAATGCTGAAAACAAACAAAAGGAAACGGCGCGTCAAGGACTCATAGTGGGCGGCGGTGCGGCGGGCGGTATTCTGGCAGGGCTTGGAGTCAGCGCTCTCTGTGGGCCGGGCGCCCCGATTTGTGCATTTGCAGTTGTGTTTCTGGGAACTGTTGTTGGCGGCGTCGCAGGCGGAACGGTCGCGGACTCGCTTGATGAGGAATTAGAGGAGTTTTCACATTGGGATATTCTTTGAGTCAATCTGAGTTGACAAAAATTAGGGTCGCGCTCTCGGATCCGTTCAATGATTTCCCGGTTGATTACGATTACATAGCGAATCAGGTGAGAGGAGTTGATCCTCAAACCCTCTACGAGATCCTTTACTCCGAAGTCGCGCCTGTGTGTTTTACCAATATTGCGGCGGCCCTTCCAACGGTATGGACAGGCTTCGATCCTGACTCCCTCAACGCCATGATTGAAGAAAGGCGCGCCGCCCGGAAAAACAACTGGTTTCGTAGGCAGTTCGACAAACTACTTGTTCGTTGGTTGGAACATAATTACGGGTACATCTGGAAGGAAATCGTCAGCAGGCTGTGAGTTGACAGCGATGTTTGATTTGCTTTGAGTTTAGCGCCATCACCAAAAAGGGCCCGTCAGGGCCTTTTTCAGATGCAGTTTGTTTTACTTGAGCTACCAACTATCGACGATGCGGAGGAGAAGGGGATAGATTTATTATTCACGCACTCGGGTCAAGCGATGGCTATCAGCTCACCACAATCCCTGTGGGAGCGAGCCGTCAGGCCGGTTCCCCGATGCACCACCACTGTACCGCGACCTCATCGTCAGGTTGAGTTACGTCATGCCCGTGCTCGATGAAATTTGCTGGTGAGTGCAACGCTAGAGCATGACTGATCCGCTCTGGCATGAGAGCGTTAGTTTCACCGAGAAAACCCAGATAATAATCTCGGTCATAGAAGAGGGTGACCTCGCTCTGATGAACCCACGGCCATACCAGTAGGCAAGCGACGCGGTAGTAACCCTGAGAGTGGTCAGCAGCGTTGGACAGGTGGTTAGCGGCTTCGAGCAGTTACTGAATGCAGAAGGCCTGAACTTCGATCCGCGCTCGCGGGCCTTGAATCAAGGCCTCGTGCACAGGGATCTTCCAATGTGTGTAGCGCTCCATGTGCGCGGATCGCGGGTAAAACTCGTCGCGAAAACTGGAGGCCCAGCGTTCCAGAGCGCGAAGGCGGCGGGCAATGCCTCTGAGTGGTTTGTTGTTGAGGGCGATTTGCCTCATTGAAACGTCCTTGTGATACCGAAAAGGTCTTTCGTTGCTGTCTGCTGACGCAATTGAAAAGTGGGCAGATAGATTTCCATATCAGCCAAGACCCTGGCCAGCACTAGTCGGTGTGAAGGGTTACTAAACTTTGCCTCACCCGATTATTTACTGAATGTCTTTCAAGTAATCCTTAAGTGCGATGAGCGGCGCATTGAGCTGCTCCATCGTCCGCGCATTGCCAAAATCAGCTGACAACCTTTGCAGCTCACGCCCAAGCGGCGTATCAACACCACCTATAGCGTCCAGCGCCAAACCAATGCAGTGCGCCACTCGAAACTGAATCCCCTCAACATCCCCCCGCCGCACCAGCAACCCAAACACCTCCCGCTCATAATCACTCATGATCGGATCATCCCGCAGGATCGGACTTTCCCCCTCCCGCTCATAAGCCAGCTTGAGGGCGAAAAGGGCAACGGTTTCCAGTGGCAATTCCATTGTGTGAATCCTTGATTCGTTGGCTGGGCGGGTTTGGGTTGTGGCGCTTTGAAAGCAAGATCAAAAGATCGCAGCCTTCGGCAGCTCCTACAGGTCGGAGGGGTGGCAGTCACTTTTCTGTAGGCGAAAAAAAAGGCCTTGCTAAGCAAGACCTTTCTTAATTTTGGTGCCCCGAGGGAGACTCGAACTCCCACTCCTTTCGAAAACGGATTTTGAATCCGCCGCGTCTACCAATTCCGCCATCAGGGCTCAATGGCGGCGAAGTATAGAGATGAGATTACCGTCGGTCAATCAGGTACATAGAGAATTTTCACTATTTCGGCTAGACTTCCGGCCCCTGCTAGACGAACCCCATCATGCGCGTTGCTGACTTTACTTTCGAACTCCCTGATTCGCTGATTGCTCGCCACCCTTTGGCCGAGCGTCGCAACAGTCGCCTGTTGACCCTTGATGGGGTCAGCGGCGCCCTGGCACACCGTCAATTCACTGATTTGCTTGAGCATTTGCGCCCGGGCGATTTGATGGTGTTCAACAATACCCGGGTGATTCCGGCGCGGCTGTTTGGCCAGAAGGCTTCCGGCGGCAAGCTGGAAATCCTGGTGGAGCGGGTGCTCGACAGTCATCGCGTGCTGGCCCATGTGCGCTCCAGCAAGTCGCCCAAGCCAGGTTCGAAGATCCTGATCGATGGCGGTGGCGAGGCCGAGATGCTGGCGCGTCACGATGCGTTGTTCGAGCTGGGGTTCGCCGAAGAGGTGTTGCCGCTGCTCGACCGTGTCGGGCACATGCCGCTGCCACCTTATATAGATCGCCCGGATGAAGGCTCGGACCGCGAGCGTTATCAGACGGTGTACGCCGAGCGCCTGGGCGCGGTGGCGGCGCCGACGGCGGGGCTGCATTTCGATCAGCCGCTGATGGAGGCAATTGCCGCCAAGGGCGTCGAGACCGCGTTCGTGACCTTGCACGTCGGTGCGGGCACTTTCCAGCCGGTGCGCGTCGAGAAGATCGAAGATCACCACATGCACACTGAATGGCTGGAAGTCGGTCAGGACGTGGTCGATGCCGTGGCGGCTTGCCGCGCTCGCGGTGGTCGTGTGGTGGCGGTGGGGACCACCAGCGTGCGTTCCCTGGAAAGCGCCGCGCGTGATGGCGTACTCAAGCCGTTCAGTGGCGACACCGACATCTTTATCTACCCGGGCCGGCCGTTTCATGTGGTCGACGCCCTGGTCACCAACTTCCATTTGCCCGAATCCACGCTGTTGATGCTGGTTTCGGCGTTCGCCGGTTATCTCGAGACCATGGCCGCCTATAAAGCCGCCGTCGACAACGAATACCGCTTTTTCAGCTACGGTGATGCGATGTTTATCACCCGTAATCCCGCACCACGTGGCCCTGAGGACAAAGAATGAGTCGCCAAAGTCGTATGTCGTTTGAGTTGCTTGCCACAGACGGCAAGGCTCGTCGCGGTCGTTTGACCTTCCCTCGCGGTACCGTCGAGACCCCGGCCTTCATGCCGGTGGGCACGTACGGCACGGTCAAGGGCATGCTGCCGCGGGATATCGTCGCCACCGGCGCGGAAATCATTCTGGGCAACACCTTCCACTTGTGGCTGCGTCCTGGCACGGAAGTGATCAAGAAGCACGGCGACCTGCACGATTTCATGCAGTGGAAAGGCCCGATTCTGACCGACTCCGGCGGTTTCCAGGTGTTCAGCCTGGGCGCCATGCGCAAAATCAAGGAGGAGGGCGTGACCTTCGCCTCTCCTGTGGACGGCGCCAAAGTCTTCATGGGCCCGGAAGAGTCGATGCAGGTCCAGCGTGACCTGGGCTCGGATATCGTGATGATCTTCGACGAATGCACGCCATACCCGGCCGACGAAGACGTCGCGCGGGTATCGATGGAGCTGTCGTTGCGCTGGGCCAAGCGTTCCAAAGAAGCCCATGGCGACAACACGGCGGCGCTGTTCGGCATCGTTCAGGGCGGCATGCACCAGGATCTGCGCATGCGCTCCCTGGAAGGCCTCGATAACATCGGTTTCGATGGCCTGGCCATTGGCGGTCTGTCGGTGGGCGAGCCCAAGCATGAAATGATCAAGGTGCTGGATTACCTGCCGGGTCAGATGCCGGCTGACAAACCTCGTTACCTTATGGGCGTTGGCAAACCGGAAGATCTGGTTGAGGGTGTGCGCCGCGGTGTGGACATGTTCGATTGCGTGATGCCAACCCGTAATGCCCGCAATGGGCATCTTTTCATTGATACCGGCGTGCTCAAGATCCGTAACGCGTTCCATCGCCATGATGATTCGCCGCTCGATCCGACCTGCGATTGCTATACCTGCCAGAACTTCTCCCGTGCTTATCTGCATCACCTGGACAAGTGCGGCGAAATGCTGGGAAGCATGCTCAATACCATCCATAACTTGCGTCATTATCAAGTGCTTATGGCTGGTTTGCGCGAGGCTATTCAACAGGGTACATTGGCCGCCTTTGTCGATGCCTTCTACGCCAAACGCGGGTTACCTGTTCCGCCTTTGGACTGAGTTTTCTGACCCCAAGATTCAACATTTGCAACTGGAGTGCTAAATGAGCTTTTTTATCTCTAATGCCATGGCTGACGCTGCTGCACCGGCAGCTGCCGGCCCAATGGGTGGCGGTTTTGAGTGGATTTTCCTGGTCGGTTTCCTGGTCATCTTCTACCTGATGATCTGGCGTCCACAGGCCAAGCGCGCCAAAGAGCAGAAGAACCTGCTGAGCAGCCTGCAGAAAGGCGACGAAGTTGTGACCACCGGTGGTATCGCCGGCAAGATCACTAAAGTAGCCGACGATTTCGTTGTTCTGGAAGTTTCCGACACTGTCGAAATGAAGTTCCAGAAGGGCGCCATTGCCGCGACGCTGCCAAAAGGCACGCTGAAAGCGATCTAAGTTTCAACTTCATATTCAATCGACGGGGCGCGCAAGGCGCCCCGCGTCATAACGGGCGGCGTGATGCTGAACAAATACCCTCTGTGGAAATACATTCTGATCCTGGCGGTGCTGGCGGTCGGTCTGATTTATTCCGCTCCCAATCTATATCCTGATGACCCGGCCATTCAGGTCAGCGGTGCAAGTACTGCGCTGTTGGTCAATCAGGCTGATCTGGACCGTGTGAGCACTGCGCTCAAGGAATCCGGGATCAGCGTCAAGGCGGCCACTCTGGCGGCGAACGGCAAGGGCGGCCTGATCCGTCTGACCAAGGCTGAAGACCAGCTGCCGGCCAAAGACGTCGTGCGCAAGGCCTTGGGTGATGACTATGTCGTTGCACTGAACCTGGCGCAAACCACCCCGCAATGGCTGCGCAGCCTGGGCGCGCACCCGATGAAGCTGGGTCTGGACTTGTCCGGTGGTGTGCACTTCCTGCTCGAAGTGGACATGGACAAAGCCCTCGACGCACGCCTGAAAGTGTACGAAGGCGATGTAAAGAGCCTGTTGCGTAAAGAGAAACTGCGCTATCGCAGCCTGCCACAACTCAACGGCGCCATTCAGCTGGGTTTCAGTGATGAAGCTTCCCGCGAACAGGCCCGTACTCTGATCCGCAAGAATTTCAACGATTTCGACATTGTTCCGGCCGACCTCAATGGCCAACCGGTGCTGCGTCTGGCGATGACCCCGGCCAAGCTGGCGGAAATCCGTGAATACTCCATCAAGCAGAACTTGACCACGGTACGTAACCGCGTCAACGAGCTGGGTGTTGCCGAACCGATCGTCCAGCGTCAGGGCGCCAACCGCATCGTGGTTGAGCTGCCAGGCGTGCAGGACACCGCAGAAGCCAAGCGTATCCTCGGCAAGACGGCCAACCTCGAGTTCCGTCTGGCTGCTGAGCCGGGTGCCTCCAAAGCCACTTCCGAAACCTTCGAGTTCCGTGAAGGCAAGCGTCCGCCTGCACAGATCGAGCGTGGCCTGATCATCACCGGTGACCAGGTAACTGACGCCAAGGCTGGCTTCGGCGAGCACGGCACGCCAGAAGTGAACATCCGTCTGGATGGCCATGGTGGCGAGTTGATGAGTCGTGCGACTCGCAGCAACGTCGGTCGCAGCATGGCGGTGATCTTCATCGAGCAGCGCCCGGTGACCACTTACGTCAAGCAAATGGTCAACGGCGTCGAGAAAGACGTACCGGTACAAACGTTTAAAGAAGAGAAGAAGATCATCAGCCTGGCGACCATCCAGTCGCCGCTCGGTGCTCAATTCCGCATCACTGGCCTGAACGGCCAGGGCGAGTCGTCCGAACTGGCGCTGTTGCTGCGTGCCGGTGGTCTGGCTGCACCGATGTACTTCGCTGAAGAGCGCACCATTGGCCCGAGCCTGGGTGCTGACAACATCACCAAAGGTATTGATGCATCGTTGTGGGGCATGCTGTTTGTCTCGCTGTTCATCATCGCCATCTACCGCTTCTTCGGCATCATCGCCACTGTCGCTCTGGCAGTGAACATGGTGCTGCTGCTGGCCTTGATGTCGCTGCTGGGTGCAACGCTGACCCTGCCGGGTATCGCCGGTATCGTGTTGACGATGGGTATGGCGGTCGACGCCAACGTACTGATCTTCTCGCGGATTCGTGAAGAGATCGCGGCAGGCATGACGGTACAACGGGCAATCAACGAAGGCTTCGGCCGGGCATTCACCGCGATTCTCGACGCCAACCTGACAACACTGTTGGTCGGCGGGATTCTCTTTGCGATGGGCACCGGTCCCGTCAAAGGCTTCGCAGTGACCATGTCCCTCGGGATCTTTACCTCGATGTTCACGGCCATCATGGTGACCCGCGCGATGGTCAACCTGATCTTCGGCGGTCGTGACTTCAAGAAGTTGTGGATTTAAGGGGCTGCCATGTTACGTACAATCAACTTCATGGGCGTTCGCAACTTTGCGTTCGGCGTCACATTGTTCCTCACCGCGCTGGCCATTTTCAGTGTCTTTCATAAGGGCATGAACTGGGGGCTGGACTTCACCGGCGGTACGCTCATTGAGCTGACCTACGAGCGTCCGGCCGATGTCACCAAGGTGCGTGAGCAACTGGTTACAGCGGGTTATCACGAGGCAATCGTGCAGAGCTTCGGTGCAACTACCGATTTGCTGGTGCGTATGCCGGGTGAAGACCCGCAGCTGGGTCACCAGGTTGCCGAGGCCTTGCAGAAGGTCGGTGGCGATAACCCTGCGGTGGTCAAGCGCGTTGAGTTCGTCGGTCCTCAGGTCGGTGAAGAGCTTCGCGACCAGGGCGGCCTCGGCATGCTGATGGCGTTGGGCGGCATCCTGATCTACCTGGCTTTCCGCTTTCAGTGGAAGTTCGCGATCGGTGCCATCGTTTCCCTGATCCACGACGTGATCGTAACCATCGGTATCCTGTCGTTCTTCCAGATCACCTTCGACCTGACGGTGCTGGCGGCGGTACTGGCGATCATCGGTTATTCGCTCAACGACACCATCGTGGTATTCGACCGGGTTCGTGAGAACTTCCGTGTTTTGCGCAAGGCCAGCCTGATCGAGAACATCAACATCTCGACCACGCAAACCCTGCTGCGGACCATGGCGACGTCGATCTCCACCTTGCTGGCGATTGCAGCGCTGTTGTTCTTCGGTGGCGACAACCTGTTCGGCTTCTCCATTGCGCTGTTCATCGGCGTACTGGCGGGTACTTACTCGTCGATCTACATCGCCAACGTGGTGCTGATCTGGCTGAACCTGAACAGCGAGGATCTGATTCCTCCTGCGGCAAGCGAGAAGGAAGTCGACGACCGTCCATAACGGCCATCGCTTTTCCGGTTGTCTGCCAAAAAAGGCGCGAGTTGAACTCGCGCCTTTTTTTGTGCTCCAAGGCTGGGAGAAGCGCGGACATGTTCCGCGGGTGATGGTCAGGAGGTTCATGTGAACAAGTCGTTGCTGGTTGGTGCGGTATTGGGTGCTGTCGGTGTGACTGCCGGGGGTGCTGTTGCCACCTACAGCCTGGTTAAAAGCGGCCCTGAGTATGCGCAAGTTCTAGCCGTTGAACCGGTCAAGACACAGATCAAAACGCCACGTGAAGTGTGCAAGGATGTAGCAGTAACCCGGCAAGCGCCGGTGAAAGACCAACACCAGATCCTGGGTACCGCCATTGGTGCGGTGGCAGGTGGTTTGTTGGGCAACCAGATTGGCGGCGGTACGGGCAAGAAAATTGCCACCGTTGCCGGCGCGGTTGGCGGTGGTTACGCGGGCAACAAGGTGCAGGAAGGTATGCAGAATCGCGATACCTACACCACGACCCAAACTCGCTGTAACACCGTGAATGACATCAGTGACAAGGTCGTCGGATACGACGTTCGTTACTCGCTCGATGGCAAGGAAGGCAAAGTGCGGATGGATCGTGATCCGGGTAACCAGATTCCGGTCGACAAAGAAGGCAAGCTGATCCTGTCGCAGAACAACGAACAGAATCGCTAAATACTCAGGTTTAAGAATCAAAAAGAAGCACCTTTCGGGGTGCTTTTTTTGTGCCCACGATTTAAGCGATACAGCAAAACCCTTGTAGGAGTGAGCCTGAACTGGTCAAGTAAATCCGGACACCGGTTACGGTGTTTATGCCGCTTTTTGCTCCATAGCTATTGGCGACAAGTATTTGTTGTAGCTGTGGAGCCTGGTGCGGTTGTAGTACATGAAAAAACGGACCATGTCGGTTTGTGCTTCTTCGCTCGTGCCATAGCCGCCACGCGGCACCCATTCTGACTTCAGAGTGCCGAAAAAGCGTTCTGTTGGAGCGTTGTCCCAGCACTGCCCGCGATGACTCATGCTTTGCAAGATGCCATGACGCGTCAGCTCCTCTTGAAACTTGCGGCTGGTGTACTGACAGCCTTGATCCGAATGGAACATCAGTCCAGGTATGCACACTCGAAGCTCTGTCGCCATCCGTAGCGCTTTGCTAACCAAGTTGGCGTCATTAACCAGGGAAAATGCCCAACCAATGACACGGCGCGCAAACAAGTCGATCACGATGGCCAGGTGAACCCAGCGCTTACCCACCATCAAACTGGTAACGTCGCCACACCAGACTTGGTTGACCGCGGCTGGCTTGAAATTGCGCTTCAGCAGATTGGGCGCGACAAATGCTTCAACTCCTTTGGATCTGAATGGGTGAGGCTGGCGCTGTTTACTGACAATGTTGGCCTCCCTCATCAGTGCTTTAGCCAGGCTTCTGCCTACCGCTATGTTTTGGGCCTGAAGATGCTTGCTGATCGCTCTGGACCCCATGGCTTCCCGGCTTTCGCTGTGTAACTCGACGACTTTGCCTCTCAGTTCTTCGCGTCTGATCCTTGGCTTGGTGCACCGCTGAACCCATTCATAAAAACTACTGCGCTTAACGTCGAAAACGCGACACAAGATGGCGGTCGGGTATGACTCTCTTAGCTCCGCGATCATCGAAAACGATCGGGGTCCGACATCAAGAGAGCGGTAGCCTTTTTTAAGATCTCGGCCTCCATTTCCATGCGTTTGATTTTGGCTTTCAAATCCTGAATCTGGCGCTGATCTTCGGTAATGGCCTTGGTGCCTTGAACCGGTTGCCCCTTGTGTTCCTTGCGAACCTGATCCACCCAACGTCGTAAGGCTGTGGCACTAATGTCCAGCGACGCGCAGACTTCCTGTACCGAACAATTGTCATCAATCACCATGTTGGCCGCACGGTGTTTGAACTCGCGGGAAAAGACTCTTCTTTCTTTCATGGAACCTCCAAATTGGCGAAATCATATCGCCCTTAAGAGGTGTCCGGAATTATTAGGCCAGTTCAGCCTGCTCGCGATAGCAATCTATCATTCGAAATAGGTGGTGACTGATACATCGCTATCGCGAGCAGGCTCACTCCTACAGGGGTTTTGCGGTGTGCCTGGGGTGAAATTGCAGGCATAAAAAAAGCACCCCGAAGGGTGCTTTTTTGTGCGCGGTCGCTTAGCGTTTCAGCGAGGCCGGCAGGTGCGGCTGGATGGCCGTCAATACTGCTTTGAAGCACTTGGTGTTACCGGCAACGATGTGGCCTTTTTCAAGGAAATCGTGGCCGCCGGTGAAGTCGCTCACCAAACCGCCTGCTTCCTGGATCAACAGGGCGCCTGCAGCCATGTCCCACTCGGACAGACCCGACTCCCAGAACGCATCGAAACGACCGGCAGCTACATAGGCCAGGTCCAGGCTCGCCGAACCGGCGCGGCGGATGCCGGCAGTCTGGCCAACCAGGGCGCGGAACATGCCCAGGTAGTTGTCGAGGTTGTCCATTTGGTCGTCGCGGAACGGGAAGCCGGTACCCAGCAGGGCGCCGTCGAGGCTGGTGCGACCGCTGACGCGCAGGCGACGACCGTTCAGTTGAGCGCCGCGACCACGGCTGGCGGTGAATTCTTCCTGGCGAACCGGGTCCAGAACAACAGCGTGTTCCAGGCGACCGCGGTATTTGCAGGCGATGCTGACAGCAAAGTGAGGAATGCCGCGCAGGAAGTTGGTGGTGCCGTCCAGCGGATCGATGATCCACAGGTATTCTTCGCCTTCGATCCCGGTGCCGGCGTGCATGCCGGTTTCTTCACCCATGATCGAGTGGTTCGGGTAAGCCTTGCGCAGCGCGTCGATGATTTTCTGTTCAGCGGCGCGATCCACCTCGGATACGTAATCCTTGGCGTCTTTTTCGTCGACCTTGATGGTATCCAGGCGCTCGATGGAGCGGAAGATCAATTCACTGGCGCTGCGGGCGGCGCGCAGCGCGATATTCAGCATGGGCTGCATGGATGTGTCACCTAAGGTTGTTAAAGAAAGCCGGGCATTCTATCAGAACTTTTCTACAGGTGAAGGTTGGTGTTCGCTTTCATAGCTTAACGGTAGGTTGAGCTGTAAGATTCTGCTCCCGATTATTGTGTTCGAGAGCGCCTCCCTTGCTGCAAAACATTCGTGTCGTCCTGGTCAATACCAGCCACCCCGGCAATATCGGCGGGGCTGCGCGTGCCATGAAGAACATGGGCCTGTCGCGGCTGGTGCTGGTCGAGCCACGGTTGTTCCCGCACCACGAAGCCGATGCGCGTGCATCCGGCGCCGGGGACATCCTTGAAAACGCGCAAGTCGTCGCCACCTTGGAAGATGCCTTGGTCGGTTGCAACCTGGTGCTTGGCACCAGCGCCCGTGATCGTCGCATTCCCTGGCCGCTGCTCGATCCCCGCGAATGCGGTGTGAAAGTGGTTGAGGAAGCCGGGCAGGGCGCCGAGATCGCTTTGGTCTTTGGTCGTGAAGATTCCGGCCTGACCAATGAAGAGCTGCAGCGATGTCATTATCACGTGCACATCCCATCAGACCCTGAGTTCAGCTCGCTGAACCTTGGGGCGGCGGTGCAGGTGTTGAGTTATGAAGTGCGCATGTCCTGGCTCGCGGCCCAAGGGCAGCCGAGCAAGGTCGAGAAGGATGAAGTGGCGTCCACCAAAAGCGGTGAGCTGGCGACCATGGATGAACTGGAGCGATTCTATGAACACCTGGAGCAAACCCTGGTGGCCATCGAATTCCTCGATCCGGAAAAACCACGGCACTTGATGGCGCGCCTGCGCCGGTTGTACGGACGCAGCTCGGTCAGCCGGGCGGAAATGAATATATTGCGTGGCATCCTCACGGAAACCCAGAAAGCGGCCCGTGGCGAGCTTCTAAAGCGGAAGGATTAAAAATGTTCGAGCGTTTGCGTGAAGATATCCAGAGTGTGTTCCATCGTGACCCGGCAGCGCGCAACGCCTTTGAAGTCCTGACCTGCTATCCCGGCATGCACGCCATCTGGATCCATCGCCTGTCGTCGGCCCTGTGGGGCATGGGCTGGAAATGGCTGGCGCGACTTGTGTCGAACTTCGGGCGCTGGTTGACCGGGATCGAGATCCATCCGGGTGCCAAGGTCGGCCGTCGCTTCTTTATTGACCATGGCATGGGCATCGTCATTGGTGAAACCGCCGAGATCGGCAACGACGTCACCCTCTACCAAGGCGTGACCCTTGGCGGCACCAGCTGGAACAAGGGCAAGCGTCACCCGACACTTGAAGATGGCGTTGTGGTGGGGGCGGGTGCCAAGGTGCTCGGTCCGTTCACGGTCGGTGCCGGTGCCAAGGTCGGTTCCAATGCGGTGGTGACCAAGGCGGTTCCGCCGGGTGCAACGGTTGTTGGGATTCCGGGGCGGATCATCGTCAAGTCCGATGACGAGCAGGACGCCAAGCGCAAGGCCATGGCCGAGAAGATCGGCTTCGATGCCTATGGTGTTGGCGAAGACATGCCGGATCCGGTGGCGCGTGCGATTGGCCAGTTGCTGGATCACTTGCAGGCGGTCGATGGTCGCCTGGAAGGGATGTGCGGGGCGTTGAAGGATCTGGGCAGTAATTACTGTGCCAAGGATCTGCCTGAGCTGCGCGAAGAAGACTTTGCCTGTGTAAAGGGCAAGGACGAAAGCAAGGCCAGTTAAGGCCATGGTGGGTCGTATTCAGGCAATGGCGCAGCGCTCGGCGGTGTGCCATTAGGCCGCAGACCCTGATATGATGCCGCCGCTATTTTGCGGGTAATCCTGACTAAAGTACTAGGTCTTATAGTTGACTTAAACACTCGGGAATTGCATACTCGCCCCATTCCGAACTCCGTGGTAATTGTCCATGCGACTGACTACAAAAGGCCGATACGCCGTGACCGCCATGCTTGACCTGGCGTTACATGCGCAGCACGGGCCGGTGTCCCTGGCCGATATCTCCGAGCGCCAAGGCATCTCCCTGTCCTACCTCGAACAGCTTTTCGCCAAATTGCGCCGTAGCAATCTGGTTTCCAGCGTTCGTGGCCCGGGCGGCGGCTACCAACTGTCCCGCGACATGCAGGGCATCCAGGTCGCCCAGGTGATCGATGCGGTAAACGAATCGGTCGATGCGACCAAATGCCAGGGCCAGGGTGATTGCCATCAAGGCGACACCTGCCTGACTCACCACTTGTGGTGCGATCTGAGCCTGCAGATTCACGAATTTCTGAGCGGTATCAGCTTGGCTGACCTTGTCACTCGCCGTGAGGTACAAGAAGTAGCCCAGCGTCAGGACCAGCGCCGTTGCAACAGCAAGGCGCCACGCCTGGACAAGATTGAAGCGTCCGCCGTCGAATGACAGCCAAAGAGCTAAGCGGCACGCCAGCCAGCCTGATTTAGGAGATAGTCCATGAAATTGCCGATTTACCTTGATTACTCTGCGACCACCCCGGTTGATCCGCGTGTCGCGCAAAAGATGAGTGAATGCCTGCTGGTCGACGGAAACTTCGGTAACCCGGCGTCCCGTTCCCACGTGTTCGGCTGGAAAGCTGAAGAGTCCGTCGAAAACGCTCGTCGTCAGGTCGCTGACCTGGTCAACGCCGATCCGCGTGAAATCGTCTGGACCTCCGGTGCCACCGAGTCCGACAACCTGGCTATCAAGGGTGCGGCGCATTTCTATGCCACCAAGGGCAAGCACCTGATCACCACCAAGATTGAGCACAAGGCTGTCCTCGACACCATGCGCCAACTGGAGCGTGAAGGCTTCGAAGTGACCTACATCGAGCCTCGCACCGATGGTCTGGTCACCCCTGAAATGATTGAAGCCGAGCTGCGCGACGACACCATCCTGGTCTCGGTCATGCACGTGAACAACGAAATCGGCACCATCAACGACATCGAAGCCATCGGCGAACTGACCCGTTCCAAGGGCATCCTGTTCCACGTCGACGCTGCTCAGTCCACCGGCAAGGTCGAAATCGACCTGTCGAAGCTGAAAGTCGACCTGATGTCGTTCTCGGCGCACAAAACCTACGGCCCTAAAGGCATCGGCGCGCTGTACGTCAGCCGCAAGCCGCGTGTTCGCATCGAAGCGACCATGCACGGCGGCGGTCACGAACGTGGCATGCGTTCCGGCACCCTGGCGACCCACCAGATCGTCGGCATGGGTGAAGCTTTCCGCGTAGCCAAGGAAGACATGGCTGCCGAGAACGTGCGCATCAAAGCGCTGAGCGACCGTTTCTTCAAGCAGGTCGAAGGCCTGGAAGAGCTGTACGTCAACGGCAGCATGACCGCTCGCGTACCGCACAACCTGAACCTGAGCTTCAACTACGTTGAAGGCGAGTCGCTGATCATGGCGCTCAAGGATCTGGCGGTTTCGTCCGGTTCGGCTTGCACCTCGGCATCGCTGGAGCCTTCGTACGTACTGCGCGCCCTGGGCCGCAACGACGAACTGGCACACAGCTCGATCCGCTTCACCTTCGGCCGTTTCACCACCGAAGAAGAAATCGACTACGCCGCGAAGAAAGTCTGCGAGGCCGTTACCAAGCTGCGCACCCTGTCGCCGCTGTGGGACATGTACAAAGACGGTGTCGACATCTCGAAAATCGAGTGGGCGGCACACTGATTTCAAGTCGCCGCCAACCGGCCCTGTGAACCTTCGGGTGCAGGGCTCAAGAGCGACTCTCTGATGAGTGAGGATTAAGAATCATGGCTTACAGCGAAAAGGTCATCGACCACTACGAAAACCCGCGTAACGTCGGCAAGATGGACGCGGAAGACCCGGATGTCGGCACCGGCATGGTCGGCGCGCCAGCTTGCGGCGACGTAATGCGTCTGCAAATCAAGGTCAACGAACAAGGCATCATCGAAGACGCCAAGTTCAAGACCTACGGTTGCGGTTCGGCTATCGCCTCCAGCTCCCTGGCGACCGAGTGGATGAAAGGCAAGACTCTGGATGAAGCAGAGACCATCAAGAACACTCAGCTGGCCGAAGAACTGGCACTGCCGCCGGTAAAAATTCACTGCTCCGTACTCGCAGAAGACGCTATCAAAGCGGCCGTTCGCGATTACAAGCAGAAGAAAGGCTTGATCTGACTTTCAAGATTTGGCGACGAGTAAGGAGTCACCGATGGCTATCAGCATGACAGAAGCGGCTGCTCAACACGTGCGACGCTCCCTCAACGGGCGCGGCAAAGGTGAGGGGATTCGCCTGGGTGTTCGTACCACAGGCTGTTCCGGCCTTGCCTACGTGCTGGAGTTTGTCGACGAGGTGGTTGCAGAGGATCAGGTGTTCGAAAGTCACGGCGAGAAAGTGATCATCGACCCTAAAAGCCTGGCGTACCTGGACGGCACCGAGCTCGATTTCGTCAAGGAAGGGTTGAACGAAGGCTTCAAGTTCAACAACCCCAACGTGCGCGGTGAATGTGGCTGCGGCGAAAGCTTCAACATCTGAGGCTGCTTGTGGGTACTCTTTGTCATTTCGCTTTATTTGAGCTGCAACCGAGCTTCAATCTGGATCTCGACCAGCTGGCTACGCGCTACCGTGAGTTGGCGCGCAGCGTTCATCCGGACCGTTTTGCGGACGCTTCCGAGCGCGAGCAACGGCTGGCGCTAGAGCAATCCGCGAGCCTCAACGAGGCCTACCAGACGCTCAAAAGTCCCCCCAAGCGCGCGCGTTACTTGCTCGCCATGGGCGGTCGCGAGCTGCCGCTGGAGGTCACGGTGCATGATCCGGAGTTTCTTCTGCAACAGATGGAGTTGCGTGAAGAGCTCGAAGACCTGCAAGACAGCGCCGACATGGCCGGTATTGCAGCGTTCAAGCGTCGCCTGAAAACGGCGCAGGATGAGCTGAACCAAAGCTTCGCAGCCTGTTGGAATGATGCAGCGCAACGTGAGCAGGCCGAACGCCTGATGCGGCGCATGCAGTTCCTCGACAAGCTCACCTACGAAGTGCGCCAGTTAGAAGAGCGCCTCGACGATTAACCCAGTGCCGCTCCGGTCGCACGCCTGATATACAGATAAGTCCTGATCACGATGGCCCTACTGCAGATCGCCGAACCCGGCCAAAGTCCTCAACCGCACCAGCGTCGTCTGGCTGTGGGGATCGACTTGGGCACTACCAATTCGCTGGTCGCTGCGTTGCGCAGTGGTCTTTCCGAGCCCCTGGCCGACGCTGACGGGCAGGTCATCCTGCCGTCCGCCGTGCGCTACCACGCCGACCGCGTCGAAGTTGGCGAGTCGGCCAAGCTGGCTGCCGCTACCGATCCCTTGAACACCGTGCTGTCGGTCAAGCGCTTGATGGGTCGTGGTCTGTCCGACGTCAAGCAATTGGGCGATCAACTGCCGTATCGCTTTGTCGGCGGCGAATCGCACATGCCGTTCATCGACACGGTTCAGGGGCCGAAAAGCCCGGTTGAAGTCTCCGCCGATATCCTCAGAGTGCTGCGTCAGCGCGCCGAAGCGACGTTGGGTGGCGAGTTGGTGGGCGCGGTGATCACCGTTCCGGCCTATTTCGATGATTCCCAGCGCCAAGCCACCAAGGATGCGGCCAAACTGGCCGGTCTGAACGTGCTGCGCTTGCTCAATGAGCCGACTGCCGCCGCCGTGGCGTACGGTCTGGATCAACACGCCGAAGGCCTGGTCGCCATTTATGACCTGGGCGGCGGTACGTTCGATATTTCGATTCTGCGCCTGACAGGCGGAGTGTTCGAAGTGCTGGCCACCGGCGGCGACAGCGCCCTGGGCGGCGACGATTTCGATCACGCGATCGCTGGCTGGATCATCGAGAGCGCCGGTTTGTCCGCCGACCTCGATCCGGGTGCGCAGCGTCATCTGTTGCAAGCCGCTTGTGCGGCCAAGGAAGCGCTGACCAATGCCGCCTCCGTTGAGGTCGCTTATGGCGACTGGAAAGCCGAGCTGACTCGCGAAGCTTTCAACGCGCTGATCGAGCCGATGGTTGCTCGCAGCTTGAAAGCCTGTCGTCGCGCAGTGCGTGATTCCGGCGTCGAGCTGGAAGAAGTGCACGCCGTGGTCATGGTCGGCGGTTCGACTCGCGTGCCGCGTGTTCGCGAAGCGGTTGCCGAAGCCTTCGGTCGTCAGCCGTTGACCGAAATCGATCCGGATCAAGTGGTGGCCATTGGTGCTGCGATCCAGGCCGATACATTGGCGGGCAACAAGCGCGACGGCGGCGAACTTCTTTTGCTCGACGTCATTCCGTTGTCCCTGGGCCTGGAAACCATGGGCGGCCTGATGGAGAAGGTGATTCCACGCAACACCACCATCCCCGTTGCCCGCGCCCAGGACTTCACCACGTACAAAGATGGCCAGTCGGCCATGGCGATTCACGTCCTGCAGGGCGAGCGCGAGCTGATCAGCGACTGCCGCTCCCTGGCACGTTTCGAATTGCGCGGCATTCCGGCGATGGTGGCCGGTGCGGCGAAAATTCGCGTGACCTTCCAGGTCGATGCCGATGGTCTGCTCAGTGTTTCGGCTCGCGAGCTGGGTTCGGGCGTTGAAGCCAGCATCCAGGTCAAGCCGTCCTACGGCCTGACCGACGGCGAAATCGCCAAGATGCTCAAGGATTCGTTCCAGCATGCCAACGACGACAAAGTCGCCCGCGTGCTGCGTGAGCATCAGGTCGATGCCCAGCGTCTGATCGAAGCCGTGCAGGGTGCCCTCGATGCCGACGGCGACCGTCTGCTCGACGCCGAAGAGCGCATGGTCATCGAATTGCAGATGCAGGAACTGACCGAACTGATGAAAGGTACCGATGGTTACGCCATCGAGCAGCAGACCAAGCGTCTGTCGCAAGTGACCGACGCCTTTGCTGCCCGCCGCCTGGATTCGACGGTGAAAGCCGCGCTGGCGGGGCGCAACCTGAATGAGATTGAGGAATAACGATGCCGCAGGTCATTTTTCTGCCACACGAGAAGTTTTGCCCGGACGGCATGGTTGTCGAGGCTGAGCCCGGCATCTCCATCCTCGAACTGGCTCACGAACACCATATCGAGATGGAAAGCGCTTGCGGCGGCGTCTGTGCTTGCACCACGTGTCACTGCCTGGTCCGCGAAGGCTTTGACTCGCTGGAAGAAGCCGACGAGCTGGAAGAAGACTATCTTGATAAGGCTTGGGGGCTGGAGGCGCAGTCGCGTCTGGCCTGTCAGGCAAAAGTCGGGACTGAAGACCTGACCATCGAAATTCCGAAATACTCGCTCAACCATGCAGCCGAAGCGCCGCACTGATTCAAGGAATTGTCATGAGTCTCAAGTGGACTGATGTGCTGGAGATCGCGATCCAGCTGGCTGAAAGCAAGCCCGATGTTGACCCTATGTCGGTCAACTTCGTCGATCTGCGCAAATGGGTGATGGAATTGCCCGAGTTCGACGACAAGCCTGAGCATTGTGGTGAGAAGGTCCTGGAGGCTATCCAAGCCCACTGGATCGAAGAACGCGACTGAGCCACGCTGCAGGTTAGGCAATACCCAAGAACCCGCGTATAATTCGCGGGTTTAATTTTTCACAAATTACCGTTTCTGGAGTTACACCATGGCTGTTCAACGTACTTTCTCCATCATCAAGCCTGACGCTGTTGCAAAAAACGTCATCGGCGAGATCACCACTCGTTTCGAAAAAGCAGGCCTGCGCGTTGTAGCTTCGAAACTGAAGCAACTGTCCAAAGCTGAAGCTGAAGGCTTCTACGCTGAGCACAGCGCTCGTGGTTTCTTCAACGACCTGGTTGCTTTCATGATCTCCGGTCCGGTTGTCGTTCAGGTTCTGGAAGGCGAAAACGCTATCGCTCTGAACCGTGAGCTGATGGGCGCTACCAACCCTAAAGAAGCTGCTGCCGGCACCATCCGTGCTGACTTCGCTGACTCCATCGATGCCAACGCTGTACACGGTTCGGACTCCGAAGCCGCTGCTGCTCGCGAAATCTCGTACTTCTTCGCAGCTACTGAAGTAACCACTCGCTAAGCATTGGCTTAAGAGTGAAGGTGAATCCATGACTACATCGACTGTAAAAACCAACCTGCTGGGGCTGACTCAACAGGAAATGGAAAAATTCTTCGACTCAATCGGGGAGAAGCGTTTCCGTGCCGGTCAGGTAATGAAATGGATTCACCACCTTGGCGTCGATGATTTCGACGCCATGACGAACGTCAGCAAAGCCTTGCGCGACAAGCTCAAGGTGATTGCTGAAGTTCGTGGTCCCGAAGTGGTCAGCGAGGACATCTCCACCGACGGCACCCGTAAGTGGGTGGTGCGCGTGGCGTCCGGCAGCTGCGTCGAGACCGTCTACATTCCCCAGGGCAAACGCGGCACATTGTGCGTTTCGTCCCAGGCAGGCTGTGCCCTGGATTGCAGTTTCTGCTCCACCGGCAAGCAAGGATTCAACAGCAACCTCACTGCCGCCGAAGTCATCGGCCAGGTGTGGATTGCCAATAAATCGTTCGGCAGCATCCCGGCGACTGCCGACCGTGCCATCACCAACGTGGTGATGATGGGCATGGGTGAGCCGCTGCTGAACTTCGATAACGTCGTCGCCGCCATGCATCTGATGATGGATGACCTGGGCTACGGGATCTCCAAGCGCCGCGTAACCCTGTCCACTTCGGGCGTGGTGCCGATGATCGATGAGCTGTCCAAGCACATCGACGTCTCCCTGGCGTTGTCGCTGCACGCACCAAACGACGCATTGCGTAACCAATTGGTGCCGATCAACAAGAAATATCCGCTTAAGATGCTGCTCGAGTCGTGCCAGCGCTACATGTCGTCCCTGGGCGAAAAGCGCGTGCTGACCATCG
This sequence comes from Pseudomonas sp. DR48, assembly GCF_019823085.1. Lineage (NCBI taxonomy): Bacteria > Pseudomonadati > Pseudomonadota > Gammaproteobacteria > Pseudomonadales > Pseudomonadaceae > Pseudomonas > Pseudomonas sp. DR48. Next base: position 679,246 of record NZ_CP081946.1, on the reverse strand, counting down.
AGTACACCTTGCTCAAGGACATCAACGACAAGGTCGAGCATGCCGTTGAGATGATCGAGTTGCTCAAGAACATCCCGTGCAAGATCAACCTGATTCCGTTCAACCCGTTCCCGCATTCCGGCTACGAGCGCCCGAGCAACAACGCGATTCGCCGGTTCCAGGATCAGCTTCACCATGCCGGTTTCAATGTCACCGTACGCACCACTCGCGGTGAAGACATCGATGCCGCGTGTGGCCAATTGGTAGGGCAGGTGCTGGATCGCACCCGTCGCAGCGAACGTTATATCGCCGTGCGCGAGCTGAGCGCCGAAAACGATATCGCACAGAACGCTGCGAACAATAATTAAGAGAGGATCTCTATGTCCCTGCGCTTTGCGCTGCTGTTGCTGCTGGCCAGCCTGTGTGCTGGTTGCGTCCTGTCGGGCGATTTCAACCCGATGAAGACCAGCAAGGGCCGCGATGAAGCGCGCACCGCCTACGTGCAACTGGGCTTGGGCTACTTGCAGCAGGGCATGACCGAGCGCGCCAAGGTGCCGTTGAAGAAGGCGCTGGACCTGGATAGCTCTGACCCTGACGCCAATGCGGCGTTGGGCCTGGTGTTCCAGGCTGAGATGGAGCCGGAGCTGGCTGACGAGCATTTTCGCAAGGCGCTGTCTTCGCGTCCCGGCGATGCACGAATACTGAACAACTACGGCAGCTTTCTTTTCGAAGAAAAACGTTACAAGGAAGCTTACGAGCGCTTTGAACAGGCCGCTGCCGATACCCTGTATCCTGAGCGTTCGCGGGTGTTCGAGAACCTCGGCATGACGGCTTCGAAGCTGGGGGAACGTGATCTGGCGAAGCAGCAGCTGGAAAAAGCCCTGCGTTTGAACCGCCAACAACCACGTGCATTGCTGGAAATGGCTGAGTTGTCCTTCGAAGACAGGCATTATGTGCCCGCGCGTGACTACTACGATCGTTTTAGCCTGCTCACCGAACAAAATGCACGTAGTCTATTGCTCGGCGTTCGGCTGGCAAAAGTGTTTGAAGATCGCGACAAGGCCGCAAGTGCAGGCCTGCAATTAAAACGACTCTATCCCGGCACGCCGGAATATCAGCAATACCTGTCGGAGCAATGATGAAAGCGGCGCATCCCGAAGTTGTAGCAGCGAATCGCGTTAACCCCGGTGAGACTTTGCGCCAGGCCCGCGAAAGCAATGGCTGGTCGCTGGCCGAAGTGGCCCTCAAGCTCAACCTCACCGTCAATTCCTTGAGCAATCTGGAAGCGGGCGCTTTCGACAAGCTGCCTGGGCACACCTTTGCTCGCGGTTATATTCGCGCGTACGCCAAGCTGCTCGGCATGGACCAGACCGTTCTGGTCCAGCAGTTCGACCAATCCACCGGTACCGACTCCCAAGGCAGCAATGTCCACAGCCTGGGTCGCATCGAAGAGCCGGTTCGGGTTTCCCACACTATTTTGCGTATCGTGAGCCTGCTGTTGCTGATCGCGGTGATTGGTGGTGGTTTTGTCTGGTGGCAGGATCAAACTTCGTCGCGTACCAAGGACCTGACCACCCTGGCTCCGGAACACGTTGAAGTCGAAGGCGCCGACGGCACCACCCAGATCCATCCGCTGGACGAGCCGGAAGACCAGGCCGTCGCGCAAGGTCAGGCTGAAGGCACCACCGCACTTGCATTGCCACAAGCCGAGACATCCGCCGAAGCACCGGCAGCCGCTGAAGCGCCCGCGCCGACAGCACCTGCGCCAACGCCTGCAACCCCGGCTCATAGCACCGCACCAGTTGTCGCGGCCCCGGCTCACAGCACCGCGCCAGCTGTCACGACACCGCTCTCGCCTGCGCCGACAGCCCCTGTTGTGTCGACCCCGCCGGCAAGCGCATCGGTGACACCGACCATTCCTCCAGCCACAGCGGCTGCTCCGGTGGCCGGCCAAGGCCAGGTTCAACTGCAATTCACGGCTGATTGCTGGACGCAAGTGAGCGACGGCACCGGCAAGGTGTTGTTGAGCGGTCTCAAGCGCAAAGGCGAAAATGTTTCTGTCAGCGGCAAACCACCGTTTTCAGTGCGTCTGGGCTTCGCCCGTGGCGCTCAAGTCAGCTACAACGGTCAGGTGGTTGATGTCGCTCCGTTCACCAGTGGCGAGACTGCTCGCCTGAAGTTGGGTCAATAAGTCATGCACGGCGAATCTCCAATCAAACGTCGCGAATCCCGCAAGATCTGGGTCGGTAACGTGCCTGTGGGCGGCGATGCACCTATCGCTGTGCAGAGCATGACCAACAGCGACACCAATGACGTGGCTGCCACCGTAGCCCAGATCAATCGCCTGGAAGCAGCGGGCGTCGATATCGTGCGCATTTCGGTGCCGGATATGGATGCCGCCGAAGCTTTCGGCAAGATCAAGAAACTGGTCAAGGTGCCGTTGGTGGCCGACATTCACTTCGACTACAAGATCGCATTGCGCGTAGCCGAACTGGGCGTTGACTGCCTGCGGATCAACCCGGGCAACATCGGTCGTGAAGACCGTGTGCGCGCGGTGGTCGATGCCGCTCGAGACCGCGGGATTCCGATCCGCATCGGCGTCAACGCCGGCTCCCTGGAAAAAGACCTGCAAAAGAAATACGGCGAGCCAACGCCAGCTGCACTGGTCGAATCTGCCTTGCGTCACGTCGAGCACCTCGAACGCCTGAATTTCCAGGACTTCAAGGTCAGCGTGAAAGCCTCCGACGTGTTCATGGCCGTCGCCGCCTACCGCTTGCTGGCCAAGGAAATCGTCCAGCCGCTGCACTTGGGTATCACCGAAGCCGGTGGTTTGCGTTCAGGCACGGTGAAATCCGCCGTAGGCCTCGGTATGCTGCTCGCCGAAGGGATTGGCGATACCATCCGCATCTCGTTGGCGGCCGACCCGGTCGAGGAAGTGAAAGTCGGCTACGACATTCTCAAATCCCTGCACCTGCGTTCCCGTGGCATCAACTTCATCGCCTGCCCGAGCTGCTCGCGGCAGAACTTCGATGTGGTCAAGACCATGAACGAGCTGGAAGGGCGTCTCGAAGATCTGCTGGTGCCGCTGGATGTCGCGGTCATCGGTTGCGTGGTCAACGGGCCGGGCGAAGCCAAGGAAGCCCATATCGGCTTGACCGGCGGCACGCCAAACCTGATTTACATCGACGGCAAACCGTCGCAGAAACTGACGAATGACAATCTGGTGGATGAGCTCGAACGCTTGATCCGCCAGAAAGCGGCCGAAAAGGTCGAAGCCGACGCCGCTGTTATCGCGCGTGGCTGACCCGACTGAAGCGCTGAACGAATTTAAGGATTTATAGTGAGCAAGTCTCTGCAAGCCATACGTGGCATGAACGACATCCTGCCCGATCAGACCCCCCTGTGGCGTCATTTCGAGGGCACCGTCTCGCGTTTGCTGGATAACTACGGTTACAAGCAGATCCGCATGCCGATCGTCGAGTTCACCGAGCTGTTCAAGCGCTCCATCGGTGAAGTGACCGACATCGTCGAAAAAGAGATGTATACCTTCGACGACCGCAACGGCGACTCCCTGACCCTGCGTCCGGAAGGCACGGCAGCGTGCGTGCGTGCGGTGCTCGAGCACGGCATCACCGGCGGCGGCCAGGTGCAGAAACTCTGGTACATCGGCCCGATGTTCCGCCACGAACGTCCTCAGAAAGGCCGTTATCGTCAGTTCCACCAGATCGGTGTCGAAGTGTTCAACCTCGACGGTCCGGACATCGATGCCGAGCTGATCGTGCTGACCTGGCGCCTGTGGGGCGAGCTCGGCATCCGTGATGCGGTCAAGCTTGAACTCAACAGCCTGGGCACCAGCGAGTCTCGCGGTCGTTATCGCGAAGCGCTGGTCGAATACCTTTCGGCCCGCCTGGATCAGTTGGACGAAGATAGCCAACGCCGTCTGAAAACCAACCCGCTGCGGGTTCTGGACACCAAGAACGCCGACACTCAAGCGGTCCTGGTCGACGCGCCGAAAATGGCCGACTACCTGGACGAAGAATCCCGCGTGCACTTCGAGGGCCTGAAGGCTCGCCTGGACGCCGCCGGCATTCCTTATGTCATCAACCCGAAGCTGGTTCGCGGGCTGGATTACTACAGCAAGACCGTTTTCGAATGGGTCACCGACAAGTTGGGCGCCCAGGGCACCGTATGTGCCGGTGGTCGTTACGACGGTCTGGTGGAGCAGATGGGCGGCAAGCCGACCCCGGGCGTAGGTTTCGCCATGGGTATCGAGCGCCTGGTGCTGCTGCTTGAAACCCTGGAACAGATCCCGGAAGAAATCTCCCGTCAGGTCGATGTCTATCTGTGCGCCTTCGGCGAGGCCGCCGAACTGGCTGCCCTGACGTTGAGCGAGAAGGTGCGTGATCAGTTGCCAAACCTGCGCCTGCAGATCAATGCCGGCGCCGGCAGCTTCAAAAGCCAGTTCAAGAAGGCCGACAAGAGCGGTGCGCTGTACGCGCTGATCCTCGGTGACGATGAAATGGCCCAGCAAGTGGTAGGTTTCAAACCCCTGCGTGGCCAGGGCGAACAACAAAGCATTGCCTGGGATGCGCTTGCTGCACACCTGGCCACCTGCGTCGTGCAGGGTTGAAGCTGTCAAACAGCCGAATTAGCGATTAAGGAGTATTGGGGTGTCGAGTACCGAAGACGAACAGCTGGCGGATTTGAAGGACTGGTGGACACGCAACGGCAAGCCCCTGGTCACTGGCGGCCTGTTGGCGCTGGTCATCGTGTTCGGCTGGCAGGCCTTTCACAAGTATCAGAGCAATCAGTCGCAAACTGCCTCGATTCTCTATCAGCAACTGCTGGAAACCACGCTGACGCCTGACGGCAAGCCTGACGCTGCCCGTGTTTCGGATCTGGCCGGCAAGCTTAAAAGCGAGTTCGGCGGCACCGCTTATGCGCAGTATGGCAGCCTGTTCGTGGCGAAAGTCGCGGTCGACAGCGGCAAGCTGGACGATGCTGGCACCGAACTGAAAGCCATCGTCGACAAACCGGCAAACCCGGCGCTGGGCGAAATTGCCCGTCAGCGTCTGGCGCAGGTATTGGCCGCGCAGAACAAGGCCGATGAGGCCTTGAAGTTGCTCGAAGGCGATGCCGACAAGGCGTTCCTGGCTACTCGCGAAGAACTCAAGGGTGACCTGCTGGTGCAGTTGGGTCGTACCGACGAAGCAAATACGGCGTATCAAAAAGCCAAGGCGGCACTGTCGGATGAAGCGGCAGTCGGTGGCCTACAAATCAAGCTGGACGACCTGGCCAAAGGGGATGCGTGACGTGATTCGTTGGAAACATGCAGCATTGCTGGCTCTCGCCATTTTGGCCGCGGGTTGCAGCAGCAACGGCAAAAAAGAATTGCCTCCGGCCGAGTTGACCGACTTCAAGGAAGAAGTGGTTCTGCACAAGCAGTGGAGTCGTTCGATCGGTAACGGTCAGGGCGAAACCTACAACATGCTGGTTCCGGCGATCGACGGCGATACCATTTATGCCGCGGACGTCACTGGTGTGGTGATGGCGATGGATCGCAGCAACGGCGACGTCAAATGGAAGAAGGATCTTGATCTGCCTGTTTCCGGCGCCGTTGGTGTGGGTTACGGTCTGGTCACGTTCGGTACCCTCAAGGGCGAAATCGTTGCCCTGGACGCGATTAACGGTGAAGAGAAATGGCGCGCTCGCGTGTCCAGCGAAGTACTCGCACCGCCGGCCAACAACGGTGATGTGGTTGTGGTTCAGACTCAGGATGACCGTCTGATCGGTCTGGATGCCGCCACCGGCAACCAGCGCTGGTTGTACGACAGCACGCCTGCGGTCCTGACCCTGCGCGGCACCAGCGCACCGATCGTGACCAACCGCCTCGCTGTGGCTGGCCTGTCGACCGGTAAAGTGGTCGCTCTCGATATTTCCAACGGCGTGCCGGTATGGGAACAACGGGTTGCGATTCCACAGGGCCGTTCGGAACTGGAGCGCGTTGTCGATATCGACGGCGGTCTGCTGTTGTCCGGCGGTACCCTGTACGTTGCCAGTTACCAGGGTCGCGTTGCGGCACTGGACCTGGAAAGCGGTCGTCAGCTCTGGCAGCGTGATGCTTCCAGCTATGCCGGTGTCGCCCAGGGTTTTGGCAACGTTTACGTGAGCCTGTCCTCGGGCACCGTTGAAGGCGTCGACGAACGTTCCACCACAGCCTTGTGGAGCAACGATTCGCTGGCCCGTCGTCAACTGTCGGCTCCGGAAGTGTTCTCCAGCTACGTTGCAGTCGGCGACATGGAAGGCTACCTGCACCTGCTGAGCCAGGTGGACGGTCGCTTCGTCGGCCGCGAGCGCATCGACAGCGACGGCCTGCGTGCCCGTCCGCTGGTGGTGGGTGACACGATTTATGTTTATGGCAACAGTGGCAAGCTGGAAGCCCTGACCATTAAGTAAGAACTATGCTTGGGGTTAACACCCCAGGCTGCTGCACATGTGGGAGCGGGCTTGCTCGCGAAGGGCGTCAACGATGACGCGTACAGCCTGAATAAACGCGGTGCTGTTACGGTTTTTCGCGAGCAAGCCCGCTCCCACAGTGTTGCCCCGAGCACCAGCCGCTGCCTCGCAGCGGCTTTTGTATTTTCTGAAATAACGAAGTGGAGAGCCGCATGGTTCCCGTAATCGCCCTGGTGGGCCGACCGAACGTCGGCAAGTCCACCTTGTTCAACCGCCTGACCAGGACTCGTGACGCCATCGTCGGCGACTTGTCCGGTCTGACCCGTGATCGCCAATACGGTGAGGCCAAGTGGCAAGGGCGTTCCTACATTCTGGTCGACACCGGCGGTATCTCCGGTGACGAGCACGGTATGGACGAAAAAATGGCCGAGCAGTCGCTGCTGGCCATTGAAGAAGCGGATGTCGTTCTGTTCCTGGTAGATGCCAAGGCCGGTTTCACCGCCGCCGACCAGATGATCGCCGAGCATTTGCGCAAACGTAACAAGCGTTCCTACGTAGTGGCTAACAAGGTCGACAACATCGACCCTGAAATGGCCCGCGCTGAATTCGCCCCGTTGGGCATGGGCCACGCGATTCCAATCGCTGGTGCTCATGGTCGTGGCATCACCCAGATGCTGGAAATCGCCCTGAGCGACTTCCCGAAAGACGAAGACGAGCAGGAAGAAGGCGAGGAAGAGATCGTTGCCGAAGGCGAGGAAGCCAAGCGCATTCCTGGTCCAAGCGAAAAAGACGGGATCAAGATCGCAATCATCGGCCGCCCGAACGTCGGCAAGTCGACCTTGGTCAACCGCATGCTCGGTGAAGACCGGGTAATCGTCTATGACCAGCCCGGCACTACCCGCGACAGTATCTACATCCCGTTCGAGCGTAACGACGAGAAGTACACGCTGATCGACACCGCCGGTGTGCGCAAGCGCGGCAAGATCCACGAAGAAGTCGAAAAGTTCTCCGTGGTCAAAACCCTGCAAGCGATCAAAGACGCCAACGTGGTGATCTTTGTGATGGACGCCCGCGAAGGCGTGGTGGACCACGACCTCAACCTGCTGGGCTTTGCCATTGAGTCGGGTCGTGCGCTGGTCATCGCGATCAACAAGTGGGACGGCATGACGCCAAGCGAGCGCGACTTCGTGAAGGTCGAGCTGCAACGTCGACTGTTCTTCGTTGACTACGCCGATATCCACTTCATCTCGGCCCTGCACGGCACTGGCGTGGGCAACCTCTACGCGTCCGTACAGAACTCGTTCAAGTCCGCGGTCACCCGCTGGCCGACCAACCGCCTGACCCAGATTCTGGAAGATGCGGTTGGCGAGCACGCGCCACCGATGGTCAACAACCGCCGGATCAAGCTGCGTTATGCCCACTTGGGTGGCGCGAACCCGCCGATCATCGTGATCCACGGTAACCAGATCGAGAAGGTGCCGAAGTCGTACGTTCGTTACCTGGAAAACACCTACCGTCGCGTGTTGAAGCTGGTCGGTACGCCGATCCGTATCGAGTTCAAGGGCGGCGAGAACCCGTTCGAAGGCAAAAAGACCACGCTGACCGACCGCCAGGTCAACAAGAAGCGTCGCATGATGTCGCACCACAAGAAAGCCGACAAAAAGCGCCGCGATAAGAAGTAGAAGCAGCTTTAAGTTTCAAGCTGCAAGCTTCAAGTCAAAGCAAAAAGGGTCCTGTGCAGGGCCCTTTTTTGTGCATGATGGTTTGAGGCTTGACCGCTTGCAGCTTGTCGCTTGAAACTTGCAGCTCACCTGCAAGGGGCTACCGATGATCACCAGTAAGCTGCCGAATGTCGGCATCACTATCTTCACTCAGATGTCTCAGCTCGCGGCGCAAACCGGGGCGATCAACCTGTCCCAGGGTTTTCCCGATTTCGATGCGCCGCAGGCCCTGTGCGATGCGGTCGGTCGGCATGTTGCCAATGGCCACAACCAGTATTCGCCAATGACCGGCCTGCCGGCGTTGCGCCAGCAAATCTCGGCCAAGATTGCTCGCAGCTACGGCGTCAACGTGGATGCCGACCATGAAGTGACAGTCACGCCCGGCGCTACCCAGGCGATCTTCTGTGCCATACAGGCGGTTATCCACAGCGGCGACGAAGTGATCGTGTTCGATCCATGCTACGACAGCTATGAACCATCGGTGGAGCTGGCCGGTGGCCGTTGCGTGCATGTGCAACTGGGCCTCAACGATTTTGCCATCGACTTTGAAAAGCTCGCGGCGGCGATTACGCCACGCACGAAAATGATCGTTCTCAACGCTCCGCATAACCCAAGTGGCGCACTGATCAGCCGTGCGGAACTGGATCAGCTGGCGACCTTGATTCGAGACCGCGACATCTACATCGTCAGCGACGAAGTCTACGAACACCTGGTCTTCGACGGCGTGCCTCACGTCAGCGTGCTGAATCACGAAGAGCTGTATCAACGCGCGTTCGTGGTCAGTTCCTTTGGCAAGACCTATCACGTGACGGGCTGGAAAACCGGCTACGTGGTTGCACCGCCGGCACTGACTGCGGAACTGCGTAAAGTGCACCAGTACGTCAGTTTCTGCGGCGTGACACCGTTGCAATATGCCTTGACCGACTTCATGGCCGAGCACCCGGAACACGTCGAGGAGCTCCCTGGTTTCTACCAGGCCAAGCGCGATTTGTTCTGCGATCTGCTGGCGCCGTCCCGATTCAGCTTCAAGCGGGTAACAGGCACTTATTTCCAGCTGGTTGATTACTCGCAGATCCGCCCGGACCTCAACGATGTCGAAATGGCGTTGTGGATGACCCGCGAACATGGTGTGGCGAGCATCCCGATTTCGGTGTTCTACCAGACCCCGCCCGAAGGCCAGCGCCTTGTGCGACTGTGCTTCGCCAAACGCGAGGAGACCCTGCGTGAAGCAGCGGCAAAACTATGCGTGATTTGAGTGCTCTGCCTAATCTGAATGTTGCGCTGATCCAGACGACCCTGACCTGGCATGACCGCCAGGCCAATCTGGAGCATTTCGAGCAGTTGCTTGAACAGGCTCGCGGCGCTGACCTGATTATCCTGCCGGAGATGTTCACCACCGGTTTTTCCATGGAGTCGCAAACCCTCTGCGAGCCGGAAAACGGCCCCACCAGCAAATGGCTGCGGGTTCAGGCTGCGAAGCTCGATGCCGTGATTACCGGCAGCATCATTGTCCAGGCCGCTGACGGCAGCCATCGCAATCGTCTGCTCTGGGCGCGACCGGACGGGGAAGTGTGGCATTACGACAAGCGCCATCTGTTCCGCATGGCTGGCGAGCATAACCACTACACGCCGGGTGAGCGTCAGGTGCAGTTCGAGCTCAAGGGTTGGCGTGTGCGGCCGCTGATTTGCTACGACCTGCGCTTCCCGGTCTGGAGCCGCGATGCGCAAGACACCGACCTGTTGCTGTACACCGCCAACTGGCCGGGTGCCCGGCGCCAGCACTGGAACCGTTTGCTGCCAGCGCGGGCGATTGAAAACCTTTGCTATGTGGCAGCGGTGAATCGCATCGGGACCGACGGTAAAGGGTTTGCCTACACCGGCGACAGTCAGGTGCTGGATTTCCAGGGCGAGACATTGCTCAGTGCGGGCGAGGCGGATGGGGTGTTTCAGGTGGTGCTGAATGCTGCGGATCTGCAGGCTTATCGCACGCGTTTTCCAGCGAATCTGGATGCCGATACCTTCGAATTCACCTGAGATTTTCGTTGCCTGAGCCGGCCTCTTCGCGGGCAAGCCCGCTCCCACGGTTGACCGTTGTGAACACAGTTTTTGTGTACACCAAAGCACATTGTGGGAGCGGGCTTGCCCGCGAAGGGGGCCGGACAGGCAGCACAAAAAACACGCAGGCAAACAAAAAGGCCCCGAGGTTCGCACCTCGGGGCCTTCTGCATTGCAGCGAAGGCTTATGCCGCTTTCGCTTCCGGCTGGCTCAGGGAGCGGTTCAGCGCGCTGAACAGGGCCTTGAAGCTGGCGGTGGTGATGTTTTCGTCGATACCGACGCCGTGCACCGCACGTTCACCGTTCACGCGCAGTTCAATGTAGGCCGCAGCCTTGGCATTGGTGCCCGCGCCTATCGCGTGTTCGTTGTAGTCCATGATCTCAACCGGAATCGGCAGACCGGCCACCAACGCTTCCAGGGCGCCGTTGCCCTTGCCGCGCCAGTGCAGGTTGGTTTCGCCCTGGCCTTTGCCCGAGACTTCCACTTCGACGGCGCTGTGACCGTTTTCTTCCTGCAGGCGATGGCTGACCAGCGCGTACGGAGTGTTGGCCTGCAAGTATTCGCTGTGCAGCAACGCGTGGATCTGCTGGGCGGTCATTTCCAGGCCGAGGCGATCGGTTTCACGCTGTACAACCTGGCTGAACTCGATCTGCATGCGGCGCGGCAAGCTGATGCCGTATTCCTGTTCCAGCAGGTAAGCGATCCCGCCTTTGCCCGACTGGCTGTTGACGCGGATCACCGCCTCGTAGCTGCGGCCGATGTCGGCCGGGTCGATCGGCAAGTACGGCACTTCCCACAGCGCGTCCGGTTTCTGCTGGGCGAAGCCCTTGCGGATGGCATCCTGGTGGGAGCCGGAGAACGCGGTGTGAACCAGGTCGCCAACGTAAGGGTGACGTGGATGCACCTGGATCTGGTTGCATTCTTCGACGACTTTGCGCACGCCGTCGATGTCGGAGAAGTCCAGCTCAGGGTGAATGCCCTGGGTGTAGAGGTTCAACGCCACGGTCACGAGGTCGACGTTACCGGTGCGCTCGCCATTACCGAACAGGCAGCCTTCGACGCGGTCGGCGCCGGCCATCAGGCCCAGCTCGGTGGCGGCAACGCCAGTGCCACGGTCATTGTGGGTGTGCAGGCTGATGATCACGCTGTCACGACGGTTGATGTGACGGCCGAACCATTCGATCTGGTCGGCATAGATGTTCGGGGTTGCGCATTCCACGGTGGCTGGCAGGTTGAGAATCACCTTGTGCTCAGGCGTCGGGTTCCAGACTTCGATCACGGCGTCACAGACTTCCTTGGCGAACTCGAGCTCGGTCGCGCTGAAGGTTTCCGGCGAGTACTCGAAGGTCCACTGGGTGTCCGGCTGCTGGGCAGCGTATTTGACGAACAGCTTGGCCGCGTTCACTGCGATGGCCTTGATCCCGTCCTTGTCCTGGTTGAAGACAATGCGGCGGAAGGAAGGGGAGGTCGCGTTGTACAGGTGAACGATGGCTTTCTTCGCCCCGCGCAGGGATTCGAAGGTGCGCTCGATCAAGTCTTCACGGCCCTGGGTCAGCACCTGGATGGTGGTGTCGTCCGGGATGTGGTTGCCTTCGATCAGGGTACGGACGAAGTCGAAGTCGGTTTGCGAAGCGGCCGGGAAGGAGGCTTCGATTTCTTTCACGCCGACCTGCACCAGGGTTTTCCAGAAACGCAGCTTCTTGACCGCGTCCATGGGTTCGATCAACGACTGGTTGCCGTCACGAAGGTCGGAACTGCACCAGATCGGCGCGGCGGTGATGGTCTTCGATGGCCAGGTACGGTCCGGGATATCGATGGTCGGGAACGCGCGGTATTTCGAAGACGGGTCTTTGAGCATGCTCATCGGGAAATCCTTATTGTGTGGGCCGAAAAAAGGCGGCCTGCCGGTGGATCAAATGTTCTTGGGGAAAAGCGTAGGGCGAGGCACCGCAAATTCAGCCCGGCAGTCGTGCACTGACGAGGCACAGGCTGCGGTGCTGGCGAAGCTGAATGAGGGTGTGAGAGGTTTTCATGTCTTCAACCCTAACCGCCGTTGTGGAGGATGGCAAGCAGTCGAAAAAAATTGAGAGGAATACCCGTAAAAGTCGATTTGTCGCGATTTTATTGTGCTGAATTAAAGTGATTGTCTGGATCCTTGCGCGAGGTTTGAGCGATGCGCAATCGCAGGCTTCAGCGGATGGGGCGTGTCAGTACAGCTATTATTAAAGCCTCAACAGGACGACTTGTACGCAGGAGTCAGCCATGAACGAGTCGGATTGGAAGCTATATAGCGCGTTGCGTCCATGGGCCCATGAGCGGATGTGCATCCGGATCATGGATGAGGTTGAGCGCACGGTGCTGGATAAAAGCCTGACGCCCTACGAGCGTATCGAAGCCAGTGAAGAAAGGCTCAAAGCGGGTCAGAAGGAGCTGTATTGGGCGTTTGACGTTTTCAGGCATTCACGCGATGAAGCGCCCGGTCACTTGCTGGGGCTGTGTTCGCGTGAGTTGATCACGGCCGAAGACCTGGCGGGCTTCTCGCAGGAAACCCAGGATTGGATCAAAAAGAGCCTGGCGCACTGGGAAGTCCATGGGATTGAGGATCTGGAGGCGGAATAAGCGGCGTCTGTAATGGCCCTATCGCGGGCAAGCCCGCTCCCACATTTGACCGGCGTGAACACATATTCTGTGCATCCGAAAATCTAATGTGGGAGCGGGCTTGCTCGCGAAGGTGCCATCAGCCTCAACAACTGTTTTATGGTTGAAACGCCCCGATAAAAATCGCCGGATCCACCCGCGCATCATTCAGGCTGACATTCCAGTGCATGTGCGGCCCGGTCGCGCGCCCGGTGGAGCCGACCTTGCCGACCACATCGCCACGTGCCATTGACTGGCCGACCTTCACATCAATCTTCGACATGTGGCAAAACATGCTGATAAAGCCCTGCCCGTGGTCGACGAACACCGTGTTGCCATTAAAGAAGTAGTTGCCGATCAGAATCACCTTGCCCGCCGCCGGTGTCTTGATCGGTGTGCCTGCGGGCACCGCGAAGTCCAGGCCCGCATGCGGATTGCGCTCCTCGCCGTTGAAGAACCGGCGCACCCCGAACTTGCTCGACAGCGGCCCGTTGACCGGTTTGTCCAGCAGCAGGTTGCTTGGGGTATTGGGGCTGAAGCTGCGGTAGGCCTGGATCTGTTCGGCCAGTTCGCCCTCGATGCGCTTGAGGTTCTCCGGGTTCGGATTGACCTGCTGTGTGTTTTTCAGGGTGATGTGCTGTTCCGGGTATTTCTTGTTGCCGACCGTGAAACTCAGATTACGCCCGCCACTGCTGACCTGCTGCGTCCCCGGTTTTACCGTCAACGGCACGCCGACAATCGCCAGCCAATTGTTCTGTTCCTTGACCACCAGCACCGGTTTGCCTTGATAGCTGGCTTTCGGTGCCTGCGCAGCAGCGCCCAGATCCACCACGGCGACGCCGCCTGGCACCGGCTTGTTCAACAGGCGGGTGATGTAACTGTCGGCGTGAGCGTTGAAGGTCAGGCACAGCAACAGCAGTGAAGCGAAAAAACGCGTCATCGATTAATCCAGTAAAGAAAGGGTGACAGGCGTCAGGTGGTTGTCTTCGACCCGTACTTGCAACTCGCCGTCACCGAGTTTGGCTTTCAAGCGTTGACCGGTGTGGGTTTGCCCGGCGCTGCGGATCGCATTGCCGCGCTCATCCAGCAAAATGCTGTAGCCACGGGCGAGGGTCGCCAGCGGGCTGACCACTTGCAGCGTCTGCACCTGGCTTTGCAGTTGCAGGCGACGGGACTTGAGGCCTTCGCGCATGGCTCGGGGCAGGCGTTCGGCAAAGTTGTCGAGACGCTGGCGCAGCAGCGCCAATTGCCGCCCCGGGTGTTGCCCGGCGAGGCGGGTTTCCAGGCGAATCAGTTTTTCCCGACGGGTATTGAGGCTGCGGTCGAAGGCGCGGCGCAGGCGCATGTCCAGATCATCCAGGCGTTGCGCTTGCTGGCGCAGGCGTTCGCCAGGATGACGCAGGCGGCGGGAGATGCCTTCCAGGCGCAGCCGATCACGCATCAGGCGGTCACGGATGCGCATCACCAGGCGACGATGCAGGCTTTCGACCCGACGCACCAGATCGCTGGAGTCCGGGGCGAGCAGTTCGGCGGCGGCCGATGGCGTGGGAGCGCGAACGTCGGCCACGAAGTCACTGATCGACACATCGGTTTCATGGCCGACGGCGCTGACAATCGGCGTCACGCAGGCATCCACGGCGCGGGCCACGGCTTCTTCGTTGAAACACCAGAGGTCTTCCAGCGAACCGCCGCCCCGGGTCAGGATCAACGCATCGAAACCACGGGCGTCCGCCAGTTTCAGCGCGCGGACAATCTGCGTGGTGGCTTCGCGGCCCTGCACGGCGGTGGGGATCAACGTCAGTTGAACCTGAGGCGCGCGACGGCGGAATACGCTGATGATGTCGCGAATCACCGCGCCCGTCGGCGAACTGATGATGCCGATGCGCTGCGGATGCGCCGGCAGCGGCACTTTCCGTTCGGCGCTGAACAGGCCTTCGGCACTCAGCTTTTCCTTCAAGGCATCGAAAGCCAGGCGCAGGGCGCCGTCACCCGCAGGCTCCACCGTGTCGAGGATCAGCTGATAATCGCCGCGACCTTCGAACAGCGAAACCTTGCCGCGCACTTTCACCGCCAGGCCGTCCTTCAGCGCTTGGCGAACCCGCGCCGCGTTCTGCCGAAACAGCGCGCAACGCACCTGGGCGCCACTGTCCTTGAGGGTGAAGTACACGTGGCCAGATGCCGGGCGGGCGAGGTTGGAGATCTCGCCTTCGACCCAGATATTGCTGAACACGTCTTCGAGCAACACCCGCGCGCGGCCGTTGAGCTGGCTGACAGTCAGAACTTCACGGTCCAGGCCGAGTCTTGCAAAGGGATCTTTAATCATGGGGCGCAGTTTAAAGGCAATCTCTGGCCGAATGCACGATCACTGAGCTGTGTAGGAGCTGTCGAGTGAAACGAGGCTGCGATCTTTTTATTTTTTTCGATAAAAATCCAAAGATCGCAGCCTCGTTTCACTCGACAGCTCCTACAGTGATCACCGGTATTCAAGGAAGACTTGCAGATGAACGTGCTTGAGTTGTTGCACCAATGGCCATTCGGCATGGTGGATTGGTTGGTGATCGGGCTGGGCATCGCCCTGGCTTACATCGTGTTCGGCATCGCCGGTTTTGGCACCGCGCTGGTGGCTGGGCCGGTTCTGATTCTGTTCATGCCTCTGTCGAAGATCGTGCCGCTGCTGGTGCTGCTGGATTTCGTTGCCGCGTTCGGCAATCTGCTGCCCTCGCGCCGAAATGTAGAGCGGTCCGAGTTGCTGCGACTGCTGCCGTGCATGGCGGTGGGGTGCACGTTGGGGGTGATTTTTCTGCTGAACCTGAAGTCCGATGTGTTGCTGCTATTGATGGGGCTGTTTATCAGTGCCTATGCGATTTACAGCCTGTGGGTCAAAACCCGGCCCACACAATTGTCCGCCGTTTGGGCGGTGCCGATGGGCACGGTGGGCGGGATGTTCGGGGCGCTGTTTGGCAGTGGTGGTTTTCTGTATGCGATCTATTTGAACAGTCGGTTACCCAAGGACGAGGCCCGAGCCACCCAAAGTGCGCTGATCAGTTGCAGCACGGTGGTGCGTTTGAGCCTGTTTGCCGTCGCCGGGGTGTATGCCGAGCTACCCTTGTTGATATTGGCGTTGTGTTTGTTGCCAGCGATGGCGGTGGGGCTGTGGATCGGCCGGCGATTGACCATGAAATTGTCCCGCGAGGCGTTCGTGCGGCTCGTGACCTGGTTGGTATTGGCCAGCGGGATCGCCTTGATCGGGCGTTACTTGAGTACTTGACCGGATTTCGTCAGGGATTAAGCTGCCGGCCGTCCTGACGCCTTCGCGGGCAAGCCCGCTCCCACATTGGATCTTCTGCGACCCCATTATTTGTGGCCACCCAAGATAAAATGTGAGAGCGGGCTTGCCCGCGAAGGCGCCAACTGGCGTCCCGCAGGAACATCCATTTGACGCAGTAGGCTTGCACCATGAACTCGCAAAGCATCATCGTCCCGAAAATCTCCACGCTGCCGGTTCACGAACCCCGGGCCCGGGCCGTCGTGCGGTGGCTGGTGCGCAAGAACATCGTCAAGGAAGAACTGACCACGTGCGGTCGTACCGGTAACCGCATGGCCCACGCCATTGGCGAGGGTGCCCGCGATGTGGTGTTGCGCCCCGAAGCGCTGCCATTCGGCGAGCCGATCAATGGCCTGGAGATCATCACCAAGCGCTGCATCTATACACCCGCCAAGGGTTTCCTGGGGGAGGCTGGCTGCCCCGAGTGTCGCAAGGAAATCGGTGAAGCGTTGTTCGAAAGCCTGGAAGACTGGATGCCGGGACGCACCGATAATTTCACCTGCCCCGAGTGCGGGCATGAAGATGACATCAACGGGTTTCTTTTCCTGCAGGAATGCGGCTTTTCCAACCTGGGGTTCATCTTTAACAACTGGGCCGAGGCCGGGTTCAAGCAGAGCTTTATCGACGAATTTGCCGACTGGCTTGATCAGCCCGTGAGTTGGGTGAAAGTCGAGTTGTAGGAAGTGACAATCCCCGTATATCAGTAATGCTAATAATAGACAGAGTTTTACATTGAACCCGAGGGGGTGTCTGACTATAATGGCGCGCTTCCATTTTCCCGCTCGGGAGCCCCCGCGATGCTGCGTATCAGCCAAGAAGCTCTGACATTCGACGACATTCTCCTAGTGCCTGGTTATTCCGAGGTGCTTCCTAACGAAGTCAGTCTCAAGACCCGCCTAACCCGTGGCATCGAGCTGAATATTCCTCTGGTTTCTGCCGCCATGGACACCGTTACTGAAGCCCGTCTGGCAATCGCCATGGCTCAGGAAGGTGGCATCGGTATCATCCACAAGAACATGACCATCGAGCAGCAAGCTGCCGAAGTGCGCAAGGTCAAGCGTTACGAAGCCGGCGTGGTCAAGGACCCGATCACTATCGAGGCCGACGCCACGGTTCGTGAACTGTTCGAACTGACCCGCATGCACAACATCTCCGGTGTTCCGGTCTTGCACGATGGCGACCTGGTCGGCATCGTCACTTCCCGTGACGTGCGCTTCGAAAACCGTCTGGACGCCACCGTCCGTGAAGTGATGACGCCTAAAGAGCGTCTGGTCACGGTCAAGGAAGGCGCCGACAAGAACGACGTCCGCGAGCTGTTGCACAAGCACCGCATCGAACGCGTCCTGATCGTCGACGACAAATTCGCCCTCAAAGGCATGATGACCGTCAACGACATCGAAAAAGCCAAGGCATACCCGCTGGCCAGCAAGGACGATCAAGGTCGTCTGCGCGTGGGTGCTGCGGTCGGCACCGGTAAAGACACCGGTGACCGCGTCGCGGCCCTGGTCAATGCCGGCGTTGACGTGGTGGTGGTCGACACCGCACACGGTCACTCCAAAGGCGTGATCGACCGCGTTCGCTGGGTCAAACAGAATTTCCCTGAAGTGCAGGTCATCGGCGGCAACATTGCCACCGGCGCTGCCGCCAAGGCCCTGGCCGAAGCCGGCGCCGACGCAGTCAAGGTCGGTATCGGCCCTGGCTCGATCTGCACCACCCGTATCGTCGCCGGTGTCGGCGTCCCGCAAATCAGTGCCATCGCCAACGTCGCCGCTGCCCTTGAAGGCACAGGCGTGCCGTTGATCGCCGACGGCGGCATCCGCTTCTCCGGTGACCTGTCCAAGGCCATCGTAGCCGGTGCTTCCTGCGTGATGATGGGCTCGATGTTCGCCGGTACTGAAGAAGCTCCGGGCGAGATCGAACTGTTCCAGGGCCGTTCGTACAAGGCTTATCGCGGCATGGGTTCGCTGGGCGCCATGTCCCAGGCTCAAGGTTCTTCCGATCGTTACTTCCAGGACTCCTCGGCAGGCGCCGAGAAGCTCGTACCGGAAGGCATCGAAGGCCGTGTGCCGTACAAGGGCAGCCTGAGCGCCATCATTCATCAACTGATGGGTGGCCTGCGTTCCTCGATGGGTTACACCGGCAGTGCCGACATCGAAGAAATGCGCACCAAGCCTGAGTTCGTGCGGATCACCGGCGCTGGCATGGCCGAGTCCCACGTTCACGACGTGCAGATCACCAAAGAAGCGCCAAACTACCGAGTCGGCTGATGCCGACAGCTAAAAGCCACAAGCTATAAGCTGCAAGCGGTACTGCATTCATGCAGCTACCGCGCGGCTTCCGATAACTTGCAGCTTGCAGCTTGAAGCTTGCAACTGCTTTTCAGAGCTCTCCCATGGCCCTCGACATTCACGCTCACCGCATCCTGATCCTCGACTTCGGTTCCCAGTACACCCAGCTGATTGCCCGCCGCGTGCGTGAAATCGGCGTGTATTGCGAACTGCATCCGTTCGACATGGATGAAGAAGCGATTCGCGAATTCGCTCCAAAAGGCGTCATTCTCGCCGGCGGCCCCGAGTCCGTGCACGAAGCCAACAGCCCTCGTTGCCCGCAAGCGGTGTTTGACCTGGGCGTGCCGGTCTTCGGTATCTGCTACGGCATGCAAACCATGGCCGAACAACTGGGCGGCAAGGTTGAAGGCTCCGATCTGCGTGAGTTCGGTTACGCCCGTGTCGACGTGGTCGGCAAGAGCCGCCTGCTCGACGGCATCGAAGACCACATCGACGCCGATGGCCTGTTCGGCCTCGACGTATGGATGAGCCACGGTGACAAAGTCACCAAGATGCCGCAAGAATTCCACATCCTGGCCAGCACCCCGAGCTGCCCGATTGCCGGCATGTTCGACGATGCTCGCGGCTACTACGGCGTGCAGTTCCACCCGGAAGTGACCCACACCAAGCAGGGCGGTCGGATCCTGTCGCGCTTCATCCTCGACATCTGCGGCTGTGAAGCCCTGTGGACGCCGTCGAAGATTGCCGAAGACGCCATCGCTCAGGTTCGCGCCCAGGTCGGCACCGACAACGTACTGCTCGGCTTGTCCGGCGGCGTTGACTCCTCGGTAGTTGCCGCGCTGCTGCACAAAGCCATCGGCGACCAACTGACCTGCGTCTTCGTCGATAACGGCCTGCTGCGTCTGCACGAAGGCGAGCAAGTGATGGCCATGTTCGCCGAGAACATGGGCGTCAAAGTAATCCGCGCCAACGCCGAAGAGCAGTTCCTGAACAACCTGGCCGGCGAGTCCGACCCAGAGAAAAAACGCAAGATCATCGGTCGTACCTTCATCGACGTGTTCGATGCCCAGTCCAACAAACTGGACAACATCAAATACCTCGCCCAAGGCACTATCTACCCGGACGTGATCGAGTCGGCTGGCGCCAAAAGCGGCAAGGCTCACGTGATCAAGTCGCACCACAACGTGGGCGGCCTGCCGGAAGAAATGAACCTCAAGCTGGTTGAACCCCTGCGCGAGCTGTTCAAGGACGAAGTCCGTCGTCTGGGCCTGGAACTCGGCCTGCCGTACGACATGGTCTACCGTCACCCGTTCCCGGGCCCGGGCCTGGGCGTGCGGATCCTCGGTGAAGTGAAGAAGGAATACGCCGACCTGCTGCGTCGTGCCGACCACATCTTCATCGAAGAACTGCGCAAGGCCGACTGGTACCACAAGGTCAGCCAGGCATTCGTGGTGTTCCAACCAGTGAAATCGGTTGGCGTGGTTGGCGATGGCCGTCGTTACGCCTGGGTAGTTGCCCTGCGTGCCGTTGAAACCATCGACTTCATGACCGCGCGTTGGGCACACCTGCCTTACGAACTGCTGGAAACCGTCAGCGGCCGGATCATCAACGAAATCGAAGGCATCTCCCGCGTCACTTACGACGTGTCGAGCAAGCCGCCAGCGACGATTGAGTGGGAATGATTGGACGTCCGGCCCTGACCGGTCCGATTAGCGTCCAGCGCTAGATTCGGAGGGGCGCAGGGAAGGCGTTTAGCCAATGCCAGTCAGTTATGCTGACTGGCATTTTTGTTTTTGGGGGAAAGCTCCAAAGCAAGAGCTGTCGCTTTCAATGAACGGTAAAGGCTGGCTTAGGTATTAGAGGAACTGTGATCGAATCAAATCAGTATCGAATGGCGTTATGCCTTGATCGGGCGCAAACACCGCCTGTGCGTGTTGCAGCGAAGCCACTCGTTCCCCTCGTGCTCGAACATGTAAGTCGAACAGAGTTTCCAAATCTGGCCGTGGTGTATGCACCAGAGCCCGCAGCATCAACGATATCCCACTGAGGTTGTTCTCGACGTTGTTCCACCGCGGAGATGAAGTGAGCCCCAGATCGGCCCAAATCATGCGTCGTTCCTGCAAATCCATTACGAATGGCAGACAGATCCCTGTGTCGGACGCGATATCGATACGGTCGAACACGGATCGCGGCTCGAATATCTCACCCGACGCCGTGTCGGCGCGGGCCATCCAGCCAGCGAAGCATTCTGGAAGATCGCAATACGGCTGCTCGGTGAATGAGTTGATAGACGTGACGACGTAGCGGATACCCTTCTCGACTAGGACATCAATGTCGAGGTCGATGAACTCCGAAGCCCCGTCGGGAGCGTCGATGATGTCGCCGCTGTGGTAGCCGCCGAAACCCTTTAGGTTGTAGTACGCGACCGTTTGTGTGAACACGAAGTTGGCGTCGAAAAATGCGGCGGACAAGTCGATGTCCGTGCGTTCACGACCGTTCTTCCACCACAGGAACAGGCGAATGTAACGTGTGTCAGGCATAGGCAACCGACTGCCCCGCACCAGCGTACGTAGTGACTTCGATGAGGCACGCTGCGCCAGCGGCACCCTGTATTCGCGTAATGCTGGATCGATGAAACAGCGGCCTAGTGGCGGCAGCGACGCGAAACGCTTTACGAGAGCGTCCTCGCAGATTTGGGCTGCACGAGCCAACACGTCGGGTGTGAGCGGTTCGCGTCGATCCTTGATGCCATAGATTTTGGCGAATGAACCTTTCGGTGTGAAGGCCCGCAGGGGCAGGGGGCGCGGAGCGCGTACTTGGGCCAGCAACTGCAGCAGGACAGGTGAAGACACTTGTGTCGCAACAGCCTCAAACGCTTCGAGAACCGACTCTGGTTCCGTCGCGCGCCGCAGGGTTGCGTCCAGCCGTCGTGCGAACTCACCAGGACGGCTCTGTAGCACGGGAACAAGCTCGGCGATATCGCGCTGGGCGAACAATGTTTCGACACGTGAGCCAAATGAGTCTGGCGCTTCGTTACGACGCGCCGCCGTGATGGCTGTCAGCGCTCGTGGATACTTATCGGCGTAGTCGCCCGGATGCAGTACTTCAGCCAGGCGTTTCCAGCGTTCCGCATGACGCATCACGTCTTCAGCAGCGTTGGGTATGTGATCAAGCAGGCTTAACAGCAGACGGCGCATCGAACGTTTCATCGCTTTGAAACGTGTCGTAGCGGTTGCCAGTGACACGTCTCCTCCGGTCAGCGCGACCGCGAGTCGTAATACGTCAGTTGCCGTCTCGACGTTTCGCTCCAGGAATGCGTCCACCCGAGCATCGCCGACTGCATGCAGGATAAGCGCGCAGCCAAGCTGTGCACGGATCTCCCGGAACGGGACGGCCTCAGGCAGGAGACGGAACACATCGCCTTTGTACTCTCGGACAAACCAGGCGAGATCGGCAGTTTCCTCTTCGGAGAGCGAGGTGCGCGATGAAACCAGCGGCTCGAGTAGTGACTCAAACTCGGAGATGCTTCCCGGTTCGATAACGCGGGATATGAAGTTGCCTTCAAGCATCGCAGGTCGAGGGTGTTCAGTCGGTGGTAAACGCCAAAGCGAGAGGTAGTGCATGACGGCGTTAAGGTACAACTCCGCCTCTGAGGCCGTCAGAACTTGCTCCGGAAAGTCAGGGTAAAACGGCTGATGGTGCACATGAGCACCAGTCTCCCGCCGAAGCACTACGACAATGTCGTGCAGCCAGTGCTTGAGCTCTGTCGCTGACAGCGTGCCGATTTGCTCAATCAGAGGCTCTGATAGTACACATCGGAACGCCGCGACTGCCCGGACAGCCGACGCGACCTGAGAGCGTGTGGCACCGCCAGTGCCCACCGGGACGTGGACTTTGGTACGGCGACGCAGGAACAGCTCCTGATTCATCCTTGATTATCTCCCTTGGCCGCCGTCGCGAACGAGCTGCAGCTTCGTGTCTACAGCCGATATAAAAACGCCTGCAAGAAGCAGGCGCGGTGTGGAGAGCGAAACCCCTAGGTCATAGGAGGTTTAGAAGGAAGGTGTTCCATAGCCACGGAGGCATTCTACGTAAGATTTTCCCTGTTTGTCAGGTTGCTGCGTGCCTCAACGGTAACAAGCTGCTTCGCCAGAAGAACAGGGATGATGAGCGACAGGTCGCTTGTCCATCGTCCAGACAAGCGGCGGCGTTATTGGCCGTGCCTTGGGCTCTTATCACCCTTCATCTCGTCGCAATCACTCACGAGCATTGCCGATGTGTTCGCATCTGGTAGGGAGCGATTTCAGTAGGTGGCGGTGGTGTTCATAAATAGTAGTTTGTTGAGCGTCGGCTGCTGCGCGCTATGTGCCTCCCAGAAACGAGCTGGACCTGTTAAAGTCCTCATCTTTTTTAAATTCCCGGCACCTGCCAATGAGTCAACGGAGCGGCTATGCCTACGTTTGACAGGCGACCAGAACTTAGGCCTGTAGCGTGCCGCACTGCGGCTAGCGAAGGTTAGTGGTGAGCGGCAGGTCTTCTATCGACATGTGATTGACCGGTGCCTTAAGGTGTTACGAGACGCACAACAAATCAAGCGTTTGTGTCTGGCCCGAATACTCCAATTGGACTGGCCGCAGAATGTTATCTGCAAGGTCTCACGGACAACTATTTTTCAAGGTGACTCCCCGCAAGGCTATGGCGCAAGCTCGCGGGACCGTCAGCATATGAGGAGCGATGATGGTAAGTCTGCCACCAAAGGAGTCAGGGGCTCGATCCGTTGTCTTCGCAGAAGGGGCGCAGTGGGTTCGCGCAGACTTTCATCTGCATACCCGAGCAGATCGAGAGTTCAAGTATGCGGGCGATGACAGCTTCTACAACAGCAACTATGTGGATGCGTTGGAGAGTGCGAACATTCGGCTGGGTGTCATCACTAATCACAACAAGTTTGATTTCGATGAGTTCAAAGCACTCCGCAAGACGGCTCTGAAGAAGGGGATTGCCTTGCTTCCGGGTGTCGAGTTGTCGGTCAATGACGGGGCCAATGGCATCCACACGCTTGTTGTGTTCTCAGACGAATGGATTGATGAGCACGACTACATCAACCCCTTCCTGACAAGCGCATTTGAAGGCAAAACGCCCGTGCAGTACGAGCAGGAGAACGGCCGCTCCTCCTGGTCACTTCTGGAGACGATCAGGAAGCTGGAAAGCTATCACCGCGACTTCTTTCTCGTCTTCGCCCATGTTGAAGCACCGAGTGGCTTGTGGGCGGAGTTGGATGGTGGCCGACTCACAGATTTGGGACAAAACGAATTCTTTCGGCGCAGAACGCTGGCATTTCAGAAGGTTCGCACGCACGACGGTGCAGGCAAAGACAAACCTAGCCGCACTAAGATTCAAAGCTGGCTGCAAAGCTGGTATCCCGCCGAACTTGAGGGCAGCGACCCCAAGTGTATCGATGAAATTGGTCGGGGCAAAACCAGCTACCTGAAGCTGGGCGAGTTGTCCTTCGGAGCGGTGAAGTTTGCCTTGGGTGATCCCGTTGCGCGGGTGGCTAACGAACAGCCCATACATCAGGGCTCGCACATTCGCAGCATCCACTTCGACGGTGGCATCCTCGACCGACAGACGCTGCACTTCTCCTCCGAACTCAACACGCTCATTGGAATTCGAGGCAGTGGCAAGTCGTCGATCCTTGAGGCAGTGTGTTACGCCCTCGACATTCCACGGGGCGAAAAAGCGCAGGACACCAAGTACAAGGATGAGTTGATCCGCCATACCCTCGGCAGCGGCGGCAAGGTGACGCTGACGGCCTGCGATATATACGGCCAGGAATTCACCATTTCCCGCATCTTCCGCGAAGCGCCGAACGTTTATCTAGATGGCAAGTTGCAGCCAGGCGTGTCGATCCGGGAGACCGTACTGCGCCGCCCGATCTACTTCGGACAGAAGGACCTCTCTAGCACCGGCGAAGGCTTTGAGACCGATCTGGTAGAAAAACTGGTCGGCGAGAAGCTTCGGATGCTGCGCGAAGAAATCGAAACTCAACGCCAACGCGTTCGCGACGCTGCCCAGCGCTGGCTCAAGCTTACCAATACCGCTGAACTCAAGCGTGACTTCGGGACTCAACTCAACGACGCCAACTTCCGTCTGAGCAAGTTCGCGGAGTACGGTGTCGCCGACAAGCTTCAAAAGCGTTTGGGCTTCCAGCAGGACGCAACTGCGCTCGTGCGCATGGATGAGCGGGTAGACAACTTCATTCTCGCCTTGGGAAGCTTAATCGCCGAGCACGAAGACGAGCTACGCAACGCGACGAGCTACGTGTCCAAGCAGAACCCAGGCTTCTTTGCGGCTTACTACGCCGAATTTTCCAAACTAGTTGCTAAAGTCGATCAGCTTAAGCAGATCGAGCAGGAGGTGCTCGCTGTTGCAGCTCGCCTCAAGGCCAAGCAGGGCGAGTTTGAAGGGGCGAGCCAAAGTCTTAAGGAGGAATTCGCACAGGTCGAGCGGCAACTGGCCCAGGAACTCAAGCAAACCGGTATGACGGCCATCCGGCCGGACGATTTCTTGGTCCAGCAACAGCGAAAAACCAAGGCAGAGCAAATGCTGGAGGCATTAGCCAAGCAAGAGTCACAGCAGATCAGCATTCGCGATGCAATGTTTGCTGAAATCGACAAGCTCAATGGACTTTGGCTGCACGAATTCAACACAATCAAGGCTGAGTTAGACCGCGTGAACGCTGGTCACACGGCGTTGCAGATCGAAGCTGACTTCAAAGGCGACAAGGAAGCCGCCATTAGCTTCATGCAGCAGCTTTTCAAAGGCAGCAACATCCGCGAAACCACCCTTCGGGCAGTCATGGAGAACTACGCCGATTTCGGTGGCCTCCTTCGTACCCTGCCGGAGGCTTTGTTCAAGGCTGGCAGCACCCCCGAGGTCTTTGAGAAGACCTTCATGCAAAACTTGGCCGAGTTCATTACTTGGCAGGTGCCTAACCGCTTCGTGATCCGCTATCGCGGCAAGGAACTGAAACACCATTCGCTCGGGCAGCGTGCCTCGGCGCTACTGCTCTATGTGCTTAGCCAACGGCAGAACGATGTGATCATCATCGATCAGCCGGAAGATGATCTGGACAATCAGACCATCTACGACGATGTCATCAAGCTGCTGCGTGAAATGAAGCCTTACACGCAATTCATCTTTGCTACTCATAACGCCAATTTTCCGGTGCTGGGTGACGCCGAACAGGTGCAAGCCTGCCAGTATCAGGATGAGAAAGTTGCCACAAAAAGCGGCAGTATTGACGCCCGTCCGGTGCAGGAGGCCATCATCAACATCATGGAAGGAGGCCAGGAAGCCTTCAACCGTCGTAAAGAGGTTTACAACCTATGGAAACCACAGAGCTGATCGACCTCCTCTCACGGGGTGAGGACAGTCGCCAGCAATTCAAGGCCGATATGACCAATGCCGATGGCTTGGCAGCCGAGATTGTCGCCTTCAGCAACACATCTGGTGGGCGCATCTTCATCGGCGTAAACGATGATGGCTCGGTGCGCGGTCTGTCTGGCGCCGACTTGGCTCGCCTCAACCAACTTGTCGCCAATTCGGCTTCTCAGAACGTCCGCCCCGCTGTAAATCCTTTGACCGAAAACGTACCGCACCCAAATGGCACAGTGATGGTGGTCTCTATTCCTGAAGGCGTCAGCAAGCCCTACATGGATAAAAACGGTGCTATCTGGGTGAAGAACGGCTCAGACAAACGACGTGCAACCTCACGCGAGGAGCTTCAGCGTTTATTCCAGCAGGCAGGCTTGGTGCATGCAGACGAAACACCCGTTGCGGGTCTGAGCGCGGGCGATGTGGACATGCCCTATTTCGAAGCCTTCTTCGAACAGCAATTTGGCGAGCCGCTCGCCGGGCACAATCAGCCAATGCCGCAACTGCTGACCAACATGAATTTGATGAGCCAAGGTCAGCTAAATGTGGCTGGTAGCCTGCTGTTTGCCAAGACGCCGCAATACTCGCTTCCTGCATTCATCGTCAAGTCTGTTGCTTTTGTCGGTAACCAGATCGAAGACGATCGCTACATCGACAGCCGCGACATTACCGGAAAGCTGGCTGATGTGTTCCAGCAGACGCTGGGCTTCATAATTGCCAATACCCGAGCCACGCAGGGCGATCAAGGATTCAACTCCCAAGGCCAGGCCGAAATTCCACGTGTCGTATGGGAAGAGCTGGTCGCCAACGCTCTAATCCACCGTGACTATTTTATCAGCGCCCCAGTGCGCGTTCTGGTCTTTGCGGATCGCGTCGAGATCATCAGCCCTGGACATCTGCCGAACAATCTGACCATTGAAAACATCAAGGCCGGCAATTCCAATATGCGTAATCCCATCCTGGCATCTTTCGCCACCAAGCTCCTACCTTATCGCGGCTTGGGAAGCGGGCTACTGCGAACTCTGCGGGCGTGGCCTCAGATCGAACTCATCGATGATCGTGGCGGTAATATGTTCAAGGCCATCGTGATGCGGCCCAATGTGCCGGAGGCGGAGCGATGATCTGCTCTGGATGGCGTGAATGCCGGACGATTGATTTTTTTATGGTGTTTTTCATGGGTTTTGGCGATTCGCATCTATAGAAATGCCGTTCCTACTGATTTTTTACTCGTTGATATTTGAGTGGGAGCGAGCCCACGGCACGGCATGAAAGAACCGGCTTTTGCCGGTTTTTTCATGCCCGAGCGAATGGCTTATTCTCGCTATTGAAAGAGCCGCATTGTGTTGGTGGCAGCTCTCTGTCGGTAGCTGGATATCGTGAAACACGGAAGACCAGAATGAAACTCCTCACAGATGATGAGATTAACGTTGCATACGCTCACGTCGAAGCCGTAGACGAAGGGCGCGTGGGACCAGATAGAGCAAATTATCTTGCGTTAACGGACGCTGATTTTGAACTCCTCCTGTACAGCATCTATAGAGGGCGTGCGTCTGATTTGCCGTGGTACAGCAATGCTCGTTTGATGGTCACAGGAGCTGACCAGGGGCGGGATGTTTGGCTCACGAAGGATGAGCGGCCGGTTGGGCTTATTCAGTGCAAAAAGGTTAAAGCTGGTTTCACTCGGCCGGACACGCTCCGTGAGGTAATCAAGTTCCTTCTAAATGTCGTGCTTGAGCCGGCGCTTATGCCGGACCCGACCGATTTCCGCTTTATTCTTGCCCTTGCTTCGGATCCTGCAAGTACAGCAACCGATTTTTTTGACACGTCACAGACTTGGCTAACTGCCAATGAAGCAGAGCTTTTAGGTCTGGTTACCGACGTCATTAAAAAGTATGAGGCATTCTCGACACTTAAGATCGAGGCTGTTATGCCAGGCATCAGTACGGCCCTCAAGAGTCTGAAATATGAGCTTCTTAGGCCAGTCGACCTCGATGCGTTACTGGAACGCATTCCTGCTGTCCGTCAGCGGTTTTTCAAAGTTCAACTTGTCGTGGCTCTGGAGGATGCCGAGGCTATGATTGAGGCTCGGTTCGCTGCAGTCGGCTTGGTTTCAAAGAGCACAACGACATTCACCAGAGATGATGTTGAGGAAGACATTGCGCGCGGGTCACGCGGTCTGGCTGACTGGCCTCAAATGATTTGGGGACAGCATATAGAACGACCAGAGTTCGACGATTTGATCCAGCGGATCAGTCGGCATCCTGCAGGCTCCACGCTGGTCGTAGGAGGAGCAGGGACTGGGAAGTCAGCACTTCTCGCTGAGCTGTATTGTGCCCTCAAAGCTCGCGGCCAAATTGTGCTGGCGATAAAGGCCGACATGCTTAGCCCAGATATTATGGACTTCGCCGATCTCGCTCGCGATCTTGGCATGTCAGGTGATATCGAGCAGGAACTTCTCCTGCTAGCGGTTGAAGGTCCGGTTGTACTAATCATCGATCAGCTTGACGCTGTCAGTGAAGTGATGGACCAGAGTTCACAGCGCATGCAGGTCTTGCTTCGCCTCGCGTCTCGGCTTCAGGAAGTAAAAAGTCAAGAGGACAATAAACTCCCCATCCATGTCATCGTTTCTTCTCGACCATTTGAGGCGAAGTTCGACGCTCGATTTAGGTTGCTTGATGCGGATGAGTTACTACTTTCCCTGCCTCCGTTCGAGCGGATTTCCGCGCTGCTCGGTGAGCTCGGTATCGACGCCACGGTGGTGCCGGATAGCCTCAAAGAGACGCTACGTACACCATTTGCTCTAGGTATATACGTCGATCTTGTCAAATCTGGCTTGAACCCCTCAGATCTGACAGCAGCAAATTTGCTTGATCGATGGCTCGACAAGAAACTACCCGCAGGGGCAGGACGGGCTTCGTGTATGGCGTTCTTGCGTCAGCTTGCAGCCGACATGACACAGTATGAGAGCCTCTGGCGGCCAGCGGCTCACTATGACCCAGACTACAGCGAGATGCTGCGTTGGGCCGAGTCGATTGGCATCGTTATTCGCGAGGATGCCAACATCGGCTTTAGTCATCAGTCGTGGCTCGATGATTTCCAGGCTAAGACGCTTCGAACCGCAGAAGAGTTGGCTGAGTACGCTTGGAGTCGCCAGGAAGGGTTGTTTGCGCGGGGCACAATATTGCGCGGCCTTGAGCATATGCGTCGGGTTGATGTGCCTTCCTACGAGATGGCTATTCGCTTGTTGCTACCAAACTCCAGGACGCGCAGACATTTGCGCCATCTTATGGCCGATTATTTAGCGAGTACTGATGATCCAGGCTTAAGTGATATTGCTTGGGTAGACTGGATGGCACGAAACGATCATGCACTTGCGAATCGGGCATTCAGGCAGGTAGCGATAAGATGGCCGCGCTGGAGATCAGGTCTGCTGACGCTCCTACCTTTTCTTCTGCAGGACGAAAAGCATCGCTGGAATGCGACCATGCTGCTCGTTCGAGAGGTTGCGGAGGACTCGAGCCACGTTATGGATCTGGTCGACCGCTATTGGTCGGATGCTTCGAATGACGGAGACGTGTTTAGTATCTGCGAACGCTCTGGTATTGCGTCCGATCGTGCAATCGCCCATGTCCGTAAGATATTCAGTCGAACGGCGCTGGCAGATTGGGCGATATCCCATTACGCCAAAACTTTGCATGAGAACGGTAATACCCGCGTTGCATTAGATCTCATCTCATTTTGGGCTGAGACACAGACCGGGGATCGGTACAACGGCATCAAGGTTTATGGTGTTGAAAAGATTGCCGCAGCCGCACCGCTATATTGTGCCGAACGGCTCCTGCCTTGGTTTGTCGGGGTGGCATCGCGAGAGATTGGCGATGGACGGCCTGGGCATAGGTATCCGCAATCGATATCTATTCCATACGATTGGAAATATGACTCTGGCGAGGGCCATTTGATGCAGCTTCTGCAGAGTGTGCTCGAAGAGTCTGTAGTTTCTGACCCGGTAGGAGCGCGCACCTTGCTTGATACTGTTGTAGCTGTAGAAATTGACGAGGTTCAGTCACTAGTTGCCGACACTTTGGCGGCGAATCCGGCACTTTTTAATGAGTATGCGCTCTCTTTCCTTTTCGCAGATCAGCGACGCCTTCATCTAGGTAGTGACATGTTCGACGATGAAAGAGGTATTGGTCACATGATCTGTGGCTGGTCATCAAGCAATTTGATCGCCCAAGTCATTCCTCACCTCTCCCACAATGATATTGAGAGGATTCGCGACTATATCGAGTCGTGGGAGCCTTGGAGGGAGGAATTACAGGAAGAGCAAGATCCCGCTCAGAGACTGATGTTGCTGCGTTGGTCTGATGAGCGGCGATTGCGTTTGCTTGCCGAGCTACCAGTACAAGTGCTGACGGCTCGTCGTCGTAGACAAGTTGAGGAGTGGAAGGTCGAACAGCCTCTACCGAAGGTAAAGCACCGAGGCCGGATGCTGGCGCGGTTCGTTGAGTCCCCCATGAGCCATGATCAGATGGCAAGGGCAAATGACGACGCGATAATCAAAATGCTCAATGCAGTCAACGACAAAGCTGGTCGCCATGAGAATCCGAAACATTGGCTAAAGGGCGGTGTTATTGAGTTGTCTCGGGCTTTTGCCGCATTTGCGAAATCGTTTCCAGATCGTGCTCTTCGTATCATTCCGTTTCTCCAATCTGGTCTGCACGAGCAGGTAGCGGGCGCAGCTATTCAAGAGTTGTCAGCGATCGAAGAGGTAAGCGCCCAGACTATTAAGGCGTTGGTTTGGGATCTTCATGCCCGTGGCTTCTCGTCGCGCGATTTCTGCCAGGATGCTGCCAGTGCTATGGCGAAGCTCGCAAAGCGTATGAAGGGGCTTGAGGATCGCGACATCATGCTCCTCCGTAGCTGGCTGCAACGTGATCCCAATGTGTTGGTCGCTGAAACAGCGCGTCATGCCGAGTTAAACAGATCCAATCGCGAACGGAATGAGAAACCGGATCGACGCCCTGAAGCCATGCTGTTTGGCCGAGGCGGTGGAATGCACTCTCTCCCTCAGCGCAATTTCACGCTGCTATCAGCAATCGCCGCAGGATATGTCCATCGTGACGGCGTGGACTGTGATGGTTGGCTCGCGGAGTTAGAGCACCATGTTACTCATCCTGAAGATCCCGAAGTTTGGAGTGGGATCCTAATGTTCAGGTCGCATGAGCTCTGGTGGGCGGATGCCGCAAGAGTGGGCGAACTGATTGAGGCGATCTGGCGAAGATTTCCTGCAGCGTTTGAAGATGCTGCAGTAGTCCAATCGTTGTGGCGCCTGCGCGTTCGCATGCGTATGGGCCTACAGCAGGAGATAGTCAACTTCTGGCTCAGACATAGCGATCATAAACTCAGACAGATTGGTGGTGAGTTCTCTGCTGCTAGCGTGATTGTCGATAGCGCTGCTTCTGGTGAGATGGGCGATCTAGTTGAAGCAGTGATAGCAGGAAGTGATATTTTTGCCAGGTGCGGCGTGTTATTTGCGGCTGCTGCGGGATGGGGCGAACCTGATCGAGATATTCGAAATCGCTCGCACGCCTACCTCATTGCGGTCGTCAGCATTGTCAGAGGATTCGAGGCTCATGCTCTATCTACAGCTGTCGATCGTGGCGAGCGATTGCCTCCTGACGAGATGACGCGATCCCTACTAGCTTCTGTTGCAGGAAATATTGATCTGCTTAAAGAGTCGATGGGGCCGCTATTTGTACGTTCGCTTCAGTACCTGCTGTTATATCCTGGCTTTGAAATGCTGGTGCTTGAAATCGCAGAGGCTGCAACTGAGCTTGCGGGTACATCGCCAGAAAGGACCGTTGGAGGGATGTACGACGGCGAATTTATAGGGCTTGTGATTGCACTTCAGCGCTCACCAATAGAGATCAAAACTCGTGCGATGACGGTCTATGAGCGTCTGCTTGACGCTGAGGTTTATGGCGCAGAGGATGCCGCAGCATTTGCTTTGCGCCGTTGAGCGGCCAAGCCAGTGCCCCGGAGGGCACAGTATCCTAGCGATAAAAGCCCTTGAGAGGGATTTTGATCCTGTATGGTGTTTTTCATGGTTTTAAAATTATAGGTGCCTTTAAGGCCTATAAATTACTCGTCTGAGCGAGTCTATTGATAATAGGGTGGGAGCATTCCCGGTCTGACGGATCGTCCGTAACACCTGAGAAGCCCCGTGAACGCGAGTTCACGGGGCTTTTTGCCTATCAGGACCCGGCCACTTTCACTGGTCTCAGTCCCATGAGCCTTAACGCTGTCGAGAGGTCCGTGATGTTGGGGAAACGCCGGCCGCTGATGGACGGCCAACTTGGCCGCTCAATGTAGAACGAACCGGAGTCGCGCTGGATAACTGTGCGAACGATGGTGCCGTCGCTGCTGCGGTGAATGAGTGTGGCCGTGTTATCGATGTTCATTACCGCGCAATCACCCGTATTGCGCAGGCTCTTTTCCAGTGTTTCGGCCAGCACAACACTGGGCGGTGTATCCAGTTGCAGACGCAGATCACCTTTGACGCTGGCCAGCGGCCGGCCGAAGTTATCGGTAGGAATGCGTCCCGGGTCCACTTCGATGCCTCGTGCCGTTCCGGCGTCGGTGCTTTCTATGCGCAAGCTGATGCCGCCCTCCAGTTCGCTGACACCGGGCACGCCGCCCCATGTGCTGGCGTGACTGTCGCCCATTAGCGCGACCCAGCGATGAGCGCCTCGGGCAGCCTGGTCGGCGCTGATAACCTGATGGGCAAAAAAATTCATCATTCTTTGCCGGAAATCAGGTTCAACACCGGTCATTCCCGTGCTCCGGTAGCTGGCCATGCAATCGATGGCCTGTATCCGGATATGGTTTCGGCGGGCAGCCTTGACCACTTCCAGAAAGGTGAACTGACCGCTGGGGTCGGTGCTGTGCCCTTGATCCAGAATTTTCAGGTAATTCTCGAGATTTTCCGACATCGTTCCCGTTCGATTGAACACATCCAGATCAGCCTGATGAAAGTCGGTCAGCAAGTGCTCCATGTAGAGCGTTTTGATCTTTTGCTTGCTCAGGACCTCCATGTTTTCGATCAGGAACTGTTTGCTGGCGACGCTTGAGTGGCTCTCACCGACCACCAGCCCTGATACCAGGCGAAACAGCTTCTTGATGATGTCTTTGTAGGGCAGACGCGCTGGCAGAGTAGGGATTTCGGGCCTGGCCGGAAGGGGGTTTGATTCGAAGAATGCTGTGGCGTCCCGGTACAGGGTTTTGCGCATGTCCTTGAAGTCGGCAACGGGATTGCTGCCATCTGGCTTGGGCAGGCTGCCGGCGTAGTCTTTGAGGTCGTATTTGCTGCCACCTCCTTGGGCAAGGTTTTTGAGCTGTTCGCGCGAGGCCTGTGGCATATCGTATGCGCTGGGCGGGCTGTCGATGTCAGGTAGCGCGGTGCTGTCACGGCCCCACGGCCATAGTCCGTCGAACTTGCCGCCACCGAACAGACCCGGACGGTTGATGGGTTGCCATTCTCCCGCCGCGTCCAGCCGGACCGGCAGGCTGCGATAAAACGAATAGGGATTGGCCGGGTCGATGATGACCCAGGTTTTCAGTGCCTCGGCGTAGCGTACAAGGTAGTAACTGTCGTTGATCAGCACATAGCTGCCGCCGTTTGCTGGCTGATAGATGCCGGCGAATTTGCCTTCGTCGCTGACGGGCAACAAGCCATCCAGCACTTCATTGGTTTCAAAGGATGACAGCAGCTCCGCACCTTGCTCGGCATACGCCGGGCCGGGGGCGAATCGGGCGATGGGTGGGAGCCCTGAAGGGCTTGTGGGGCGTTCATTGACAGGTTCAGTGACGCTGTCCTGTGGCGTGAAGGTTTCGCTGGCTTCACTGACTTCGGCGAGCTCCGTTGCCCCGCGCAGGAAAGGCAGGTTGAACAGGGTTTCGATACCGCTGAAGATGGCACCCACGACCCCCGCCTTACGCTCAGCCTTGGTGCTGCCATTGATTGCCTGGTCAATGTTCAAACCCATATCGGCAATGCCGGCGCCAACGGCAGCCAGCGCCACAGGCCATCCAAGGCCCGCCATCGAACTGAAGAGGTGGACGAACGCGTTCAAATAACCGATCCACATCTTTTTTCGCAGTTGTCCGTTGGAGTGCAGGGACAGGTCCGCATCGCTGTACATGCGCGCCTTCACCGAGTCGCGCAACCAGCTGAAAACATCGCCGGTGATCGGCTCGGCGTTTTGATTGATCAGGTGATGGTCGTAGGCGCCCCACGTTGTATAGAGCAGGTCGATCGTAGCGTTCAAGCCGATTTTGCCGTCGTCCTGCTGTTGGGCGGACAACGGGAAATGACTCATGAATCGCGCCCGTTTCTCTGCATAGTTGTTTTGCAGCAACAGCCACCAATGGAAATCGAGCAGGGTGGTAAAGATGTGGAACGTCTGGGTTTCACCCGGTGTGTAAAGGATGTTCACGCCGTTGCGATCGGTGATGCACAGGATATCGGTCGCCTGATAACCGCCGATATCCAGCGCGCACACGCGTAATCCGTCCACGGTTGGTGCCTGCGCTCGCAGCATGTCGAGGCTGACCGGCCAGCTCACATTGCCGGCCACGGCTTTGATCACCGTCTTGAGGTTTTCATTGTTCAGTCGGGCGCCGTCGTGTTCGTCCAGTGCCTGCACCAGGAAGTTGAGTTTGGCGAGGGTCCGAAAATCGTCCGAATGGAGTGGCCAGAATCGCTCCATTTTTTCTCGGTAGGACTGAGCAAAATTGAGGGCCCAGAAGTCCTTCAGAACATCCCTTGGGTACATCCTGATTTCGTTGGTTTGGTTAAAAATCGAGGCGTGAGGACCTTGGTTGTAGAAGCCGCCATCGCCATCGGGCATGCCAGGGTCTTCCTGATCGCTGAGGCGGAATCGCTGGACCACCAGTTGCGGCAAGGTCAGCGATTCGCAAGGCTTCGGATAACGCTCCCAGCCCAGAAAAGCCTTGGGGCTGCTGACCGACACGTTATCGAAACGGTGCCACCAGACCTTATCCGGGTCGATGCCTTTGATTCCGTGTTTATCGAGTATGCCTTTTGCGACGTCGTAGGCCATCGCATGCATGTCGGGGCAGGCCTCGGTAAAAGGCAGCACCAGCGCTTTCAGGGATTGCTCGTCCGTGGGATTGGGCAAAAGGGATGGGGCAACTGATTCAGGTAAGTTCATTTCTCGCTCCTTGAGAAAATGGGGCGGTGAGGATCGCCCATTTACTCTGGAGGAGTGCACTACATAGATATGCCCACACGGGATGCGCATTCGTGTAGGGGCAGCGACGCGGTGCGGCCATCCGCCGCGCTGCCCTTACTGTTTCTCATCCGCAGGTGTATCGTATTCGCCTTTTGCGGGCCTGCGGGCCTGTCGCTGATACGTGAGGTAGTTGAGTTCATGTCCTTTACCCGTCGACAAATACTCGGTGGTCTGGCCGGTCTTGTGGTGGTTGGCGTGGGGGCCGGTGGCGCGTCGCGCTATTGGTTGGGCAAGATGGCCGACGCTGACGCCGGTCATGACTATGAGCTGATCGCTGCGCCGCTGGACGTCGAGCTGGTCGCCGGGCACAAGACTCAAGCCTGGGCGTTCGGCCCGTCGGCGCCTGGCACTGAGCTGCGCGTGCGTCAGGGTGAATGGCTGCGGGTGCGGTTCATCAACCACCTGCCGGTGGCGACCACCATCCACTGGCATGGCATCCGCCTGCCGCTTGAGATGGACGGTGTGCCGTACGTTTCGCAATTGCCGGTGCTACCCGGCGAATACTTCGATTACAAATTCCGCGTGCCCGACGCTGGCAGCTACTGGTATCACCCGCACGTGAACAGCAGCGAAGAGCTCGGTCGCGGCCTGGTCGGCCCGCTGATCATCGAAGAGCGCGAGCCCACCGGTTTCAAGTACGAGAAAACCCTGAGCCTCAAGAGCTGGCACGTCGATGAAGAGGGCGCTTTCGTCGCCTTCAGCGTTCCTCGCGAAGCCGCCCGTGGTGGCACCGCCGGACGCCTGTCGACCATCAACGGTGAGTCGCAAGCGGTGATCGACTTGCCCGCCGGGCAAATCACCCGCGTGCGCTTGCTCAACCTCGATAACACGCTGACGTATCGCCTCAACATTCCCGGCGTCGAAGCGCAGATCTACGCACTGGACGGCAACCCGATCGAACCGCGCCCGTTGGGCAAGGAATACTGGCTAGGCCCGGGCATGCGCATTTGCCTGGCGATCAAGGCGCCGCCGGCCGGTGAGGAGTTGTCCCTGCGCAACGGCCCGGTTCGTCTCGGCACGTTTCGTTCGGTGGCGAACACCGATGCTCCGACCGTGTGGCCGCCGGCGCTGCCCGCCAACCCGGTGGCTGAGCCGGACCTGGCCAATGCCGAGAAACTCAACTTCAATTTCGAATGGGTGGGCTCGGTCTCGGTGAACGTCGACAACGGCAAGCCACCCAGCTTGTGGCAGATTAACGGCAAGGCCTGGGACATCACCGACAAGACCTGCGCCGACCGCCCGATTGCCAAGCTCGAGAAGGGCAAGAGCTACATTTTCGAATTGAAGAACATGACTCAGTATCAGCATCCGATTCACCTGCATGGCATGAGCTTCAAAGTCATCGCCTCGAACCGGCACAAGGTCATTCCGTATTTCACCGACACTTATTTGCTGGGCAAGAACGAGCGTGCGCAAGTGGCCCTGGTGGCGGATAACCCGGGAGTGTGGATGTTCCATTGCCATGTGATCGACCACATGGAAACCGGCCTGATGGCCGCGATCGAGGTGGCCTGATGCGTCAGATTCGTCCCGCCGCAATCATTGACCGCAGCCGCGACCGCGACTTCATGCGCGAAGCCCTGGCTCTTGCGGCTGAAGGTGCAACCCTTGGCGAGGTACCGGTCGGCGCGGTGCTGGTGCAGGACGGTGAGATCATCGGGCGCGGCTTCAATTGTCCGATCAGTCGCCACGACCCGAGTGCCCACGCCGAGATGGTCGCGATCCGTGCCGCTGCATTGGCGGCCAGCAACTATCGCCTGCCGGGCAGCACGCTCTACGTGACGCTTGAACCGTGCAGCATGTGCGCCGGACTGATCGTGCATTCGCGGATTGCGCGGGTGGTGTATGGCGCCCTGGAACCGAAAGCCGGGATTGTGCAGAGTCAGGGGCAGTTTTTCACCCAGGGCTTTTTGAATCACCGGGTGCTGTATGAAGGTGGGGTGTTGGCCGAGGAATGCGGTGCTGTTCTCAGCGAGTTTTTCAAGGCCCGAAGAGCTAAACCAGCAGACTAAACACTGAACCCATGTGGGAGCGAGCTTGCTCGCGATAGCGGTGTGTCAGTCGACATAACTAGTGACTGATACTCCGCTATCGCGAGCAGGCTCGCTCCCACAGGGGATCTCCATTGGGTTGGAGATTGAGGTTCTATTTGCGGGCGACGATGACGGCACGCATCGGCGCCGGCAGCCCTTCAATGGTCTTGCTGTGATCCTCTGGATCAAGGAAGTCACTCAGCGACTGAAACTTCATCCACTCCGTCCCGCGTTGTTCCTCGACCGTGGTCACGCTCACATCGACGCAGCGAACATCGGTGAACCCGGCGCGGCGCAACCATAATTCCAGCGCCGGTACCGACGGCAGGAACCAGACGTTACGCATCTGCGCATAACGGTCTTCCGGCACCAGCACCTGTTGCTGATCGCCTTCGATCACCAGCGTTTCCAGGACCAGCTCACCGCCCTTGACCAGGCAATCCTTCAGCGCCAGCAAGTGCTCGATCGGCGAGCGACGGTGATAGAACACGCCCATGGAAAACACAGTGTCGAAGCCTTCCATGTTCGGCGGCAGGTCTTCGAACGGGAATGGCAGGTGCCAGGCGTTGGGCTCGGACAGGTAACGCTGCACCGCCTGGAACTGGCAGAAGAACAGCCAGTTCGGATCGACACCAATCACACTGTCGGCCCCGGCGCCGAGCATGCGCCACATGTAATAACCGTTGCCGCAGCCGACATCGAGGATGCGTTTGCCCTTGAGGTCCAGATGCGGCGCGACCCGCGACCACTTCCAGTCCGAGCGCCATTCGGTGTCGACGTGCACGCCAAACAAGTCGAACGGCCCTTTGCGCCACGGCGACAGACCCATCAGCGCCGTGCGCATTTGCGCGCGGGTTTGATCATCGCAATCGGTGTCCATCGTCAGGCCATTGAGCAGGTCGACTTCACTCGGCTGGATTTTTGGCAAGGCGTCCAGCGCACTTTGCCAACGTTCCAGGTCGCCGTGACCTTTCTCCATTTTCTTGTCGAGTTGCGCTTGCAGGGTGTTGGCCCATTCGGCCAGCGGAGTACCAGCCAGACGGCGGGCAAGAGGGGACAGATCAATCATGGCAAGGCAATCAACGAGGCAAAGTTAAGACACTGGAACCACGGCACGACTTTCGAGAACCCGGCCGCCATCAGGCGTTCTCGGTGTTCTTCGAGACTGTCGGGCTTCATGACGTTTTCGATGGCGCTGCGTTTCTGGGCGATTTCCAGTTCGCTGTAGCCGTTGGCGCGCTTGAACGCGACGTGCAGGTCGGTGAGCAGCGCATGTTCTTCAGGATCGTTGAAGCGCAGTTTCTCCGACAGAATCAGCGCGCCGCCGGGCAGCAGCGATTGACGGATGCGCGAGAGCAAGGCTGTGCGCTGGTCGGGGGCGATGAATTGCAGGGTGAAATTCAGCGCCACCACCGAGGCGGGCTGGAACTCAAGGGCGAGGATGTCTCCTTCGATCACTTCCACCGGCAGCAACTCCTGGAACATCGAGTCCTGACCGTTGAGGTATTCGCGGCAACGCTCGACCATCGCTGCGGAGTTATCCACAGCGATAACGCGGCAACCGTCGGTGCGCACGTGGCGACGCAACGCTTGAGTCACGGCCCCCAAAGATGAACCGAGGTCGTAGAGCACGCTGTTGGGTTGGGCGAATTGCGCGGCGAGCACGCCGAGGTTTTCAACGATGGTCGGATAACCTGGCACCGAGCGCTTGATCATGTCCGGGAACACCCGCACCACGTCCTCGTTAAAGGCGAAGTCGGGCACCTGGGCCAAAGGCTGGGCGAAAAGGCGATCGGGTTCTTTGCTCACGGCGGTTCCAGCAGCTTCGGTTGAAAAGGCTGGCATTTTAGCCAAATTGACGGGGGGATGCGCGGGTTGTCTGATAAAGCGCCGGGCAGATCCGGACGCTATGTTTTCAGGGAGACCGCTATCGCGGGCAAGCCCGCTCCCACAGGTACTGCGCTGTCCCTGTGGGAGCGGGCTTGCTCGCGATGAACTCAGCGCGGTTTCGGGCCAAACGCCGACGTAGTGATCCCCCATTGTCCAACCCAGTAACTGAGGATGATCACGTAAGGCGCTGCCTCGAACGGCACGACGAATCGGCTGATGCCAATCACGCTGTCGGAGAACACAAACGCCACCGCACCGGCCGCCGCCAGCAGGGCCGAGCGTTGAGGCACATCGCTGCCCAAACGAGCCAGCGCGCGCCAGAGCATCGCGCTGATGGCCAGAGCGTAAACGATCACTGGAATCAGCAACGGGCCCAGTCCATGGGAAATCAAGATCCCCAGCAGCACCGCGCCAACCGCCATGGCAATCACCAAAGGCAACAACGCCAAGCGCCGGCAATCGCTCAAATAAGCCTTCAGATACGCCAGGTGCGCGACCAAAAACGCACCGAGGCCAAACACAAACAGATCCCCCGGCCACGCCAGCAACACATCGCCGAGCAAGGAGAAAATCAGTCCAAGGCTGATCCAGCGTCGATATTCGCTGGGCGGTGCATCGTGCAGCCAGCCGAGCAGGGCCAGCACCGGCAGCGGCTTGACCAGCAGGCATAACAACGCGGCATGTACGCTCAGCCCATAGAGGAACGTCACCGCACCCATCAGCGCCAGGATCAGCCAACCCATGTTCAGTTAACCGAGATCGCGCAGTCGAAGGTGTCCACCGGCAGTACTTCCGGTGCCCAAGGCTGTTGGGAGGTCAGGCGCAGACGACCGTTGCCGGCGGCGAACGCCTGAAAGCGCCAGGTCGAAATACCGGCGCTGCCGACAATCCCGGCATCTTCGGGGTTGCTGTAGACCTCGGGGCTGAGTGCATGCAACACGCCGCCAGCCGAGTCTTGAATCGCCCAGCGGTAACCGGTGGTTGGGTTGCTGGGCAGGGTCAGGATCAGGTTTTGCCCGTTGCGCAGTTGCACGGGGCATTCGCTTTGTTTTTCCACGGTCACGTTCTGTTTCGGTTGCGTGGCGCAAGCCGCCAACAGGGAAAGGGCGAGGGGGACGAACAGGCGAGTGGGGGACATGGGGACAGGGGCTCCGGCGTTCACGACGAACGGCGAGCATAACTGAAGATGAGACAAAGTGTGACAGCCATACCTTTGGGCTGGCTGGGGGATTTTTGTTGTCAGTGCCGACGTCATCGCGGGCAAGCCCGCTCCCACAGGGATAGCGATGAACCTGTGGGAGCGGGCTTGCCCGCGATGGCGTCAGTACTGTCGCTACAGTTCTGTCAGAACAGAATCTTTGCCACATCGGCAAAGCGTTTGGCGAAGTGCACGGTAATCCCTTCCTTCAGATAGTCCGGCAGTTCTTCAAAGCTTCCACGGTTCGGCTCCGGCAGGATCAATTCAAAGATCTTCTGCCGGCGCGCCGCAATGACCTTCTCACGCACCCCGCCAATCGGCAGTACATGCCCGGTCAGCGTCAGTTCACCGGTCATGGCCACGCCTTTTTTCGGCGGCTGGTTGCGGGCGAGCGAGAGCAGGGCGCTGGCCATGGTCACGCCGGCGCTTGGGCCGTCTTTCGGGGTGGCGCCTTCCGGGACGTGCAGGTGGACGAAGGCTTCGTCGAAGAACTTCGGATCGCCGCCAAATGACTTCAGATTCGAGCTGACGTAGCTGTAGGCGATTTCCGCCGACTCCTTCATCACATCACCCAGTTGCCCGGTGAGTTTGAAGCCGCGGTTCAAGGTGTGGATTCGCGTGGCTTCGATCGGCAGGGTCGCGCCGCCCATGCTGGTCCAGGCCAGGCCGGTGATGACACCGATGCCGGACAGCACTTGCTCGTTGCGGAACACTGGATGGCCGAGGGAGGCTTCGAGGTCTTTCGGTCCGAGCTTGATCACCGCCTTGGGTTCGTCGATCAGCTTGACTACGGCCTTGCGCACCAGTTTGCCCAGTTGTTTTTCCAACTGGCGCACCCCGGCTTCACGGGCGTAGCCGTCGATCAAGGCTTTCAACGCGCTGTC
This sequence comes from Pseudomonas sp. DR48, assembly GCF_019823085.1. Classification (NCBI taxonomy): domain Bacteria; kingdom Pseudomonadati; phylum Pseudomonadota; class Gammaproteobacteria; order Pseudomonadales; family Pseudomonadaceae; genus Pseudomonas; species Pseudomonas sp. DR48. The sequence continues at coordinate 638,031 of NZ_CP081946.1, read as the reverse complement.
GCTGATGCTCAGGCTGCCTTTGGACACGCCGGCCTTTTCCAGCTGTTTGGGCCACAAGTGGCGTTTGGCGATGGCGATTTTCTCTTCGGTGATGTAACCCGACAGGCGGATCACTTCCATCCGGTCCAGCAACGGGCCGGGAATCGAGTCCAGGGTGTTGGCCGTGCAGATGAACAGCACTTTGGACAAGTCCAGGCGCAGGTCCAGATAGTGGTCGAGGAATTCGACGTTCTGTTCCGGGTCTAGGGTTTCCAGCAAAGCCGATGCCGGGTCGCCCTGGTAGCTTTGGCCCATCTTGTCGATTTCGTCGAGCATGATCACCGGGTTCATCACTTCGACGTCTTTCAACGCGTGGACGAGTTTGCCCGGTTGCGCGCCGATATAGGTGCGACGGTGGCCCTTGATCTCGGCTTCGTCGCGCATGCCGCCGAGGCTGAAGCGATAGAACGGTCGGCCGAGGGATTCGGCGATGGATTTGCCGACGCTGGTTTTACCCACGCCCGGCGGGCCGACCAGCAGCACGATGGAACCGCTGATCTCGCCTTTGTAGGCGCCGACGGCGAGGAATTCGAGGATGCGGTCCTTGATGTCGTCGAGGCCGGCGTGGTGTTTATCCAGCACCTTGCGCGCGTGCTTGAGGTCGAGTTTGTCCTCGCCATACACTCCCCATGGCACCGAGGTCGCCCAGTCGAGGTAGTTGCGGGTGACTGCGTATTCCGGGGAGCCGGTTTCGAGGATCGACAGCTTGTTCATTTCCTCTTCGATGCGTTTTTGCGCCTGGTTCGGCAACACTTTGCCTTCCAGGCGTTGCTCGAACTGTTCGATGTCGGCGCTGCGGTCGTCCTTGGTCAGGCCCAGCTCTTGCTGGATGACCTTGAGTTGTTCCTTGAGGAAGAATTCGCGCTGATGTTCGCCGATCTTGCGGTTAACTTCGGCTGAAATCTCTTTCTGCAGGCGTGCGACTTCGACTTCCTTGCGCAACATCGGCAGGACTTTTTCCATGCGCTTGAGCATTGGCACGCAGTCGAGCACTTCTTGCAGTTCGCTGCCGGTGGCCGAGGTCAGTGCTGCGGCGAAGTCGGTCAGCGGCGAGGGATCGTTGGGGCTGAAGCGGTTGAGGTAGTTTTTCAGTTCTTCGCTGTACAGCGGGTTGAGCGGCAGCAGTTCCTTGATCGCGTTGATCAGCGCCATGCCGTAGGCCTTGACTTCGTCGGTCGGCTCGGTGGGCTGGTGCGGGTATTCGACTTCGACGAGGTACGGCGGGCGATGGTGTTTGAGCCAGGTGCGGATGCGCACACGGGTCAGGCCTTGGGCGACGAATTGCAGTTTGCCGTTTTCGCGGCTGGCGTGGTGGACCTTGACCAGGGTGCCGTAGAGCGGCAGGGCCGAGGTGTCGAAGTGGCGTGGGTCTTCCTGGGGGGTGTCCATGTAGAACAGGGCCAGGGAGTGGTGGTCGGATTTGCTGACGAGGTCGAGGGTTTCGGCCCAGGGTTCTTCGTTGACGATGACCGGCAGGACTTGGGCCGGGAAGAATGGGCGGTTGTGGATCGGGATGATGTAGACCTTGTCCGGCAGGTTTTGGCCGGGCAGGGCCAGGCCTTTGCTGGTGGCGGGGTGTTCGGCGTTTTCTGGGTCGGCGTATTCGCTCGGGTCTTCGGGGAATTCTTGCTGGTCGCTCATGGGGCACCTGCGCAATGGGGTATGGGTCTTAGATGGGGCGGGTTGGCTGTGGTTTCAATGGGCTGGGACATTTCTAGGTGTGTTCAGGGTTTTGACAGGTGCTTGGTGACTTGGCGGCCTTTGGGCCGACCATGTTCTTATGGTGGGGTGTACATATCCGTTGCTGCGGTAACGGCGGCTTAGGGTTTCGCCCTGACGGCGACTCACTTTTTTTGACAAACGCCTCAAAAAAAGTAAGCAAAAAAAAGGCTCGCCCCGGCGTCCGGCCCCTCGCTTAGGCTCGGCGTTCCTTCGTTCCGGCATTCATCTGGGGGCATCGCCTCCGGTCTGCTTCGCGACGACCTCCTCTCGATGTGTGCGGCTTCGCCGCACGGCGCTACGCACCTACCCCCAGATGAACGCCTCCACTCAGCCTCCCGAAGGGGCGGGTGGGTCAAAATCAAAAGCAGGCGAGCTACCGCTCGGCCTATTGAGTGGTTAAGAGCGGAACGTGTACGCCGATCTATTGTGGGAGCTGGCCTGCCAGCGATGGCGGCCTGACAGCCGACCAGTCTCTTTCAGGTGTACCCGGTCCACTGTGGGAGCTGGCCTGCCAGCGATGGCGGCCTGACAGCCGACGAGTCACTTTCAGATGTACCCGGTCCACTGTGGGAGCTGGCCTGCCGGCGATGGCGGCCTGAAAGCCGACCAGTCTCTTTCAGGTGTACCCGATGCACTGTGGGAGCTGGCCTGCCGGCGATGGCGGTCAGAAAGCCGACGAGTCACTTTCAGGTGTACCCGGTCCACTGTGGGAACTGGCCGGCGATGGCGGTGGGGCAGTCGATGTAAATGTTGTCTGTTGCACTGCCATCGCGGGCAAGCCCGCTCCCACAGGTGATCGCCAGTGAATACAACATCTGTGTCCGACAACGATCCAGTGTGGGAGCGAGCTTGCTCGCGATAGCGGTGGGTCGGTTGAAATCCATGTGACTGACACGCCGCCATCGTCGGAACGCCGCCCGGAGCGAGCCCGACTCCCACAGGGGATTAGCGGTGTGGCGCGGGTTTCGGCAATTCAACGTTATCCAGCATCCGGTTCACCGCCAGCTCGGCCAGCATCACTATCTGCTGAATCGCCATTGCCGTGTGTCGGTGCGGGCCTTCCAGATAGCCGGCGAAGTCGCTGGCCATGACACTGGCCTGGGCCAACGATTCACAGGTGTGGGCTAGCAGGTCTTCGTCTTTGATGTCCGGCGCAATCAGGAACATGGTGCTTGGTTTGCGGTTAGCTGGTGATTTGAGGGCTGCGGGGTTGAGGTAGTGGTCCAAGGCGCGTTCGGCGGCGTCGTTGAATTTTTTGGAGTCGGCGGATTCGTAGGGGGAAACGTCGTCGGCTTTCGGGGGATTGGGTGTTTCTTTGATCATGGTGAGGCTCCAAGTCAGTAATGGAGCTGCCACTAATCGCCGCGATGCGATGGAGGGTGGCAGCTGTACGCAGGTTCGCGGACCGAGCACTTGGTAAACCCGGCATACCCGAAGGTATCCCGCGCACAGCCACCATGAAACCAATCGACAAACTATGAAGGAGAGTCGGTTGAGGGCGGTGATTATGCACCAAGTAAGCTAACTCAGGCCGCGATGCCCGGCCGCTGATGTGCAGCGACCCTCAAAGCCTATCTCCCAGCCTTCCGACATAACAACCGACACAACCTGTCGGAATCCCCCTCAAAAACCGCCACGGCTGTAGGACCTCCACAGATTTTTCAGGCCTACCTTGATCAAAATGTGGGAGCGAGCCTGCTCGCGATGGCTGTTTAACATTCAACATCTAAGTTGTCTGATACACCGCTATCGCGAGCAGGCTCGCTCCCACATTTTTTGATTTGCGGCGATGTAAAAAAAGGCGACTCCCTCACAGGAGTCGCCTTTGCTTTAACCGCCGCTAATACTTACTCGGACAGTTTGTACGCCATCACGTAGTCACCTTGCTTGGTGCCCAGCGAACCATGGCCGCCAGCGACGACAAGCACGTATTGCTTGCCGTCCTTGCCGGTGTAGGTCATTGGCGTGGTTTGCGCGCCGGCCGGCAGGCGGCCTTCCCACAGTTGCTTGCCGTTTTTCATGTCGTAGGCGCGCAGGTACTGGTCGAGGGTGCCGCTCAGGAAGCCTACGCCACCGGCGGTGGTGAAGGTGCCGCCCAGGCTGGGTACGCCCATGCTCAGCGGGATTGGAACCGGTGAGCTGTCGCGCACGGTGCCGTTTTTATGTTTCCAGATGATTTTGGTGGTGGTCAGGTCGACCGCTGTCACGTAACCCCAGGCTGGTGCCTGGCACGGCAGGCCCAGAGGCGAGAGCAGGGGTTCGAGGATGACGCCGTATGGCGCGCCTTTGTTTGGCTGCACGCCTTGGGTTTCGCTTTTACGCGGGCCCTGGGCGGCGATTTCAGCGGCCGGGATCAGTTTCGATTTGAACGCCATGTAGTCCGGGTTCATGAAAGCGATCTGACGCACCGGATCAACCGAGATGCCGCCCCAGTCGAACACGCCGAAGTTGCCTGGATAAACGATCGAACCTTGCAGCGATGGCGGCGTGAACGGGCCGTCGTAGCGCATGGATTTGAAGTCGATCCGGCAGATCAGTTGGTCGAACGGAGTCACGCCCCACATGTCGCGCTCTTTGAGGGGCGGCGGCATCAGGTTGAGGTCGGATTTCGGTTGGGTCGGCGAGGTGTGATCACCTTCGACAGCGCCCTGTGGAACAGGCACTTCGTTGATCGGCACGATCGCTTTGCCGGTGGTGCGGTCCAGCACGTAGATGCTGCCTTGCTTGGTGGACGCGAGCACGGCCGGTTTTACACCGTCCGCGGTTTTCAGGTCCATCAGGGTTGGCTGGCCGCCGACGTCCATGTCCCACAGGTCGTGGTGGGTGAACTGGAAGTGCCAGCGCACTTTCCCGGTGCCAATGTCGAGGGCGGTCAGGCCGGCGGCGTGCAGTTCCGATTCCGGGGTGCGAGCGCCACCGAACTGGTCGGGGGTCTGGTTGCCCATCGGCAGGTAGAGCATGCCGAGTTTTTCGTCGACGGCGAACATGGACCACATGTTCGGCGAGTTACGGGTGTAGGTTTTGCCTTCGGCAATCGGCGTGGTGTCGTCCGGTTTGCCGCTGTCCCAGTTCCACACCAGTTTGCCGGTGTGTACGTCGAACGCGCGGATTACGCCGCTTGGCTCGTCGGTGGAGACGTTATCGGTGACGTGGCCGCCAATCACTACCAGGTCTTTGGTGACTGCTGGTGGCGAAGTCGAGTAGTAACCGCCGGCGTTGAAGCCGCCGATGTTGGCGCTCAGGTCGACCTGGCCGTTGTTGCCGAAGTCTTCGCACATCTTGCCGGTGTCGGCGTTCAGGGCGATCAGACGGGTGTCGGCGGTCGGCAGGAAGATCCGGCGTGGGCAGGCGCTGGTGACTGGCGGGCTGGCACTGCCGGTCGGGCTCTGTTCGGAGGCGTAAGCGGCGTCATCGTGATACGACACGCCACGGCAGGTCATGTGGGCCCAGCCCTTGAAGTTCGCCGCGTTCTGCGTCGAGAGCTTCGGATCGAAACGCCAGATTTCCTTGCCGGTATCCGGGTCCAGCGCGATCACCTTGCTGTGCGGCGTGCAGACATACAGCATGCCGTTGACTTTCAGCGGGGTGTTTTCGGCAGTGGTTTCGCCCGGGTCGTTCGGCCCTGGCAGGTCGCCGGTGCGAAAGGTCCAGGCCGGGACCAGTTTGTTCGCGTTTTGCGGGGTGATCTGCGCCAGTGGCGAGTAACGATCGCCATGGGCGCTGCGGCCGTAGGAGTTCCAGTCACCGTCGGGCATGGCCGGGGCGGTGTTGGTCATGCCCGGCACGCTGTCGCGGTCCAGTTGGCCTTTGATTTCACCAGGATTGGTGAACTGGCTGGCCAGTGCGGCAACGCCTGCCAGCACCACGGCGACGCTCAGCGCGCCAGTGCCCATCGGCGCAGGGCCGGTGATCAGCAGCGGACGGCGGAACCACGGCAGCAACATGACGATGCCCAGCGCAAACAACATCGCCAGACGCGGCACCAGTTGCCACCAGTCGAGGCCGACTTCCCACAAGGCCCAAACCGTACTGGCGAACAGCACCAGTGCGTAGAGGCCCAGTGCAGCGCGGCGAGCCATGATCAGCAGCACGCCGGTCAGCGTCAGGCCGATACCGGCCAGCAAGTAATACAGCGAGCCGCCGAGCATGCTCAGCTTGATCCCGCCGGCCAGCATGGCCAGGCCCATTAGCAGAAGCAGGATGCCGAGCAGGCTCGGCAGCAGACGGCTTCGACTCAAAGCACCATCAGTGCTCATAGTGTGGTTCTCCGTGACGTTTTAAGTAGTCCCGCGCAAGTTCACTGTAGATGACGATCTGGCGTGGGCATGGTTCAGTTATAAAAGTGAAACTTGATCCTTGTGGGAGCGGGCTTGCTCGCGAAGAGGCCATCAGCCTCAACATCAATGTTGACTGACCCACCGCTTTCGCGAGCAAGCCCGCTCCCACAAGGGTTTGGGTTTGGGTTAGAACGATGACTGGATTTTTATCCCGCCAATCAACGCGTCATCGACCTTGTCCACGCCACCGGGGTGGCGGATGTATTGCAGGTTCGGGCGCACGGTCAGCCAGTTCGTGACGTGCACGCCGTAATAGAGTTCGGCGCTGTATTCGGTGTCCTGCGGCGGCAGGAACGACGGGTCGTCGTAGTCGAAGACGGCGTGGGCCTGATTGGTCGCCTCGGCGTTCTTGCGAAAGGCCGGGTTGACGTGAACCCGCGCCATGGCAAAGCCGATGTCGTCTTTGGCGCGCGCATCGAACAAGCCTTTGTAGACGACGCCGGCCTGGACATAGTTGTCGATGGCGTTGGTCTTCTTGTCGTGCATCGTGCCGTTGGCGAACACGCTCAAGCCGCGCGAGTTGTCGCTGGCACGGCTGGTGATCTGCTGCTGCACACCAAGCCACACACCGTGTTTGCTCGACGCGCTGCGGTAAGCCTCGCCGCTGAGCGCGGCGGGCTGGCCGTTGCTGTCCTTGTAGACATCGGTGGCGTTGGCGCTGCTGTAGTAATAACCGGCGCGGTATTCACCCGGCAGGCCATTGAGCTTGGGCGACCACACCAGTTCCACCGGCAGGACCGCGCCCTGGGTGCCGCTGCCGCTGAGCTTGAAGCCGTTGCCGCGATCGAGGTTCGACGGGTTCTGCTCATACGCGCCGATTTGCGCGTACAGCTCCGGCGTCAGGTGATATTTGACGCGCATCGCCCACTGGCTGACGGGCCAGTTGTACCAGATGCCACCGACCCAGTTGCCGACCTGGGAGCCGCAGAACGCCAGGTTCTGGAAGTCGCAGGGGAAGCTGTTGAAGTCCTCGCCTTCGCCGAAACGACCGACTTTGATGTCGAGCTTCTGATCGAAGAATTTCTGCTGATACCACATCTGCGTCAGGCGCCAGGTTTGCCCACGGCCCCAGACTTCCTGGGCCGAGGTGAAACCACCGACGCGAGGATCGTTGATCCGGTCATTGCTGATGTTATTGCCGTTGCGCTCGGTAACGGTCAGCTGAAATTCAGCCGCGTTCCAGCCCAGAATTTTCTGCAAGTCCAGGTGAGTGCCGAGGCCGAACTGATCGCTGTAGCGTGCGGTGCGGTCATGGTCGTAGCCGCCGTGCAGATTGCTGCCCATCTCGCCGGTGTAATCGACTTTGAAGTCGTAGCCTTTTTCCGAAAGTTCGCTGCGCGTGCCATTCCAGTCGCCGAGCATCCAGGGTGATTCGCTATCAAAGGCTGGCGCGGCCTGGGTGCAGGTGGCGAGGCCCAGCGCGGTGAAGCCGCCGATCAGGTTCAGTGCTTTTCGGCTGGCAACAGCGATGCGGACAGCGCTGTCTCGCGAAGTTTGAAAATCAGGCATAAAGGAGAAGTTCTGGGTCTTTTTCTAAGGGGGTGAACTGAACGCAGCAGGGTGAAGGGGGGGAGCGGAAGCGTTTCAGCTTGACGGGCGCAAGGATAATGTCCTGTTACAAATAGAGAAAGCGCTTTTAGTGACATGAATTATTTCGTATTTGGTAACAGTCCGTGGAAAGATCGCAGCCTCGTTTTACTCGACAGCTCCTACAGGTGAACGCATTCCAATGTAGGAGCTGTCGAGTGAAACGAGGCTGCGATCTTTTCCGTTTCACCTACATTTAACTGACCACGCACAGATCGCTTCCCCCGAACGAAGCCCTCGGCTAAGGTGCGCGGCTTCCCAACCTGACATCGCTCGAAGGCCCGGCATGACCGAACAGAACAACAACCCGCTGCATGGCGTGACGCTGGAACAAATCCTCAACGCCCTGGTTGAACACTACGAATGGTCGGGGCTGGCCGAGCGCATCGATATCCGCTGCTTCAAGAGCGACCCGAGCATCAAGTCGAGCCTGACGTTCCTGCGTAAAACCCCGTGGGCGCGGGAGAAGGTCGAGCGCTTGTACGTGAAGTTGATGCGCACCAAGCGTCCGGTCTGAACATGATCAAGCTGTTGGCGCCTGGTGCTGTCGCGAGGCGTCGTTTTGTGGCGGTGGCGGCGGTGCTCGGGTGGGCAGGTTTGAGCATCCAGCTCTACCTGATTTTCTATTCGCGCTGGACCTTGGCGGCCAGTCTGCTGGGCGGGCTGTTAAGTTTTTTCAGTTATTTCACGGTGCTGACCAATACGCTGGTGGCGACCGTCCTGACCTGCGAATGGACGTCCCGCGAATCGGCGGCGCGCCGCTGGTTTTTGCAGCCGTGGGTGAGCAGTGGGATAGCTGTCAGCATTACCGTGGTTGGTCTGGCGTACAGCCTGTTGCTGCGCCATCTGTGGCATCCCGAGGGCTGGCAGTTTCTGGCTGATGAGCTGATGCATGACGTCATGCCGCTGCTGTTTCTGGCGTATTGGGGGTTCTGTGTGCCCAAAGGCACGTTGCGGGTGCGGCATATCGGCCGGTGGGTGATTTACCCGTTGGTGTATTTCGCCTATTTACTGCTGCGTGGGCATGAGTTGGCGGTCTATCCCTATCCATTCATTGATGTGGACAAGCTGGGTTATCCACAGGTGTTTTTGAATGCCGCAGGATTGCTGGCGGGGTTTGTGCTGATTGCGCTTGGGTTGATCGGGTTGGATCGGTGGCTTGGGCATCGCGCTAAGGAGCAGGATTTTTAGTGGTTGAGCCATCGCCATCGCGAGCAGGCTCGCTCCCACAGGGGGGCTCGGTTGTTCACAAATCATTTGCTCACAATCGATCCAATGTGGGAGCGAGCTTGCTCGCGATGGCGCCCTGGAGTCGATCACTCCTCGTCGCTGTCATCCGCGCGCCAGTAGCCGACCGCCTTGACGAATTGCTCGTTCAGGCCGTGCTCATCGAGCAGCACCCGACGGATCTGCCGCGACACTTTGGTCTCGGTGGCCACCCACGCATACAGGTTGCCACCGGGGATTTGCAGTTGCTTCACGGTGGTCAACAGGTTGTTCCGACCGCCCTCGCGCAGGACCCAGATCACGTTGACCTGAGCCGGGCTCTCGAGTTTTTGCTGTTCGGCGCCGTTTTCCACTTCAATGACCACCAACGCCCGCCGATTGGCCGCCAGGCCTTCGAGACGCCGGGCGATAGCGGGCAGGGCGGTTTCATCGCCGATCAACAAGTAGCTGTCGAACATGTCCGGCACGATCATCGAGCCGCGCGGCCCGCCGATGTGCAGAAACTGGCCGGGCTCAGCTTGCTCGGCCCAGGTCGAGGCAGGGCCGTCACCGTGCAACACAAAGTCGATGTCCAGTTCCAGTGTGTCGAGGTCGTAACGACGCGGCGTGTAATCGCGCATCGCCGGCAGGGGGCCGTTGTCTTTGCCAGCACCGAGCACCAGGGTTTCCAGCGCCGCTTGTTCCGCCGCGTTTTGCGGGAACAGCAGTTTGACGTGGTCATCCGTGCCGAGGCTGACGAAGCCGGCCAGCTCCGGCCCGCCCAAGGTAATCCGGCGCATCCGCGGCGTCAGGTCCACCACCCGCAACACTTGCAGGCGACGGCGTTTGATTTCATGCATGACACGGTGAATGGATTGCACGATCACTTCAGTCATTCGGCTTTCTCCTGAACGGGTTGAACGGCAGGGCCGTCGACGATGGCTTTGGCAGTGTTGTTGAGCAGGTCGCGTACCCGCAGGATTTCTTCCGGGCTCCAGCGGCCGTGATGCATCTGCAAGGCGTGACGCAAGTTATGCACAGCTTCGTGGATCTCGGGGGGACGATCCTGGCCGCGCAGTGAGCGCTTGCTGACCTCGATGCGCATCCGCACGCCGTCCAGCGCAATGGCCTGGTCCGTCAACGACAGACGTCCGGCGTCGGTGATGCTGTAGCGCTTTTTGCCGCCCTCGGCATCGCCCAGGATCATTTCGCTCTCTTCAAGGAAGGTCAGGGTCGGGTAGATCACGCCGGGGCTGGGGCTGTAGGCGCCGTCGAACATGCTTTCGATCTGGCGGATCAGGTCATAGCCGTGGCAAGGCTGCTCGGCGATCAACGCCAGCAGCAGCAGTTTCAGGTCGCCGGGAGCAAATACGCGCGGGCCACGACCGCCGCGTTCGCGGCCGGGGCCAGGACGTTTTTCGAAGCCGTCGCGGCCGTCGCCGTGGTCTCGATGGGAATGATGGTCTCTCATTTTTGCGTCTTCTCTCGTTGTGTTTAGATACAACGTAAGATATATCTTATGGCTTGCGCAAGCGTTCAGGACCAACGGTCGCCCTTGGGCGGCGCGCAAAGATCCTGGGCAATGAATGATGAGCCGATTGCTTTTTTAGAGTAATTGAACTAATTGTAAGTGGATCTGCTTATCATTAATTGCGTAGCAGTAGTTAAGTAGTACCGGTCTTACAGAGGCGGGGTTAGTTTGTATCTGTGTGCTTTTTTAGTTGGAACTGTGTGTAGTATTTCTCTGAGGGTAAAGAAGTGCTGTTAGTGTTTTCTTGACTTTTTTCCTGCTACTTGAAAGTCGTTGTTACTACATGTTCTTAGGAAGTTACGTACTTACTTTCTCAACGGATTTGACGATCATTCTCCAGCGTCGAAAGTTAAGCGAAATCGCCATCTTCGTGTTGAGTGGTATTCGCGTTTAAAGACTTTTTTCGGCCCTTTGAAATAGCCAATCCTTTGAAATAGACAGGTACTTAATAATGTTCAAGAAGCTTGCAATCGCCGTTCCGATGACCCTTCTGGCACTGAGCTCTTCGATGGCATTCGCTGCGGGAGAAGCGCGCTCGTCCATCAACATCAGCGCTTATATCCCTACCGATGCATTCTATGCCCAACCGGTGAATCCTGACTTCGGTAAAGATGAAAAAATGGCCTGGAACGTGATAACCGAGAGCTTGGCCCCGCTGCGTGCGGCTTACGATATCCGCCACACTAACGGTTCGGTCCATGCGTATGTGGAAGGTGGTCCGCAACCCCTGTACAACGGAAACAGCACTATCGCGCTGACCTATGCCTTCAACGGCGTAACCTTGACCGGTATGCCTAAAGAAGTGGTCGGCGATACCGAATCCAACGGGGGTATGCGGGCTGATCTGGTGATCACCGCCGCCCTGCCAGGGAACAATCAGACAGGTCTTTACACGGCCAACCCAGTCGTGATCTTCGATGCCGTTCCGCGCATCTAAGTCAGCCATGACTTAAGGCTCAGCCTATTCGTTAGCACTTACCGGTCGATGGGTATTCACTGCCTGTCGATCGGGTTTCAACGCACTTATCTTCAGAGTATTTCGTTCATGTTCCCGATGACTCCCATCGCGACGGCGCTTGCCCTATGTTTTTGTGCAACCGCCCTGGCCGCGCCAGCGGATAACGGCCACACACCTCGAAGTTTGCTTGCGCAAGCCAAGGGTTTACCGAGCGACTTCGAAGAACACTTCTTTGATGTACCACTGGCAGTGCGCGTGGAACTTGATCAACAGTTTCTCGGTGAGGCGATGGTCGTGTTGACCCGCGATGATCGAATCACTTTAGTTGACTTCAATGATGTCAGCGACAGCACCATCAAGCCCAGCGAACGCGACATCTGGGCCAACTATCTGAAACAAGGCGTGGCGCTGGGTGCCTGCCAGGCAAACTGCCCCGAACAACTGTTGGCCGTGCACTACAGCCTCGAAAACTCGCTGGTGTCGATTCTCACGGAAAACGCCGAACGGGACGATCAGGTGCAGCAGTATTACAACCTGCCCGAAGGCGGCAGCACTGGCCTGATCGTGCGCAACCAATTGAACCTTAATGGCGGCCAGAACCAGGACCTCGGTGGTCGTTACGGTCTGGAAGCCAGCAGCAGCCTGGGCAACTGGACCCAAGCGGTCAATATGCAGCTGTCGCGCCTGGGCGGTGTCGACAACCAGACCTTTCACGCCGTGCATGAGCTGTTTACCCAGCGTGAATTGCACGGCAACTTTGTGCGCCTGGGCTATTTCACGCCCAACTCCGAAGGCCTGACCCGTCAGCCGCGTTCGTTTGGGGCGAGCCCCGATACCGCGTTGGGTGTCATGTATGGCAGTTCCGACAGCCTGGCCATCAACAATCCGAAACCGGCGGTTTATCCGATCTATGTCACGGCCAATCGACAGGGTTCTGTGGAGATATATCGCGACGGATTGCTGATCAACACTCAGGCCGTCCCGGCAGGGTTGCAGACCCTCGATACGCGTCCGCTGCCCGGCGGTATTTATGAAGTGGAAGTACGCCTGATCGAAGACGGCAAAATCACTTCCAGCACCCTGGAGCTGGTCTACAAACCGAACAATTGGCGCAATCATGACGAGCGCTGGCGCTACAACCTGTTCGCCGGTCGCGAATCCAAATTGCTCAGCAACTGGGAAGAGCAGGCCGACGGCGACATGACCGCCGGTGCCGCCTTCAACTTCCTGTGGCACCCGCGTGTGATCCTCGGCCTGACAGCGCGGCAGGTGCGCGAGTCGCTGCAATACGGCACGTCGGTTGACTGGGCAATCGTCAACAACGCCAGCCTTTTCGCCAACGTCTACAAAACCGAAGACTACGGCACCGGCCTCGATGTGCAGGGGCTTTATTCCTATGGAGGCGGCAGCCTCGTCGCCAGCCATAACCGCAGCTGGCTCGACACCACTCGGCTTTACGAAACCTTGCCCGACGGCACGCGGGTGCAGCAGCGCAACGTATTCATCGGGCAAACCAGTAACTCGTCGTTATCGGTAAACCACAGGCTTACCAGCAAAAGTTCGGCTAATGTCCGGGTGTCGCACAGCGAAGGCAACACCAACGGGACGGGTGTGGATCTGGGATGGACCCAACGTTCTCGATTGTTCGGCAGCGATGCCAATTGGCGCCTGTCGCTGTTCGATCGTCCGGGCAGCGTGAGCTCGGGAGACGACCGTAATCGGGGCATCGACTTAAGTGTGAACATTGCGTTGGGCGGCCCCGGTGAGCAGATCTCCGGCAGCATCGGCACGCGCACCGCCCGTGACGGTGGCCGCGATAACAATGCCTCGCTCACCTACCGCAAAGACTTGCAGGATCATCTGCTGCAAAACGTCTCGGCCACGGTCATCAGCGACACCTACGGCATCGGTTTGAACGCGATGGGGTCGATGCAATCGGACCTGGCGAACGGTGACGGGTTTATCCAGCGCTCGTCGTTCAACAACGACCTCACCGGCGGTTTGAATCTGGACAGCACCGTGGCCGTCGGTGGACAAAAAATGGTCGTGACCAGCCAATACCACCGCAATGGTGCCGGGATGATCATCGATGTTGAATCGGACATCGACGGTATCGCCTTGCGCGCCGACGATCTGAGCGGTGGCAGCGCGGTACTCAAACCCGGGCGCAACTTTGTGCCGATCACGGCTTACAAAAGCAGCTCGGTCAGTTTCGATTTCGAGGGCACCGACGTCCCCGCCGCGACCATTCAACCGTCCCGATCCAGCTATCACCTGAACAAGGGCGGCGTGGGTTATCGGCAGATTCGCGTGATGCAAACCCTCACCGTGCTCGGTCGCCTGATCGACCCTCAGGGCAATCCACTCAAGGGCCACCACATCATCAACCACGCCAGCCGTGGGGTGAGTGAGGTGGACGGGTTCTTCTCGATGGAAATGAACGCCGGTTCACCGACCCTGGAAGTGCGCCACGGCAATCAGTTGCTGTGTCAGTTCCGGCTGGACCCGAGCCGTGGGCGTACTGAAAACAATGTGTTGATGATCGGGGATTTGCGCTGCACGCCAGACACGTTGGCGGATGTTGGCGATGCCGCGCAGAGCGCCGGTTGATGTGTGTTGCTCATTCTCTGGAGACCATGACTCGATGAATGTTTCGACTGCTTTCCCATGGCGCACGGTAGTGGCTTTTTTCATAGGGGCCTGTCTGATTGCGTCAAGCTCCCAGGCCGTCGCAGTCGTGCTTCCGATTACGGCCACTTTCAACCCTGACCCGAGCAACCCGCAGAAAAACGAATTCAAGAACACCACGCCCAATGTTGGGTTTTGTTGGTCTTACCCCGCCATCTGCAAAAGTTACGGCATATTCAGTTTGCGCTCTCACGCGAATGTTGGAATCCAAGGCGCTATCCAGCCCAACCACGAAGACGTACGAAAAGGCGCGATGATCAAGACGCCCGCCGCCTGGCGAGCGTTGACGGTGTTGAACCGCGAGACGGGTGAACCCGCCACAGTCGAGGTGCGCATTGCCGGGATGGGCGGTGTTTACACGCTCAGCCACTCCGCGTTGGAGCTGACAGGGGAAACGTATCTGGTCAGTGCGCATACGGCATTGTGGGGAAGCGACTGGCGAACAGCGCCGGGGCCGTGCGTGGCCATAGGCCCTCCAAGTTATTACGGTTCGACCGGTTTTCAATTCTTCTGGCTGACCCCTGCAGAAGCGGTGTGTGGCAAGCAGGCCAAATTCCTCATTCCCGGGTTCGGTTACCGCTCTTTGGACTTTACCTACGAACTGCGCACGCCGGATCCGTTGAAGATGTCCACGGGTGTCTATCAGGGCACGCAGGTTTATTCGATCGGCCCGGGCGGCGACTTCGATCTGGGCGATGTTGTCGCGCCCTCGGACAACATCATTCAGCTCGACTTCACCCTGACCGTCGAACACACCCTCAAAGTCGAGATTCCCCCCGGTGGCAATCGGGTCGAGCTGGTGCCGCAAGGCGGCTGGCAAGCCTGGTTGCAGCACGGGCGCAAACCCACGCGCCTGTTCCGCGACCAGACCTTCAACATCTCGGCCAGTTCGCGCTTCAAGATGAATATGGAGTGTGAATACACCCAGGACGGCAAGACCTGCTCGTTACGCGAGCCGGTGTCCGGCCATTTCGTGCCCCTGAACGTCAGCGTCAGCCTGCCTCGTGGTTTGAGTGACGCCAATGGCCTCGCTGTCGAACGGCGCCCCCTGCTGCGTGACGGCAGCGGCACCGGATTATTTCAACCGGCTTTCTATGTGGAGCGAAAACCGGGAACGCTGCACTTCGAGATTCCTCCCGACGAAGTCGCGCAAATGATAAGGCCCGAGCGACAACGGCAGTACTCCGGGAATGTGACGGTGATCTGGGATTCAGACATCTAGCGGGCCGCCCTTTGCAGCATTCAATTCAACGAGGTTCAGTACGATGAAACACCTGTTGGCACTGTTTGGTTTTTATCTTTTCGCGCAACTGGCTCACGCGGCACCGAGCATCAATATCGGGACCGTTTACGACTATCTGGACGGCGACAAAAGCACCTATCTGAAACGTGTTTTCAATGGCGGCGACAGCACGGCCTTCGTCAAGGTCAACATCCTTGAAATCCTTTATGAAGCCGATGGCACCTCGCGCGAAGTGCCGCTCAAGACCCAGGCCGACGGCAATGCCCGGGATGGCTTGATGGCCAGTCCGGCGCGGCTGATCGTGCCGGCCAACGGCATGCAGGGCACACGGTTGCTGTACATGGGGGAGCGCGACCGAGAGCGGTATTTCCGGGTGCGTTTCGTGCCGGTCGTACCGGAGAAGGAAGACGAATTCGCCGTTTCCAGCGAAGAACGCGAAGACTACAAAAAGTCCTTGTCCGCCGGGGTCACTGTGCTGGCAGGTTACGGCGCGGTGTTTTTCGTGCGGCCCAAGGACATGCGTTTCGACAGCGCAATCGAGAACGAGTCGGGCAACTACCGGATCCGCAACAACGGCAACACGGTGGTGGTGATCGACGAGTTCAAGGATTGCTCGATCAAGAACGAGCAGGAGTGCCAGCCAACGACCAAGCATCACATTCTGGCCGGTCGCACGTTTCAGTTCGAGAAGCAGGCCGGCCGCGAGTACCGCTTCACCTTGGTCGAAGGTGAGAGCAGCAAAAAAATCGACGTGAAGGGCTGACCCCGGGTGGTGACCATGTTCAAGAAACTGACTGTCATGCCCGTGTTGGCTGCCGCCCTGCTGGCAAGCTCGTGGGCCTATGCGGCCAGAGAAGTGCGCACGTTCGATGTGTTCGTGACGATTCCGACCCTGGCGTTCTACGTGATCCCCTCAGACCCCGGGTGGATTCATCGTGAACAACGCCTGCCATGGAACCTCACGGCGTCGACACTGGGCAGTCTGCGCAAGTACTTCGATGTGAAAAACGAGGCCGGCTCGATTGAAGCAAGGCTTGATAGCCGGCCTTATCTGTCGAACGGCACTGATGCCCATGACATTGGCTTGCGAGTGCTGTTCAACGGCGTTCTGTTGAGTGAACTGGGTAACCGCGAAGTGTTGCCGATGAGCGAAGCGGCGTTGGGTAAACGGGTCCTGCTGGAGGTCTTGCCATTTCCACCGGTCGACGGCGTTTACAAGCCTGGAAATTACTTTGGCAGCGTCAATCTGATTTTCAATGCGGTGTTGCCGGGGGCGTGATGCGCACTCACCGGCTTTGCATGGAAACACCCAAAAGGACTGTATGAATCATGGACAAAATCAGAATAACGAGCCAGTTGAGTGCGCTGTTATTGACCGGGGGATTTACTGTGTCGGCGGGCGCGGTATCTGTGGATTTGACGGCAGTGTTTCGGCCGGATCCGGCAAAGCCCATGCACAACGAATTCAAGAACACGACCCCGCAAGGGGGGTATTGCAAGGATCATCCGGCTTATTGCGCCGATGGTATCTTCAGCATCGCGCTACCGATTCGATTCAGATCCATCGCGCCGATCCTGCCTGAGCATGCCGAACGTCAAGGCGCGATGTTCCGCACGCCCTCCTACTGGAAGGAAGTCACGGTCATCCATGACGGCACCGGAAAAGCCGAGACGTTAAAAATGCGCGTCAACGGCATCGGGGCGGCTTACACAATCAAGGATGCGCTTCCTGTAGGTGTTTGGGACGCCTCCTGGGTCAATGCGCCTGCACCGTGCAATTATGGCGGCGTGGGTTACGGGACCACCTATTACTACGCGTTTTTCTGGCGAGTGCCGGCCAATGCGGGGAGCTGTGCGAAACGGGCTTACCAACCGATTCCCGAGACGCTTGGGTTCGCCTATCAGGATGTCGGTTTTTCATATGAGCTGGTCACGCCCGATCCGCTGAAAATGTCGACAGGCACTTACCGGGGCGTCATGAACTACACCGTAGGGCCGCAGCAGGATTTTGATATGGGTGATGTCATGTTGCCCGACGACGATTTGATCAACCTCAACTTCACCCTGACGGTTGAACACACCTTGAAAGTGGATATACCTCCTGGCGGTGATCGTGTGGAGCTGGTCCCGGAAGGTGGCTGGCAGTCCTGGCTGGCTCAGGGGCGTAAACCGACCCGGTTGTTTCGCGATCAGACGTTCAACATCTCTTCATCGACCCGCTTCAAAATGCATCTGGAGTGCAACATTCCGGGATTGTTCGATTGCATGATTCGCGACCCCGTTTCGCAACGTGCTGCCGTGGTGCAACTCAGCGTCAGCTTGCCGAGCGGTTTGACGGATACCAACGGGCAACCGGTCAATCGTCGTCCGTTGCATGTCGGGCAAGTGAACGCGCAAACATTCAACCCGGGGTTTTACGTGGAGCGCGCGCCGGGCACCCTGCATTTCGAGATTGCACCTTATTACGTGAACTACATGTTGAAGCCGGGCGAGGCCTCCAAATATTCCGGAAACTTCACCGTGGTTTGGGATTCGGATATCGGATAAGCGCAGCATGCCCTGAAGGCGTTTGTTTGCCTTCAGGGCACTGGCGGTTACCCGGCGTTGAGCAGCGCCTGTCGGGTCAACCGTCTGCTCAGCTGTTTTTCCTCGTAGCCGATGTCATTCAGCAATGCGCCGTAGACCTCGTCGGTCATTTCTTCATCGGTGAGCACACGGTTTTCCTGAACGTTCAGTTGATGGGCAAGCTCCAGCAATCGCTTCTTGAGTGCCTGTCTTTGCGCGATCACCCGTCCTTTGGAATTCGCCCAGGAACGCTGGGCCTCACGCAATTCATCCAATTGATCGGTTCTGATTTCATACGTCCGGGCATTGCGCCTGAACTCCGCGGGATACGTGTCATGCAGGTATTTTTCCCAGAACGACTGCTCGATCATGTGATTGATCAAACCGTCACCGTCCTCCATCGACATCACGGTATCGAAGGCCGTATCGAGCGTTTTGGCACTCACGCCGGCTACGGGTCGATAGAGCATGCTCTGCGATTGCCAGGGTAAACCGAGACGCTGGGCAAGGCCGGTCTCGTAAGCGAGGAACACTTCGACTTCATCGGGATTGCCTTTTCGGCTGGCGAAATCCGCCCGGGCGATGTCATCCACCCGTTCGAGACGCGCAGCGCCTTTGGCCAGGGCTACCAGCTTGCCTTCCAGGATCGCGGCCGATGTCGACTGGGCATAGGCCTCGCTGACCAGGACTTTGATGCCCATGTTGTTGAATACCTGGGCACCCGCGTCAGCGCAGGTGGTCGGTGCGGTCGCCATCTCGAACAACTCTTTGCGCAAGGTCGTGTCGAGGTCGATGGCCTCGATCATTCGCCATACGCGATCACTCAATTGTTTGCGCCGCTCGCCACCGGCGCGGTAGTCCGCCGACTCGGTCTGCTTCTGGATCAAGTTGAAGAACCCCTGGGAGTCTGGCTCGGTCATCAGGTCGTGCCAGGCTTCCACCCTGAAGACTCCCAGGCCCGCAGACTTGTAGCTCCACCATTGGGAATCGTCGGACATAGGCCACTGATCGATCGCACGATCGGCGACTGCCGAGTACAGATGATCCGAGCTGATGCCGACTGACTTCCGGTAGTCCATATAGACAATCTGGTTGGTGTCCGAAAGATCGGTCGGAAACAGTCGCGTGCGTGCCACGAGGCGCGCGGCGTCCGAGCCGGGAACGACCGAGGGGATGTCGCGCAACGGGTTTTGCATCAGGTCCAGATAAAACCCTCGCGGGCGATGCCTTGCGAACAGGCCGTCAGGCCAGGCAGTTGCGCCGGTGTTGCTCAAACTCAGAATCCTCAGTTTCGGCATGCGCTCGACGTTCGGCAACAGACCCAACTGTGGGTTGTCATCGAGCCTGAGCGTTTCCATGTGCGTCAAATGGCGCAGTTGCTCGACGGCCGAGCGGGTTAGCCGGATCCGGTTGTTCATCAAGCGCAGCGTGCGAAGGAAATGCATTTTGCCAATCGTTACCGGGAGCTTTTCCAATCCAGAGCCTCGGGCACTCAGTTGCCGAAGATTAGGAAAATCCTTCAACAGCCCCGTGGCGCTGGTGGAAAAGTCGGTGCGGTCCAGATTCAGCGTACTGACCTGGTCGAGGTAATACTTGAGATCAGGCAGTTCGCGCCACCACAGTTCAAGATCAAGGGTGTTGAACTCCGTTGAAAGGTCCAGCACATAGCCGCCTTCGAGTGTGGCGCTGCGCTCGCCGAAAGCCGTCGATTTTCTTTGGAAACAGGCGATGAGCCGCTCGCAAATGTGCAACCCGCCACCGTTCATGAACCCGCTATGATTCGGGCCCCAGGCTTCTGGTTGGCGATACCGCCATTTGTTGAGTGTGACTTGAAGATCGTACAGTTCGCGGTCAAGTCGATCGAGGGTCTGGCGCGCCTGAGGCTCTTCACCCAGTGAGCGGATAAAGGTGCTGAGCTCGCGCTCGTTCAAGTGCGGATAAATGCCTTGCGCCCGTTCCGTCAGGGTGGCCCTTTGTATGGAAAAGCCCGGGCCACGCAACAGCAGCAAGGTGTCCGGGTCTCCGACCGGGCGAATCGGCGGCTCAGCCAGCGCGATCCGGCGCTCGGCGGGGGCTTCGGTTTTGACCAGCACCCATTGTCTGAACAAGGCGCCCTGGCCGGGTCGATACCCCAGTTGCCGGCGTTTGCCATCCGGCAGGGCGTTGAGTACCGATTCGTAAAAGTCGTCGGCGTCATGCAATTTGTGGTCGTCGGCGTCCCAGACTTCGTAGCGTGCCCCGGCGTCCTTGATCAATACCCGGATGACCGACGCGTCTTCTGCTCCGACGCTGCATCGCAGCGGCCCGATGTCGGTGCCCTGGCGAACGTCGATACGCAAATCGCCGAATGCATCGGTGTGAATCCTGAGTGCGTTGAGCACCAGTCGCTCGGTATCCGGCACCCAGCGCGCCTCATCGGTGAAACCTTCATAGGCGTGGTTGGCCCGGGTTTCGAAGGCCGCTTCACGCGCCTGGTTTTTCAGGTCCAGTGGCAGGCGTTTGTCCTGTGTCATGCGTTTGAGCTCGGTGCCGCTGGCATTGTTGAGCAGTACCGTTGCCGCTCGGGTCGGCAGCTCTGGAGCCACCTCGCGCAGCCGTTGGACCTGTGCATTGGCGCTCGCTTGTGCGGCTTGATAGCGCTGATTGAAGATGTCGGTTTGCAGGCGGTCTGCCTCGTCAGCCAGTTGATTGCGCAGTGCCTGGAGTTGTTCTTCCCTGGCGACACCCGGGCCGAGCACCGCTTGAAGATCTTCTTCGCTCAGGAACTCGACGAGCTGCTGTGGCAGGTCACCCTGCATGAGACGCGACAGACTGATGGCGAGCGTCTGTTCGTCGCTTGCCGAGTCATTACCATAGGTGCGAAAGCGGCCCCTCAGTTCAGCGTTTTCGTAGACCCTCAGGGCCTTGTCCGAGGGCCAGCCATCGAGGTAAGTCGCCAGCGGTTCGAACCAGTAAGAAGCGGGATCGATTGGCCTTCCGTAGCGAATGTCATCAATTGCCTGCACGGTTTGCTGCTGGATGTCTGCGCGATCAAGACCGTCGGTGAGCAACGGCGGCGGTGCGCTGTTGTCGACGTACATTTGGCGCAATGCCGCCGCCTCGGTGCCGCTGGCAATGCGAATCTGCTCCAGTTGCGCATCGTTGAAAGCGTCGACTCGATTACCGAGACGCCGCATCAGTGTCGGGTGGTCCCAGTCTCGCGGGTTTTCCGCTTCATGTGTCCAGGCACCCAGACCGTTGTGTTTCAGCTCGGGTAAATAGGCCTCGCCGCGATGGGGATGTCGGACACGGTAGGTGCCCGTTTTCGGGTCTTTTTGCACGGCGTAATGTTTGTTGTCCAGCGGCAGAATTTTCTGACTTCCATGGGTATGCAAACCCAATGCGTCAGGCACGGAGTCGGCTGGCAACTCGACGTTCGGCTGCTCGTAGGGCTTGAGGTCTGGATGCCACAGACGTTGCTGGCCACTGGGCAGTTCCACCGGTTTCATGCCTTCGATCAGCGGCGAGAGTTTGAGGCGGGCAATCTGACCGATCTGCGCTCCAGCGGCGAAGGCGGCCAACTGAATGACATCCGTCACAACCCCGACGATATGTTCGGTGGCTTCGATCCACAGGCCGAGCGTCAGGTCCACGACGGCTTCGATCACGTCGGTGGTGATCTGGTAGGCGGTGTACGCCATCATCAATTCACCCAGCCCCGGAACGAATGGCGTGAGGACCAGCAGCGCGACGTTGAAAATGTCCGAAACGACTTTCTTGAAGTTTTCCCACCAGGCCCATCGGGCATTGCGATCGGTATCGGCGGTGGACACGGCAATATTCCGCGCATCATTGAGGACCTTGTTCAGCTTCTGCTGATAGAGGTGCTCCCAGACGTCACCGCTGATCGGTTCGGCGCTGAACTGCAGATTGGGGCTGCTGACCGGCTCTTCACGCCAGCTTGGACGTGGGTCCAGCGGTTCTTTGGGATGCCATTTGACCTCGAACAGACGTTGCTGCAACCCGCCGAAAAAATGCCCGCGCGCGGATTGGTCGACGAACCGGCTGAAGTACTGTCGATAAGTCATGGCGGTCGACGAGATGACCTTGTTGTCACGCAGCTGGCGCGTCAGCTCATTCATGAACGCGACGGTTGACGGATATTCTTTGAGGGGGTGTTCGGGGTCTTGCGGGACGTAGGCAAAAATCGGCACGGCGTCGCGGGTTCGTTCCAGGTCCGGGGTGATCAACACGATCCCGGTCAGCAGGCTGTCCTGCATGAACAGTTGAGTGAATTGCATCACCCGGCCCTTGCGGGTGAGGTTGCGCTGACCCTCGAGCATTTTCAGGATCAGGTCGCAAGCGTCGGCGTCGATGTCATGGGTCATCACGGCCTGTTGCGCTGCCGCCTTGAACGCGGCTTTCTCGTGCTCGACGACGTTACGTTTTAAAAAAATCCGCGCCAGCCCGTCACTGGGCAGCAGCTGTTCATTGAGGTATCGGGAGTAGCGCGCGCCGATGTCCAGTTCGCGGCATAACGCCTGGAACTGTGCGATGGACATTTTCTGTTTGATGGGCTGAATGTCGAAGTGCCCGCGTGCATCGGGCTGGCTGATGAAGTCCGAATCGGCTTCGCAGGTTTCGTTCAGCGCGAAGTTGTGCAGCGCCGCGTCCAGCAGTGAAACCGTGCGGGTTACCGCACCGCCAGAAAGGTCAACCACATACCAAGGGCGCTCCTTGGGCAAGTAAAGGTGTAGATATGTGGTCTTGACGTCCACCTCGACGCCGTACTGTTTACTTAATGCGTCGGAGAGTAACGGCTCGGCGAACTTATAGATGTTTTGTAACTTATCGATAAAACGATCCACCCTGTTTTGAGTGGACCAGAGTTTGAGATTGGCTTCTTGTAACCGGTCATGATCAAAGTCGCTGGCGCTCTTTATCCATTGCCCGTTCGCCTTCTGAGTGAGGCTCAGCTCTCGGGCCCTTTGCAATGAAGCGCTGGTGAAAGTGGGGTGGATCAGGTTTTTTATGAAGGGGTAATGGCGGCCTTTGGTATCGTCGGCCCCCTGCATGGGGCCGTTGAATATACTTCCTTGTATTTCAGGCATCTTTTTAAACCTTGAGCATTGAAGAGAGGCATCAGCCTAACGTCCGAGGCTCAAAGTAAAAGTCTGAATTCCTGCTGTTGAATAAAGCTGGATACGTGTCGACGCATTGAGATTATCAATGCCGAAAATATTTAATTACCGCCCGTATTACCGCCGGGCAACTTCAACCGGCAGGCATCCTGTGTGACTCCCTGGCTGCAGATACGGCGTCAGGATCGGCGCCATGCCCTTGAGCACTTGCACCGGCAATGCCGAGGTGAATTTAAAGGCTTCGGCGGTACGCCCGGGAACAAAGGCTGTCAGGGTGCCGAAATGGTTGTCGCCGATGTAGAACACGAAGGTCGCCGTGCGGTTGATCGACTTCGAACTGAGAATTCGTCCGCCCGAACCAATGGCCTCAATGCGGTTGTCGCCGGTCCCGGTCTTGCCGCCCATGGCCAGTGGTTTGCCATCGGGGGTCACGAAACTGCCGGAAACACGCTTGGCGGTACCAGCGTCCACCACTTGCGACAAGGCTTCGCGCATCGCAGTCGCCACTTCGGAAGGCATCACCCGTTTGCCGACATCCGGGTCATTGATCAGCTTGGTTTCATACGGTGTGTTGGCGGCGAAGTGCAGGGTGTCGATACGCAGCGTCGGCATGCGCACGCCGTCGTTGAGGATGGTGCCGATCAACTCGCCCAGGGCTGCGGGACGGTCGCCGGAGCTGCCGATTGCGGTGGCCAGCGATGGCACCAGGTGATCGAACGGATAACCGACTTTCTGCCAGCGTTGATGAATATCGAGAAACGCCTCGATCTCCAGCATGGTGCGGATGCGGCTGTCGCGAGCGCCTTTGTGACGGCTCTTGAACAGCCAGCTATACACTTCCTGGCGTTCGAACTGGCTGGCTTTGACGATCTGGCTCCACTTGGCATCCGGGTTGTTCAACAGATAGCCCATCAGCCACAGGTCCAGCGGGTGGACCTTGGCGATAAAGCCCTGATCCGGCAGGTCATAGGCGCCGGGGCTGTAATTTTCGTAGAGGCGTTGCAGGCGCTCGTCGGTGAGTTTTTCAGTGAGCTTGGCGCCTTTGAGGTGCGAGCGCACGAAGGTGTTGAAGCTTTCCTGACTGGCCTGCGGCAGCAGATAACGGTGCACCGCCGCCATCCGAATCGGGGTCGGGCGCATGCTGTCGAGGAAGGTGTCGAGTCGTGCCTGGGTGTCCTTGTTTTTGTACTTCTTCCAGAACTTCAGCAGGAACGATGTGCCTTCGCGGTCGGCGAAATCGGCCAGGTATTCCTGACGCCGAGGGTCGCGGTCGTCCCCGAGCAATTCGGCGCTGTTGTTGGGCCCCGAGTAGGTGGCGTAGCGCACCAGGTCACGCATCAACCGAATGAACGGCAGGTTGATCGATTCGCGCAGGGCATCGCGCAGGGTCGGCATGCGGCCGTTGTCTTCCTTGCGGAAGTTATGGAACACGTGCAGCCCGCCACCGGTGAAAAACGCTTCGCCGGGGCTGGCCGAATATTTTCGATCCAGTGCGGCGCCGAGCATGGCCGGCAGGTTGCGATCCTTGTTCTGGATCAGGTAATCGACGGCCCAGCGGCTCAGGCGGTCCTGTTCCGGGACGTTGACTTTCTTCAATTCCGGAACCGTCATGCCGGCGTATTTGTCGTGCAGCTCGGCCATGATTTGCAGGTAGGTGGTGAGCACGCGCATTTTCGCGGTGGACCCCAGCTCCAGCTTGCTGCCTTCGTTGATATCGAACGGCTGATCGGTACTGTCGGTTTGCACCCGCACCCGGGCGCCGTCCGGTGTCAATTCGAACAGCGTGAAGCTGTAGCGCACCTGGGTGGTGCTGGTGGGGGTGAGCAAGCGTTCACCCATCAAGCCGATCTGCGTTGCAAACGCCGGGTCCGCCAGGTGCTTGAGGTATTCGGTGGCCTTCGATTGCAGGTCACCTTGCAGGGTGCTGGTGGCGGACAAGTCGAGGCGGTCGAGGTCGTACAGCGGACGGTTGAGCAACCCGCCCAGGCGGCTGCGTGCCACGCTGATGCCTTTGTTGGTTTCGATGGGCTGGATGGTGGGCTGGGTTTGCCAGTCCCGATACGTCACTTTACTGGCCAGCGCGGCGGCGGCGAACTGCGCATCGATCACGCCGTTCTGTGCCAGCAGACGAATGTGGCTGTCAGTGAGGTCAGCCAGTTCATCACGACCCTTGGTCAGGTAATGGGAAGGGCGACGCTGAGCGATCATCAACGACAGCATCTCGCGCAGTGCCAGGCCTTTTTCGGCCATGCTCTTGGGATCGGTGGCGGTGCTGTTCAGTCGTTCGTTGGCCGCGTTGAAATCGGCGCCGTACCAGACGCGCAAGCCTTCGGCCATGCCGTGCACTTCACCGTGGCCCGGTACCGCCGACAGCGGCACGCTGTTGAGGTAGTCGCGAACCACATTTTGCCGGGCTTGCAGGGTTTCCGGGCCAGCCTGATAAGCCCGCACGGTGGCGGAAATCATCTGCCGGATCTTTTCCGCGCCCGATACCGTCAGGCCATCGGGCGAGTGCCGGTATTTCTCAAGTTGCGTCGCCAGCGTACTGCCGCCCGCCGATTGCCCGGGCAGGTGGATCAGCTTGGCGATCTGCGACCAGATCGCCATGCCGAATCGCGGCCAGTCCACCGCCGGGTTGGCCAATGGCTGACGAGGGTCGAGCAAAAAGCGGTTTTCAATAAACAACAGGCTGCTGACCACCACGGGCGGGATGGCCTCAAAGCTCGAATACAGCTGTTGTGGGTATTTGTACTGGTAGAGCGGTTCCGCACGGCAATCGGTAATCGACAGACCTGCCTGTATTTTCTCCGCGTAGGGGACGAAAAAACCCCTGTCGGTGTAGTCCATCAGTTTTTGCGAGAAGCGGGTTTGTGACGCCACGACGTAGTTGCGTTTGATCAAGCGTGGCAGGAATTCACCCAGAGAGCTGTAGCCCAGACGCAGGTCGAAAGGACCCGCGCCGGGATAGTGAATGGCATTGCTCGGACCGGGTTGCAAGTCGTAGCTCAGGGACGCGGCAAATTTGCTGACCTCCCGGGATTGAAAACTGGACGTGCGCATTTCCTTGGCGGCGGCGAGGCCCAGCACCAACAGGATAATCAACAGCAGCAACCAGAACGCACCCCAGCCGTGTTTGATGCGACTGCGAGGCGGTTTTTCAGGTATAGGCGCTTCATCCACACGCTCAGTCGGGACCACAGTTTCACTCGTATCGGTTTGCCACAAAGCGCCCATAGTCGATTGATCCATTCACGCAGATTGATCGGACTTGTCTGAAGCTTAGACGGTGGTTGGCGATGGTGAAAAAATTGTGGGCCGCGATGGCGTGATTTTTTCTGGATCCAGCATGCATCCCGGTAGGTGCTGTCGAGTGAAACGAGGGCTGCGATCTTTTGACTTTGAATTTTACAAAACAAGATCAAAAGATCGCAGCCTCGTTTCACTCGACAGCTCCTACATGGCTCCTGCAGGTAAGGCGGGAGGAGTGTTCTTGCTCGAAAGGCTTGAGATAGAGCCATCCGGTAGCAAACATTGCTTGGGCGTTGGCATGACGATGCACCATTGTTGTGCAATACTCGACGCCGTTTCAGTCGCGAGCAAACGCGGAAAATCCAGGTAATGCCCCTCCGCAAACCACGCTTTTGCCGAGAGTTCTGGCTGAATGTTGTGGTTTATAGAGTGAAAACTCCTGCCTTAAGCTTTTTATACTGCACGCCCCGCTGATCCTGGAGGTTTTGTCCTACAGGACGGTTCTGCCCACGAAGCAGGCCCGGTTTTTCACAAGCACTGGCTTACCGGTCAGCGCTTCGACACTCGGTGGTCATATCCAATAACAAGACGAGGTTGTTCCCCTATGCCAGTTGGCAATCATCTGCCCCACGGCGAGACCGCTCAGGGCGGCCCGCTTAAACGCGAACTCGGTGAACGGCATATTCGCTTGATGGCGCTGGGCGCCTGTATCGGCGTCGGCCTGTTCCTCGGTTCGGCCAAGGCCATCGAAATGGCCGGTCCGGCCATCATGTTGTCCTACATCATTGGCGGTCTGGCGATC
Organism: Pseudomonas sp. DR48; assembly: GCF_019823085.1. Classification (NCBI taxonomy): domain Bacteria; kingdom Pseudomonadati; phylum Pseudomonadota; class Gammaproteobacteria; order Pseudomonadales; family Pseudomonadaceae; genus Pseudomonas; species Pseudomonas sp. DR48. The sequence continues at coordinate 610,984 of NZ_CP081946.1, read as the reverse complement.
CTGGTGATCATGCGCGCCCTCGGCGAAATGGCTGTGCACAATCCGGTGGCGGGCTCCTTCAGCCGTTACGCTCAAGACTACCTCGGGCCGTTGGCCGGCTTTCTGACGGGCTGGAATTACTGGTTCCTGTGGCTGGTGACCTGCGTCGCGGAAATCACCGCGGTGGCGGTGTACATGGGCGTCTGGTTCCCCGATGTGCCGCGCTGGATCTGGGCACTGTCGGCGTTGGTCAGCATGGGCACCATCAACCTGATCGCGGTCAAGGCCTTCGGTGAGTTCGAGTTCTGGTTCGCCTTGATCAAGATCGTCACCATCATTGCGATGGTGATCGGCGGCATCGGCGTGATTGCTTTCGGCTTCGGTAACGATGGCGTGGCCTTGGGGATTTCCAATCTCTGGGCCCATGGCGGCTTCATGCCCAACGGCGTGCAAGGCGTGTTGATGTCCTTGCAAATGGTGATGTTCGCCTACCTCGGCGTCGAGATGATCGGCCTGACCGCCGGTGAAGCGAAGAACCCGCAGAAGACCATTCCCAATGCGATCGGCTCAGTGTTCTGGCGGATTCTGTTGTTCTACGTCGGCGCGTTGTTCGTGATTCTGTCGATCTATCCGTGGAACGAGATCGGCACTCAGGGCAGTCCGTTCGTGATGACTTTCGAACGTCTGGGCATCAAGACGGCCGCCGGTATCATCAACTTCGTGGTGATCACTGCGGCGCTGTCGTCTTGCAACGGTGGCATCTTCAGTACCGGGCGCATGCTCTACAGCCTGGCGCAGAACGGCCAGGCCCCGGCCGGTTTCGCCAAGACCTCGAGCAACGGCGTGCCGCGTCGTGCATTGCTGCTGTCGATGGGGGCGTTGTTGCTGGGTGTGCTGCTCAACTATCTGGTGCCTGAGAAGGTGTTTGTCTGGGTGACCGCGATTGCCACTTTCGGTGCGATCTGGACCTGGGTGATGATTTTGCTGGCCCAACTGAAGTTCCGCAAAGGGCTGAGTGCCAGTGAGCGTGCCGGTTTGAAATACCGTATGTGGTTGTACCCGGTCAGTTCGTATCTGGCGCTGGCATTTTTGGTGTTGGTGGTGGGGTTGATGGCGTACTTTCCGGATACCCGTGTGGCGTTGTATGTCGGGCCGGCGTTTTTGGTGCTGCTGACGGTGTTGTTCTATGTGTTCAAGTTGCAGCCTACGGGTGTTTCTCAAGAGGTGGTGGGGTCGGCTTCTTAATTTGTGGTGTTTGGTTTGCTTGCTTGCTTGCTTGCTGGTTGGGCGGGGGGGCATATCCGTTTCTTCGGTAACGGCTTCTATTGGTTCCGCCTTTACGGCGGGTTACTTGGAAAAGCGCCAAGTAACCAAGCGCTAGCGCCCCTGACGTACGGTGCCTCGCTGTGGCTCGGCATTCCCTCACTCCGGTCCTGCTCCGTGGGCCCGCCGCCATCGGCCATCCATGGCCGGGGGCGGCTAACCCGGCATCCATGCCGGGTTGCCCACTACGCAGAACCTGCGTTCGGCCTCCCGACGGGGCAGATCAAGATCAAGATCAAAGGCGCAAGGCGAGCTAACGCTCGGCCTGAAGAGTGGTGAGGAGCCACGGGTGTACGCCGTCAAATGTGGGAGCGAGCTTGCTCGCGATGAGGCCCTGTCAGTCGGCGGTGATGTTGCCTGTAATGCCGCCATCGCGAGCAAGCTCGCTCCCACAGGTATTGAGTACATCTGCCAAAGCCAGGCTGGCCGGAAGGTCACCTCGCGGTTTGATGCTGATCGTTCCCACGCTCCGCGTGGGAATGCCGCCGGGGACGCTCTGCGTTCCGCTGTCGACACCAAGCTTGAGTCTTGCGCAAGGGTGACGCGGAGCGTCACGGGATGCATTCCCACGCGGAGCGTGGGAACGATCAGGATCACGATCAGCACGCGCAAGCGTTGAAGAATCAGGTCGGCCCGTAGGCCGCCTCGCTTTGCTTTGGCACTGCACGCCCCCTCGTGAGGCCGAGCGCAGGTTCTGCGCAGTGGGCAACCCGGCATGGATGCCGGGTTAGCCGCCCCCGGCCATGGATGGCCGATGGCGGCGGGCCCACGGAGCAGGACCGGAGCGAGGGCATGCCGAGCCTTAGCGAGGCACCGAACGTCAGGGGCAAGAGCCCTTTGGTTACTTTGGGGCTTTTCCAAAGTGACCCGCCGTCAGGGCGGAACCAATAGCCGCCGTTACCGCAAAAACGGATATGCCCCCAATCCCAATCCCAATCCCCAAAGCCTTTCAGCTTCAAACCGCAACAACATACGGCACCCGATTCAACCGCTTATTGAACTCCAGCCAAACCCCCAACAACCCCATCAACCCCGCCCCCACCAACGCAGTGAAAACCTGTATGGCAAAGGCATCATCAGCCATGGCATTGACCATATCCGCCAATGGCGCCAGCAACACACCAAGGCAAAACACCTCCAGCGAATAACGCCCCATCCGACAACATTGCTGCGCCAGCCAGTTTCGCGTCCAGCCCCTGTCCGGCAACAGCTTCGCCGCCACATACGCCAACGCCAGAAAGTGCAAAAGCCGCACAGGCGACAGATCCGTCTTGCTGATCGGGTACAACAGATTACTCAGACTGGCCGGCATCAGCGCATCGTGAATGTGCGGCCAACGCCACAAGACAGTAATCACCCCCGTCACCACCACATACACCGCCGCGCTGACAAACAACGGCCGGCGCAGCAACGGACGAGTCTCGACCTGCCGTTGCCGTTGCCGTTGCCGCTGCCCGTGAATCGCCGCGGCACCGCCGAGCACAAACAGCAACTGCCACGTGACCGGATTGAAATACCACACACCATCCTTGATCGCCGCCAGGTTCCAGCCAAACGACGGCGCCAGCAGGTACACCGTCAATGACACCGCGACTACCGCCCAAGCCTTGCGCACCAGCATCGGCAGCACCAGCGGCAACCCGGCCAGCAGCACGATGTACAGCGGCAACGGGTCCATCAGGTTGGGTTTGAAGCGCAGCAGCAACTCATCCGTCAACGCTTGCTGCGGGTTGGTGATGAAGTGATGCAGCCCCATTTCCTCGACCAGATCACGGGTTTCCACATGGCTGTTGGCGAAGAACACAATGCCCATCAGCATCGCCAGCAGGAAAATATGCACCACATACAACACCCAGGCGCGGCGCAGGATTTTCACGCAGGCAATCAGAAAACCGTCACGCGCAAGGATCTTGCCGTAAGCCAGGACGGCCGCATAACCGGCGAGAAACACGAAGATTTCCGCGGCATCGCTGAAGCCGAAATTGCGCAGGGTGATTTGACCCAGCGGGTTGTGGGGCACGTGATCCCAGAAAATGAAGATCAGCGCCAGGCCCCGGAAAAAGTCGATTCGGTGATCGCGTTCAGTCGTCATGGCGGCGGGCTCTTGAACGGGTTTGAAGTAGAAACGCTCGGCGCTGAAAAAGGTGGCGCGCCGCACGTTGGCGGCGCGCAGGGTGCAGGGATTCGCCGGCAATTGCAAAGCGTGGATATTACGGGATGTCTCTGAATATCGGCGGGCAACAACCGCTTGTCTAAAAGACGTGCAAGCCTGCGATCTCTGACTAACGTCGGGGTTCAAAGCATTATCGATTGAAGGCGGAATTCCTCCAGAGGCGCCGGCATGAAGATCAGCGAATGGCTCGACAAAGAGCTCACCGGCCGTCAGGTCTGGCTGTTGTTTCTTTTTGCGACGCTGATTTACATCCTGCCGTTGATCCTCGCGGACTTTCCCTATATCGATGACAACTGGCGCGCCCTGGCGGCGGGCACAGGCTGGGCGGGCGAGGGACGTCTGTTCGCGCAATGGTTCTACAACTTCCTGACGTTCAGCAGTGCTGCGCCGAATATCTTCCCGCTGCCCCTGTTGATCGTCACGCTGGCCATGAGTGCGGCATTGACCCGCCTCACGTTCCACTACTTCCCCGAACCGACGTTTGCCCATTGCCTGGTGGTGTTGCCTCTTTGGTACAACCCGTTTTTTCTGCAGAACCTGTCGTATCAATACGACGGGCCGACGATGGCGCTGAGCGTTGTCGCGGTGATTTACGCGATCACCTATCGAAGCCCTTCCCCCGTCCGGCGTTGGGTCGTGCCGGCTGTGCTGATTGCGTTGGCCGCCGGTTTGTATCAGGTCAGTATCAATGTGTTTCTCGGGCTCTGTTGCCTGGAGTTGCTGCGCGGTGCCAACGACAAATTACCCTGGCCCGCGTGGCGCGCAATGATCGGCTGGAAAGTGGCGCAGACGGTGCTGGCCTGGTTGATCTACTACGCCACGGCCTATTCCTACATGACTCAGAACCGAACCGGTTTTTTGAACGGGGCGGCGGCACCGCTGCTGCAAATTGAAGAGAATGTGGGGCGGGTGCTGGAAAAAATCGTGCTGCTGTTTCATGGCGGGTTGGCCTGGGTGTTCGCTGGATTGTTGTTGTGCGCCTTTGCGGGTGCCGTGCGTGTGGGGCAGCACGTGATGGAACGCCCCGAGACTGGCCTGAAGAAAACCATGATCGGCCTGCTGTGTCTTTTGCTTCTGCCCATGCTGATGTTGCTGGTGCCGGGCGCAACCTTGTTCTTCCGCGACTTCAACGAAGGCGCCCGAACGTTGATGGGCTTTGCTGTGGTGCTGGTGCTGCTGTTTTACCTCAGTCATCTGGCGCTTGCGCCGGCACACGGAAAACTGCCGCTGTTGTTGCTGGTGCCCTTGCTGGCAATTCTGTCGCTGTCCTTCGCATACGGACGGGTACTGACGCAGCAAAAAACCTTCGCGACTCAGGCGCTGTTTGCCCTGAGTGCCGACATCGCCTCCCGCCCGGCATTGCGCCAAGCCAAGCGTATCTACCTGTCGGTGACGTACTCCGACCACTGGCTGGTGTCAGCCGCCGGGGCGTTCAAGCAGATGCCGGTGTTGCACTATTTGTTGAACAACGACTTCTACATGCTCGCCGAAAACCTGCCGAAAACCGGCATCACAAACGTGGTCCGGGAAAACGAACGACGCAATGCCACGCGGGTTGGCTACCTGGGTTATCCACCGCTGGTGGACACTCTGTTCTATCGCATTTATCTGCAGGGGGATTACGGCTTCATCGTCATGAAAGAACCGGTTCCGGTCAAAGCGCTCGTGTGGTGAATGAAAACTTCGGCATGACCGTTGGTCGGGAGGGGAGCGCTATCTGTTATTTCTGACAGTAGACGCGCACCGGCCCTGTCTTTAGGTTGAAACACCCCTGAGACAGAGACAGGCCAAGGAGTTGAAATGAAAGCGTTATGGAAAGCGTTTTCCACTGTTGCGGTAGTTGGCGTCGCCAATACGCTGATTCATTGGCAACTATTTTACGTGCTCGTCACCGCGGCCCAACTCAGTCAGGCGGCCAGTAACCTGGCGGCGTTTTGCGTGGCGGCGTTGTTCTCTTTTTACGTGCATGCGCTGTACACGTTTGAAGACGGGGCGTCGGTGCGTTGTTATCTGGTGTATGTGTGCTTTATGGGCGCCATGAGTTTCGTTGTTGGACATTTTGCCGATGTCTGGAAACTCCATGGGTGGGTAACTGTTGGATCGTTCTCGTTGTTGAGCCTGATCTGCGGGATGTTCTTTTCGAGGTTGATCCTGTTCAAGGAACAAGAATGAAGGGGTGTCGCTGATGCCAGCCCCACCCTTGAGGCTGGCATGCAGAACAAACGTTACGCAGCAACCAGCTCATTCGGCTCAAAACTATCCGCCCGCGCCATCTGCCACATCCGCGAGTAGAACTCGCCGTTCACTTCTCCGGTGAGCAATTCCCCCGGCTTCAAGAACACATGCAACTGCGAGAACAACTTGATCTCGGTCGCCGACATGCGGCGCACCAGATGCTTGGCCGACAACTGCGACGGGTGATCGAGCCCGGCCGCCGCGAGCATTTCCGCCAGGGCCTTGAGCGTGTTGCGGTGGAAGTTGAACACCCGCTGAGCCTTGTCCGGAACCACCAAAGCGCGCTGACGCAGGGTGTCCTGAGTGGCGACACCGGTCGGGCATTTGTTGGTGTGGCAGCTTTGTGACTGGATGCAGCCGATAGCGAACATGAAGCCGCGTGCCGAGTTGGCCCAGTCGGCGCCGATGGCCAGCACGCTGGCGATGTCGAAGGCGCTGACGATCTTGCCGCTGGCGCCGAGTTTGATTTTGTCCCGCAGGTTCAGGCCGACCAGGGTGTTGTGCACGAACAACAAGCCCTCGCGCATCGGTACGCCGATGTGGTCGGTAAATTCCACCGGGGCGGCGCCGGTGCCGCCTTCCTTGCCGTCGACCACGATGAAGTCCGGGAGGATGCCGGTTTCCAGCATGGCCTTGGCGATGCCCATGAATTCCCATGGGTGGCCGAGGCAGAACTTGAAGCCCACCGGTTTACCGCCGGACAGTTCACGCAATTGCTGGATGAAATGCATCAGTTCGATCGGCGTGGAAAACGCGCTGTGGCGCGACGGTGAGATGCAGTCTTCGCCCATCATGATGCCGCGGGTTTCGGCGATTTCCTTGGTGACCTTGTGCTTGGGCAAGATGCCGCCGTGACCGGGTTTGGCCCCTTGCGACATCTTGATTTCGATCATCCGCACTTGCGTCGTCTGCGCCTGGGCGGCGAAGCGCTCCGGGTCGAAGCGTCCGTCTGCGGTGCGGCAGCCGAAATAGCCGCTGCCCAATTCCCAGGTCAGGTCGCCACCGTTTTCCCGGTGATAGGCGCTGATGCTGCCTTCACCCGTGTCGTGGGCGAAGTTGCCGAGTTTGGCGCCCTGGTTCAACGCGCGAATGGCGTTGGCGCTGAGCGAGCCGAAGCTCATCGCCGAGATGTTGAACACCGACGCCGAGTACGGCTGCGTGCACTGCGGGCCGCCGACGATGACCCGGAAGCTGCTCGGGTCGCTCAACGGTGCCGGGCGCATGGAGTGGCCGATGAATTCGAAACCCGATTGATAGACATCGATCAGCGTGCCGAAAGGTTTGTCGGCGGTTTCATTTTTGGCTCGCGAATAGACCAACGAACGCTGGGACCGGGAGAAGGGCAGGGCGTCGCTGTCGGATTCGAGCAGGTACTGGCGGATTTCCGGGCGAATGCCCTCCACCAGATAGCGAATGTTGCCCAGGATCGGGTAGTTGCGGCGCACCGCGTGCGGGCTTTGCAGCAGGTCGAAAATGCCGATCAGGCTGAGCACGCCGGTGACGGCGGTGATCGGCCAGAGCCAGTCGTGTTGCAGAAAAGGCAGACTGGCGAGGGTAAAGATCACGCAAGCGGCAAAGAAGGCGTAGCGGCTCAGGAGTGACAGGCTCATACGGTTTCCTTGGGTTCGGACTCGGTCGTGTGCAGTGCAAGGTGTAGCGGATTCGAAGATCCCTGTGGGAGCGGGCTTGCCCGCGATTGCGCCGTGTCAGACAACAGATTTTTTTCTGAAAGGTCGCTATCGCGGGCAAGCCCGCTCCCACAGTAAAAGCGAAAGCACACCACTGCGCAGTCAGGCATTCTGCGCCTGGAGAAAAATCGAAAACAGCTCGGACTGGGATTTGATCCCCAGCTTGCTGTACATGTGTTTTTTATGGACTTTCACGGTTTCTACAGAGATTTCCAGCTTACGGGCGATTTCTTTACTGGAGCAACCGCTGAGCATCAAACGGCCGACATCCAGCTCCCGCGCCGTCAATTGCGCGCCTTTGAGTTGCTGCACCGAAGCCTCCAGTTGCACCCGCCAGTCACCCTGGACCGGTGCTGGCGCAAGCGCTACAACCTCGTTGATTTCGTACGGCAGGCGTTGGCGCAACAGGCCGAGCACCCAAGGCTGGATCAGCGACAACAAGGCAATCTGCTGACCACTGAAACGCTGCTGGCTGCCCAATGACAGGCACAGCGTGCGGTCGCCTTCGAGTTGGCAATTGAACTGGATTTCATCGGCCACCACATTCAGACGAAAGTAGCGCTGGTAATACTCGGTCAGCTCGAAGTGCTCTGGCGCCACTTCCGACAAACGATAGAGGCCGGTGCGCGATTGCTCGCGGCAGGCGATGTAGAACGGATCCAGCAAATACAGGCCGCGCAGGTAATCCTGGAAGAGCTGATCCGGGCTGCCGTCCAGACCGGGGCATTCGGCGAACACTTGCGGGTGCTGATCGGCGCTGAAAAGCAGGGCCACCCAGCTGTCGAAGGTCACGTACTGACCCAGCAGGCGCACCAGTTGCGTCCAGAAATTGGGCTTGTCCAGCGCGTCGATCAGTTGTCCGACCGAGCGGTGCCAAGCGATGTCGTCTAACGAAAGTGTCATGCCTCTACCCCTATCGGGTTACCCCAGCGGCGTGATTCCCCGGCCCGCTGCTTGCTGCGCATACTGGCGCACAGACACAGACCGGGCAATCTTTCTGCCGCCCGGCCCATTACAAGGACTCCCCATGAAAGTCGAACTCGCCCAGTTGGCGGGCCGTGACAACGGCACTGCGTACAACCTCGAACGCGCTTTGGCGGCGATTGCAGCCTGCGCTGGCGACACACAACTGATCGTCTTCCCGGAAACCCACCTGATGGGCTTTCCTACTGCCGCAACCGTGGCGCAGACCGCCGAACCGCTCGACGGGCCGACCGTCAGCGCCATTGTGGCGGCTGCCCGTGAGCGCAACATCGCGGTGGTGATCGGTATGGCCGAGAACGACAACGGCCGTTTCTACAACACCACGCTGCTGATTACCCCCGAAGGCATCGCGCTGAAATACCGCAAGACGCACCTGTGGGCTTCAGATCGCGGCGTGTTCGAGGCCGGTGACCGTTACGCCACCTGCCAGTGGAACGGCGTGCGGGTCGGCCTGCTGATTTGCTACGACATTGAATTCCCGGAAACCGCCCGCGCCCTGGCGCAGCTGGGCGCCGAACTGCTGATCGTCACCAACGGCAACATGGACCCTTACGGCCCGACTCACCGCACCGCGATCATGGCCCGGGCCCAGGAAAACCAGGCGTTCGCGCTGATGGTCAACCGTGTGAAAGACAGCGACGACGGACTGGTATTTGCTGGTGGTAGCGCGCTGGTGGATCCGCTGGGCACGTTGCTGTTCGAAGCCGGACGGGAAGAGGGGCAGTTTGCGGTTGAACTGGATTTCAGCCAGTTGGAAGCGGCACGCAAGGACTATCGGTACCTGGATGATCAACGGCTGAAGTTGCCGGGGGACGTTGTTGAGCAGGCTTCTGGTGTTCGGGAGTTGCTGATTCCTTCGCGCTGATCCGGATTCCGTGTCGTCAGGGCTGACGCTTTCGCGGGCAAGCCCGCTCCCACAGGATCTTCGGCAGACACAGGATGAGTGAACGACAGCAATCAAATGTGGGAGCGGGCTTGCCCGCGAAGAGGCCAGCCCAAACAACACACCTGTTTGACTTTGCACCCAATTACAACAACGAAACACCCGAAATTTAGCGCCGAACTCGGCTCTGCCATAAATCTAATAAATTCGGAGTAGTCGCTCATGGCTCGTTTGCAACGCACCCTGTCATTGGGTTCGGTGGTGCTGTTCGGCATTGCCTACATGACGCCGATCATTGTGCTCGGCACTTTTGGCATCCTCGCTCAATCCACCGCCGGCATGGTGCCGGCCGCTTACCTGGCGGCGCTGGTGGCGATGTTTTTCACGGCCATGAGCTATGGCCGAATGGCGTCGGCGTTCCCCGTCGCCGGTTCCGCCTACAGTTATGTGCGCAAAGCGATCAGCCCCAAACTCGGTTTTATCGCCGGGTGGGCGGTGCTGCTCGATTACCTGTTCCTGCCGATGGCGATCTGGCTGATCGGTGCGGCCTACCTCAACTCCGCGTTCCCGGCCGTGCCGCAATGGATCTGGGTGCTGGCGTTCATCGGCATCACCAGTGCGATCAATATCGTCGGCCTGAAACTGGCCAACGGCATCAACGCCTTGCTGATGCTGGTGCAGTTCCTGGTGCTGATCGCCTTCGTCGCGCTGTGCATCCACTACGTCGGTGGCGATGCGAGCACGCCGTTGTGGTCGATCAAGCCGTTCTTCAACGGCGACATGCAAATGCCGCTGATCATGAGCGGTGCGGCCATCGCCTGTTATTCATTCCTTGGATTTGACGCGGTCAGCACCCTGACCGAAGAGACCCGTGATCCGCGCCGCACCATCCCGCGGGCGATCATGCTGATTACCCTGATCGGCGGGCTGATCTTCGTCAGCGTCTCGTACTTCGTGCAGATCGCGCATCCCTCGTTCCAGTTCGACAACGTCGACTCGGCGGCTTATGAAATCGCCCGCAACATCGGTGGCGATCTGTTCGTGACAATCTTCCTGATTGGCCTGATCGTCGGCCAGTTCGCGTCGGGCCTGTCGGCTCAGGCCAGTGGTTCGCGTCTGTTGTTCGCCATGGGCCGTGACGGCGTGCTGCCCAAGTCGTTCTTCGGCACGTTGCACGAACGCTTCGGCACACCGGTCAACAGCATCCTGTTGTGCGCCGTGGTTGCATTGCTGGCATTGAAACTGGACGTCACCACCTCGACCTCGTTCATCAACTTTGGCGCGTTCCTGGCGTTCAGCCTGGTGAACCTGTCGGTGATCTTTCATTACTGGATCGGCGGTGAAAAGAAGGGGCTGCGTGAATTCGTGCTGTTCCTGTTGTTCCCGTTCATTGGCCTGGCCGCCGATTTGTGGCTGATGGTCAGCCTCGATCACCTGGCGATTTACCTGGGCTTGAGCTGGCTGGCGATTGGCGTGGTGTACCTGGCGGTGTTGACCAGCGGTTTCCGCCGCCAGCCTCCGGAGATGGATTTCCAGGAAGCCACCTGACCCCCGGACCCTGCATAACCCTGTGGGAGCGGGCTTGCTCGCGAAGAGGCCGTGTCATTCACTATCAATAGCGATTGACACACCGCATTCGCGAGCAAGCCCGCTCCCACATTTTAGAATTGTGTTCAGGCGGGTTTTGTCTGGTGCACGGGCAACTCGACCCGGAACGTGCTCCCTTCGCCCACCTCGCTACGCACCGTGATATCGCCCCGGTGTTTTTTGACGATGCCATAGGACAGGGACAAACCCAGCCCCGTCCCCTGGCCCACCGGTTTGGTGGTGAAGAAGGGGTCGAATATTTTTTGCAGGGTCTCCGGGGCAATACCCGCGCCGGTATCTGCCACCTCGATCCAGACCTTTTGCCCCTCAGCCCCGGTGCGCAGCGTAATGGTGCCCCGTTGCGGTCCCATTGCCTGAGACGCGTTGACGATCAGGTTCATGATCACCTGATTGATTTGCGACGGCAGGCACTCGATGTCGGGCAACACCTGATATTCCTTCAGCACATCGGCCTTGTACTTGAGTTCATTGGCGACGATGTTCAGGGTCGATTCGATGCCCTGTTGCAGATTGGTCCACTGCCATTCCTGGTTCGAGTCCACGCGGGAGAAGTCCTTCAGGTCCTTGACGATCTGCCCGACGCGGTTGATGCCGTCCTTGGATTCCTTGATCAGTAACGGAATGTCCTCGCGCAGGAACTCCAGCTCGACCTGTTCGCGTAACTGCCCAAGCCGTTCGAGCACTTCGCTTGAGGCAATCGCCTCTTCGGCATCGCGATAGGCATCGAGCATGGCCTGCAGTTGCTTGAAGTAACCCTCGAGGCTGCCGAGGTTGGAAGAAATAAAGCCGATGGGGTTGTTGATTTCATGGGCGACGCCGGCCGCCAACTGACCCAGGGAGGCGAGTTTTTCCGACTGCACCAATTGCGATTCAAGCTGTTTGCGCTCGTCGATTTCTCGCTGCAACGCCACGCTGGCCTCTTTGAACTCGGCCGTGCGCAGGTTAACCAGGTGCTCCAGGTGGCTCATCTGCACAGAGGCCCGTTCGGTCATTTCCCACTTGGTCAGCAGGGTGTTGGCCATCTGCTGGACTTCGATGTTGTCGAAGGGTTTTTTCAGGATCAGCAAGCGGTCATGTGCGTGTAGACGCTCCAGCAGTTCATCCCAGGAATAGTCGGAATAGGCGGTACACACCACCACTTGCAGGTGCGGGTCTTGCCGCCACAAATGTTCGATGGTCTGCGCGCCGTCCCAGCCTTCGGGCATGCGCATGTCGACGAAGGCGAGGGCGTATGGGCGATTTTGCTGCAAGGCCAGGTTGAGAAGTTCCAGGCCTTCCTGGCCGCCGTAAGCCGAGTCCAGTTCGAACAGGGTACCCGCGGCTTTGACTTCGATGCCAAACAGCGCGGCTTCCATTTCGTCCAGTTCGACTTGCTGCACCGCCACCGGCGTGAGGATCTTGCGAAAGTCCTCGTGAATGGACGGCGTGTCGTCGATCAGCAGAATGCGTCGGTTCGAAGGTTCGTTCATGCCTGCTCCGTAACGGTTTTCAGCGGGATCTGCAGGGTAAACAGTGCACCTTTTCCAGGCCCGTCGCTGTGCGCGCTGAGGTGGCCGTTCATCTCGATAGCCGCCAGGGCGCAACTGTGCAGACCGAAGCCGTGACCTTCCTTGCGGGTGGTAAAACCGTGAGCAAAGATTCGCGTCATGTTTTCCGGCGCGATGCCTTCGCCATCATCCTTGACGCTGATCTGCAGGGTGGCGTCTTCAACGATTTTCACCCCCAGGGTCATTTTTCGCGGGCGATTGCTGAGGTCCGACATGGCGTATTTTGCATTGCTGATCAGGTTGATCAGGATCAGCAGCAAACGGTGTTTATCCCCCATGACCTGCGGCACGTCGTTGTACTCCTTGATCACCGTCACGTGGTGCCGGGTCAGGGCGCCGGAATTCATGCGCAGGGCATCTTCGAGCAACTCGCTGATGTGCAGCGGTTCCGTCAGGTTGTTGGCTCCGGCGTAGGACTGCTGGGTCGCGACTATGTCCTTGATGTGATCGACGCTCTTGGTCAGTTGGGCGAGTTCGTCGGTCATGCTGTGTTGTTCGAGCGCAATGGCTTCGACCAGTTGGTTCAGGTAGCCGGGCAGTAATTTGCCTTTCTCGTCCTGGGTCAGGAACGCGCCAAGGTCGCCAGGATGGGCGTTGATCATCTGCATGGCCTTGCCCAGCCCTTGAGCCTTGCTGCTGCGCAGTTTGCGCGAGACCAGGTCAGCCGAAATGTTCACGCTGTTGAGCACGTTGCCGACGTTGTGCAACACATTGGTGGCGATTTCGGCCATGCCGGCCAGGCGTGCGGTATCGAGCAGCTCGCTCTGGGTATCCTTGAGCTCGCGGGTGCGTTCTTCAACCCGTTGTTCGAGGTCGTCATTGGCGGTTTGCAGGGCTTTGTTGACGCGGTTGATCACCGTGAAACTGCGCATCAAGTGAATCGCCAGGTACACCAGCAACAACACCAGCAGCACGGAAAACACCAGCATGTAGAAGTGGTAGCGCTGATCGATCGCATCGGCCTGCTGCTGATCCTTGTTCAGCAAGTCGGTGATATCGTCCAGCCGTTCGGCCACGGGAATGGCTTCGATGTTTTCCAGCAAGCGGTTGACCACTGGCTGTTCACGCAGGATCAACGCGATGTGATTGCTGAGGATATCGATCGGACGGTGGAACGCCTCCGGCAGGCGCAACTTGTTCACGCTCAGTTTGTTCAGGCCCACCAGAATGTCGGCGGCTTTGTCATCGGAAGTGACCTGGGCAAATTCAAGGCTGCTGAGCAGCAGGTCATAGGTGTCTGTGGCAATGTTTTGCAGCTGCAGTTTGTCGCCATCCAGCAACTGGGCAAGGGGTTGCTGAATGTCATCTTCGGCGGTCGGCAGGAACGCCAGGGAGTTGCGCAAGACGGCATTGTGCGATTTGAACTGTTCCACCAGCCGGGATTTTTCCTCGAAGGCGCCCAGATAGGCATCATGGCTGGCACGCCAGACGGGCGAATCATTACGGCCGTGACTGGATTCCATCGTGTCGAACCGTGCCCACAACTGAGTCATCTCGGTCAGCGGCGTGACCAGCGGATCGTAGTTGTGGTTGGTGTCTATCCGGGCCTTGAGGATTTCCGTTTCCCATTGCGCGTTCAGCTGTTTCATCCGGGAAATCAGATACCGGGATTCGGTGTAGGTCGACGTCTGGTTCGAGCTGGACTTGAGGTACAGAAACAAAAGCGTCGAGGCCAGTAACAGCGCCGCGATGCCGAGGAGTGCCAGGCTGCTGCGATGGGACATTTTCATAAGGGTTTGCCTTCCCATTCACCGGTCAAGGTCTTGAGAAACTGGATGATCAGGCCCTTGTCGTCTGCGGACGGGACGCGTCCCAGCTGAAAGGTGAACATCACGTCCACGGCGTCCTCGAGGGTTTTGGCCGAGCCGTCGTGAAAGTACGGCGCAGTGACGGCGACGTTACGCAGGCTTGGGACCTTGAACACGTTGCGGTCCTCTTCGTCCTTGGTCACCAGATAGCGCCCCAGGTCGGTTTCGGTCGGGTTGCCGCGCGTCTTGAAGTAATCACCCATCACGCCGAACTTCTGGAACATGTTGCCGCCGATGTTGACGCCTTGATGGCAGGTGATGCAGCCGTAATCCTTGAAGCGTTGGTAACCGTATTTTTCTTCGGTGGTGAGAATGTCGGTATTGCCTTTCAGGTATTGGTCGAAACGCGAGTTGGCGCTGAGCAGCGTGCGCTCGTAGGTGGCCAGGGCATTTTGCACATTGAGCTCGGTCACTCCGTCCGGGTAGGCGTTGGCGAATGCACGGTGATACGCCGGATCGGCCGACAGGGTCTGCACCACGTGCTCCCAGTTGCTGCCCATCTCACTGGAACTTTGCACCACGGTGTGGACCTGGGTTTCGAGGGTGTCGGCGCGACCGTTCCAGAACTGGCGGAAGTTCAGGCTGGCGTTGAATACGCTGGGGGTGTTGATGGTCACTGGCTGGCCGTTGAAGCCAATCGAAAATGCCTTGTCATCGGCGCCACCGATTTTCAGTTGATGACAGCTGGCGCAGGACAGGCTGTTGTTGACCGACAAGCGGGGCTCGTTGAACAACTGGCGACCCAGTTCGACACGCAGCGGGTTTTGTTCCGGAGCGGCCGGCAATGGTTTAAGCGGCTCATGCAGCGGTTCGCCGACCGCGCCCGCACTGAGCCCGAGCAAAGGCACCAGCAACAAACAGTAGAAGAATGGCGACATCTTTTGATTCCTTGGCAGATGGCCGAAGCGTCGCTTCATATCGGTCAGGTGGTTGCGAACGGGGGAGACTTCACCGATGTCATGTACTTCACAAAGGCCTCTGGCTCGACGGCTTTGCTGAAGTAATAACCCTGGCCTTCCTCGCACTGATGGGCCTTTAGAAAATCCAGCTGTTCGAGGGTTTCCACCCCTTCGGCGATGACGCTCAGCTTGAGGCTCTTGCCCAGGCTGATGATGGCGCTGACCAACGCCGCATCGCTGCTGTCGCGGGTCAGGCCGCGAATGAACGACTGGTCGATTTTCAGCACGTTGATAGGGAATCGTCGCAGGTAACTCAGGCTGGAATAACCGGTGCCGAAGTCGTCGATGGCCAGTCGCACACCCAATTCTTTTATGCGGTTCAGGGCAGAGACGGTGGCATCGACGTTCTGCATCAACACCCCTTCGGTGATTTCCAGTTCCAGCAATGACGGGTCCAGGCCTGTTTGTTCAAGGACCTGTTCAATGCCTTCGACGAAACCGCGCTGGCGAAAGTCGATGGGCGATACGTTCACCGACATGCACAGTTTGGGCAGACCGGCGGCCTGCCAGGCGCAGGCTTGCCGACAGGCCTGGGCCAGTACCCATTTGCTCAACGGCACGATCAGCCCGCTGTCTTCGGCGACACCGATGAAGTCGGACGGATAAACCAGGCCATGCCCGGGTTTGAGCCAGCGGATCAAGGCCTCCGCACCCACCACCTGACCTGTGCCCAGGTCGAGCTTGGGCTGGTAATGCAGGACAAATTCGTCGCGCTCCAGTGCCAGGCGAATCCCCGTTTCGATGCTTTGCTGATCCCGCGCGCGCTGATTCATTTCGTCGAGGAAGAAGCTGAAGTCGTTCGGGCCGATTTCCTTGATGTTGCGCATCGCGGTTTCGGCTTTCTTGATCAGCGCGATGGCATCGAAGCCGTCATCGGGATAAATGCTGATGCCCAGGCTGGCGGTCACGCTCAAGTCATGGCCGGCAATGTGCTGGGGAGCGCGAATGGCGCTCAGGACTTTTTCGGCGATGCCTTTGGTTTGTTGCGGATGGCGGATATCGGCCAGGATCACCACGAACTCGTCAGAGCCGTAACGAAACACCGAATCGGACTCGCGCACCGTGGACACCAGGTTCTGCCCGACCCGTTTGAGCATTTCGTCACCGGCCGGGTGCCCCAGTGCATTGTTGATGCGCTTGAAGCGGTCAAGACCCACAAACATCACCGCCAGTTGTTTGTCATGGCGGCGGGACAATGCCAGGGACTGGTTCAGCCGATCACCGAGCAGCGTGCTGTTGGGCAGCTCGGTCAACACGTCGTATTGCAGCAGGTGAGACACCTTGAGCAGTTCGTGGACGCGTGCCTCGATGGTTTGCTCCAGGCTTTGCACTTTCGTCTCGGCGTCCTGGGTCATCTGCCATTTCCAGGTCATGGCGCTGGCCATCTGGCGGATTTCCACACTGTCGAAGGGTTTTTTCAACACCAGCAACTGGTCGCCGTACTCGAGCCGCTCGGCCATTTCTTCCCAGCTGTAATCCGAAAAGGCCGTACACAAGGCGATTTGCAGATGCGGGTCGACCTTCCAGAGTTGTTCGACGGTTTCCAGGCCGTCCCAACCTGGCGGCATGCGCATGTCGGTGAAGGCCATTGCGTAGGGGCGACCTTCGGCCTGGGCGCGCTTGACCAGTTCGAGCGCTTCCTGGCCCTGATAGGCCGAGTCGAGCTGGAACGTCAGCCGGTCAGACTTGGGCGTACCGAACAGCGCTTCTTCAGTGCCGGCCAGGGACTGTTCGTCTTCGGTGTCGGGGCCGAGGATCTTGCGAAAGTCCTGATGGATCGAGGGCGTGTCATCAATGATCAGGATGCGCCGGTTGGTCTGCACGGACGACGTTTTCATCCCTTGTCCTCCGTGGAGGGCGGATTGTCCCGGATCGGTCCGGTTTGAAAGCTGGCGGGCATGATACTGCCGGCTTTGAGCAAGTGAGCGGCCTGTTGGCTGCTGACCGCTCTGCTGAAGAAGAAACCCTGTGCATTCATTGGCGAGCCTGTGGCCATTAGCGAACTACGCTGTTCCTGGGTTTCGACACCTTCGGCGATGATTCCGATCCCTACCTCACGTGCGAAATTGATGATGGCGCGCAATGTGTTGGCGCAAGCCGGGTCCCGGGCCGCGGTGTCGATGAACGCCTGGGCGAGTTTCAGGTGATTGACCTGGTAAGTCTTGAGGTAATCGAAGGAGGAATATTCGGTGCCGAAGTCATCGATGGCGATCTTCACCCCCAGCTCGCGCAGGCGCGGCAGTACATCGTTGTGGGTCCACTTGGTCTGGGCCAGGGTCGCTTCGGTGACATCGAAACGCAGGTCCCAGGGGCACAGTTCATAGCGCGCGGTGGTGCGTAGCACGTCATAGATCAGTTCGGGACCACTCTTGAGCTGGGCCAGTGACAGCTTTATGGCAATGACCGGCGGCGCCATGCCTTCATCGCGCCACTGGCGCATCTGTTGGCAGGCGTGATCCAGTACCCAATGACCGAGGGCGATAATGGCGCCGGTTTTTTCCGCCGCCGGCAAGAACGCCGGCCCTTCCAGCAAGCCACGTTCGGGGTGATTCCAGACGACCTGGGCTTCCATGCCGAGGATCTTGCCGCTGCTCAGTTCCACTTCGGGCCAGTATTTGAGATCGAGCTCTCCATGCTTGATGGCGTCTTTCAAGTCATTGGCGATGGTCATGCGTTCGACCACTTCCTGATTGATCTCCTCGGAATAGAAATGGTACTGGTTGCGGCCCTTCTCCTTGGAGCGATAGAGCGCCATGTCGGCCTGGCCTAGCAGACCGTCGGCACTGGTGATGAGCGGCGAGTAGCTGCTGATGCCTATGCTCACTGAAACGCGCACGTCATTGCTGGCGAGCAGGTAGGGCTGCACCAGCGCATCGCGGACCTTGGCGGCCAGCGCCGCGGAATGAGTCGGGTCGCTGACGTCCAGTTGCAGGATGGCGAACTCATCGCCGCCGAGGCGCGCGACCACATCGTTTTCCCGCACGCAGGCCTTGATCCGCCGGGACACCTCTTGCAGCAACAGGTCGCCCACCGGATGACCGAGGGTGTCGTTGATCCGTTTGAAGTGGTCCAGGTCCAGGTAGAACATCGCGAACGGTGTGGCCCCCCGACGCGCGGCGGCGAACGCCTGGTGCAGGCGCTCGATCAGGGTGGCCCGGTTGGCCAGCCCGGTCAGTCCGTCAGTGCGGGCCAGCAGGGCGATTTTCTCTTCAGCGACTTTGCGCTCGGTGACGTCGATGATGATGCCTTCGACTTCCAGCAAGCGTCCTTCATCGTCGCGCACCGGGATATAGCGGTTCTCCACCCAACGCCAGGCACCGTCGCTGGTGCGCATGCGGAACTCGATGGAGGCTCCCGCCGCGTGACGGTCCAGCACCCGGGCCATCGCCGTATCGACTTTCGGTTGATCGTCAGGATGAATCAGCTCCCGGGCCCAGTTGGCCGAGGCGACCAGGTTCGCCGCGACGTGACCATACTTGGTAATGTTGTGGGAGATGTACATCAGTGGAAACGACGGTTCGCCGCGCAGGCGATACAAAATGGTCGGGCTGTTCTGCACGATGATGTTGGCATCGGACAGCTCCCGGGTGCGCTCCTCGACGGCCTGCTCCAGCAGCGACATCTTCAGCGCCGCGTCTTCGGTCATCTGCCATTTGGCGGTCAGGGCGCTGGCCATCTGACGGATCTCTATGGCATCGAAGGGTTTTTTCAGAATCAGCAGGCGATCGCCCAGCTCCAGCCGTTCATCGATGTCTTCCCAGGAATAGTCGGAATAGGCGGTGCACAGGGCCACTTGCAGCTTGGGATCGACCTGCCACAGCCGTTCGATGGTTTCCAGACCGTCCCAGCCCGGCGGCATGCGCATGTCGATGAACGCCATCGCGTAGGGCAGGTCATTGGCCAGTGCGTGCTCGACCTTGCTCAGGGCTTCAAGGCCCTGAAACGCCGAATCGAGCACGAAGCTTTGCAGTACTGCCGTCGCTTGCGTCCCGAACAGGGCTTTTTCGGCGTTGGTCAGGTCTTCGTCATCGATTGAAGGCGGACTGAGGATCTTGATGAAGTCCGCATGGATCGAAGCGGTGTCGTCGACGATGAGAATCCGACGATTGGTTCGCGCCAGCAGCGTACTCATAAGCGTACGGCCGGAACGGATGCAGTGCGGTGTAATGTGCTCATAGGGGCATCCTTTCCCTGATCACGTGGCCATGCGTTACAGATAATGGATCCGAGTGAATGCAGCATAGTCCCCTGTGCGGCACTTCGCCTACCCGACTGAAACGAATCATTTCCAGAACAAGTGTGCAAAATCATCTAGCCTGTAGGTCAGGCTTGGCCAAAGGGGACTGTTTGGCTGCGACCTGACGCACGATGTACCCGTTTCGCTTGAGGTTATGCCATGGAAGAGCAACTCCCCCCCACGATCACCTATAGACCCAGGGTGTTACTGGTCGACGATGAGGAATCGATCCTCAACAGTCTGCGTCGACTTCTGCGCGGCCAGCCCTACGAGGTGTTATTGGCCACCAGCGGCGCCCAGGCGCTGGAAATCATGGCGCTGGAGCCCGTCGACCTGGTGATGAGTGATGCGCGCATGCCCAATATGGACGGTGCGACGCTGCTGGCGCACATTCACCAGCACTATCCCGATACGCTGCGCATTTTGCTGACCGGGTACGCCGATCTGACAACGATCGTCAAAGCGATCAACGAAGGCCAGATTGACCGTTACATCAGCAAACCCTGGCACGATGAGGAATTACTGCTGACGTTGCGACAGTCGCTGGCCTACCAGCACTCCGAGCGTGAACGGCTGCGTCTGGTGCGCGAGACGTGGCATCGCAACGAAGAATTGAAGGTCCTGAACGCGACCCTGGAAAAACACGTCGCCGCCCGCACTTCTGAACTGCAACAGACCGCCGACATGCTCGACCTGGCGTACGAAGAGCTCAAACACAGCTATGTCACCGGCACCGAGGTGTTCTCGTTGCTGGCCAACCTGCGCTTGCCGCCTGCCAAGCAGACGAACCGGCAGATCATTGAACTGGTGCGGGTGTACTGCAAACTCCATGGCGTGGACGAGGGCAGCACCCGCGACCTGACCATGGCTGCGGCGCTCTACAACATCGGCAAGCTGAGCTGGACCGACAGCATGATCAGTGCGCCTTCGGACCTGCTGCACCACACCGATCGCGAGCGCTATCGCGGTTACCCGAAGCAAAGCGAATCGTTGCTGATGACCCTCGATCCGATGAAGGATGCGGCGCGCCTGATCCTTCACCATCAGGAGCGCTGGGATGGCAGCGGGTTCCCCGACCGGCTCAAGGGCGAGGCGATTCCGCTCGGATCGCGCTGGCTGAAACTGGCGGTGGATTTCATCGAGTTGCAGCGCGGGCTGATCCTTGAGCGCCAGATGAACAGCGATGAAGCGCTGGTCTATATCCGCCAGTACGCCGGGCGGCTGTATGACCCGGATCTGGTCGAGGACTTCATTCAGGTCTGTGCTGCCTACCTGAGCGACGTCTCGCTGGCCGATCCGACGGTCAAAGTGCTGACCACCCGGGACCTGGCCGCCGGCATGCTGCTGGCACGCAACCTCAATGCCGATAACGGCATGTTGCTGCTCAACGCGGGCAAAGTGCTGAGTGGGCCGCTGATCGAGAAGCTGATCGCTTTCGAGGCGATGGAAGGGGCGAAATACAGCATTTTCGTGAAAGTGCCGGAAGAAGTGGAGGGCGCGATCCTCGGGGCGCTGGAGGTTGCTCAGCCGCAGCACTGATCCACTGTGGGAGCGAGCCTGCTCGCGATTCGGACGACGCATTTTTTCCGGTAGACCGCGTCATCGTTGATCGCAAGCAGGCTCGCTCCCACACAGTTTCCGGCAGTGCCTGGCGGCAGTTTTCCCCGTGACGACGTCCCGGCACTCATGTGATCCTTGCGGTTTTTACCTAAGGCCTGACCTCATCCATGACGCTTTCATCCGCCGCTTCCCCCCGCATCATCCGCATTGCCGCCGCCCTGTTGATCGGTCCCGACGGTCGCACCTTGCTCGTGCGCAAGCGCGGCACCGCAGCGTTCATGCAACCCGGCGGCAAGATCGAACCCCATGAACAACCGGTCCAGGCCCTGGCCCGTGAACTGGAAGAAGAGCTGGGCCTGCTCATCGACCCTGCACGCGCGCGGTATCTGGGACCTTTTTCGGCACCGGCCGCCAACGAGCCGGGCCATGTGGTCCAGGCCGAACTCTTTCAGCTGACCATCGACGCAGACGTCTCGCCTGCCGCGGAGATCGAAGAGGTGTGCTGGATTGACCCGGCCACCGATGGCAATCTCACGTTGGCGCCATTGACACGGGACCTGATCCTGCCGTTTTATCGAGCTTCGCTGACCGCGACCACCTGATCATTCACGGACTAGGATTGCCCCCATGATCCCGCTACAAGACTTGCTGATTTTCGCTGCCGCCGCGCTGTTGATGGTACTGACGCCGGGGCCGAACATGATCTACCTGATTTCCCGTTCGATCTGTCAGGGGCGCAAGGCCGGCGTCACCTCATTGCTTGGCGTGGTCGCGGGCTTTTTCGTGCATTTGTTCGCCGCCGCTGCCGGCTTGACCGCGGTGTTTCTGGCCGTGCCGATGGCTTATGAAGTGCTCAAGTGGGCGGGCGCGCTGTACTTGCTGTGGCTGGCCTGGCAGGCCATCAAACCCGGCGCGCGTTCGCCGTTCGAAGCGCAACAATTGCCGCCGGACTCATCGCGCAAACTGATCACCATGGGCTTTCTCACCAGTGCCTTGAACCCGAAGATCGCGGTGTTTTACCTGTCGGTGTTTCCGCAATTCATCACCCCTGAACACGGTTCGGTGTTCACCCAGAGCATCGTGCTGGGCCTGACCCAGATCAGCGTCAGTTTTAGCGTCAATCTGCTGATCGCAATCTTCGCGGCGGGCATCGCCTCCTGGTTCGTCAACAACCCGTCGTGGCTGGCGGTGCAGCGCTATTTCATGGGTTTTGTCCTGTCAGCGCTGGCGGTGCGCTTGATGCTTGAGCAGCGGCGGATGGCTTGACCATGTGGATCGAGCGCCTGGATGCCAGCCATGCCCTGGACTATCGCGCACTGATGCTTGAAGCCTACGACCTGCATCCGCAGGCGTTTACCTCAAGCGTGCGCGAGCGCGCCACGATGCCGCTGAGTTGGTGGGAGTCGCGGCTGACCAGCAAGCTGGAAGTGGTGTTCGGCGCGCTCGAAGAGGGCGCGCTGGTGGGCATCGTCGGCGTCGCCTTCGAACCGCGGCAAAAGGCCTGGCACAAGGCAACACTGTTTGGCATGTACGTGTCCGGGAAAGTCCGGCAGCGCGGGGTGGGTTATCGCCTGGTGCAGACGGCACTGGCCGAGGCACAGAACCATGAACGCCTGAGGCTGATCCAGCTGACCGTCACCGCCGGCAACGAAGCGGCCTTCAACCTGTACCAGCGCTGCGGCTTCATCCAGTTCGGCCTCGAACCGATGGCCGTGCGCGTCGGCGAAGACTACTTCGACAAAATCCATATGTGGCGTGAGCTCTGAACCCACCACAATGATCGTTCCCACGCTCCGCGTGGGAATGCATCCTCTGACGCTCTGCGTCAGTTCGTGAAGCGGAACGCGGAGCGTCCCTGGCGGTATTCCCACGCAGAGCGTGGGAACGATCGGTAGCGCTAGCGAACGGCGCTGACCCCGTCCAGGGTCGAGAACGACGTGTCCTTGGCCGTCAGCAAGAAATCGCGCATGTACGGCGCATCCAGCATGTCCGCGCGAATCCCGGCATACAGCGTCGCAAACAATCCCTTCTCGCCCAGCCGCTTGGCCTTCACATAGCCGCGTGAGCTGTATTCATGCAGCGCCCAATGCGGCATTCCGCACACGCCGCGCCCGCTGGCCACCAATTGCATCATCATCACCGTCAGTTCCGAGGTGCGGACCTGCGCCGGTTCGATGTCGGCGGGTTCCAGGAAGCGGGTGAAGATGTCCAGCCGATCGCGTTCCACCGGGTAGGTGATCAGCGTTTCCGTGAGCAGGTCTTCCGGAACGATGTAGGCCTTGCTCGCCAAGCGGTGCTGGTTGGCCACCGCAAGCATCGCTTCATAAGTGAACAACGGCACATAGGTGATCCCGGCCAGTTCCAGCGGATCGGAGGTCACCACCAGGTCCAGATCGCCCCGGGCCAGGGCCGGCAGCGGGGCAAAGGAGAAGCCCGAGGCCAGGTCCAGCTCGACTTCCGGCCAGGCATCGCGAAACTGGTCGATGGTCGGCATCAGCCACTGGAAGCAACTGTGGCACTCGATCGCCATGTGCAACCGGCCCGCCGTACCGCCCGCCAGCCGTGCGATATCACGTTCGGCGCCACGCAGCAGCGGCAAGGTCGCGTCGGCCAGTTGCAGCAGGCGCAAACCGGCACTGGTGAAACGCACCGGTTTGGTCTTGCGCACGAACAACGGCATGCCCATGCGCTCTTCCAGTTCCTTGAACTGGTGGGACAGGGCTGACTGCGTCAGGTGCAGCCGGTCGGCGGCGTCGACCAGGCTGTCGGCTTCGCGCAGGGCGTGCAAGGTCTTCAGGTGACGGATTTCAAGCACCGGATGGCTCCATGAGGAAAACTTGTGATCAACACGAAAAGGTTGAGTTTGTCTCATGTTGGGTTGGCTGTCGACAATAGCGCCATGTTTTACAGCCTCTTTATCGGAAGAACTCACCATGGCTCTGGCGCACACACTTGGTTTCCCCCGCATCGGCGCGGACCGCGAATTGAAAAAAGCCCTCGAATCCTACTGGAAGGGCGATCTGGATCAGGACGCACTGAACAGCGTCGGCCGCCAATTGCGCGCCAGCCACTGGCAATTGCAGAAAGACGCCGGCATCAACCTGCTGCCCGTCGGCGACTTCGCCTGGTACGACCAGGTCCTGACCCATTCCCTGACCTTCGGTGTAATTCCCGAGCGCTTCGACAGCAGCAGGGATGCCCAAGGGCTGCCGACCCTCGACACCCTGTTCGCCATGGCCCGTGGCGCCACGGCAGCCTGCTGCGGCAGCGAACACGGCACCGCGCAATACGCCCAGGAACTGACCAAGTGGTTCGACACCAACTACCACTACCTGGTCCCGGAATTCAGCGCTGACCAACAATTCAAGCTGAGCTGGGAACAGCTGTTCGACGAAGTCGACGAAGCCAAGGCGCTGGGCCATGAGGTCAAACCGGTGATCATCGGCCCGCTGACCTACCTGTGGCTGGGCAAAGCCAAAGGCAACGACTTCGACAAGCTTGAATTGCTCGAACGCCTGCTGCCGGTCTACAACGAAATCCTCGGTCGCCTCGCCGCGCAAGGCGTGGAATGGGTGCAGATCGACGAACCGATCCTGACCCTCGACCTGCCGCAAGCCTGGAAAAACGCCTTCGAACGCGCCTATCACATCCTCCAGTACTCGCCGCTGAAGAAACTCGTGGCGACCTACTTCAGTGGCCTGGAAGACAACCTCGGCCTGGCCGTCGGCCTGCCGGTGCAAGGCCTGCACATCGACGCCGTGCGTGCGCCGGATCAACTCGGCCAGGTGCTGGATCGTCTGCCGACCTACAAGATTCTTTCGGTCGGGCTGGTCAACGGGCGCAACGTCTGGCGCTGCGAACTGGAGCAAGCTCTCGCACAATTGCAGCCGGCCCAGGAGCGCTTTGGCGAGAACCTGTGGGTCAGCAGTTCCTGCTCGCTGCTGCACAGCCCGGTTGATCTGGAGCGCGAAGACAAACTCGACCCTGAACTGAAATCCTGGCTGGCCTTTGCCGTGCAAAAGTGCGGTGAAATCGCCGTGCTGCGCGATGCCCTCAACGACCCGCAATCGCCCAAGGTGCAAGCCGCACTTGCGCAAAGCCGTGCCATTGCGACCAGCCGCGTCGAGTCGCCGCGCATCCACAAAGCCGAAGTCCAGGCACGCCTCAATGCCATTGGCGCAGCGGACAGTCAGCGCCGGTCACCGTTTGCCAAACGCATCGCGCAGCAACAGGCGCGCTTGCAACTGCCGGCGTTCCCGACCACCACCATCGGCTCGTTCCCGCAAACCGGTTCGATTCGCCTGGCGCGTCAGGCCTTTAAGCAAGGCAAGCTCTCGGCCAACGATTACACCGACACCATGCACAGCGAAATCCGCCACGCCGTGCAAATCCAGGAGCGCCTGGGCCTGGACGTGCTGGTGCACGGTGAAGCCGAACGCAACGACATGGTCGAATACTTCGCCGAGCAACTGGACGGCTACCTGTTCACCCGTTTCGGCTGGGTCCAGAGCTACGGTTCGCGCTGCGTCAAACCGGCGATCATCTACGGCGACCTGAGTCGTCCGCACGCCATGACCGTCGACTGGATCACCTACGCGCAAAGCCTCACCGACAAGGTCATGAAAGGCATGCTCACCGGTCCTGTGACCATGCTGATGTGGTCGTTCCCGCGCGAAGACGTCTCGCGCAAGATCCAGGCGCAGCAGCTGGCGTTGGCCCTGCGTGACGAAGTGGTCGACCTGGAAGCCGCCGGCATCAAGATCGTGCAGATCGACGAAGCCGCCTTCCGCGAAGGCCTGCCGCTGCGCCGGGCACAATGGCAGGAATACCTCGATTGGGCCGTGGAAGCGTTCCGCCTGAGCGCCTCCGGTGTGCGCGATGAAACCCAGATCCACACCCACATGTGCTACAGCGAATTCAACGACGTGATCGAATCCATCGCGGCCATGGACGCCGACGTGATCACCATCGAAACGTCACGCTCGGACATGGAATTGCTGGAAGCCTTCGAAGCCTTCGACTACCCGAACGACATCGGCCCGGGCGTCTACGACATCCACTCGCCACGGGTGCCGGACACGGCCGAGATGGTCAAGTTGATGAGCAAAGCGGTGAAGCGGATTCCGGCAGAGCGGTTGTGGGTGAATCCGGATTGTGGACTCAAGACCCGAGCGTGGCCGGAAACTGAAGCGGCGTTGGTGAACATGGTGGCGGCGGCGCGGCAGTTGCGTAGTCGGTTGGCTTAAGGACGCCATCGCGAGCAAGCCCGCTCCCACATTGGATTTTCAGTGAATACAAATCATGTGTGCGCAGGAGATCAACTGTGGGAGCGAGCCTGCTCGCGATGAACGATAACGCGGTCCTGAAAACGACCGCTCGGCAATCTTCATCAAACTGTCACGTAACTGTGGCAGCGCGCTTGATCAAACTTCATCAGACTCGCGCTCTACTGGGGTTCTGCGTTTTGGTGTTTTTTCATGCGTGTATTTATTTTTCTGGCCGCTCTGTTGTTTGGCCTGCCGTCTTTGGCGGCGTCTCGTTGCGACGTCAATGTTCCAACCGAACATGCCGATCTGGCGCAGGTGAGCCTGGCGTACCAGAGCATCGGCCGTGCTTCCGACCCTGCGTTATTGCTGGTGATGGGTCTGGGCGGGCAGTTGATTCACTGGCCGGACGAGGTGGTGGTCGCGCTGTGTCAGCAGGGTTTCCGGGTGATTCGTTATGACAATCGCGATGTCGGCCTCTCCACGTGGCGGCAAACGCCTGCCGATGCCAACCTGACCTTCGAAGTGCTGCGCTACAAACTCGGGTTGCCGGTGTCGGCGCCGTACACCCTGACCGACATGGCGGACGACGCCTTTGGCCTGATGGACGCGTTGCACGTCGAGCAATTCCACGTGTTGGGCGCGAGCATGGGCGGGATGATTGCCCAGCACATGGCGGCGATGGCGCCGCAACGGGTCGAGAGTCTGACCCTGATCATGACCAGTTCCGGAGCCGAAGGCTTGCCGGCGCCGAGTGCGGCGCTGTTGCAATTGCTCGCCCGTCGTAGCGCGCCAAGTCGTGAAGTGGCGCTGGAGCAGCAGGCCGATTTGTTGGCGGCGCTGGGCAGCCCGTCAGTGAGTGATGATCGTCAGGTGTTGCTGCATCAGGCGGCGCTGTCTTATGACCGGGCGTTCAACCCCGAAGGCGTGAAGCGCCAGATCATGGCAATCCTCGCCGAGCGCAGCCGCGTGGCGCTGCTCAACCAACTGCGAGTGCCGACACTGGTGGTTCACGGCACGGCCGATCCGTTGTTGCCGGTGATGCATGGCGTGCACCTGGCGGCGCATATCCGTGGCAGTCAGTTGAAGCTGATTCCGGGGTTGGCGCATCGTTTCCAGGAAGCGTTCAAGGCGCCATTGCTGGCGGCGGTGTTGCCGTATTTGCAGGCGCACCGTGAAGACAGATCGCATTGGGCGCAGATCGATCCGGTGCCGAACCCCAATCTCCTGTAACCCCCAACCCAACACTGTGGGAGCGGGCTTGCTCGCGAAGGCGGTGTGTCAGTCAATATCTCCACCGACTGACACACCGCCTTCGCGAGCAAGCTGAACTGGTCAAGTAAATCCGGACACCGGTTACGGTGTTTATGCCGCTTTTTGCTCCATGGCTATTGGCGACAAGTATTTGTTGTAGCTGTGGAGCCTGGTGCGGTTGTAGTACATGAAAAAACGGACCATGTCGGTTTGTGCTTCTTCGCTCGTGCCATAGCCGCCACGCGGCACCCATTCTGACTTCAGAGTGCCGAAAAAGCGTTCTGTTGGAGCGTTGTCCCAGCACTGCCCGCGATGACTCATGCTTTGCAAGATGCCATGACGCGTCAGCTCCTCTTGAAACTTGCGGCTGGTGTACTGACAGCCTTGATCCGAATGGAACATCAGTCCAGGTATGCACACTCGAAGCTCTGTCGCCATCCGTAGCGCTTTGCTAACCAAGTTGGCGTCATTAACCAGGGAAAATGCCCAACCAATGACACGGCGCGCAAACAAGTCGATCACGATGGCCAGGTGAACCCAGCGCTTACCCACCATCAAACTGGTAACGTCGCCACACCAGACTTGGTTGACCGCGGCTGGCTTGAAATTGCGCTTAAGCAGATTGGGCGCGACAAATGCTTCAACTCCTTTGGATCTGAATGGGTGAGGCTGGCGCTGTTTACTGACAATGTTGGCCTCCCTCATCAGTGCTTTAGCCAGGCTTCTGCCTACAGCTATGTTTTGGGCCTGAAGATGCTTGCTGATCGCTCTGGACCCATGGCTTCCCGGCTTTCGCTGTGTAACTCGACGACTTTGCCTCTTAGTTCTTCGCGTCTGATCCTTGGCTTGGTGCACCGCTGAACCCATTCATAAAAACTACTGCGCTTAACGTCGAAAACGCGACACAAGATGGCGGTCGGGTATGACTCTCTTAGCTCCGCGATCATCGAAAACGATCGGGGTCCGACATCAAGAGAGCGGTAGCCTTTTTTAAGATCTCGGCCTCCATTTCCATGCGTTTGATTTTGGCTTTCAAATCCTGAATCTGGCGCTGATCTTCGGTAATGGCCTTGGTGCCTTGAACCGGTTGCCCCTTGTGTTCCTTGCGAACCTGATCCACCCAACGTCGTAAGGCTGTGGCACTAATGTCCAGCGACGCGCAGACTTCCTGTACCGAACAATTGTCATCAATCACCATGTTGGCCGCACGGTGTTTGAACTCGCGGGAAAAGACTCTTCTTTCTTTCATGGAACCTCCAAATTGGCGAAATCATATCGCCCTTAAGAAGTGTCCGGAATTATTAGGCCAGTTCAAGCCCGCTCCCACAGTTGGTTTTTGGTGTGAGTGAAATCTCAGTTAGACGGTGCAACCCGGTGGATCGAGATTATCCAGCAGGCGGTTCACCGCCAGTTCACCGAGCATGACCGATTGCTGAATGCCGAGCAGGGTGTTGCGGTGGGTGCCTTCGACCAGCCCGGCAAAATCACTCAGCATCACGCTCGCCGAGGCCAGCGACTCGCAGGCGTTGGCCAGCAGGGTTTCGTCGTCGATGTCGGGGGCGATCAGGAAAATGGTGCTGGGTTTGCGTGGGGTAGCTTGGGGGATGACCGGTTTTAGGTAGTAATCGAGGGCGCGGTCGGCGGCTTCGTTGAGCTTTTTGGGATCGGTGGATTCGTAGGGGGAAACGTCGTCGGTTTCTGGTGGGTTCGGCGTTGGCTTGAACATTGGGTTGGTACTCCTGTTAGTAGAGCTGCAACCTGTCTCGCTACTAAACGGAAGGGTGGCAGCTGTGCGCAAGTTAGTAGACCGGCCACCAACCCAATACCGGCGCGTCCGAGGACGCCATGCGCACAGCTACCATCGAGTGCAGGCGAATGCCTGACTAGATGACGCTTGTACGTCCGGGTTGGAAAGGCCGGGCTACTAAACCCGATCACTGGGAATCAGTGACACGAACCAAGTTACCGACGGCCCCAAAACCGCACAAGCCGGCGGATTCTGACGTGGTCGTAGGCAACGACGCAAGGCGCTGTAGCTTTCAGGAAGTAACCTTAAACGGAACTAAACACACCCTCCAAAACACTGAAAATCCCTTGTGGGAGCGGGCTTGCTCGCGAAAGCGGAGTATCAGATAAGCAGATGGCGACTGATGCGACGCCTTCGCGAGCAAGCCCGCTCCCACAGGATATGTGGAATGACTGGCACTGCTGTCCCACAGGGATTGGTAGAACGGCTGCCACCTCGGCCCTCTCAGGTGTATCGTTCGAACTTTCCGGCGCGATCCAAGCCTGCGAGGTGAATGATGAGTACCCCCCTGAAAATCGATTTCGTCAGCGACGTGTCCTGTCCGTGGTGTGTCGTCGGCCTCTACGGCCTGACCCGCGCGCTGGAGGTGTTGCGTGACGAGGTCCAGGCCGAGATCCATTTTCAGCCGTTCGAGCTCAACCCGAAGATGGGGCCTGAGGGGCAGAACATCACCGAACACATCAGCGAAAAGTACGGTTCGACCCCGGAGCAGTCGCAGAAAAACCGCGAGATGATCCGCGCCCGTGGCGCCGAGGTCGGGTTTGCCTTTCGCACCGACGGCAATAGCCGTATCTACAACACCTTTGATGCCCATCGGCTGCTGCATTGGGCGGGGCTGGAAGGGTTGCAGTTCAATTTGAAGGAAGCGCTGTTCAAGGCGTATTTCACCGATGGCGGCAATCCGTCTGATCATGGTCAGTTGGCGCGGATTGCTGAAAGCGTCGGGCTGGACCGGCAGCGGGCCGAGGCGATTCTCGCTTCGGACGAGTTCGCCAAAGAGGTTCGCGAAGAAGAGCAGTTGTGGCTGTCGCGCGGGGTGAGTTCGGTGCCGACGGTGGTGTTCAACGGGCAATACGCGGTCAGCGGCGGGCAGCCGGTGGAGACCTTTGTCGCGGCGATCCGACAGATCATGAGCGAAGCCAAAGGTGGCTCCGTGACCTGACCGAATGAGATCGTAAGAGATGAGATCGTTCCCACGCTTTGCGTGGGAATGCAGCCCGTGACGCTCCGCGTCACTGGACGCGGAGCGTCCCTTGAGGCATTCCCACGCGGACGGTTCGACGCCTCGACGTGGGAACGATCAACGCCGAGGACTAGCGGACGATTTTGTCGACGTGGATGCCCAGTTTCTTCAAGCGATACCAGAAGCTGCGCTCGGATATCCCGATCAACTGCGCCGCTGCGGCCTGCACGCCATTGCTCTGCGCCAGTGCCGCCAGAATGTAGGCTTTCTCGACCTCGGCCAGCGCCGCGTCCAGATCCGCCGGCACGTTGCCTTCAATGATTGGCGCGCCACTGCTGCCGGGGTTTGAGGCAAACAGATAAGCCGGCAGGTCGTGCTCCTCAATCACCACGCCACTGGCGACAATCGTTGCCCGTTCCACGCAATTTTGCAGTTCACGAATATTGCCCGGCCACGAATAACTGGCCATCGCCTGCAAGGCTTCGGCACTGAATCCGGTAAACCGCTTGCCCGCCGCAGCGCCCAGGGTGTGCGCAAAATGCCGGGCCAGCGGCGCGATGTCTTCCGCCCGCTCGCGCAGTGCCGGCAGCGGAATCGGGAACACGTTGAGGCGGTAATAGAGGTCTTCGCGAAATTCCTTGTTGGCCACCGCGTCCAGCAAGTTTTTGTTGGTCGCGGCAATCACCCGCACATCCACTTTGCGTTCGCGAGGATCGCCCACCGGTTCGATCACCCGTTCCTGCAGCGCGCGCAGGATTTTCGCCTGCAAGGCCAAGGGCATTTCGCCGATTTCATCGAGAAACAGCGTGCCCTGGTCGGCCTGCATGAAACGCCCGACGCGGTCCGCCACCGCGCCGGTAAAGGCGCCTTTGCGGTGACCGAACATTTCGCTTTCCAGCAACCCCTCCGGGATGGCCGCGCAGTTCACGGCCACGAACGGCTTGTCGGCACGATTGCCGTGTTTGTGGATTGCCCGTGCAACCATTTCTTTGCCGGTGCCGCTTTCGCCGGTCAGCAGTATCGTCGCGTTGCTGTCGCGCACCGAATCGATGGCTTGCAAGACCCGCCGGAACGTCGGGCTGTCACCGATCAAACTGTCGATCTGCTGATGCTCGTCGAGTTCGGCGCGCATGCGCTGGTTGTCTTTGAGGATGTCGCGAAATTGCAGGGCTTTGCTGACAGTGATGTCCAGTTCGTCGATGTCGAAAGGCTTGGCGATGTAGTCGAAGGCGCCGTTGCGCATCGACTGCACGGCGTTTTTCACCGTGCTGTAGGCCGTCATGACAATCACCGGCAGCTGTGGGAAACGGCTTTTGATTTCCGCCAGTAATTGCGGGCCGTCCATGCCGGGCATGCGCCAGTCGCTGATCACCAGGTCGATGTCTTCCGCTTCCAGCACCTTGAGCGCATGCAAGCCATTGCCCGCCGTGAACACCGTAACGCCGTTCTGACTCAAGGCCGATGCCAGCAGGTCGCAGAGCTTGGGTTCGTCGTCGACCACCAGTACGTTATGCGTCATCACTGCCCTCGTCGAAGTCTTTGCCATTGGCCGGAATGTACAGCGTGAAGGTGGTTCCGGCATCTTTTTCACTGACGCATTCGATGCGCCCGTCGTGGTTTTCCATGATCGAGAAGACCTTCGCCAGGCCCAGTCCGGTGCCGGAGGCTTTGGTAGTGACGAACGGTGTGAAAATCCGTTCGAGCATGTCCGGTTCAATGCCCGTGCCGGTGTCCGCCACGCTGATCACGGTGTAGTTGCCATCGCGGCGAATACCCAGGGTCAGTTGCCCGCCGTCGGGCATCGCGTCGATGGCATTGACGATCAGGTTCAGACCGGCCTGTTTGAGCTGGCGCGCATCGGCGTAAAGGGTTGCGCCGGGGGCCTGGTCGTCGATGTGCACGTCAATGTGATGGCTGGCCAGTTCCGGAGCGCAGAACCCGACCAGTTCATCGACGAACAGTCGAGCCGGTTCGGTCGAGCGCAGCGGCGCGCTGGGTTTGGCGAAGTCGAGGAAGTCGGTGATCAGGTCGTTGATCCGGCTGACTTCGCTGACCACGTATTCCAGGTGACGCTTATCGGTCTCGGGCAAATCGGCGCGGCGGTGCAGCAGTTGGGTCGCGGTTTTGATGATGCCCAGCGGGTTGCGGATTTCATGGGCCAGGCCCATGGCGACTTCGCCCAGGGCGTGCAGGCGGTCGCGGCGGCGCAGCTGCGATTCGAGGTTTTGCAACTCGCCGAGGCGTTCGCTCATGTGGTTGAAGGTGCTGCTCAGTTCCGCCAGTTCATCGCCACCGGTCACCGGCAAACGCTGGCGATAATCCCCGGCAATCACCGCTTGTACGCCTTTGGACAAACCGCGCAACGGTTGGGTCAGGCGTTGCGACACCAACCAGCCAACGCAGAGAGAGGCGGCCGAACTGAGCAGGAAAATCAGGATGAACAGGTTGCTCTGGTTCACCAGACCCACGAGGCTGGAGTGGCGCAACAGGCCGCTGAAAATCACGCCTTGAAGGTCGCCATTCTCGTTGAAGATCGGCCGATAGATGCCGCTGTAACTGCTGGTGAATTGCTCGGTCGGCTGTTTGGTGGTCCGCAGGATCTGCTCGATATTTTCCGGCACGGCTGCCGGGTGATTTTCGAAACGCTGACTGGAGAAGATCTCCGAGAAGTTGTCGCCCTTGGCCAGATACAGACGCAAGTCCAACGAGTGAACGTCGGAGACGCTGGTCAGGAAGCTGTTGTCGAGGTAGGTGGCAATCACCAGTTTGTAAGCGATGCCGTCCTGCTCGTTCTCGAAGGTCGAGACCACTGCGCCGGTGGCGACACCGCCGATTTGCAGGGTTTGCAACACGGCTTTGGGCGCGGTGCTGATTTGCCGGACGATGTCGTCGGCGGCGGTGCTGAACACCACGGCATGGTCGCTGTTGCGCACCAGGGCAACCACGTCGATGCCCATGGAGTCGGCGATGTCGGTGGTGATGCGGTTGCGGCGCGACGAAAACCCATCAACTTGTGGGTGGGTGTAACGCAGAAATAACTGCGCAACCCTGGCGTTGTCACGCAGGATTTCGCTGATTTCGTCTTCGACGATCTTGGTCGACTCTTTCAGCCAGATGCGCACGTTGCTGTCGAAGATCTGCGACAGGGTGGTGGCCGCGAGTTCGGCGGCGATCATGGTCGGGATCACGCTGACCAGCCAGAAGGCCAGGACCAGTTTGCGTTGCAGGCTCCAGCCGGAGAGGGCGAAGGGTCGGGCTTTGGCAGGTCGGTGTTTGGTCATCGGGTTTCGCTTGTCGAAAGCCATGGCGGTTCGGTTCGGTTCGGTTCGGTTCGAATCGATAAACAGATTCACTACAGGATATTGGGTATTACCTTGGTCAATACAGTAGCCGACATTGCCCCGCCAGTGGCGACCCGTCTACAACCGGGTTCGCCAGGCTGTCAGGCTAACTGCCGATACCCTTCTTGCAGGGGGGGCGGGGCGCAGCGTTGTTGCATGAAGCGTTGTGCGATGAAGTCTACGCTCAGTTCGATCACCCGACGGTATTGCAGGTCGACGGTGATCATGTGATAGCAGTCATCCAGCAACACTTTGACCACCGGCCCGCCGAGCTTGCGTTCGACGTAATCGGCGTTCCAGCGACTGGTGATGTCGTCTTCGATGGAGTGCACCACCAACGCAGGCGTGGTGATCGACGGCATGCGTTTTTTCACGACGGCGTTCAGACGATGCAATTCGCGCACTGTGACGCCTTCCATGGTCAGCAAACCGGCTTGGCTGCTTTCGCCTTCCTTCATCTGACGCTCGACGATCGCCCGCAGGCGTTCGTTCTTGATGCCGTAAGGGGGTTTTTCTTCGAAGCTGCACAGGTTCACGCCGAACGGGATTCTCATCAGCAACGGCGTGAGGAACGCCAGTTTGTGGATGCTCCAGCCGTCGTAGCGCAGGGTGGTCGAATACAGCATCAACCCTTCGATTTGCCCCGGATGCTCGGCGGCCATGTACATCGACAGGACTGCGCCCATGGACAAGCCACCGACGAATACCCGCTCGTGCTTGCGCCGTACACCGACGAACGTGTTGCGGGCGCTCTCATACCAGTCGCGCCAGCCAGTGGCTTGCAGGTCGGCGTTGCCACCGCAGTGCCCGGCCAGGGTGGGCACGTAGACCGTGTGCCCGGCTTTCGCCAGGCCCATGGCCACCCGACGGAGTTCCGTCGGGGTGCCGGTGAGGCCGTGGATCAACAGCACCGCGACCTCCCCTGTGCCGAGAACGAAACCGGCGTTGCCTTCGCCAAGATCGATCTCGTCGTGATTCATCGCTTCATGGCCCGGTGCAGCAGACGGTCGAGCAGGGCCAGGCCGAGGTCGATTTCCGGATAGCTGATTTCCAGCGACGGCGCCAAAGTGATCACGTTCTTGTAGTAACCGCCCACGTCGAGGATCAGGCCCAGGCGCTTGCCGTCGATTTCGATGTCGCCCTTCATGCCTTCGTCGACCATGAAGTCCAGGGTGGCCTTGTCCGGAGTGAAGCCATCCGGGCCACAGATTTCGCAGCGCAGCGCCAGGCCCAGGCCATCGACATCGCCGATGATCGGGTAGCGTTTTTGCAGTTCTTTCAGGCCTTCCAGGAAGTATTTGCCCTTGGCCATTACCATCGCGCCGTAATCGACTTCGCTGGTCATTTTGAACATTTCCAGGCCCACCGCGGTGCCCAACGGGTTGGACGCGAAGGTGGAGTGAGTCGAACCTGGCGGGAAGATTTTCGGGTTGATCAATTCTTCTTTAGCCCAGATGCCGCCCAGTGGGTTCAGGCCGTTGGTCAGCGCTTTACCGAAGACGATCACGTCAGGTTTGACGTCGAAGTGCTCGATCGACCACAGCTTGCCGGTACGCCAGAAGCCCATCTGGATTTCATCGACGACCATCAAGATGCCGTGCTGATCCAGCACGTGCTTGAGTTCGCTGTAGAAGTTCATCGGCGGAATTACGTAGCCGCCGGTGCCCTGAATCGGCTCGACGTAGAACGCGGCATATTCGCTCTGGCCGACTTTCGGGTCCCAGACGCCGTTGTATTCGGTCTCGAACAAGCGGGCGAATTGCTGCACGCAATGGCTGCCGTACTCTTCCTTGGTCATGCCTTTCGGGCCGCGGAAGTGGTAAGGGAACGGAATGAAATTGGCACGTTCGCCGAAGTGGCCGTAGCGGCGGCGATAGCGGTAGCTGGAGGTGATCGACGAGGCGCCGAGAGTCCGGCCGTGGTAACCGCCCTCGAAGGCGAACATCAGGCTTTTGCCGTTGCTGGCGTTGCGCACGACTTTCAGCGAGTCCTCGATGGACTGCGAACCGCCGACGTTGAAGTGCACGCGACCGTCGAGGCCGAATTTTTTCTTGGCGTCTACGGCGATCATTTCCGACAGTTCGATTTTGCCTTTGTGCAGGTATTGGCTGGCGATCTGCGGCAGGGTATCGATCTGCTGTTTCAGCGCGTTGTTCAGGCGCGGGTTGGCGTAACCGAAGTTGACTGCCGAGTACCACATTTGCAGGTCGAGGTAAGCCTGGTCTTCGGTGTCCCAGACGTAGGAGCCTTCGCAACGGCTGAAAATACGCGGCGGATCGATGTAGTGAACGGTGTCGCCGTAGGAGCAGTACTTGGCTTCTTTGTCCAGAAGCACCTGGTCTTCGGGAGTCGCAATTCGGATATCAGACATGATTGAAGAGTTCCTGATTGTTTGACGCGTAGTCAGAAGAGGTTTCAAGCGCGAAAGCGGTAGCGTTGGCTGCGCGGCCGGCCGGCAGTTGGGCCAGCAGGGCCGGAATCTCGGCGAAGCTGTCGAAGCGGGCGAAGGCAATGCCGTTACGCTCGCAGTGTTCGGCCAGGCGATCCTTGGCGAACACGAAGTCAGCGGAGGAGGCCACGCACATGTCGGACTGACCGTCGCCGATCACCAACACGCGTTTGGTCTTGGGCGTGGACTTGCACTTGCAGTTGCCGGAAGCGGCGCGGCAGGCGTCGCTGGAGTACGGAAAGTCGATGCGCCAGCTATCGTGATCGAGTTGACGCAAGCGGTTGGCGAGGATCGGCAACAGGGTCACGTAGTTGCGCGCGAGGATCCGCGCAATACCTTGTTCGATGCCGTCGCTGACCACTTCCAGGGACGCGCCGAGGCCGATCACGTGATCGACGAAGTCGGGGAAGTCCGGGTCGATTTCGATCGTGTCGAAAAAGGCGAGCAGTTCGGTCGGCGTGGCCTTGACCAGCGAGAGCTGGCGGCTGAGGCATTCACGAGAGCCAATGTCACCTTGCAGCCACTCATCTTCGATCGCTTCCCAACTGGGGTCGGCGAAACGCTGGAGGATGCTGTCGATCACGTCGGTGCGGGTGATGGTCCCGTCGAAATCACAAACGATATGCCAATCATTCATCTGCATTACCTATTGAGCAGTGCGCGCTGTTTGCGCTTGCCAAGCGGGTAGAGCAGGGACTGTGCCAACCCTGTTCGGCCCAGTATTCGCGGGGGTGTGGTAGGGAAATGTGTCGGGCAAGCTACAATTTTTGTAGCTTGCTACAAACAACATGAGTGATTGCGTATAACGGGCAAACCGAGGATTGATGCGCGCATGTTCAGATAAGGAATGCCTCATGTTGAGGATTACAGTTGTTCTATGCGCGGCGCTGACCAGCCTGTCGGCTCATGTGATGGCCGAAGGCATCACGGGGGAAGCGGGTTTGGGCCTGAGTTATCAGCCGCACGATCCGACCGGCAGCCGCTATGAAACCCGGCCGGTGCCGTATCTGGATCTGGATTGGGGTGATGTCAGCCTCAGCACTGATGACGGGTTGACCTGGAGTGCCTTGAAAACCAATGGCTTCAGCGCCGGGCCGTTACTGAATTACCTGCCGGGGCGCACCGCCAACGGCGATTTGCAGGGCTTGCACGACGTGCCGGACATGGGCGTCGTCGGTGGGTTCGTGCAGTACGCGCCGGCTGATTTCTGGCGGGTGTTTGCCACGTTGGGCGAGGCCATCGGCGGGCCGGAGGGCGTGGTCGGGCGCTTGGGTGGCGAGATTGGTTATCCGCTCGGTGGCGGTGTGATCGGCAGCACTAACCTGACCGCGCACTATGCCGATGCCCAGCAGAATCAGGCGTTTTACGGTGTCGGCGCCCACGCGTCGCGGGCCTCGGGCATTGCCCGTTATAACGCCAGTGGCGGTTTTCAGAATGTCGCGCTGACCCAGAGCTTCGAGTTTCCGTTGACCCCGCAGTGGTCACTGGTGACCAGCGCCAGCTGGATTCACCTGACCGGCTCGGCGGCGGACAGCAGCATCGTCAAAGCGGTCGGCGATACCAATCAGGGAGAGGTGCAGGCGGCGGTGGCTTACAAGTTCAAGTAGAAATTCGATGATCGTTCCCACGCTCTGCGTGGGAATGCCTATAGGGACGCTCCGCGTCCAGTGACGCAGAGCGTCACGGGCTGCATTCCCACGCGGAGCGTGGGAACGCTCCGGGTCAGGTTTCTTCACCCTCGGCCAACAACGCAATCCCGCCAATAATCACCGCCACGCCCACCCAGTGCAGCAGGCTGATGTGTTCGCCCAGCCCCAGCCACGAACCCAACAACACCCCGACAAATACCAATGAGCTGAGCGGAAACGCCAGGGACAGACTGCTGCGGCGCAAAATCAGCATCCACACAAAGAACGCACCGATGCCGCAACCCACCGCAAACAGTACGCCTGGGGCGACCACGACCGACTGCAACCATTGCAAGGTGAAGGTCATTTGGCCGATTTGATCGCCGCCCACCTTGGTCGCGATTTGCCCGGCACTTTCCAGAAGAATCAACAGCGCCCAAAGCACTACAGTGCCGAATCGCCCGTGCAGCCAATCCATCGAAAGGTTCCTTTTGCTGATCAATTGAGCGTCAGGCATGGCCGGCACACACGAGCATCACGCCCACCGTAATCACCAGGGTCGCGAGCCAGCGTCGGCGGCTGACGGTTTCACCGAGCACCACTTTGCCCGCCAGCACCACGCCGCAATAGGCCAAGGCGCCAGCGGGGAACAACAGGCTCAGAGGCGCTCGGGACAAGGCTTCGAGCCAGACAAAAAATTCCAGCGCATAGGCGCCGATACCGGCCCACAGCAGCGGAGCGTTGAACACTTGGCCCCAGAATGCGTTCAGCCGGAAACCGCCTTCCAGTTCTGGCAGTCGGTCCAGTCCGAGCTTGAAGCAGAGCTGGCCGATGACGTCCAGCACGATGGAAAAGGCGACCAGCAGAACGACGGTCAGCGTCAGGTCGGGATCAAAGAAGGTCACGGTCAGGATTCACCCTTTAGCGGGCGCTCTCAGACACCGGGTTCATCACCCATGAAGGCCGGCCGAGAGGGCTTTGAGGGTAAATGCAAGGGCCGGGCCAGCACCTGCTGCGCCGTCCCAGTGTGGGAGCGGGCTTGCTCGCGAAGAGGCCGGCACATTCAATATTGATGTCGACTGACACGACGCCTTCGCGAGCAAGCCCGCTCCCACAGGGGAATTGGCGTTGCTCAGGCGTGAAGGCGAACCCAAACCGAAACGAGCACGGTCGCGGCGATCAACCAACCTACGGCCGCTACCGCTAACGAAGCCTCCAGGCGCATGCGGTCGACCATCACGTACAGCGTCGCCAGATACACAAAGTATGGAATGATCGACCACATCCCGAACACGATGGTGGTCTTGAGGTCATCCAGCGAACGTCCCTTGCCGACGATGTAATGCGCGATCAGCGCAAAGGTCGGAAACAGCGGTACCAGGCCTGCGATGTAATAGTTTTTGGTCTTGGCCAGCGCCGCCAGAATGACCACGACCGCTGCACCCAGCGCGGCTTTGAGAAGCAGATCCATCAGTGGCTCAACCCGTATTTTTTGACTTTGTCGAACAGTGTGGTCTTGGCCATTCCCAGTTCAAGGCTGGCCTGAGTCAGGTTGCCGCCGCTGCGCTGCAACGCGTCGCTGAGCAGATTACGTTCAAACGCTTCCACCGCTTCAGCGAAGCCCAGACCCTGATTGCTGCCGCTGGCACCGGACTTCTTGAAGGCCGGCAGGCCCAGGGCAAAGCGCTCGGCGACGTTGCGCAATTCCCGTACGTTGCCCGGCCAGTCGTGGCTCATCAGGTTCGACAGCGTCTGGTTGTCCAGCTCCGGCACCGCGCGGTCGAAGCGCAGGGACGATTGCTGCAGGAAGTGCTCGAACAGTTGCAGGATATCCTCGCGACGTTCGCGCAAGGGTGGCAGTTCGAGGGTCACCACGTTCAGGCGGTAATACAGGTCGCTGCGGAATTCGCCTGCCTTGCTTGATTGGTCCAGGTCGGACTTGGTCGCCGCGATCACCCGGCAATCCACCGCCACGCTCTGGTTCGAACCGAGGCGTTCGAGGGTACGTTCCTGCAACACCCGCAGCAGTTTGATCTGCAAGGGCAGGGGCATGCTTTCCACTTCATCGAGGAACAGCGTGCCGCCGTCAGCGTGTTCGATCTTGCCGATCCGCCGTTTGCCGGCACCGGTGAAGGCGTTGGCTTCATGGCCGAAAATTTCGCTTTCGAACAGGTTCTCCGGCAAGCCGCCGCAATTGAGCGCGACGAACTGCTTGGTGTGGCGGCGACTGAAGTCATGCAGGCAGCGCGCAACCAGTTCCTTGCCGGTGCCGGTCTCGCCCTCGATCAACACGTTGGCCGACGTATCGGCGACGTTGGCGATCAGTTCGCGCAGGTTCTGCATGGCAGGCGAGCGGCCGATGATCCGGCCTTCCAGGGAATCGCGCTCCGCCAGTTGCCGACGCAACGACGATACTTCCCGCGCCAGGCTGCGTTGCTCCAGTGCGCGGCGCGCCACATCCACCAGACGTTCCGGGGAGAAGGGTTTCTCCATGAAGTCATAGGCACCTTTCTGCATCGCGCCCACCGCCATCGAGATATCGCCATGGCCGGTGATCAGCACCACCGGCAGGCTGCGATCGCGGGCCTTGAGCCGGGTCAGCAGTTCCAGGCCGTCGATGCCTGGCAGGCGGATGTCGCTGATGACGATGCCGGCAAAGTCGTCGCCGACCCGCTCCAGCGCTTCTTCGGCGCTGCCCACGCCCACGCACGGAATGTCTTCGAGGGTCAGCGCCTGTTGGCAGCCGAGCAGCACATGGGGGTCGTCTTCGACGATCAGCACACTAAGGTCGTTGTTCATATTGGCTCGGCGGGAGTGGGGCTTACCAACGGTAAACTGAGGACGAAGGTGGTACCACCGCTGGCCGGGTGTTCGACACCCAGGTGCCCGCCAGTGGCGGCGGCCAAGCTGGCGGACAGGGTCAGGCCGAGGCCCAGGCCCTGTTCGCCGGGCTTGGTGGTAAAGAACGGTTCGAACAAATGCTTGCGCGCTTCGGCGTCGATACCGTGGCCGTTGTCGCGAACGCGCAGACGGTATTTACCATCGAATTCTTCGCCTTCCAGCCACAACTCCGGCAGCGGTTGGGCCTGCATGGCGTCGAGGGCGTTGCCGATCAGGTTGACCAGAATCTGCTCCAGGCGCGTCTGGTCGATGCACACCTGCACATCGTCGAATTCGCGATGCACTTGCACAGGGGCACTTTCCATGCGGCCGCCGAGCAGTTGCAGCGCCGCGTCCACCGCTTTGCCCAGGCAGGCCTGGCTCTTGTCGTCACCACGGCGGGCAAAGGACCGCAGGCTGGCGGTGATTCGGCCCATGCGGTCGATCAATTCGTTGATGGTCTTGAGGTTGGTGCTGGCGACGTCCAGTTGACCGCGTTCCAGAAAACGCACCGTGTTGCCGGACAACGTGCGCAGCGCCGCCAGTGGCTGGTTCAGTTCATGGGCGATGCTGGTCGACATCTGGCCGATGGCCGCGAGTTTTCCAGCCTGCACCAGTTCATCCTGGGCGCGGCGCAACGTCTCTTCGGCCAGTCGCCGTTCGCGGATCTGGCTCTTGAGCCGTTCGTTGCTGGCGCGCAGGTCAGTGGTGCGTTCGGTAATCCGACGCTCCAGTTGATTGTTGGCTTCCTGCAAGGCTTCGCGGGCCGCGAGGCGGGTGGCGATGACCTTGCGCCGTTCGTTCCAGGCGATCAGCAGGAATGCCACGAGGGCAAATGCGACGGCCACCAGAATCCCCTGATTGATCGCTTCGCGACGCAAATCCTGGAGCGGCGTGAGCAGGGTGAAATTCCACGGGGTGTCACTCAAGGGGCGGGTTTGCGAGAGGTAGCTGATGTCCTCCTGGTCGGATTCCACTTCGCTGTTGGCGGGGAAGGTCAGTTTTTCCTCGCCTTCTGCCAGTTTTTCCCGGGCCAGCGGTTGCAGTTCGTTCAGCGGGAACCAGTAGTACTGAAGGCTGCGGGCGAGTTTTTCCTTGGTTTCGTCGCTCAACGGGACAACTGACTTCAGACGCCGTGCCGGATCGCTGGAGAGAATGATGATGCCGTTCTCGTCACTGACGAAGGCTTCCAGGCGTGCGCGCTGCCAGCGTTCTTCCATGGCTTCGAGGCGGACTTTGACTACCGCGACGCCGATGATCTTGCCGTGTTCTTCCAGGCCGTGAGCCAGGTAGTAACCGGGTTCGCCGCTGGTGCTGCCGATGCCGTAGAAGCGTCCCGGCTGACCGCGCACGGCGTTCTGGAAATAAGCGCGAAAGGACAGGTCTTCACCCAGGTAACTGTCGACATCGCGCCAGTTGCTGGTGGCCATCACGCGACCGGTGGTGTCCATCACATAGATAGCCCGACTGCGACTGCGCCGGTTCAGGCCTTCAAGGTAATCATTGACCGTTTGCCGGTGCTCGGGCGTTGGGTCGGCCAGCAGCGCTGAAACACTCGATTCGAGTTCCAGCAGGCTGGGCAGGTAGGTGTATTTGCTGATCTCGCTCTCGACGGCGCGGGCGTGCAGTTCGAGCTGACGCTGACCGTTTTCGCTGAGACTACGGATCCCGTAGTGCTCACTGACCCAGAAGCCGATGTAACCCAGTCCGATCATCAGGGCGATGATCAGCGGCGGCAGGAACAACTGGCGAATCAGACGGGGTTTCACGGCGAGTGATGGCGGCGCTGCGCGATAGAGAGTGGGGTCGCATTTCATCACAGATGCCTTGGGTCAACCACAACACAAATCTCCAGACCACCACCGATCCAGTGTGGGAGCGGGCTTGCTCGCGAAGAGGTCGTTATGTTCAACAGTGATGTTGGCTGACACACCGCTTTCGCGAGCAAGCCCGCTCCCACATTTGGGGAGCGGTGCCTTTCTTAGTGCTGCAGAATCTTGTTGAGGAAATGCTGTGTACGTTCGGCACGGGCGGTGATATCGCCGAAGAACTCTTCTTTCTTGCAGTCTTCGATGATTTTGCCTGCGTCCATGAAGATCACCCGGTCGGCCACTTTACGGGCGAAGCCCATTTCGTGGGTTACGCACATCATGGTCATGCCTTCGTGGGCCAGTTGCACCATCACGTCGAGCACTTCGTTGACCATTTCCGGGTCCAGCGCCGAGGTCGGTTCGTCGAACAGCATGACGATCGGGTCCATCGCCAGCGCACGGGCAATCGCCACACGCTGTTGCTGACCACCGGAAAGCTGGCCCGGATGTTTGTGCGCATGGGCAGACAGCCCGACGCGCTCAAGCAGTTGCAGGCCTTTCTTGGTGGCTTCTTCCTTGCTGCGGCCCAACACCTTGATCTGCGCGATGGTCAGGTTTTCGGTGATGGTCAGGTGCGGGAACAGTTCGAAATGCTGGAACACCATGCCCACGCGCGAACGCAGTTTCGGCAGGTTGGTCTTCGGGTCGGCGATGGAAGTGCCGTCGACCACGATGTCACCTTTCTGGAACGGTTCCAGGGCGTTGACGCATTTGATCAGCGTGGATTTACCGGAACCGGACGGCCCGCACACCACAATCACCTCGCCTTTTTTGACCTCGGTGCTGCAATCAGTCAGTACCTGGAAGTCCCCATACCACTTGTTGACGTTCTTGATAGAGATCATACGGCGAACCTTTTTTGCAGACGCTTGACCAGCTGCGAGGCGGCAAAGCTGATG
Source organism: Pseudomonas sp. DR48 (assembly GCF_019823085.1). Taxonomy (NCBI): domain Bacteria; kingdom Pseudomonadati; phylum Pseudomonadota; class Gammaproteobacteria; order Pseudomonadales; family Pseudomonadaceae; genus Pseudomonas; species Pseudomonas sp. DR48. The sequence continues at coordinate 567,424 of NZ_CP081946.1, read as the reverse complement.
ATGAAGTAGGTGAAACCGGCGAAGACCAGGAACTCATTGGAGCGGCCGATGATGTCGCCACTGGCACGCGAAGCATTGAGGAAGTCCACCAGGCCGACCGCATAGACCAGCGAAGTGTCCTGGAACAGGATGATGCTCTGTTGCAGCAGCAACGGGGTCATTTTGCGGAACGCTTGCGGCAGGATGATCAAACGCATCATCTGCCCATAGTTCATGCCCAGCGCCTGGGCGGCACCCATCTGGCCCTTGGGAATCGACTGCACGCCGGCCCGGACGATTTCGCAGAAGTACGCGGCTTCGAACATCATGAAGGCCACGATGCAGGACGCGAACGCGCCGATCGGGGTGTCTTCGCCGGTGATCCAGCGCAGCACGAACGGCACCGCCAGGTAGAACCAGGTGATGACCAGCAGCAGCGGGATGGAACGGAAGTAGTTAACGTATGCGCCGGCAAGGTTCGACAGCAGTTTGCTGTGGGACAGACGGCACAGCGCCAGGATGGTGCCGAGGATGATCCCGCCGATCACGCCCAAGGCCATCAGCTGCAGGGTCATGACCATGCCGTTCCACAAACCCGGCAGGGACGGGATGATGCCCGAGAAGTCGAATTCCATCATTTACCCCCTACGGAGATCAGGCCCGGTACGGCGACTTTCTTCTCGACCAGACGCATCAGCAGCATCAGGCTCATGTTCAGGGTGAAATAGATCAGGGTCGCCAGGGTGAACGCCTCGAACAGGTTGGCAGAGAACTCGGCAGTCTGTTTGGTCTGCGCGAGCAACTCCATCAGACCGATCAGCGAGGCCACGGACGTGTTCTTGAACACGTTGAGGAATTCCGAGGTGAGCGGCGGAATGATGATCCGGTAGGCCTGGGGCAGCAGCACGTTCCAGTAGATCTGCGGCAGCTTGAAACCCATGGCGCGAGCGGCGGATTCCTGGCCGCGCGGCAACGCCTGGATACCGGTGCGTACTTGTTCACAAACGCGAGCAGTGGTGAACAGGCCCAGGCAGACGACGACGCTGAGGAAAGCCGAAGTGGTCGGGTTGAGGTCCTGTTTGTACCAGTCCTGCAGGTTTTGCGGCAGCAGATCGGGCACCAGGAAGTACCAGATGAACAGCTGAACCAGCAGTGGCACGTTACGGAAGAGTTCGACGTAGCAGGTCGCGATGCCCGATACGATGCGGTTCGGCACGGTGCGCATGACGCCCAGAACCGAGCCCAGTGTCAGGGCAATGATCCAGGCCACGATGGCGATGGCAATGGTCCAGCCCAAACCGGAGATGTACCAGTCGAGATACGTCTCGCTGCCCACGCCGGTGGACTTGAAGAACACGCCCCAGTCCCAGTTGTAATTCATTAGGGTCTCCCCTCAGATCGATCGATGTACAAGTGCCCGCCTGGGGAAGCTCCGTTCCCGCCCTGATCGTGAAGATCGGGCACACACGAGCGGCTCGACAGCCACCGGTTCGAGTGTTTCCAAAAATGCCAGCAGGGAGTGACCACCTCCCGAAAGGGCAACGGCCCTTTCAGGAGGTAAGGTTAGTCAGAAATCAGGACTTCTTGTCGTCAGCCGCTTTGTCGGTCGGGTTGGCGATCAGTGCCTTGAGCTCGTCGCTCATCGGGAAGTTCAGGTTCAGGCCTTTTGGTGGAATTGGCTGCATGAACCACTTGTCGTAGATCTTGTTGATCTCGCCCGATTTGTAGGTCGCGATAATCGCGTCATCCACAGCCTTCTTGAACGGTGCGTCGCCCTTGCGGACCATGCAGCCGTAGATTTCGTAGGACTGTGGTGTACCGGTGACGGCCCAGTCATCGGCTTTCTTGGCCTTGGCTGCTTCGCCGGCCAGCAAGGCGTCATCCATCATGAACGCAACGGCACGACCCGATTCCAGCATCTGGAAGGACTCGCCGTGGTCTTTGGCGGAGATGACGTTCATGCCCATCTGCTTGTCGGCATTCATCGACTTGAGGAGGCGCTCGGACGTGGTGCCCGCGGTGGTCACGACGTTCTTGCCCTTGAGGTCGTCGAAGTCCTTGTACGCGGAGCCTTTCTTGGTCAGCAGACGGGTGCCGATTTCGAAAATGCCGACGGAGAAGTCAACTTGTTGCTGACGTTCCACGTTGTTGGTGGTGGAGCCACACTCGACGTCCACGGTGCCGTTCTGCACCAGCGGGATACGGGTTTGCGAAGTCACCAGGTTGTATTTGACCTGGAGGTTGGGCATGTCCAGGTCTTTCTTGATGGCTTCGACGATTTTCATCTGGATATCGTGGGAGTAGCCCATCGGCTTGCCAGTGGCGTCCGCGATATAGGAAAACGGAATGGAAGCGTCACGATGCCCGAGGGTGATGGTGCCGGACTCTTTGATCTTCTTCAGTGTGCCGGTGAGCTCGGCAGCGAAAACTGGAGTGCTAATCAGAGCGGCAGCAATGGCTGCGCCCAGGAGATGGGGAACGATGCGCATCAAATTTTCCTCGACATTGTTTTTTTTATGGAGCCAGTTCATCGGCCCTTTTGTGCTTCGAATGACCGGCGGCTCTTGAAGAGCGGGGGCAACTGGCATTCGTCCAAGAGTGTAGAGCATGACTCGTGCCAGGCCAGGCGATATAGATCAAGCTATTGATTTATAGGGAGAATAAATATTTATGGCAGGGTTTTTTCCGAAAGATAATCCGGTTAACCGAATCGACTGGTGGGTCGCGTTCGGAAAACCGAATGGTGTTCGGGGCTGCTAACGCCACACCGGCAACAAACCCAGTGAAAAGAGGACATGTGAAACCGCACTGATCAGGCCGAAAAACAACACCAGGGCAATCATGGGTTGGCCTCCCCAGACGCGATACCGCGGGCTGCCAAAGCGTTTGCGTGAGGCTCTGGCCAGCAATGCCGGAGTAATGACGGCCCAGAGGGTCGCCGCCAGACCGGCGAAACCGATGGCATGGATAAACCCTTCGGGCCACAACAACCCGCAGAGCATGGGTGGTAGAAAAGTTGTGGCTGCGGTTTTGAAGCGACCTCGCGGGCTGTCGTCAAAACCCAGCACATCGGCCAGATAATCGAAGAGCCCCAAGGTCACGCCAAGAAAGGAGCAAGCAACGGCGAAGTTGGAAAAAAGTGTGAGAAATACGTCGATTTTTGCGCTGTTGAGCATTGCCCCCAACGCGCTGATCAGTACGTCGATATTGCCGCCACGCTGAGCGATATCCTTGAACCCGTCCCGGGGAATGTTTCCCATGCTGCAAACCATCCAGACAACGTAGAGCCCAAGCGCGATGAGGGTGCCGCTGACCAGGCAGGCACGGATACGCTTCGGGTCTTTGCCGAAGTGTTTCATCAGGCTGGGAAGGTTGCCGTGAAAGCCGAAGGACGTCAGGCAGAAGGGCAGGGTCATCAGCAGGTAAGGAAAGTAGTGGCTATCCGTGGCGTTTCGATTGAGCAGCGTCGCCGGTTGCACATGACCGAGCAGCCCGCCGAAGGTCAGAAAAAACGCGATGATCTTTGCACCAAAGATCAGCGTGGTCACCCGGCTTACCGCTGCCGTGCTCAGCCATACGATGAGCGCGACCGTCAGGGTGAAATACAAGCCCCCGGCACGTGCCGACAGATTCAATCCCAATGATTGGGCGCTGTGATGAATCACCGAGCCGCTGGCCGAGATGTAGGCATAGGTCAGCGTGTACAGGACAAAGACGATGCTCAAGCCATTCAACATATTCCAGCGACGACCCAGCAAGTCTTTGGTGATCGTTGAAAAACTGGCGCCCGGACGATAGTTGAGGTTGGCCTCAAGGATCATCAACCCGGAATGCAAGGTGCAGAACCAGGCAAACACCAAGACCGCGACGGAGCCATAAAACCACAGGCCGGACATGACGACCGGCAGAGAAAACATGCCGGCGCCGACAATGGTGCCACCGATCATCATGGCGCCGCCAAGCACCGAAGGCGACCGTTCGAGTGTGACGGGGGTAGCGGATGAGGTGGAAGAGGACGTAGAAGTGCTGCGCATGGCATGGCCTGCATCTGAATTATTAGAGGGCTGTTCTTTCGGTGGGTTGAGTTGCCGGCCGCGCGTGCGAAAGGATCAGCGCCACTCAGCGTTGCTGATGAATGGCGCCGACAGCGCGTTAGTGCATGGCCAGCAAGCGTGATAATTGAAGGGCTCTCTCCAGCAGCAGGCTGTCCTGACCGGGCAAGCCGTCGAACGAGAGTCCGACCGGCAGCGAGTGTTTTTCCGCTACGGGTACGGTGACACTCGGGGCCGCCAGGTTGCTGGCCGGATCGGTGTTGCGGACGAACGTTTCGAAGTTGCTTTCTGCTTCGCAATCCGTGAGCAACGGTGCCGTGCAGCTAACGGTGGGGTACGCAATCACATCCAGTTGATGGGCATTGAACAGACGGCTGTATTCACGACCCAGCTGCAGTTTGCTCATCAATGCCTGTACATAGTCCTTGTAGGAAATCGCCGGGCTTTCGAGTTGCGCCGTCAGTATTTTCTTGATGCCCGGGTCCTGGATCTGCGCCAGGATGCTCAGGAAATTGTCGCCGCAGCCTTCCTTCATCAAGAAGCGCGGGAAGTCGATAAAGAACTCATAAATTGGCAGCGGAAACTGAATGCTCTCGTTTATTTCCCCGATCAACAGGTCATCGACCGGAACCAGTTCCATGCCTCGATCTGCCAGTACTTCGATCGCCGCGAAGCAATCGTGTCGGACTTTTTCGTCGAGGTCGGCCCAGAAGAATTTTTCCGGTATGCCCACCCGTAGTGGTCTGTTGTCGTCCAGCGCAGCGGGGAGGGCTCCGGTCAAGTGACGGTGGATGAACTGACAGTCTTGCAATGTGCGGGTCAGTAGCCCCGGCGTGTCCTTGGTCTGGGAAACGGGCACGATGCCGTCGACCGGGTAGCAACCCGTGGTGGGGCGAAACCCGACGATCCCGCAGAACGCTGCGGGTATGCGCACCGAACCGCCGGTGTCGGTGCCTACGGCGCAGGGCACCAGACCGGCAGCGACGGCTGCCGCACAACCGCCGCTGCTGCCGCCGGCGCTGTAGCGTTCGTCGACCGGGTTGACCACGGCACCGTGGGTTCGGTTGGCCGACGTCACCCCGAACGAAAGTTCATGCATGTTGTTTTTGCCAACGGCCCTCGCCCCCAGCGTCTTGAAGCGCTCGACAATCCCGGCGTCGGACAACGGGTAGTAAGCGGCCAGCCCCGGCGTTCCTGCGGTGGTCGGCATGCCGCTGACATTGATGTTGTCCTTGAAGGAAACGGGAATGCCATACAGGCCAGCCTCTCGATCCGCGCCGGGGGCGCCCTCGAACGCCGCCGGATCGAACGTGATGAAGCTGTTCAGGTGTTGATGATCAAACTGTTTGTCGCGCAGGGATTGGTGCCAGGTGTCCAGGCAGTGACTGCCACTGCGAAATCCGCTGACAAGTTCTTCAATTGAATGCTGGCTGTACATAAAACAGGTCTCGGCTAGGGGGATAGAGGCTTGCGATGAAGGCATCAGCAATAGCGGTATTGAGCGTGCAGCCCGTCCAATGGATTGTCGGCAATCAAGTCGCCACCCAGACTGCTGATCACCGCACAGGCACCGTTGAGCGCTGTTTGAATGGCGCCTTCCGCCCAGCCACCGGTGAAAGAGCAGCCGCACCCGGCGAGGTACAACCCCGTGTCCTGTTGTGGATCGAGGGCCGTTTTAAATTGGTAGAACAAACGCTCCGAGTAAATATCGTCACCTGGAAAGTTGAGTTTGAAGGCCCCCAGTGAATGCTTGTCGGTCAGCCAGTCATACTCCAGGACGTATCGCTGGTAGTTACCATTGAGCGGTATAAGGTGGCTGGCAAACTCAGGTGCGCTCATGGCCAGTTCATCGACAAGACGCAAGCAGCGTTGAACTTTGTCGGTCATTGAAACCATCTTGTGGGAGTCGTCTTCCCAGGTGTAACTGATCAATACCACGCCCCAGGAGTCAGGGTCCTGCGGCGCGTAATCCAGGCAATACACGCCTTTCACCAGGGTGTCCGTCTGGATGTTCTGTGGCATACCGTGTTTCAACCAGAACTTGTCTTTGGTCAGAATGAACAGCTTGGACGAACCGACCATGTGGGTTTCGTTGATCGCCCGGGCGACATCACGATTCACGAAGGCCTGGTTTTGGGTGAGCTTCATGTTCACTTGCAGCGCCCGGGTTGTAGTCGTGGTGATCACCCGGTCGCAGGCATAGGTCTCACCATTGCTGCCGGCCAGCAGGATTTCACCGTTATCGCCCTTGTTGATGGACTCAATGCGGGTGCGGCAGATTCGGTCGCGCAGTGGCATGCCGTTGAATGACGTATCGGCAATCAACTCCGACAGCGACGAGATGCCCATTGGCACCAATCGTTGATTGACTTCAAGGCCATTGACCACGAGCCTCAGAATCTCGGTAAAGGAGGCGCGGTAAACCGATTGGAAACCGCCCGAGCCAATCCCCAGCGACCCGAATAGATGGAAGTCTTCGGGTTTGCGCCACTGTTGTCCGCCAGGCGGGTTGCTGCCGGTGAAAATCCGCACCATGGCCGAATAGAACGAGCTATCGCCGAAGCAATCCAGATAGCGCTGCCATTCCGGCTGCACTTCCGGGTAGTTGTGTTGCTTCAGTAACTCGGTCAGTAACAACGGTGGCGCCAGGCAGGTGCCGTCATCGAAGGTCACACCCTCTTTCAGAAAGGCGTTCCAGCCCCGGTGGACGGTGCTGAAAATAGCCGGTGGCGGCTGCATGGCGGCCCAGTGATAAGTTTCCCCGCGGTAGTGGATTTCGGTGTCTACGACACCGGGGTCAGGAAACGCTTCAGTGGTTTCGATGCCGAACCGGTTCAGGTAATGAAACAACCCGACCTCGCTGGGAGGAAAACGCATCGCCCCCATTTCGGCGATGAATTGCGGGTGGTCATCGTCAAAGCGTTGGGTCAGCAAGCGACCGCCCAAGTGTTCCTCGGCAGCCTCGAACAGCGTGACCCGGTGGGCGCCGGCGCGGAGTAATTCGTAGGCAGCGACCAGTCCGCTCAGCCCGGCGCCGACAATGCCAATGTGTTTGTCGGCCGCTTCGGGTGGCAAATACCCGATCGCATCAACGGCATTGCGCAAAAACTGGCCGTAGTCGTACAACAGATCGACATACGGAAAAGAACAGGGAAATGTGGCTTCGTCGAAGCCGGTACTCATAACGTTCACGTGTGATTCTCGATAAATCAGATGATTAACTGCAGGCTTTCAATCGCTCGGGAGGGATTGAGTAGAAGTACTTTTTTGCCTTTGATTTTCCAGGTGCCTTCGACGTTAATCAGTTGATGCTCGACGGTGACCGGGTAATGCCATTCGCTGTCACCGCGGGCTTCGCAATAGAGCATGTTGGTGCTGCTCCATGCGCTCAGTTCGTCATTTTCCATGCGGACCAACGAACACTGGGCAATATGCAAACTGCGACTCTTGGGCTGTTGCGAGTAGTTGCGCGCATTGGCCAATCGGTTGATTCGCAACGTCGTCAGAAACCGGTCTTCATACAGCAGCGACGACTCATGAAGGGGGCTGGTCTGTTCTCGTCTCAACGGTATCCAGTAGGTGTACTCGGGGGTCAGCAGTTGTTGCCAGGCACTGAAATCTTGTTGGTCCAACAGCTGGATTTCGGTGGCGATCAACTGTTTTATGGCGTGTTTATTGTTCGGATCGAGTTGCATTGTTTTCCCGCATCAAGTGCTGCCAGCTGTTGTAAAAGTTGCGCATCGCCATTTCGCTGGTGCCCGAAACCACCTGGGTCCGCTCATAGGATTCGTTCGATTCAAAGAGTCGCGCCACGTTGACCCACTCGTTGGCGTCACTGCGCAATCCCTCCGTCGCCCGCTCGTACATTTCCACATCATCGTGGGCAACCATCGAGCAGGGGGAGTTGATCAGGTTGTTGTACTGGACGGTTCTTTCCAGCAACTGGATGGGGGCACCCAACAACTCGAAGATCCAGGACTCGACAACGGTCTCTTGGGCGCTGACAGGCTTGATTACCCGCAACGTCTGGATCGGTCCCTTGACCATCAGGTTCGGGAAATAGACGGTGTTGTGTCGGGTGTCTCCGAGAATCTCGGTGGCCTGGCATTCGCCATAGCTCTGGACCATCAGGTCCCAATAACCCGGAATATCGGCATAGGCTTTATGGATTGAGTTGCTGACGCCGGTATGCCCGTGGCCGTTGGGCCAGGTGCGAATGCCCATGCTGGCGAAAAACTCGTAGGACGCCATGAACGGTGAAAACAGTTCGACCGCCATGGGCGAAGGGCTGCTCTGGTCGCTGGTTTCCTTCCACAAGCGGATCGCCTCGCCCGCCGAGGACTCATGGGCAATCATCGGGTGACAGGTGTCGGTCTGGTTATCGACGACCATTTTCCAGTTGCAGTGATGTCGGTGCAGGAGCGGCTGGCCAACGACGCGAAGCTGACCCAGGGGCGAGCGCAGCACCATGTTGTCCAGTGTCGATAATGACTCGCCGAAAAACGTGTTGAAGTCGATGCCTTCCACCTGGAGGCGGACAAACACGAAACCACGATAATTCTCCACCGCCGCGACGGCTTGCATGCCTTTGTGGGCTGAGCACGCGCTGAGGTCGCAATCGTCGTATTCCTTCTTCACCGGAATACTCAACAGTTCGCCATCGGTCTTGAATGTCCACGCATGGTAAGGGCAGCGGATGAACCGGCCGACATTACCGCGAGGCTCGGCCAGTACTTTCACACCTTTGTGCGGGCAGCGATTATGCAGAACAACAATCTCGCCATTTTTTTGCCGGACCATGGCCAAGGGTTGTTGTGCAATGTCGGTGGTGAAAAAGTCGCCTGGCTGCGGGATCAGACTGTCGTGCCCCAAATAGCACCAACTGGCAGCGAAGACGCTGTGTTGTTCTTGTTCGAAGAGCTGCTGATCAAGGAAGAGCGATTTGTGCACTTCTCTGCCGTTGAAGTAATTGTCCAAATGGTTTTCCTCGTTAGATCGCCAGCTTCAGGCGTTGGCTTTTGGCCCGGGAGACGCAGGGATAAATCCTTGTGCTACAGGCCGCTTCCTTATCGCTCATGATGAAATCGCGATGGTCGACTTCGCCCTCAAGGACCTCTAGCGCGCAGACGCCGCACTCACCGCGTCGACAGTCATAGAGCGGGTCCAGGCCGGCAGCCTCCAGCGCCTCCAGCAAGGATTGATCTGGATTGACGTTGACGCTGATACCCGACTCGACGGCGTCAATCACAAAGGCCGACGCATCGTCTTCACGTACCACATTGAAGATTTCAAAATGGATGCGCTCGCGGGGCAGGCCATTGGCTTCGGCATGGCAAAACACGTCGTTGAGCATCGATTGCGGACCGCAGACGTAGAGCCGGTCGTGTGGCGAAAGGTCAGCCAGTACCTGGCTGACAGAGCGGCGGCCATCGGGCTGGCTGGAGAAGTGAAAGTGCAGGCGCTCCTGCAACAGTGCCTTCATTGGCAAGGCATAGGCCGCGTCGTCGTCGCTCCTGGCGAAATAGTGCAGGTGTGCGCTTCGATTCAATGACGAGAGCTGATGAAGGATCCCGGTCAGCGGCGTAATGCCTATGCCGCCAGCAATCGCAATGTCCCTGCCGACGCCTTCAACGAGCGGGTAGGTGAACGTATTGAACGGGCCGTCGAGCTGCACTGTGTCGTTGACTGCCAGCGAACGGATGTAGCGACTGCTGACCGAGTCGGCAGTGAGCCGGATGGCAAAGACGACGCTGCCTTGCGGCGTAGTGCGGTCTGCCAGCTGTACCGTCGAGTAGTGCCGCCATTCATTCAGTTCGGGGATGAACCATTTGAAATGTGCGCCCGCTGCCGGCACCGCACACCCCGCTATTAGCGGGCTGACGGTGATTTCCTTGATCGAGGCCGAGAGCATTTGGCAATCAGTGATTGTGTAGTTCATACAAGAATCAGCTTTCCTGGCTTAACGGCGTTTCATGCAGGTAAATCCATTGGGCGTTGTTGTGATGCATGCCAATGATCGCCACCGAAACCCGTGAGCTTTCGCGCTGGCCGAGGCGATGGGTTTCCTTGTAGCGAATCGCCACGCTGTTGCCTTCCTGCCAGACCGTCTGCAAGTCGCTGATGACGATCTCCAGGCCTGGCTTGGCGCCGACTGCTCCCTTGAACATCTGTTCGACCGTCGCCCGGCTGACAATGGCGGCCGAGGTGGTGACCATGGTGAAGTGTTCGGCAAAGGCCGATATCAGCGGTTCAAGCGCGGCCTGCCCCTTACCGTTTGCGTCGGTGAACAGGGTGTGGATCAGCTCGTGCACGTGATGAATGCTGTGGTGCGCCTGTTCAACTATTTTGTTGTGCATGACAGTCCTTTTGAGTGTTCAACTGACTCAGTTGAAAGAGTGGGAACAGGCCTACCAGCGCGGCGATGGCAAAGGTCACGTGGTAGGCCTGGGTGGTATCGAAATGCTTCAAGAGAAGGTTGAAAACCATCAGGAAGAGGGCCGCGCCGATGCTGAATGACATCTGTCGGTTGATGTTCCAGATGACACTGGCCTTGTGGGTGTCATTGCTCTCGAAGTCCATCAGCGACGTGGTTTGTGCTGTGTTGGCACCGATGCCGCCGCCGATCCCCATCAAGCTGTAGGCGATGACAATCACCAGAAAGTCTGAGGGATCGTTCACCAGTAACAGGGTGGCAATGCCGGCGCTGTGTAACAGCATGCCCAGGGCAAACAGCCGCTTCGCGCCCATCCGGTTATAGACCCGGCCACAGATCAGCATCGCGATGAACGCGCCGATGGCGTAGAGGATCATGAACATTCCTGTCAGTCGGGCGCTGAAGTGCAGGGTGTTTTGCAGAAAGAAGATGCTCATCAAGTTGACCCCCGTGAACACACCGGGAATCGCGTAATAGATAAAGATGGAGGTGCTGAGTTTTTTGCTTTTGAGCAGGCTCAGTTCAATGATCGGGTTTTTGCAGGTGCGGTAGTGCAGCCCGTACAGCACTACCAAAGCAACGCCGGCCATGATGAAGAGGGCGGCCACCCATGCCGGAGCGTCACCGCCATACAACGACATGCCCATCAGCAGGCTGCCGAGTGCCGCGCTGACTAGCAGCAAGCCCTTGATGTCGGGCCGGGGCAAACTCGTCGGGCGCGCTTCGTTGATCCAGAACCAGGACAGTAATGCCGCGATCATCGAGAACGGGATGTTGCTGTAGAACACCCAGCGCCAGGAACTGCTGTCGACGATGACACCGCCGATGGTCGGTGAAATGGCGGGCGCTATCAGGGCAACGGCCATGACCAATGTGGATATTTTCGCCCGCTGCTCGCCCTTGAACAGGTTGAACGTCAGCGCTTGGCCGACTGGAATCAAAAGGCCGCCGCCAATCCCCTGGACGAAGCGCCAGATCACCAGCTCGTTGAAACTGTTGGCTAGCCCGCACATCCACACGGAAGCGGTGAATACGATCATCGAGGCGGTGAGGATTTCCCGGCTGCCAAAACGACCGGCCAGCCAGGTGCTGACCGGGATGATCAGTGTCAGCCCCAGAATATAAGCGTTAGCCACCCAGGCAACGTCTGAAGTACTAACGTGCAGCGCCGCCGATATACTCGGTAATGCGACCGCCGACATAAAGATGTTAATGCAGTCTATAAAAAAGCCGATCAGGAATATCAGTGCAACTTTGTAGCGATAGGTCATGTTGTTTCCCCTTTGCCGCAAAGCATAGGGGCGGTGGACTTGAACTGTCGATACGACTATCCTTGAAACAATGTTTGACGGGATTTAACAGTGAGCCATATTGCTATGCACACTCATCTTAATCGGGTCCAGACATTCCTGGCCGTGGTCGATTTTGGTTCTTACACCAAGGCTGCCAATTACCTGAGCATCAGCAAGGCCATGGCTAGCCTGCATGTCAAGGCGCTGGAGGACGTGCTGTCAGCGACGTTGTTGATTCGAAATACCCGAAATATATCCCTCACCGAAATCGGTCAGGACTTTTATGAAGAGTTCAAAGGTATTGTTGCGGACATCGATAACGCCTTCGATAATGTATTAAAAGGGCATAATCGGGTGTCCGGAAAGTTGCGCTTCAGTTCTACCAGTGAATACGGTGAGGCCTATATTCTTCCGTTGATACCGCAATTTATAGAGCGCTATCCAGAAATAAAACTCTGTTATAACTTCAACTCGTCACTCAATGATCTGGTGGCGGAAAAGTTAGACCTGGTTATCCGTTTAGGCAACTTGGCGGACTCGGCTTTCAAGAGCCGTAAACTGGCGGATTATGAAATTGTCCTGGTGGCTACCGAGGCGTTTCTTTCACGTCACCCGGTGCAGAATCCTCAGGACCTGAATTCGGTGCCGTGGATCGCCAACAGCAACCTGCCGGCACCGACCCAGTGGGCGCTGCGCCATCCGCAATTGGGGGCTGTCGAGATCAACGGGATCAATCAGTTTGAATCCAATTCTTCCACGGCCATCCGCTCCATGACGTTGTCGTCGCTAGGCGTCTCGGTGCTGCCCGCCTGGGTGGTCAAGGACGACATCGCCAGAAAGCGGCTGCTCCGACTGTTGCCCGACTATTCGCTGCCCTCGCAGTCCGTCAACGTGGTGTTTCCCAACAGCCCGCATTTGCCCCACAAATCGAGGGCGTTCATCGATTTCCTGTTGCTGCATCTGGCGCAGTAAGCACCTACAAAAAAGCCCCTGAATCGTGAGATTCAGGGGCTTTTCTTTAACCGGATTACCGATCAGGCCGCTTCGATTTTGCTACGGTTCTGCTCGACCTTGCTCAGGTAATCCGCCAGTTTCTGCTGTTCCGCCGGGGTGGTGAACAAGCCCAGCTTGCTACGGCGCCACAGAATGTCGTGCGCGGTCGTCGCCCATTCATCGCTGCACAAGTAGTCGACTTCACGGGTGTAGAGACCGCCACCGATGTGCTCGCCCAGGTCGCTGAGATTCTGCACGCCTTCGAGCATGCGCCAGGTACGGCTGCCATAGGTGGTGGCCCAGCGGCGGGCGATCTCGGTCGGCACCCAGTCGTACTTGTCGCGAATCAAGGCGCACAAGGCCTGCGGGGTGGTCATGTCTTCACCGCCCGGCAGGGTGGCGGTGGCCGTCCAGCTTGGCTTGATGTGCTTGAAGTACGGAGCGAGTTGAGCCAGCGCCGACTCGGCCAGCTTGCGGTAAGTGGTCAGCTTGCCGCCGAACACCGACAGCAGCGGCGCTTCTTCGCCGGTGCCCGACAGTGCCAGGGTGTAGTCGCGGGTGACGGCCGACGGGTTGTCGGATTCGTCGTTGCACAGCGGGCGAACCCCGGAGTAACTGTGCAGGATATCCTCGCGGCTGATCTGCTTCTTGAAGTGAGCGTTGACCACTTTGAGCAGGTAATCGGTTTCGCCTTCTGTGATCGCCACTTTGGCCGGGTCACCGGTGTACTCACGGTCGGTGGTGCCGATCAGGGTGAAGTGGTTCAGGTACGGAATCGTGAAGACGATGCGCTGATCTTCGTTTTGCAGGATGTGCGCGTGTTCACCTTCGTACAGCTTCGGCACGATCAGGTGGCTGCCCTGGATCAGGCGGATGCCATACGGCGATTCCATCTTCAGGTCGTCACGAATGAACTTGGCGACCCACGGGCCGGCCGCATTCACCAGTGCCTTGGCGCGAATCGAAAACAGGCTGCCATCGGCGCGTTCCAGGTGCAGGTGCCACAAACCCTTGGTACGACGAGCGCTGACGCAACGGGTCTGGGTGTGGACATGGGCGCCTTTCTCGCGGGCGGCCATGGCGTTCAACACCACCAGACGCGCGTCGTCGACCCAGCAGTCGGAATATTCGAAGCCCTTGGTGATTTCGCTTTTGAGCGGGCTGTCGGGACCGAACTTCAGGCTTTTCGAACCTTCCAGTTTTTCCCGCTTGCCGAGGTGGTCATACAGGAACAGGCCCGCGCGGATCATCCACGCCGGGCGCAAGTGCGGACGGTGCGGCAGCACGAAACGCATTTGCTTGACGATGTGCGGAGCCTTGGCCAGCAGCACTTCGCGCTCGGCCAGTGCTTCGCGCACCAGACGGAATTCGTAATGTTCCAGGTAGCGCAAGCCACCATGAATCAGCTTGCTGCTGGCTGAGGAGGTGTGGCTGGCCAGATCGTCCTTTTCACAAAGGAATACCGACAGACCGCGACCGGCGGCATCCGCTGCGATCCCCACGCCATTGATCCCGCCACCGATGACGGCAACGTCGTAGACCTCAGCGAGAGGGGGCGTAGGCAAAGTAGAAGTGGGCATCGGCAGGCCTCGGGCTTTTTTGATTTTCTGTATTGGAATTCGAACATTAATGTTCATTTGCGAAAATGGTAGCCCATAAAGCCGCCCACAGCCAGTCAACTTCGATTGAAAATACTGATCGAAGGGGCGTCAAAGGAAAATTTCCGAACATTTAAACGCGCGAAAGGGCGCAAGAAGTGTGTTGCACAGGCGATCGCCATCGCGGGCAAGCCCGCTCCCACAAGGTTTTAAACGGTCCTTGTGGGAGTGGGCTTGCCCGCGATGGCGTCGGTATGAGCGACGAGGATCTGAAGGGGTTAAACGACTTCCAGCCGAATCTTGTGCTGACTCAGCAACTGCGCCAGGGCTGGCGATGGTGGCTGATCGGTCACCAGGCAATCGATCAAACTAATCGGCCCGAGGCGAATCATGGCGTTGCGCCCGAATTTGCTGGAGTCCGCTGCCAGAATGACCTGACGCGCATTGGCGATGATCGCCTGCGACACCCGCACTTCCTGATAATCGAAGTCCAGCAGGCTGCCGTCTTCATCGATGCCGCTGATGCCGACCAGTGCAAAGTCGACCTTGAACTGATTGATGAAATCGACACTCGCCTGACCGACGACACCACCGTCGCGCCGCACATTGCCGCCAGTGAGCAGGACGTCGAAGTCGTCCTTGGCGCTGAGCATCGAGGCGACGTGCAGATTGTTGGTGATGATTTTCAGATGATTGTGATTGAGCAGCGCCCGGGCAATCGACTCGGTGGTGGTGCCGATGTTGATGAACAGCGAGGCGTGATCAGGGATCTGGGCCGCAATGGCTTCACCGATACGCTGCTTTTCATCGCGCATTTGATCGGCGCGCATGGCGTAGGCGGTGTTTTCGACACTGGAATCGTAGGCAGCGCCGCCATGGTAGCGACGCAGCAAATTGGCTTCCGCGAGCTGATTGATGTCGCGGCGGATGGTCTGGGGTGTAACGACGAACAACGTAGCCATTTCCTCGATGCTGACGTAGCCGCGTTCACGGACCAGCTCGAGGATCTGTTGCTGACGGGGAGGCAGATTCATGGGGCTTCCTTTGGGCTGCCGTGCAAAATTTGCCCATGATGCCGCACGAATCCGCTCCCTGCCAGTTACATACTGATACGAGTCCTCAGCTTGGCTTATTCAGCGCCCTCATGCGGTTCCCAGTCGCGGGTGCGGCTGACGGCTTTTTTCCAGCCGGCGTAGAGTTTTTCCTTCGAGGTTTCGTCCAGGGCAGGTTCGAACTCGCGCTCGATGACCGCCTTGCCGCGCAACTCGTCCAGGCTGCCCCAGAAGCCACACGCCAGGCCGGCCAGGTAAGCAGCGCCGAGTGCCGTGGTCTCGCGCATTTGCGGGCGCTCGACTTGCGTGCCGAGGATGTCGGCCTGGAACTGCATCAGGAAGTTGTTCGCTACCGCGCCGCCGTCCACGCGCAGGGATTTCAGGCGTTCGCCGGAATCCTGTTGCATGGCGTCCAGCACGTCGCGGGTCTGGTAGGCGATCGATTCCAGCGCTGCGCGAATGATGTGATCCACGCGTACACCGCGGGTCAGGCCGAATAACGCGCCGCGGGCATACGGGTCCCAGTACGGCGCGCCCAGACCGGTAAAGGCTGGCACCAGGTAAACGCCGTTGCTGTCCTTGACCTTGTTGGCGAAGTATTCGGTGTCGTGGGCATCGTTGATGATCTTCAGTTCATCACGCAGCCACTGCACGGTCGAACCACCGTTGAACACGGCGCCTTCGAGCGCGTAAGCCACTTCGCCACGTGGGCCGCAAGCGATGGTGGTCAGCATGCCGTGCTTGGATTTCACGGCCTTGTCGCCGGTGTTCATCAGCAGGAAGCAGCCGGTGCCGTAGGTGTTTTTCGCCTGGCCGGGCTCGACGCACATCTGGCCGAACAGAGCGGCTTGCTGATCGCCGGCGATACCTCCGATGGCGATGCCGCTTTTGGTGTGGCCATAGATTTCGGAGGAGGATTTAACTTCCGGCAGCATTTCGCGCGGAATATCCAGCACCTCCAGCATCTTCGCGTCCCACTCCAGGGTGTGGATGTTGAAGAGCATGGTGCGCGAGGCGTTGGTGTAGTCGGTAACGTGCACCTTGCCGCCGGTGAATTTCCAGATCAGCCAGCTATCGACGGTGCCGAACAGCAGTTCGCCATTGCGCGCACGCTCGCGGCTGCCTTCGACGTTGTCGAGGATCCACTTGAGCTTGGTGCCGGAGAAGTACGGGTCGGTGACCAGGCCCGTGGTGTCGCTGATGTATTGCTCGTGGCCGTCGCGCTTGAGCTGCTGGCAGATCTCGGTGCTGCGGCGGCACTGCCAGACGATCGCGTTGTAGATCGGGCGGCCAGTGGTCTTGTCCCAGACCACGGTGGTTTCGCGCTGGTTGGTGATGCCGATGGCGGCGACCTGGTCGTGATGCAGGCCGGCTTGAGCCAGAGCCTCGACCATCACGGCGCTTTGGGTGGCGAAGATTTCCATCGGGTCGTGTTCAACCCAGCCGGCTTGCGGGTAGTGCTGTACGAATTCACGTTGGGCGGCGCAGACCACGTTCGCGTCGCGGTCAAAAATGATCGCGCGGGAGCTGGTCGTACCCTGATCGAGGGCAATGATGTAGTTCTTATTCTGAGTGTCGGTCATGTCGATTGCCTTGGACGAAAAAAGGGAGAGGGATCAGGCGCGCAATCAATTGGGCAGGATCACGCGCCTACGGTATCAAGAAGTTCTTGGTTTGCCGTCAATGGCCGGTGTTGCATCCGTTGTAGCAGGGATGGCGCCGGGCAGATGACGGGCAATCAGCCCGCGATAAGCGGCAGCGCCGAGGCAGGCACCGACAATCGGTGCAAAAATCGGAATCAGGAAATACGGAATATCGCGACCGCCGGTGAGGGAAATTTCACCCCAGCCGGTAAAGAAAGTCATCAGCTTGGGACCAAAATCCCGTGCCGGGTTCATGGCGAAACCGGTCAGCGGGCCCATCGAACTGCCGATCACTGCGATCAGCAGGCCGATCAGCAGTGGTGCCAGCGGGCCCTTTGGCAGACCGTTGTTGTCGTCGGTCAGGGACATGATCACGCCCATCAGGATCGCCGTGATGATCACCTCGACCAGGAAAGCCTGCGCGGTGGACAGGGCCGGGTTAGGGAAGGTGGAGAACACCGACGCTAATTCAAGACTGGCCTGGGTGCCGCGAACCATATGGTGAGTTTGTTCGAAATCGAAGAATAGGTTGCTGTACAGCGTATAGACCAAAAAGGCCCCGCAGAACGCGCCGGCAATCTGGGAGAGGATGTAGAACGGCAGTTTGCGCTTTTCGAAATCGGCAAAAATGCTCAGCGCGATGCTGACGGCAGGATTGAGGTGAGCGCCGGAAACGCCGGCAGTCAGGTAAATCGCCATGCTCACGCCGACGCCCCAGATGATGCTGATTTCCCATAAGCCGAAGCTGGCGCCCGCGACCTTGAGCGCGGCAACACAACCGGTGCCAAAAAAGATCAGCAGCGCAGTGCCCAGAAACTCGGCCATGCATTGGCTGGAGAGCGACGGTTGTTGTAAAGCAGTAGTCATTGAAAACCTCGTTTTTTGTTGTTGTCTGGCGCTTCTTTCGTCATGGCCGAAGCGCGTTTTCCTCCGAGGCAGAATCCCCATTCTGTTCTCGGCCTGCTGCGGGTGCTGCTGTAAGACATTTGGTGCGGTATTCAGATTCGAAAAAATATAGACAAGAAACGCTGCTGTCAAAGGTCGAAAGTGAACTATCAGTCATATTTCAACTATTAGTCACGTGAATGATCGCAACGTTCACGTGGTGGACTGAGCGTGGACGAACGGCAAATCATGTGGCCAGCCCTATGAATGAGTGCCGCAATAGAGCCTTTTGCTGAGCGATGGCCTAGAATTCAGCGCAGTATTTTTCTACTGCCGCCCACGTCTGGAGTTGTCATGACCCCCGCATTGGATTTGTTGAAAAAAGTTCGAGCCGAACATCGCGTGCACAGTTACGAACATGATCCGAAGGCTGCGTCCTATGGACTGGAGGCCGCGGAAAAACTGGGATTGGACCCGGCACGGGTGTTCAAGACCTTGTTGGCCGCCAGTGAAAAAGGTGAATTGCTGGTGGCCGTGGTGCCGGTCGTCGGAAGTCTTGATCTCAAGCACCTGGCTCATGCGGCCGGCGTGAAAAAAACTGAAATGGCTGATCCTGCCGCGGCACAACGCGCGACGGGTTACCTGTTGGGCGGCATTAGTCCGCTTGGACAGAAAAAGCGCCTGCGCACCTTCATCGACAACTCGGCGCAGCCCTTCGACAGCATTTTTGTCAGCGCCGGTCGACGCGGGCTGGAAGTCGAGTTGGCGCCAACGGTGCTGGCTGAACATACCCAAGCGAAATTCGCCGACATTGGCCGAGCCTGAGCCGCTGTATGGCGAAAAATTGCCCGCTCTGTCACTGGTACGGATTGTCTGGCAACGACATGCTCGATGGCCGGACATAAGGAGAAGGTCATGCAGCTAGCGTTTCATCAGGTCGACGCGTTCAGCGATCGGCCATTCAGTGGCAACCCGGCGATGGTCTATCGGCTCGAAGCGTGGCTCGCCGATGAGTTGATGCAGAAGATCGCCGCTGAACACAATCTCGCCGAGACTGCCTTCGTGGTGCGCGAAGGGCAGGGCTGGCAGATCCGCTGGTTCACTCCGACCACTGAAGTGCCGCTGTGCGGTCATGCGACCCTGGCGAGCGCTTATGTGTTGTTTGAGATCTACAAGGAGCCGGTCGAACGCCTGGACTTCATGTGCAAGTCCGGTCCGTTGAGTGTGAGTCGTGAAGGCGAGCGCTTGTGGCTGGATTTCCCGGCCATCGCGCCGTCAGAAGTGGGTGTGACCCTGGATGTCGAACGCGCCTTGGGCGTCGAAGTGGTCGATGTGTTGGGCTCCAATGAATTGTTCGTGGTGCTGGAGTCCGAGCAAGCTGTACTCGATTGTCAGCCCGACATGGTCGCCCTGGCCAAACTGCCGTGGCCGGGCGCCATCGTTACTGCCAAGGGCAGTCGGCATGATTTCGTGTCCCGCTACTTTGCTCCGGCGATCGGTATCAACGAAGACCCGGTGACCGGTTCGACCCATTGCAGTCTGATTCCGTACTGGTCGAAACGGCTGGGCAAGACGAGTCTCACCGCCTACCAGTGCTCGAAGCGAGGCGGGGAGCTGTTCTGTCGGCTGGAAGGGGATCGGGTGAAAATTGGCGGGCAGGCAACGCTGGTTGCGAGCGGAACGCTCATGCTCGGTTAACCACAGGAGCAATTTGGGAGTGAGCAGGCTCGCTCCCACATTTTTTGTCCGTGTGTATCAGCTGGCAGCGCTGTAGCGGCGCACGCCGGATTCGGTCGCCGGAATCTGCGCCGCCGTGCTGCCGGACGCCTGGAACAACACCAGATGTTCAGCCGCGACACGAATGCCCACTTCTGCCCCGACCAGATGATCGGCGTGGCTCGGGAAAATCGATTCCAATTGCGCGCCGGTCGGCAGCTGTAAACGATAGAGTGTCGATGCACCCTGGAACGACTTGCCGACAATCCGCGCCTTCAATGCGCTGTCCGGCGCATAAACGATGTCGTCCGGGCGCAGCAATACGTCCACCGCACCGCCCACCGGCCAGGTGTAGGCACGGTTGCCGCGCAACTCACCCAACTCGGTCTGCACTGACTCCGGGCTGCTCAGCTGGCCGCGGATGAAATACCCCTGCCCGATGAAACTCGCCACATAGGGTGTCAGCGGTTCGTGATACAGGTTGTAGGGCGTGTCCCATTGCTCCAGGCGACCTTCCTTGAAAACCCCGACATGATCGCTGACCGCGAAGGCTTCTTCCTGATCGTGGGTCACCAGAATCGCACTGGTGCCACGAGCCTTGAGAATGTCGCGCACCTCATGGCTGAGCTTGCGTCGCAGTTCGCCATCGAGGTTGGAGAACGGCTCGTCGAGCAGCAACAATTGCGGTTCAGGCGCCAGTGCGCGGGCCAATGCGACACGCTGCTGCTGACCGCCGGACAACTCGTGGGGGAAGCGTTTGCCAAGGTTTTTCAGGTTGACCAGTTCCAGCAATTCTTCGGTGACCCGTTCCTTTTGCGGATGCTTGCGGATCCCGAAGGCGATGTTCTCGGCCACGCTCAAATGCGGAAACAGCGCGTAGTCCTGGAACACCATGCCAATCCGGCGTTTTTCCGGGGCAAGGGTGAAACCGGGCTTGGACAGGGTCTCGCCCGCCAAGGTGATTTCACCTTCGTGCACCGGTTCGAAACCGGCAATCGCCCGCAACGTAGTGGTCTTGCCGCAGCCCGAGGAACCGAGCAGGCAACCAATATCGCCGGCATTCAAATGCAGGTTGAGGTTCTGCACAACCCGCTGCTCTTGATAGCCGCAGGCGAGGTTGCGCAGGTTAAGCAGTAATGGATGGCTCATGCGTGATGGTACGAAGGCGGGACGAGAAACTCGAGCAAGGCCTTTTGTGCGTGAAGGCGGTTTTCTGCCTGATCCCAGGCGACCGAACGCTTGTCGTCGAGCAGGTCGAGGCTGATTTCCTCGCCACGGTGAGCCGGCAGGCAGTGCATGAACAGCACATCTTCGGCGGCCAGGTCGAGCAGGGCGCGGGTGACCTGGTACGGCGCGAACAGCTTTAGGCGTTTGGCGGTTTCTTCTTCCTGGCCCATGGAGGTCCAGACGTCAGTGCTCACCAGGTGCGCGCCGCGCACGGCATCCTGCGGATCGCGGACGATGGTCACGCGATCGCCGGCCTTGGCCAGGAATTGCGCATTGGGTTCAAAACCTTCAGGGCAGGCAACGCGCAACTGGAAGTCGAACTGGATCGCCGCTTCTATATAGCTGTTGCACATGTTGTTGCCATCGCCGATCCAGGCCACGGTCTTGCCCTGGATCGAACCACGGTGCTCGAGGAACGTCTGCATGTCGGCCAGCAACTGGCACGGATGCAGGTCATCGGACAGGCCGTTGATCAGCGGGACGCGCGAATTGGCGGCGAATTCGGTCAGCGTGCTATGGGAAAACGTGCGGATCATCACCGCATCGAGCATGCTCGACATGACAATGGCGGCGTCACCGATCGGTTCGCCACGGCCCAGCTGGGTGTCGCGCGGCGACAGGAAAATGGCCTGGCCGCCGAGCTGGATCATGCCCGCTTCGAAGGAAATACGGGTGCGGGTCGAGGATTTCTCGAAGATCATCCCCAGGACGCGGTTTTTCAGAGGCTCGAACAGTACGCCGCGGTTACGCAGGTCCTTGAGCTCAACGCCTCGACGGATCACGCTGACCAGCTCTTCGGGCGTGCAATCCATCAGGGAGAGAAAGTGCCTTGCGCTCATCATTGACTACCTTTTTGCAACAGACCGCAGATACTCAAAGCCTTGTTTAACTAAAAAAACGGGCGAGACCTGCGGCGTAAGCCGCACGGGGCGACGAAATAGGGGAAGGCGCGATCTTGACATTAAATGTCGCGTTTTTCCAATAGGCTACGGTGTTCGGGAATTTCAGAGGGGCTACGGGGTGACCGCAGTAGCGCATTTGAAGCCGGTTTCCTGACAGCAGCCCGTTATTTGTACACCGGGCTCGACGGGCTTGGCAATCAAGCGGGGCGGGGATGGCGCTCTCTCGGTCGCTTTTTGACCTGGCATTCGCTCGCTGCCGAGACATGTGTCTGCTCTGAAACATTTGCTAATGCAAGGTGCTGGGTTATAACTAAGTCACGAGCGACGCAGGAAGCATCGGAATGGAATCAAAAGAACAGTTGTTAATGGATTTACTGAGCCTCACGGCCCGCTCACTGACTCACCTCACAGCCTCCATGACGTCGATGTCCTTCGAATTGATGCGCAGTGACGACGAGGTGACCAAGGCTGCCGGTCGACGGATGATCGACCGCATGGCAACCATCAGCACCGGCCTTGATGAGCATTGGCGACTGATCGGCGAGCTCACGGGCGTGCATATCGCCCAGGAACAGATCGAAACCATTCAGGAGATCCAGTTGCAGGCGCCGCCCCCCGGGTTGCCGCCGAACTGATCGTGCGCGGCCATCGGCTGGCCTGATAGTCAGCAATTCACGAGACGAACGTCGCTGGCGCAGGCGCGGGGCAGGCGCCATAGTTTTGTTCCCGCGGCCGACATTGCCCGCCCAGAACAAAACAGAGACTGGCCATGACCAAGACTCTCCATCACCGCGCCTGCCACCTGTGTGAAGCCATCTGCGGCCTGACCATCGAGACATCCGAAATCGACGGCAACGGCGTGCAGATCACCTCGATCAAAGGCGATTCGCTGGATACATTCAGCCGCGGGCACATCTGCCCTAAAGCGGTTGCCCTGCAAGACATTCAGAATGATCCGGATCGTCTGCGTCAGCCGATGCTGCGGGTCGGCAGCGAGTGGCAGCCCATCGAGTGGGAGGACGCGTTCAACCTGGTTGCCGAACGCCTCTCGGCGATTCAGGAGCGTCACGGGCAGAACGCGGTGGCGGTCTATCAAGGCAACCCCAGCGTGCACAACTATGGGTTGATGACCCACAGCAACTACTTCCTGGGACTGCTGAAAACCCGTAACCGGTATTCCGCGACCTCGGTCGATCAGTTGCCTCATCACCTGACCAGCCATTTGATGTACGGCCACGGTTTGCTGTTGCCGATCCCGGACATCGATCACACCGATTTCATGCTGATTCTGGGCGGCAACCCGCTCGCGTCCAACGGCAGCATCATGACCGTGCCGGATGTGGAGAAGCGCCTGAAGGCGATTCAGGCCCGGGGCGGCAAAGTGGTGGTGGTCGATCCACGCCGCAGCGAAACGGCGGCGATTGCCGACCAGCATCTGTTCGTGCGCCCCGGTGGCGATGCGGCGTTGTTGTTCGGCTTGCTCAATACCTTGTTCACCGAAGGCCTGACCCGCGACAGTCATCTGCCGGTGGACGGCCTGGATGAAGTGCGTGAGGCGATTGCAACCTTCACCGCCGAAACCATGAGCCCCCTGTGCGCAGTGCCGGCGGAGCAGATCCGCCAACTGGCCCGGGATTTTGCGGCGGCGCCTACAGCGGTCTGTTATGGCCGCATGGGTGTTTCGACCCAGGCCTTCGGCACGCTGTGCCATTGGCTGGTGCAGCTGATCAACCTCGTCACTGGCAACCTCGACCGCGTCGGTGGTGCACTGTGCACCGAGCCGGCGGTGGATCTGGTGGCTTCGACTTCGGGTGGGCATTTCAATCGCTGGCAGAGCAGGGTGTCCGGGCGTCCGGAATACAGCGGCGAGTTGCCGGTGTCGGCCTTGGCCGAAGAGATGCTTACCGGCGGAGAAGGGCAGGTCCGTGCGCTGATCACCGTGGCCGGCAATCCTGTCCTGTCCACGCCCAACGGCCGGCAATTGGAACAGGCGCTGGACGGGCTGGAGTTCATGGTCAGCGTTGACCTCTACATCAATGAAACCACGCGTTACGCCGACCTGATCCTGCCGTCGACTTCGGCGCTGGAAAACGATCACTACGACACCACGTTCAATATGTTCGCGGTGCGCAACGTGACGCGCTTCAACCGGGCGATCCTGGCCAAACCCGAAGGCGCGTTGCACGACTGGGAGATCTTCGTCGGCCTGGCCAAGGCGTTCGCGGCGAAGACTGGCAAGGAGTTGAAACCGACCATTGCTCCTGCGCAGATGATTGATCATGGCTTGCGGATGGGGCTTTACGGCGATGCCTCGCCACACAAGCTGTCGTTGGCGACGCTGTTCGATCACCCGCATGGCATCGATCTGGGCGCACTGAAATCCAACCTGGCGCCGCGTCTGAAAACCGCCAACCAGCGAGTTCAGGCGGCGCCTGACGTTATTCTTGCCGACCTGGCCCGCTTCGCCGCGCTGCAAGCACCCGCCGCCGACGAATTGCTGATGATTGGGCGTCGCCATGTGCGCAGCAACAACTCCTGGATGCACAACTATCATCGCTTGGTGAAGGGCAAGCCGCGCCATCAATTGTTGATGCACCCCGATGACCTGGCCAGTCGCGGGCTTGGCGACGGGCAGCGCGTACGGGTCAGTTCGCGGGTCGGCGTGATCGAAGTTGAAGTGCTCGCCAGCCTGGATATGATGAAAGGCGTGGTCAGTCTTCCTCACGGTTGGGGCCATGCGCGCCCGGGCGTGCAAATGACGATCGCCAGCAGCCAGCCGGGTTCCAGCGCCAACGACCTGACGGACGAGTGCCAGCTTGACGAGTTGTCCGGCAATGCGGCGTTGAACGGCGTTCCGGTGACCGTGGTGGCGGCTTGATTGAGTCTGTCGGGGAGACCGAGCATGGCGCTCGGGTTTCCGTTACAATGCGCCACCGTGCCGACCTCTGAGTCGGAAAGTTCAGCCGAGGTGCTCCATGGATATCATCGAAACGATTAAAGAGCAGATTGCTAACAACACCATTCTGCTTTACATGAAAGGTTCGCCGAATGCCCCGCAGTGTGGCTTCTCCGCAAAAGCCGCGCAGGCCGTGATGGCATGTGGTGAAAAGTTTGCGTACGTGGACATCCTGCAGAACCCGGAAATCCGCGCCAACCTGCCAAAATACGCCAACTGGCCAACCTTCCCGCAATTGTGGGTCGGTGGTGAGCTGGTTGGCGGTAGCGACATCATGACTGAGATGGCTGCTGACGGTTCGCTGCAGAGCACGATCAAGGCCGCTGTTGAAAAAGCAGCTGCTGGCAAGACCGAAGCCTGAACCCCGGTCATTAAAAAAGCCCCGCCTCTTTAAAAGAGCGCGGGGCTTTTTATTGTCTCGAGTTCAGCGGGCGCTAACTTACTCGTCTTCGCCCATCTGCGATTGCAGGTAGTTCTCAAGACCGACTTTATCGATCAGGCCCAGTTGGGTTTCCAGCCAGTCGATATGTTCTTCTTCGGATTCCAGAATGTCTTCGAGCAGTTCGCGGCTACCGTAGTCGCCAACGGTTTCGCAATGAGCGATAGCAACTTTAAGGTCGGCATGGCCGGTGCGTTCGATGCGCAGGTCGCACTCAAGCATTTCCTGGGTGTGTTCACCGATCTGCAGCTTGCCAAGGTCTTGAACGTTCGGCAGGCCCTCGAGGAACAGGATGCGCTTGATCAGCTTGTCCGCGTGCTTCATCTCGTCGATGGATTCGTGGTACTCGTGCTTGCCGAGCTTATTCAGACCCCAATCTTCATACATGCGTGCATGCAGGAAGTATTGATTGATCGCGACCAGTTCATTGGCAAGGATCTTGTTGAGATGCTGGATGACTGTAATGTCGCCTTTCATGATGGGGTCCTGCCCTTTATTAGCTGTCTATATGGCGGAGTTTGAGTGGTGCAACTTAGGGTGTCAAACCTAAGTTATTGAAACTTATATGAAAATTAATCGGAATAAGAATGTTTGTGTTCCGCGTCTTGCGCGTAAGCGATTGATTTGCAGCCATAAAAAAACCGGACATCAAGTCCGGTTCATTGAAATACGGGGTATCAGGCGGCGGTAAATTCTACTGGATAAGGAATCGCGGCCTGTGCCGATTGCAGTTTGCCCAGCGTTTCGCGAACGACTTCCTTGGCAAGGCAGGCGCATTTGCCGCATTGGCTGGCGACGCCGGTGGCATTACGGACTTCCTTGTAGCTGCAGCAACCTTCATAGATTGCATCGCGGATTTGACCGTCGGTGACGCCAGTGCAGAGGCAGACATACATAAGTGAAAACCGTCGCTGGTTGAGACTCAATTGCGATGGATCTTAATGTTAACGAGAATGATTGTCAAAGTGCTTTCTGAAAGCTTCGCGTTATAAATCCGCATCACTGACGAACGGTTTCCAATAAGGCCATCGGCCAGTATCCAGGCAAGCGGCAATTTTTCCGTCACCTTGAAAAACCGTTAAGGACAGCTCAAATACGCCGTGTATGATGGTCGGTCCTTGCGAAGCGGGTTGTGTCACAGGGCTGTCGCCTGAGGGTGGCAGGCTGACGCGAACCCAGTTCTTCACGTTAATAGACCAGGAGATATTCAATGAGCGTACTCGTAGGCAAACAAGCCCCTGACTTCACCGTGCCGGCTGTACTGGGCAATGGCGAAATCGTAGACAGCTTCACCCTGTCCTCGGCCATCAAAGGCAAATACGGCCTGGTGTTCTTCTACCCACTGGACTTCACCTTCGTTTGCCCGTCCGAGCTGATTGCTCTGGACAACCGCATGGCTGACTTCAAGGAACGTAACGTTGAAGTGGTCGCGGTGTCGATCGATTCGCACTTCACCCACAACGCCTGGCGCAACACCCCAGTGAACAATGGCGGTATCGGCCAGGTTCGCTACACCATGGCTGCTGACATCAAGCAGGAAATCATGAAGGCTTATGACGTTCAGTCCGCTGACGGCGTAGCTTTCCGTGGTGCGTTCCTGATCGACGACAAAGGCGTTGTCCGCTCGCAGATCATCAACGACCTGCCGCTGGGCCGTAACATGGAAGAGCTGATCCGTCTGGTTGACGCACTGCAATTCCACGAAGAGCACGGCGAAGTTTGCCCTGCCAACTGGAAAAAAGGCGACAAGGGCATGAACGCTTCGCCAGAAGGCGTTGCTGCTTACCTGACCGAGCACGCTGCTGCTTTGTAAGCGCGTTTGAGGCATAAAAAAACCGGCCGTTGAGGCCGGTTTTTTTATGGGCGGGATAAACCGGCGACAAGGATCAGTCGTTGAAGTCTTCCCAACCGCCCATTTGTTTCCAGCGATTGACGATGCCGCAGAACAGCTCGGCGGTCTTTTCGGTGTCGTAGCGAGCCGAGTGAGCCTCGCGACCGTCGAAGTCGATGTCGGCTGCCTGACAGGCCTTGGCCAGCACGGTTTGACCGTAAGCCAGACCGGCAAGGGTCGCGGTATCGAAACTGGAGAACGGATGGAACGGGTTGCGTTTCATGTCCAGACGCGCGACAGCGGCATTCAGGAAACCCAGATCGAAGCTGCTGTTGTGCCCGACCAGAATCGCCCGTTTGCAGCCGTTGGCTTTCAGGGCCTTGCGGATGCCGCGAAAGATATCGGTCAAGGCGGCTTCTTCGCTCACCGCCATGCGCAGCGGGTGATCGAGTTTGATCCCGGTGAATTCCAGCGCGGCCGCTTCGATGTTGGCGCCTTCAAAAGGCTCTACACGAAAGAAATAGGTGTGATCGGGGTACACAAAGCCTTTTTCGTCCATGGCGATGGTGGTTGCAGCAATTTCCAGCAGAGCGTCGGTGGCCGAGTTGAAACCACCGGTCTCTACGTCGACGACGACCGGCAGGTAGCCACGGAATCTGGCAGCCATTGGATGACGAGGACCGCCTCCACCGCCTTGACCGTCCTGTTCGTCGTCGAAATGGTCTTCACTCACGCGTGTTCCTCCAGCAGGCGCCAGCGCAGTTTTTCACCGGCGCGCAGCGGGATGACAGTCAGCTCGCCGAAAGGCAGGCTGGTTGGGGCGGTCCACTCATCGCGGACCAGGGTAATGCGATCGGTGTTCACCGGCAGGCCGTAGAAACGCGGGCCGTTGAGGCTGGCGAACGCTTCGAGCTTGTCCAGCGCGTTGCGCTGTTCGAAGGCTTCGGCGTACATCTCGATGGCGGCATAAGCCGTATAGCAACCGGCACAGCCGCAGGCCGCTTCCTTGGCATGCTGGGCATGAGGCGCCGAGTCGGTGCCGAGGAAGAACTTGTCGCTGCCGCTGGTGGCGGCATCGAGCAGGGCTTCCTGGTGGGTATTGCGCTTGAGGATCGGCAGGCAATAGAAGTGTGGCCGAATCCCGCCCACCAGCATGTGGTTGCGGTTGTACAGCAGGTGATGGGCGGTGATGGTTGCGCCAACATTGGCCGAAGCCTCGTTGACGAACTGCACGGCGTCAGCGGTGGTGATGTGTTCGAACACCACTTTGAGCGTCGGGAAACGCTCGACCACACGACGCATGTGCTCATCGATGAACAGTTTTTCGCGATCGAACACGTCGACATCGCTACGGGTGACTTCGCCGTGAATCAGCAAGGGCATCCCGACCTCGGCCATGGCCTCGAGTGCAGGGAAGATCTTGTCGATACTGGTGACACCAGAGTCCGAGTTAGTCGTCGCGCCGGCCGGGTACAGCTTGGCGGCGTAAACGAAACCGCTGGCCTTGGCCTCGCGAATTTCCTCGGGTTGGGTACGGTCGGTCAGGTACAGCACCATCAACGGTTCGAAGCGACTGCCAGCCGGGCGTGCAGCGAGAATCCGCTGTCGATAGCCATCGGCTTCAGCGGCGTTACGCACCGGAGGTACCAGGTTGGGCATGATGATGGCGCGGCCAAAGGTGCGCGCAACATCGGCAACGGTATTGGTCAACACGGCACCATCGCGAAGATGGATATGCCAGTCGTCGGGACGCAGCAGGGTCAGGCGGTCGGACATGAGGGGATTCCAGGCGGGTCAAACTGAGGGGAATGCTACCGGAAAAGACTCTTCCAGGCACTCGCTATCAAGTTTTGAAGGAAGCTTCCGATATCCAGTAGTACGCCGTAAACATGCGTGTGTCGGTCTTTTTGTTGTAGAAGCCAGTGGAGCCTCCCGTGCGCCAGCGTTATTTAGCCTTGCTCAGTGTGTTTGCCAGCCTTCCCGCAATGGCGCTCACTTTCCAGACGCGTCTGGAGAGCATCGAGTGGACGGTCGAAGGTGACAAGTTCGAATGCCGCCTGAGTCAGCCGATCACCGATTTCGGGTCGGGTGAGTTCGTGCGCCGTGCTGGCGAGCA
The DNA here is from genome assembly GCF_019823085.1 of Pseudomonas sp. DR48. Classification (NCBI taxonomy): domain Bacteria; kingdom Pseudomonadati; phylum Pseudomonadota; class Gammaproteobacteria; order Pseudomonadales; family Pseudomonadaceae; genus Pseudomonas; species Pseudomonas sp. DR48. Next base: position 538,310 of record NZ_CP081946.1, on the reverse strand, counting down.
GGCGACGTTTCGTCTCAAATCCTACAACGCGATGATCGGCGGCGGTTCTGCGACCCTGCTGGCAGCGGCTGCGCCGTGGCAACCGGGACGTGGCGACATCAACCTGGGGTCGGTGCGAATCGGCAGCGGCAATGTGCTGTTCAACAGTTCGCAAGTTCAGGCCGGGCGCCTGATCAGTGGATTGATGGACGGCCGCAGCCCGGTCATCCGGCATTCCTCCGGCGACGGTCGAGTGTCTGAGGTGCGCCTGTTGCCGGTCAAGTTCAGCAAGGCCTTCAACGACTACCAGGGTTGCGTCGCAAAATTGCTGCCGAAGAATTTCGAACAGGTCAAACAGTCCGAAATCGGCTTCCCGGGTGAAGGTGTTGACCTCGATGCGCGGGGCAAGGCCCAGTTGCAGGTGATGCTGGAGTTCATGAAGGCCGATCCGACGGTCAATCATATCGAGCTCGACGGGCACTCCGACAACAGCGGCAATCGTCTGACCAACCGCGAATTGTCACGCCGTCGGGCGTTGGCGGTGATGGATTTTTTCAAGGCCAATGGCATTCAGGAATCGCAGATCACCCTGCGTTTCCACGGTGAGCGTTATCCTGTGGCACCGAACACCAGCCCCGCCAACCGCGCGAAGAATCGCCGGGTCGCGGTGCGCCTGGAGCGGGTCGCCCCGACCGAGAAAGTGGCGCCTCAAGTCGCGACGCCCGGCAGCGCTGCCACGACCTCCTGAACCCGCTGAAATCGTCGCTCGCTCGACATAATCTGTCGCTTCGTCGTCATAAGCTGTCGCGCCTCTGTAAATTATTTCGTATGACCGGTAGACTTCACGGCTTTCCGTAGAACCCCGTGGAGTGATGGCATGGCGGACGTAAACAAGGTCGTTCTGGCGTATTCCGGCGGCCTGGACACTTCGGTGATCCTCAAGTGGCTGCAGGATACTTATAACTGTGAAGTCGTGACCTTCACCGCTGACCTGGGTCAGGGCGAAGAGGTCGAACCTGCACGCGCCAAGGCACAAGCCATGGGCGTCAAAGAGATCTACATCGACGACTTGCGCGAAGAGTTCGTGCGCGATTTCGTTTTCCCGATGTTCCGCGCCAACACCGTTTACGAAGGCGAGTACCTGCTGGGTACTTCCATCGCTCGTCCGTTGATCGCCAAACGCCTGATCGAAATCGCCAACGAAACCGGTGCTGACGCCATTTCCCACGGCGCTACCGGCAAAGGCAACGACCAGGTTCGTTTCGAACTCGGTGCCTACGCCTTGAAGCCAGGCGTAAAAGTGATTGCTCCGTGGCGCGAATGGGACTTGCTGTCCCGTGAAAAGCTGATGGATTACGCTGAAAAGCACAACATCCCGATCGAGCGTCACGGCAAGAAAAAATCCCCGTACTCGATGGATGCCAACTTGCTGCACATCTCCTATGAAGGCGGCGTGCTGGAAGACACCTGGACCGAGCACGAAGAAGACATGTGGAAATGGACCGTCTCTCCGGAGAAGGCTCCAGACAAGGCGCAGTACCTGGAACTGACCTACCGCAACGGCGACATCGTGGCACTGGACGGCGTCGAAATGACCCCGGCCACCGTGCTGGCGACCCTGAACCGTATCGGTGGCGAACACGGTATCGGCCGTCTCGACATCGTCGAGAACCGTTACGTGGGCATGAAGTCCCGTGGCTGCTACGAAACCCCTGGCGGCACCATCATGCTGCGCGCTCACCGTGCGATCGAATCGATCACCCTGGACCGTGAAGTGGCTCACCTCAAAGACGAGCTGATGCCTAAATACGCCAGCCTGATCTACACCGGTTACTGGTGGAGCCCTGAGCGTCTGATGCTGCAACAGATGATCGATGCGTCCCAGGCACACGTGAACGGCGTTGTGCGCCTGAAGCTGTACAAGGGGAACGTGATCGTTACCGGTCGCAAGTCCGACGAATCGTTGTTCGATGCCAACATCGCGACCTTCGAAGAAGACGGCGGCGCCTACAACCAGGCCGACGCGGCGGGCTTCATCAAGCTCAACGCCTTGCGTATGCGCATTGCTGCAAACAAAGGCCGCAAGCTGTTCTGAGACCTTTGAAGTCGCAATAGAAATGTGGCCTTGTCGATGACAAGGCCACATTGCTGAAAGGGGGGGATTTTCTGCCCGGACATGCGATTTATCGTTCTATTCGTTGTTGCTCATACCTCTACTTCTGCGTTTCTCCCCGATTGCTCTTCCAGAGCATGGCCTGCTGCTGTGGGAATAAATCCTCAGCCCACTGTCGTCACGTCACGTGAACTCAAATTGTAAGCAATGCAGAAACCATGACGCTTTCTGGTTTGCTTCGAGTGCTTGAGCGCGTTTTCCTTCAAAAATGCCTCCGAGTCTGCACTGGTGATAAACACGATCAGTTGCTCAGGCCTTTCCTGTTGTTGCTGGACCTTCTCCATCAGGTGGTTGAATTCCGTTTTTCTGCACATGACCCGCGCATCAATGATGTGCAGGTCCTGTGGCCGGATGGGCAAACGCAGGTAGTGGTTCACCCAATGTTCGGGAGGGGCTTCGAAAGTGCTGCTTTGCGGTTGATCAGTGTTGCCCATGACTTTTATGAAGTGCTTTCCTTTCTCAAAGTCAGTGGGCGCATAAAGCGATCGGTAATTGAAGTTGAGTGTGGCAAAGAACAGAAAGAGCAAATAAAAGGGGAAGCTGATAAGGAACCAGATATAAATCTCTCGCTCCTCATTGTCGAGAAAGGGAAGGGAGACAGCTGCTGATGTTTCAGACAGTACTGCAAATATCGCAATGATTGTCATGGGGTTGGTAATTTTTCTCTTGGGTTTTATCATGTCGTGTGCTCATGAATGATGTCTTTTTCTCGAAGATTTAGAGGTTTTTTTGAATGGGTATAAGTGGGTGTTGTGTTGTTTATTAGTTGTGTGTGGGAACTCCTCGTTATATGGGTTTTTCAGTAAGTTGTTATAGTAGCTGTGTTCATGTTAAATCAGGTATAAGTGGGTGGTTGTTTTAGTCATTGTTGAGTTTGTTTTTGTTTCCGGCGTGGCGCTGGTGTGAACTTTTTTTACTGAAAGTAACGCGGGTGCAGGCATGGGAGCATTGCGCTGAACCCAGGCGCCTCGCGGGCTGGTAGATTTCAAGCGTAGCTCAATCCTTGGCCTTTGGTGTGACAAATGGACCCCGGCAGGTCGTTTGTTTTCGGATGTATATCGATACAAAAAAAATTGAAACGTAGCACGTGCACGGGTCAATAAAATTTAAGACACACAGTAATCGTAAGAATCTTGTAAGACTTCTCCTGCTTTTTTGTAGGGAATGTCTCTCGGTGTGGGTGGCCGAGGGGGGCGGCATGCCATGTCTGAAACGACTAGGCTATTGTGCGGGCTCTAAAAATTCGAACAGCGAAAATTGGACTTGCCCATGAATAAAGTGCTGATCGTGGATGATCACCCCGTCATTCGTCTTGCGGTGCGTATGCTAATGGAGCGACATGGCTACGAGGTCATTGCAGAAACAGATAATGGCGTGGATGCATTGCAACTTGCCCGCGAGCTGATGCCGGATATTGTCATTCTGGATATTGGAATACCGAAACTGGATGGATTGGAAGTCATTGCGCGTCTTACCTCGACGGCGATGCCTCTTAAAGTGCTGATACTGACTTCTCAGGCGCCTGGGCATTTTTCCATGCGTTGCATGCAGTCGGGGGCCGCCGGGTATGTTTGCAAACAACAGGATCTCACTGAGTTGCTCAGTGCAATAAAGGCAGTACTGTCTGGCTACAGTTACTTCCCCAATCAAGCGTTGCACACTGTGCGTTCAAGTCTTGGCAATGCCAGTGAGGCGGACATGGTGGATCGTCTGTCGGGGCGCGAGATGATGGTGTTGCAACAGCTGGCCCGAGGAAAGACCAACAAGGAGATCGCCGATGGCATGTTTCTTAGCAACAAAACCGTCAGTACTTACAAGACCCGCCTGTTGTTGAAACTCAATGCACGCTCCCTGGTCGATCTGATCGAATTGGCTCAACGCAATGGTCTGGTGTGAGTACGCCAGCGTTTGACGAACCATGCTGAAAGGACTGCCTGCAGGATCGGCACTTAGTAAAAAGCCTCCGTTTCGGGAGGCTTTTAGGTGTCATAGGTCAAAATCGTAATCGGCCAATTGCTTTTGCAGTCGGCGCTCCTCCAGCAGGTTGTCGATGGTACGGCGTTTGCTCAGGTTGGTCTTTGCCACTTCAACCACCGGTTCAGCATCATCGGCCTCAACAGGGGTGAAGTCGTCTTCTACGTCCAATTGCTCTTTGCCAGTGCTCATAAGGTTAACTCCAGGCTAAGACTGCCTTTGGCGCTCCTTATATCGACAATCGACCGGCGGGTAAAAAAGATTTTTTCAATCGGTATATCAATAAACTTAATAGTGCCTCAATCGTCCGAGGTCTTTGCCTTGTACTCGCATAAATCCTCGATACGGCAACTGCCGCAGCGAGGCTTGCGGGCCAGGCAGACGTAGCGTCCGTGCAGGATCAACCAGTGATGGGCGTCGAGCAGGTATTGCCTGGGCACGAACTTCATCAGTTTCTGCTCCACCTCGACAACGTTCTTGCCGGGTGCAATACCTGTGCGATTGCTGACGCGGAAAATGTGGGTGTCGACCGCCATGGTCAACTGACGAAACGCGGTATTGAGCACGACGTTGGCGGTCTTGCGACCCACACCGGGCAGCGCTTCCAGCTCCTCGCGGGTTTGCGGTACTTCACCGCCGTGGCGCTCTACCAGCAAGCGACAGGTTTCGATCACGTTTTTTGCTTTGCTGTTGTACAGGCCGATGGTCTTGATGTATTCCGAAAGTCCCTCGACCCCCAAGGCATAAATCGCCGCCGGTGTATTGGCCACCGGGTACAGTTTGGCGGTGGCCTTGTTGACGCCGACATCGGTCGACTGGGCCGACAGAATCACCGCAATCAGCAATTCGAACGGCGAGGAATACGCCAGTTCGGTCTTCGGTTCCGGGTTGTCTTCGTGAAACCTGCGGAAAATTTCCAGACGTTTTGCGGCATTCATGGGCGGTGCGTTTCCTCGAAGGCAATCAAAGTGAAGAGGTCGAGCGGAGAAAGGCCTGACGTGCAGCGATCAACAGTCCCAGCAGAATGAAGCCGCCAGGGGCCAGCGTCGCCAGGTGCAGGCCACTGTCGCCGATGAATCCGCGCAGCAGGCCAAGGCCCAGCATCAGCGCTCCAAACCACCCACACAAGCGCAGGCGATCCCGCGGGGATTCCTGGAAAAAACCATTGTGTTCCAGCACGACGCATTGCAAGGCAATCAACCCTGCGTAGATTCCTGCGTGCTGATGCCATTGAAGCGACCAGACTTGCGCGCCAAGTTCCGCGCAAGCGGTGAGCGTGGCCGCCAGCACGACGCTGGCCAGCAAACGGGTGGATTGCTCCAGTCGTGGTCGCAGTACGCCCATCGCGAGGCCGTAGACGCAGGTCACCACGACAAACATCAGCCACAGGCCCAGAGCGTTTGCCCAGGCATCGGTGGCGCCGATCAGTGGCGCCAGCATCAGTGAGTTTCGCAGCGTCGATGACTTATTCATGAGCGCTACTTCCGATCAGCTGTTGTGCGTGTTCATCAAAGTAGCGCAGTGCCTCATGGATGGCGCTGATCACGGCCCTTGAAGTGATGGTTGCGCCCGCGATCTGATCGAATTGTCCCTGGTCTTTATTCAAGGCCCAACCCGAGTCGCCAGGTTCGGTTCGAGACTTGCCGGTAAATCCCCCGAGCCAGGCATTGGGCCGGTCGGCGATTTTGCCGCCCAGTCCCGGGGTTTCCGATTGCTTGAGGGTTTTGACCCCCAGTAACCTGCCGTTGGTGCTGATCGCGATCAGCAACTCGATGGAGCCTTCGTAGCCCAATGTCTGGCTACGCAGCAACACTGCGCTCGGTTGACCGCCCTTGGTCGCCAGGTAGCCGCCCAAGAGCCTGCTGTTGCTCAGCTCGATGTTGTCGACGGGCAGCGGCTGTTCCAGCGGTTGATTGTCGTAGCTTCCCGGTGGCAGCAGGTCCAGCAGGTTGCGGATGTCGATCAATCGCTGTGTAGCGGCTATGCGAGGTGCGCTGGCGTGTTGCACGAGGTACGTCGCGCCAATCCCCAGCCCGGCCAGCAGCACCAGCATCACAACGCTCGTCGCTCGATTCATGGCGCAACGTGCTCCTGCCTGGACGCGACAAACCGTTCCAGCGCCGGTACGCAGAGGTTCATCAGCAACACCGCAAAGGCCACGCCGTCCGGATAGCCGCCCCAGGTACGGATCAGGTAGGTCAGTAATCCCGCACCGGCGCCGAACAGCAGGCGCGCACGGGGGCTTTTCGCGCCGGACACCGGCTCAGTGACGATAAAGAATGCACCGAGCATGGTCGCGCCGGTCAGCAGGTGAAACAGTGGCGAGCCATGGGAGTCGGAGCCCGAACCGTTCCAGCACAGCAGACTGATGATGAACAGGCTGGCGAGCATGCCGACCGGCGCATGCCAGCTGAACACCCGCCGTTGCAGCAGAAACGCGCCACCGGCCAGAAACGCCAGATTGACCCATTCCACGCCACGACCGCCAAAATGGCCGAAGGCCGGGTTGCCGGCGAAGAGCTCGTCCATGGTCAGGCTTTTATTGATCCGCAGACTGTCCAGTGCGGTGGCCTGGACCCAGGCATCCGGCGTCTGGCTGAGGCTGAAACTGAAGACCTGTTGCAAACCACCGAGCAGGTCCATGCCGTGCGACGAGGGCCAAAGGGTCATCTGCTGAGGAAAGGCCAACAGCACAAAGGCGAAACCGAGCATGGCAGGGTTGAACGGGTTCTTGCCGACGCCGCCATACACCTGTTTGCCCGACAGCGCGAACGCTGCAGCACTGACCGTCAGCCACCACGGGCAGTAAGCCGGCAAGGCCACAGTCAGCAACGTCGCGCTGACCAGGGCACTGCCGTCGCTCAAGGTCGGTCGTATGGGGCGTTTACGCAGCTGCAACACCGCCGCTTCTACGGCCAGCGCCGCCACGCTCGCCAGGATCAGGTTGATCAACACGCCCCAGCCATACAGCCAGAACAACACCAGCAGGCCCGGCACGGTGGCCAGCAACACCAGCTTCATGGCCTGCTGAAGGCGTTCGTCCACCGATTCAAGGGGTGACATAGGCCTCCAGCTGACGCTCGGCTTCCTTCACTGCCAGTTCCAGCGTCTGGATCTGTTCAGCCGCTGCTTCGCCGGTTTGCGCTTTCTTGAGTTCGGCGCGGCGCATGGCCAACTGGATCTTTGCCCGATTCAATTCTGCATTTTTCGCCGGAATGACCGGCGTGACCGGGGCTGGCGGTGCCGTGCTTTCCAGTGTCGCCAAAGCCTGTTCCGCGGCCTCGAACTGTTGTTGCAAGACGATCAATTGCGATTGCTGCTCGAAGGTCGGTGGATGCCCGAACGCCTTGAGTGATTTGTTCAGTTGCGCACGACTCATCGCCACATCGATCTTGGCTTTTTTCACTGCCGCATCAATGTTCGCGGCTTTCTGTGCACGCACTCGCTCAAGCGCCGCCTGCACCGGATCAAGCGTTGCCACTTCACTTTGCGGCGCGGCGCGTTGAGCACGGGCCTGGCGTTCAGCGAGTTTGTGTTCTTCTTCGCGGCGCAGGCGGGCATTTCGCTGTTCGAAACGTTGGCGTGCGTGATTGCGCTTGGCGGCGCGGGCGCGCTGTTCATCAAGGCTGAACGCCAGGCCGCCAACAACCGGCAGCACCGTGGCGATCGGCAGCGGGTGCATCTCGATGCAGTCCACCGGGCAGGGCGCGACGCAGAGGTCGCAACCGGTGCATTCGTCGACAATCACCGTGTGCATCAACTTGGCCGCGCCAACGATGGCGTCCACCGGGCAGGCCTGAATGCACTTGGTGCAACCGATGCACTCGGCTTCGCGAATATAGGCGATCTGCGCCGGGGCCGAGCCGCGGCTGACGTCCAGTTCCAGCACCGGCACTTTCAGCAGGTCGGCCAGGGCCGCAATGGTTTCGCTGCCGCCCGGCGGGCACTTGTTGATCGGTTCGCCGCTGGCAATGCCTTCGGCGTAGGGCTTGCATCCGGGGTGGCCGCACTTGCCGCACTGGGTCTGGGGCAAGAGGGCGTCGATGCGTTGAATCAGACTCATGTTTTGATCAGTCCACTGAATCCGAGAAAAGCCACTGCCATCAGTCCGGCGCCGATCAACTCGATCGGCAGGCCGCGAAAGGGCAGGGGAACATCGTTATCGAGTGTGCGTTGGCGCAAGTCGCTGAACAGGCTCAGCACCAGCCAGAAGCCCAGTCCTGCACCGAGGCTCAGGGCCGTGGCGTGGAAAAAACCCTGGTCGGCCTGGGCGTTGAGCAAGGTCAGGCCAAGCACGCCGGCATTACCCAGCAGCAAAAGCCAGAGGCCATCGAACGAACGCTTTGGAAGCAATCGTGAAAGCAGCTTCAGCAGCGGACCGGGCAGCAACACGCTCAACGGCAGGAACACGAACAGCTGCAGCGAAGTCAGTTCCAGCGGAACCAGCAGCCAGTGATAGGCCGAGTAGCCCAGGACGCCGACCATCAGCATCAGACACGTCGTCGCAATGCCCAGGGCATGAACCCTTTCACGTTCGTTGCCCAACAGCGGATCGACGCCCAGCGGCCAGTACAACACGAGGTTGTTGATCAGGGCAGCGCTGATAAGCGTAAAAACAATTTCAGTCATGATCGTGCCGGCAAGAACGGGGCTTTAGACGCGGCGGTCTAAAAAGCTTAGGCATTATCCGGCAAGGATGGAGGGTGGGCCAGATATGAAAATCCCACAGTCGCGTCACGCACGACTGTGGGATCGGTTTAGCCGATCAAACCTTACTTGATGCGCTGGCCCGGCTTGGCGCCGCTGTCAGGGCTGAGCAGGTAGATTTCTTCGCCACCAGGGCCGGCAGCCATCACCATGCCTTCGGAGATGCCGAACTTCATTTTCCGAGGCTTGAGGTTGGCGACCATCATGGTCAGGCGACCATTGAGCTTGGACGGGTCCGGGTAAGCGCTCTTGATCCCGGAGAACACGTTGCGTTGCTCGTCACCGAGGTCCAGGGTCAGGCGCAGCAGCTTGTCGGCGCCCTCAACGTGTTCAGCCTTGAGGATCAAGGCAACGCGCAGGTCGACAGCGGCGAAGGTGTCGAACTCGATTTCCGCCGACAGCGGATCCTTGGCCAGTTCACCATTGCCGGCAGGTGCAGCGTCGCCGGTGTCGGTAGCGCTGGCGGTCAGGTCTTCCTTGGAAGCGTCGCTCATGGCTTGCACTTTCGCCGGGTCGATACGGGTCATCAACGGTTTGAACTCGTTCAGCTGATGGTTGCTGAGCAAGGTGGCGTGGTCATTCCAGGTCAGCGGCGCGACGTTCAGGAACGCCTCGGCATCGGCTGCCAGCAACGGCAGGACCGGCTTGAGGAAAATCACCAGCTGGCGGAACAGGTTGACGCCCAGGGCGCAGATGGCCTGGACTTCATCCTGCTTGCCTTCCTGTTTGTTCAGCGACCATGGCGCCTTGTCGGCGATCCAGGCGTTGGCACGGTCGGCCAGGCCCATGATTTCACGCATGGCACGGGCGAAGTCACGCGCCTCGTAGGCTTCGGCAATGCTCGGCGCAGCCGCCAGGAACGCTTCGGTCAGTTCCGGTGCGGCGTTGCCGGCCACCAGCAAACCACCGTTGCCCTTTTGGATAAAACCGGCACAACGGCTGGCGATGTTGACGACTTTGCCGACCAGGTCGGAGTTGACCTTCTGCACGAAGTCTTCGAGGTTCAGGTCGAGGTCGTCGACGCCACGGCTCAGCTTGGCCGCGTAGTAGTAGCGCAGGTATTCCGGCGACAGGTGATCCAGATAGGTCCGGGCCTTGATGAAGGTGCCGCGGGATTTGGACATTTTCTGACCGTTGACGGTCAGGTAGCCGTGCACGTTGATGCCGGTCGGTTTACGGAAACCGGCGCCTTCGAGCATCGCTGGCCAGAACAGGGCGTGGAAGTTGACGATGTCCTTGCCGATGAAGTGGTACAGCTCGGCGGTGGAATCCTTGCCCCAGAACGCGTCGAAGTCCAGCTCCGGCGTGCGGTTGCACAGGTTCTTGAAGCTGGCCATGTAGCCGATTGGCGCGTCCAGCCAGACGTAGAAGTACTTGCCAGGCTCGCCCGGGATTTCGAAACCGAAGTACGGCGCATCGCGGGAGATGTCCCACTGTTGCAGGCCGGCATCCAGCCATTCGGCGATTTTGTTCGCCACAGCTTCTTGCAGGGTGCCGCTGCGGGTCCAGGTTTGCAGCATGTCCTGGAAGTCCGGCAACTTGAAGAAGAAGTGCTGGGAATCCTTGAGCACCGGGGTGGCGCCAGAGATCGCCGACTTCGGATCCTTCAGGTCGGTCGGTGCGTAGGTCGCACCGCATTTTTCGCAGTTGTCGCCGTACTGGTCTTCGGTGCCGCATTTCGGGCAGGTGCCCTTGATGAAGCGGTCGGCCAGGAACATTTTCTTTTCCGGGTCGAAGTACTGAGTGATCGAACGCTGGGCAATGTGCCCGGCGTCGCGCAGCTTCAGATAGATCTGGCTCGACAGCTCACGGTTTTCTTCGGCGTGAGTGGAGTGGAAGTTGTCGAAGTCCACCAGGAACTCGGCAAAGTCGGCGCTGTGTTCAGCCTGGACGTTGGCGATCAGTTGTTCCGGGGTGATGCCTTCCTTTTCCGCGCGCAGCATGATGGCCGAACCGTGGGCGTCGTCGGCGCAGACATAAATGCATTGATTGCCGCGGTGCTTCTGGAAGCGCACCCACATATCGGTCTGGATGTATTCCAGCATGTGGCCAAGATGGATCGAACCATTGGCATAGGGCAGGGCGCTGGTAACGAGGATCTTGCGTGGCTCGGACATGGGGCTCGGCTACTTGATGAAACGGAGGTCGGCCACTATAAAGCGCCGGCGCATATTTTTCACCCCCGAGAACCTTATGCACCGTCCGGCAAATTGCGTACGGTCATCGGATAATTGTCACATTCTGAAAGCATGCCGTCCGGCCTTTAGAACAGGTAGGATACCCGCCTGATTTTCAGTCCTGCTATCGGAGTTGCCCATGAGCGCCGTCAATCGCGCAGCGGTGGAAGCCGTCCTTCGCCAATACACCGACCCTTACCTGAACCAGGACCCGGTCAGCGCCGGGTGTGTGCGCAGCATCGACATCCAGGGCGATCGCGTCAGCGTCCAGCTGGAATTGGGTTACGCCGCCGGCCTGTTCAAGAGTGGCTGGTCGCAGATGCTGCAAATGGCGATCGAAGGCCTCGATGGCGTGACGACCGCTCGCGTTGACATCACCAGCGTGATTGCCCCGCACAAGGCCCAGGCGCAAATTCCAGGCCTGGCCAACGTCAAGAACGTGGTGGCCGTGGCGTCCGGCAAGGGCGGCGTGGGCAAATCCACCACTGCCGCCAACCTTGCGCTGGCCCTGGCCCGTGAAGGCGCCAAGGTCGGGATTCTCGACGCGGACATCTACGGTCCGAGCCAGGGCATCATGTTCGGCATCCCCGAGGGCACCCGACCGAAGATCAAGGATCAGAAGTGGTTCGTGCCGATCGAGTCCCATGGCGTCGAAGTGATGTCGATGGCGTTCCTGACCGACGACAACACGCCGATGGTCTGGCGTGGGCCGATGGTGTCCGGTGCGCTGCTGCAACTGGTGACACAGACCGCCTGGGGCGATCTGGATTACCTGGTCATCGACATGCCGCCAGGCACCGGTGACATCCAGCTGACCCTGGCGCAGAAAGTCCCGGTGGCCGGTGCGGTCATCGTCACCACCCCGCAGGATCTGGCGTTGCTGGATGCGCGCAAGGGTGTCGAGATGTTCCGCAAGGTCAATATCCCGGTGTTAGGCGTGGTGGAAAACATGGCCGTGCACATCTGCTCCAACTGCGGACATGCCGAGCATCTGTTCGGTGAGGGCGGTGGCGTGAAGCTGGCCAGTCAGTACGGCGTTGAGCTACTGGCTTCGTTGCCGCTGGCGATGGCCATCCGCGAACAGGCCGATGGCGGCAAGCCAACCGTGATCGCCGAGCCGGACAGCCCGATTGCGATGGTCTACCAGGAACTCGCCCGCCACGTTGGCGCGCGGATTGTGTTGCAGGAAGCGGCGACACCGGCGATGCCGAACATCACCATCAGCGACGATTGAGTCACTGAACAAACGCGATTCCCTGTGGGAGCGGGCTTGCTCGCGAATGCGGTAGATCAGTCAACTTATCTGTTGATTGACACACCGCTTTCGCGAGCAAGCCCGCTCCCACAGTTGTTTTGTGTGTAGCTTTAGATGCGCAACCCGCCATCCATTTCCAGGATCCGGCCGGTGTAGTAATCGTTCTCGAAAATGTACGCCGCCGAATGGGCGATCTCGTCCGGCTTGCCCATGCGCTTGAGCGGAATACCGGACGTCATTTTCTCCAGCGCTTCGGGCTTCATGCCCAGGGTCATTTCGGTTTCGATGAAGCCCGGCGCAATGCCCGCCACACGGATACCGTAGCGCGCCAGTTCCTTGGCCCAGGTAACGGTCGCCGCTGCCACACCGGCCTTGGCGGCAGAGTAGTTGGTCTGGCCAACGTTGCCGGCACGGGAAATCGAGGAGATATTGATGATCGCGCCGCTGTTGTTCAGCTCGACCATTTTCGCCGCGACCTCACGGGTGCACAGGAACACGCCGGTCAGGTTGACGTCGATCACCGCCTGCCACTGGGCCAGGCTCATCTTGGTCATTTCGCCGTCCTTGACCTTCAACAGCAGGCCGTCACGCAGGATCCCGGCGTTGTTGATCAGGCCATGAATCGCGCCGAAATCTTCAGCCACCTGGGCGACCATGTGCGTGACTTGCTCTTCATTGGCGACGTTGCACAGGTAGGCACGGGCTTCGACACCCTTGGCCTTGCAAGCGGCGACGGTGTCGTCGAGCTTTTCCTGGTTCAAATCGACCAGCGCAAGCTTCGCGCCTTTGCCTGCGAAATACTCGGCCATGGAACGGCCTAAACCCTGGCAACCGCCAGTGATAATGATTACTTTGTCGGTGAGTTGCATTCGCATGCCCCAGTAGCAGGTTGAAGTGGTCTTCCTTCTAGAGAGCCTCTCGATCTGCACCGGATGTGGCCTGGTTGCACACGAGAACTGCCCCGATGGCGTACTGGAAACTATCCCCAGGCGCCTGTCCGTTTTTTCGACGGATTCTATTTAAGGAGTCATAAATTGAGCGTAGAAGCGGCCAAGAATGCCCGAGAATTGCTTCTCAAGGAATACCGTGGGGTGTTGTCGACACACTCCAAGTCGATGCCGGGTTTCCCGTTCGGTTCTGTCGTTCCTTACTGCCTGGACGAGCAGGGGCGGCCGCTGATCCTTATCAGCCGCATCGCACAGCACACCCATAACCTGCAAAAAGACCCGAAATGTTCGTTGTTCGTGGGTGAGCGCGAGGCCGATGACGTGCAAGCCGTTGGTCGCCTGACTTACCTCGCCGAAGCAGAAAAGCTCGAGGACGAGGCGGCCATCGAAGCGGCGGCGGAACGTTACTACCGCTATTTCCCGGATTCGCAGAGCTACCACAAGGCTCACGATTTCGATTTCTGGGTGCTCAAACCTGTGCGTCACCGCTACATCGGTGGTTTTGGCGCGATCCACTGGGTCGACCACCTGACCCTGGCCAACCCGTTTGCCGGCAAGGCCGAAGCGAGTATGGTCGAGCACATGAATGCCGATCACGCCAAGGCCATCGCCCATTACGTCGATCTGGCAGGCCTGCCGAAAACCGAGCCGGCGCAACTGGCGGGCATCGACAGCGAAGGCATGCACCTGCGCATTGGTCAGGCCCTTTACTGGCTGCCGTTTCAAGCGCCTTGTAATACGCCGACACAAGTGCGCGAAGCCTTGGTTTTCCTGGCTCACGCCGAGCATTGGCCGAAAAATGAAGTGGCCGGTGCTTGAATTCACGAATCGGCGACGTCATCTAGGGAAGACTGGCAAGGCATTCTTGCGTTGAGGAACCATTTGATGCGCCCTTTTTTATTGCTCTTTGTACTGTTTCCGGTGTTGGAGCTGTTCGTATTCGTCAAGGTCAGCGGGGCGATCGGGTTTTTCCCGGCCCTGCTGCTGATAATTCTCGGCTCGATGCTCGGCGTGTTCGTGCTGCGTATCGCCGGTCTGGCCACTGCATTGCGGGCTCGTGAAAGCCTGAACCGCGGCGAACTGCCGGCGCAAACCATGCTCGAAGGCCTGATGCTGGCCCTGGCGGGCGGTCTGTTGATCCTGCCGGGTTTCGTCACCGACGTGCTGGGCTTGATCATGTTGCTGCCGATCTCCCGTCGACTGCTGGCCAATAAAATGCGCCAGCGCGCCGAGGAGCAAGCGATCCGTCAGCGTGCGTTCGCCGATGATCTTCAATCCCGGGGCGGTCCTGCTCCGCGAGCGCCGCTGGGCCGTGAGCCCAATGTGATCGAAGGCGAGTTCGAACACCGTGATTCCAAGTAACACCTTTCAATGACACGGCACCTTCGGGTGCCGTGTTCGTTTTTGGGGCGTCAAGGTGAAAATTTTTTGCTCCCCGCCCTTGTAATCAGCTTGTACGCCCTTATGTAACGGTCACCGCAAGGTTTCTGGCGATCACGCCAGACAGACTTCCGCGTCTCGCTTGTCGAGCCGCACCCGGCACCGCCGGATTTGTTAAACCCGCCGGGACTACACCGGCCGATGAAAACCACAATTAGGAGAGATCGACAATGAAGCTTCGTCCTCTGCATGACCGCGTCGTTATCCGTCGCAGCGAAGAAGAAAAGAAAACCGCTGGCGGTATCGTCCTGCCAGGTTCGGCTGCTGAAAAGCCAAACCAGGGTGAAGTCCTCGCTGTAGGCCCAGGCAAAGTGCTGGACAACGGTGAAGTGCGTGCACTGTCCGTGAAAGTGGGTGACAAGGTTGTGTTCGGCCCGTACTCCGGCAGCAACACTGTGAAAGTTGATGGCGAAGACCTGGTAGTAATGGCTGAGAACGAGATTCTCGCTGTTGTCGAAGGCTGATTCCCCCGCTCATTTTCCCGCTACTACAAAGTATTTAAGGAATATCGATCATGGCTGCTAAAGAAGTTAAATTCGGCGATTCCGCCCGCAAGAAAATGCTCGCCGGTGTCAACGTCCTGGCTGACGCAGTAAAAGCGACCCTGGGCCCTAAAGGCCGTAACGTGATCATCGAGAAAAGCTTCGGCGCTCCGACCATCACCAAGGACGGCGTTTCCGTTGCCAAAGAAATCGAGCTGAAAGATCGCTTCGAAAACATGGGCGCGCAGCTGGTCAAAGACGTTGCCTCCCGTGCCAACGATGACGCAGGCGACGGCACCACCACCGCTACCGTTCTGGCTCAGTCGATCGTCAACGAAGGCCTGAAAGCCGTCGCTGCCGGCATGAACCCGATGGACCTGAAACGCGGTATCGACAAAGCGACCATCGCTATCGTCAAAGAGCTCAAAGCACTGTCCAAGCCTTGCGCTGACACCCGTGCAATCGCTCAGGTCGGCACCATCTCGGCCAACTCCGACAGCTCCATCGGCGACATCATTGCCGAAGCCATGGAAAAAGTCGGTAAAGAAGGCGTGATCACCGTTGAAGAAGGCTCGGGCCTGGAAAACGAACTGTCGGTTGTTGAAGGCATGCAGTTCGACCGTGGCTACCTGTCCCCGTACTTCGTCAACAAGCCAGAGACCATGACCGCCGAGCTCGACGGTCCGCTGATCCTGCTGGTCGACAAAAAGATCTCCAACATCCGCGAAATGTTGCCAGTACTGGAAGCCGTTGCCAAAGCCGGCCGTCCACTGCTGATCGTGGCCGAAGACGTTGAAGGCGAAGCCCTGGCGACTCTGGTTGTGAACAACATGCGTGGCATCGTTAAAGTCGCAGCCGTCAAGGCTCCAGGCTTCGGCGACCGTCGCAAGGCCATGCTGCAGGACATCGCTGTTCTGACTGGCGGTACCGTTATCTCCGAAGAGATCGGTCTGAGCCTGGAAAGCACTACCCTGGAACACCTGGGTAATGCCAAGCGCGTGATCCTGTCCAAAGAAAACACCACCGTGATCGACGGTGCCGGCGTTGAGACTGACATCCAGGCTCGCGTTCTGCAGATCCGTCAGCAAGTGGCCGACACTTCGTCCGACTACGACCGTGAAAAACTGCAAGAGCGTCTGGCCAAGCTGTCCGGCGGCGTTGCAGTGATCAAGGTTGGCGCTGGTTCCGAAGTAGAAATGAAAGAGAAGAAAGCCCGCGTTGAAGACGCCCTGCACGCTACCCGTGCAGCCGTTGAAGAAGGCGTGGTACCTGGCGGTGGCGTGGCACTGGTTCGCGCTCTGCAGGCTATCTCCGAGCTCAAAGGCGACAACGATGACCAGAACGTTGGCATCCAGTTGCTGCGTCGCGCTGTTGAAGCGCCACTGCGCCAGATCGTTGCCAACTCCGGTGACGAGCCAAGCGTTGTGGTCGACAAGGTCAAGCAGGGTTCGGGTAACTACGGTTACAACGCTGCGACTGGCGAATACGGCGACATGATCGAAATGGGTATCCTGGACCCGGCTAAAGTGACTCGTTCGGCTCTGCAAGCGGCTTCGTCGATTGCTAGCCTGATGATCACCACCGAAGCCATGATCGCCGAGATCAAGGAAGACGGCCCAGCTGGCGGCGGCATGCCAGACATGGGCGGTATGGGCGGCATGGGCGGCATGATGTAAGCCAGCCTTACCCTGTACGAAAAAACCCCGCTGGCGTGAGCCAGCGGGGTTTTTTATTGCGCGGATTTCGTGGGGTAGGGAATCGGTTCATTGCCGGAGCGAGCAACTCACTCCGGCATTTTGAACGGTGTATCAGGCGCGGGCGGGTACTGCTTTGGCCATTCGCCCGGCCTTTAAGGCGGGTCGATAGAGGATGTAGTAATACGACCCCAGGCAGATCAGCCAGCAGAAAATCGCCGTCCACACGTTGTGGGAGAAGAAGTGCGCGCCCTGCATCATCCGGCTGATGGAAAACACCGAGCCCAAGGCGAAAGCGAACACAAGCGCCTGGCGTGCCAGACGCGGACGACGGTCACGCAGGACAAAGAACAGCGCAAACAGCGTGAAGCCGGTAGCGGCATGACCACCCGGCCAGCAACGGCCCGGCTTTTCAGTGTGCGGGCGAGGGCTGAGCAGTTCGCTGTAGGTCTCATGCCCACCGAATTGCTCCAGGCTCCAGGGACATTGCACCGCTGTCACCGCTTTCATCGGTGTCACGAACGATGTCGCCAACGCCAGCGACAGCACCAGACAACCCAGTTCACGTTTGAACGGCTTGAGCCTGTCCATGAAAAAGGAGCCGATGAAGGCGAGGATGGCAAACACCGAAAACGCGATGACCACTTGCTTGGCGCGGTCATGCACGATGGTTTCCAGGAAGTAACTGTGGCGCCCGATGAAATTCCCGGCGACCGGGTCGTAGAACAGTTTGGCCAGGTCCATGTCCAGCGATGTCAGTTCGAGCAACACCAAAATGATCGCCGCAACGGCGGGGACACCCAGGCATACCCAGAAATTGAGCGGGCGAGGGGTGGGACGGACAGCGGATGATGACATGAGAGATCCTGCGATTGAATAAACCCCGGGGCATCAGCCCGGGGCCATTCGATTAACGTTCGCTGACTTGACCGGCACCCTCCATGGGCGCTCTCCAGCCAAGCAGCTGTTGCTTGAAGCCATAACTGGCGGTTTGGTAATACGTGATGGCGCGTGTGATCAAGGGATCGCTGTTGGTGGCACGTGACTCGCGACTTTCGGTCAACGCATCATCGTGGCGGCGCAATCCTTGCCGGGGGCTCAGGATCGCCAGATTTTTGCCATCGAACAAGCCCAGATGCTGATAATTGCCAACCACCACGCGTGGCGGCAGCGGATTATCCTGCAACAGGTTACGGCCGAAGAACGTCGACTGATAATCCAGATTCAGCAGGCCCAGCAAGGTCGGGGCGAGGTCGATCTGACTGGCCAGTTGTGCCGTTTCCCGAGCTTCAATCAATTTCGGCGCATAGACGAACAGTGGAATCTGATAGTTGCTGATCGGCAAATCCTCTTTGCCCGCGCTGCCGGCTGTGTGGTCGGCGACAAAGACAAAGATGGTGTTATCAAACCACGGCTTCTTGCGCGCCTGATCCAGGAACTGACCGATGGCATAGTCAGTGTATTTCACCGCACCGTCACGACCGTTGCCGGATTTGATGTCGATCCGGTTGTCGGGATAGGTATAAGGACGATGGTTGGAGGTGGTCATCAGTTGCAGCAGGAAAGGCTGTTGTTTGGCGTGGTCGGCATCGGCCAGCTTCAGCGTCTGGGCATACAGGTCTTCATCCGCCATGCCCCAGGCATTCTTGAAGTGGATCTCGGCTTCATCGACGCTGCTCTGGTCGACTACGCGGTAACCGTTACCGCTGAAGAATGCGTTCATGTTGTCAAAGTAACCACGACCGCCATAGACGAACACGCTGTCGTAGCCCACTGCGGCAAGCTGCTGCCCGAGGCTGGCGAAACCGCTTTCACGGCCCACACGCTTGACGATCGAACGTCCCGGCGTTGGCGGAATCGCCAGGGTGATGGCTTCCAGGCCACGATCGGTACGGGTGCCGGTGGCGTAGAAGTTGTTGAAATACAGGCTCTGCTTGCGCAAGGCATCTAGATTGGGCGTCAGGTTGCGGTTGTCGCCATTGCTGCCCATGTACTTGGCGCTGAAACTCTCGATGGTCACCAGAACGATATTGGGCTTTCGCAGAGTCCCCGGGTTGTCGATCATGCGGCGGATGTCCTGCGGGTCTTCGCCAACGAACCGAGCATTGGGTTCGCTCAGTTCGGTACGAATCTGCTGGGCAACGACGGCCGGCGGCAGGCTGCTATAGAACTGTGGGTAATCCAGTTCATTGTTACGGAAGGCGGCGAAGAACTGGTAGGGGCCATTGCTCGCCAATTCGTTCTGATAGGCGTTCCCGCCTTGAGCGCGCGGTGCGTCCTGGCTGAGCAACTGCAGGCTCAGGCCGGCAATGAGCAACAGAGCCACGGCATTCAACAACCGATTGCGCAGAGGCGGCAGTGGTGCATCCAGCGCGCTATTGAATGGTTTGCGCAAGGCAAAGCTCAAGGCTATCGCCAGTGCCGCGAGGATGCTCAGCAGCGTACCGATGGGATAGGATTCGAGCAGGTTGTTCAGCACTTCGTCGGAATACACCAGGTAATCGACGGCGATGAAATTGAAGCGCACACCGAACTCATCCCAGAACAGCCATTCGGCAACCGAAACGAACAACATGGCGAACAGGCTGACGGTCAACAGCCCTTGAAGGAACCAGCGATGACCGCGGCGGCGCCACAAGGCGGGCGGACAGAGCAGCAAATACAGACCCATCGGCAGCGCCGCGTAGGCAATGAAGCCCAGGTCGTACAGCAAGCCAACGCCAAATACCGAGAGAAAGCCGCTGCCGGCCTCATCCAGGTGCGTGAGCAGCAGGACCGTTCGGGTCAGTGTGAAAATGGCCAGCCAGGCGCCAGTTACGAGTAGAAGAAAGCGTATTGGCGCAGTCTTGAAGAAGTCCATTATGCGTATATTCCTTAATTGCAATCGCGCGAGAGTCTCGCTCAACCGCAGAGAGACGCTCCGTAAATCGATAGTGAAAAGCTTGTTGAGCTCTTCATTTGGTTGAGCGGATGGATTCTCGCACAGTTCGGCCCTAGCCCTGAATCACTCTTGGCCTTAAGCTGCGCGGGCCATGACGGCCGTTGCTGTGTACGGAGGAGGTGCTCATGCGAATTCTATTGGTTGAAGACAACCGCGATATCCTGGCCAATCTAGCCGATTACCTGGGGCTCAAAGGCTACACCGTGGACTGTGCGCAGGACGGCTTGTCAGGCCTGCATCTGGCGGCTACTGAACATTACGATTTGATCGTACTCGATATCATGTTGCCCGGCATCGACGGTTACACCCTGTGCAAACGCCTGCGCGAAGACGCCCGCCGTGACACGCCGGTGATCATGCTGACTGCGCGTGACCAACTCGATGACCGGTTGCAAGGCTTCAAGTCCGGTGCCGACGACTACCTGATCAAACCGTTCGCCCTGTCTGAACTGGCGGCCCGCATCGAAGCCGTCATGCGTCGCACCCAGGGCGGCGGTCGACGGTCCTTGCAAGTGGGCGACTTGAGCTACGACCTCGACACCCTGGAAGTGACCCGTGAAGGCCGTCTGCTCAAACTCAACCCGGTCGGCCTCAAGCTGCTCGCGGTGTTGATGCAGAAAAGTCCCCATGTGCTGCGTCGCGAAATTCTCGAAGAAGCCCTGTGGGGCGATGACTGTCCGGACAGCGACAGCCTGCGCAGCCACGTGCATCAGCTGCGTCAAGTGATCGACAAGCCATTCGCCAAGCCATTGCTACAAACCGTTCACGGTGTGGGTTATCGCTTGGCCGAGGGCCGTGATGGAGTTTAAGCAGAGCCTTGCTCAACGGATCATCATTGCCTTTGCGTTGATGAGTGCGCTGGTGGCGGGAGCCTTTGCCATGGGCATTGTGGCGACCGTGCACCTGGTGGAAGAAAAGCTGATTTCGGCCGGGCTGGGCGGCGATTTGCAGCGCCTGTTGCTGATGGACAGTGTCTCGGACTGGAGCCATCGCCCCGAGCCAGACCAATTGTTCTATTTCAGCGGCGGGCCGGGAGACTTTGCGCTACCCAAGGATCTGCGACACCTTGATGCCGGTTTTCACGAGGTTTTTCGTGAGAATCTTTCATATCACGCGATGGTCGAAATCGTTGATGGTCGGCGTTACGTCCTGCTTCAGGACCAAAGCGATTTCGAAGAACGTGAGCGGGTGCTGTTTGCCGTGGTGCTGGTCGGTTTCGTGCTGAGCCTGGCGTTGGCGGTCTTTCTCGGCTGGATCCTGGCGCGCAAAGTGATGGCGCCGGTCGTACGACTGGCCCGTCAGGTGCGCCATCGCGATCAACTGCTGGGACTGGCCCCGCCTCTGGCACCGGACTATGCCGCCGACGAAGTGGGCGAACTGGCCGTTGCCTTCGACGCCACCCTTGGGCGTTTGCGCCAGGCACTGACCCGTGAGCGGTTGTTTACCAGTGACGTCAGCCACGAACTGCGCACACCGTTGATGGTGCTGGCCAGCTCCTGTGAGCTACTTCTGGAAAACCCCCACCTTGACCCGCGTGGCCACGCCCAGGTCGAGCGCATTGCCCGCGCGTGCGAGGAGATGCGCGAGCTGGTGCAAACGTTCCTGATGTTGGCCCGGGCGCAACGTGAAGACGCCAGCATGTCGCCGCAGCAATCGGTCCGTCAGATCGCCGACGGCCTGCTCAATCTGTGGCGAGAACCGATCGAAGCCAAAGGGCTGAAACTGATCTTCGAGCCGGGTGATCCGCAGGACACAGGCTACAACGCCACCCTCTTGCACGCGGTGATGGGTAATCTGCTGCGTAACGCACTGCATTACACAGAAGACGGTTTCATCCGCCTGACGCTGACCGCGACGGGGTTCATTGTCGAGGACAGTGGCGTGGGCATTCCGGAGGATAAGCGCGAGGCGATGTTTGAACCGTTCGTGCGTGGCAGCGAGAAACGCGGCGAGGGCCTGGGGCTTGGACTGTCACTGGTACAGCGGATCTGCGAGAACCAGGGGTGGAGTGTCAGCCTGACCAACATGGAACCCAATGGCTGTCGTTTTGAGGTGGAATTGAGCCAGAAGTAGTCTGGGTTTATGTAAAAAATCGTCGCTCCAAACCATCGTTGTTCTCGTGAAAGATCCTGAATTGATTGGGTGTCTACAGCACACTTTTTTCACAAAGGGATGACCTGAGACTCACACCGATCTACCTATGGTGGTGGTCATCTGAAGCTCAGGAGACCGCCATGATGGATGGCCCGATCAAATTTTTCTCTGAAAAATACGACGATCCGCACGCCCAACGGTTCTTGCCCAAGCAGCAGAACGGGCTGGGACGCCGATTGTCCCACTGGCGTGACGAGCAGTTGGCGCGTAAGGCGTTGGCACTGGCCGGCGAGCCTGGGCTGGTACTTGATCTGCCATGCGGTGCGGGGCGTTTCTGGCCAGTGCTGGCGGAAAAAGCCAACCGCGCCATCATCGGGGCCGATAATTCCGAGTCGATGTTGAAGATCGCCGCCAAGGCGCAACCGGCTGACGTGGTCAAACGGGTAAAACGTTTGCAGACTTCTGCATTCGATATTGAGTTGCCCGATAATGCCGTCGACTGCATTTTCTGCATGCGTTTGCTCCATCACATCGGCGACGCCGAACACCGAATGACCATTTTGCGCGAGTTCGAACGTGTCTCACGGGACAGTGTCATTGTTTCGTTGTGGGTTGATGGCAATTTCAAGGCCTGGAAACGCAAGCGTGCAGAGAAACAGCGTGGACAGAAAGGTTACCAAAACCGATTTGTCTTACCGGCTGCCACAGTAGAAAAGGAGTTTGAGCAGGCGGGTTTCCGCATTCAGGAACAATTGGACTTTTTACCGCTCTATGCCATGTGGCGAGTTTACGTATTACGCAAGAGGTAACAGATGGCAGTGCAATGTGCAGCAGAAACGGAAGTCGCTCCCCAGGACCGCTTCGACTATTTCTGGAATCAGCGCGGTGAATGGGTAGAAGAACCCAACGTCCGTCGCGGTGGAGAAAGTGGCGTACAGCGAGTCAATGGCAGCGATGGCCAGCTGCTCTACACCAAGCGCCAGACTGGACATATTCATCGCAGTTGGTTGCACCCCTTTGGCCGACCGACGGTGTTGCGCGAGCGTGATGCTCTGATAGGGTTGCGCGAGTTGGGCGTGCGCGTGCCTGAAATGGTGTTCTGCGGCGCACAACGCGACCCTGCGCACAAATGGCGCGCCTTGCTGGTGACCAAGTCGCTGGACGGTTTCGAGGAAATCGAACATTGGTACGCCGGCGGCGGGCGTGAGCGTCATGGTGAAGCGGTCCATGAACGTGTATTGAAGGATCTGGCCGAGAACCTTGCCCGTATGCACAAGGGCCGTTGGCAGCACAGCTGCATCTATATCAAGCACGTCTTCTTGCGTGTCACCGGCGAAGGTGACTCCGCCAAGGTTGAAATCGCATTGATCGATCTGGAGAAATGCCGCCAGCGTCTGACCGCTCAGCAGGCAGCGGCCCATGACATGAAACAATTGCGTCGCCATTCGTCGTTCAGCGATACGGACTGGACAAATCTCGTCTATTTTTATGAGACGGCGTTTGGCAGCGCTATCAAAGGTTTATAGCGATGAAACTCGAAATTGCACGAGGTTTGTTTTTAGCAGGAGCCTTGGCAGTTGCTTCGCTGGCGATGGCTGCCTGGGAGCAGCCCCGCACGCAGGTCATCAGTTCAGTGAGCGCTGATGCTCACTGTCCGTTGCCACGCATTGCCAAGGCATCCGTGGCGACTCATCCCGATCATGATTTATTGCTGTTCATGTTCGGACTCTCTCAAGGAATGAGGCCACAAAGTTGAACAGACTCAAGCCAAAATAAAAGGCCTCGATCATTCGAGGCCTTTTTTTTTGTCCTTTTTTGTTTTCAAAGTCGCCAGTCGCTCCCAAAGGGATCAGAGGCTTTTCTTGGCGTCGGGCTTGGCCAGCAGCGTGTAGATGCATGGCAGCACGAACAACGTGAACAACGTCCCGATCGACATGCCGGTGGCAATCACCGTACCGATATCAAACCGGCTCACGGCGCCTGCCCCCGTGGCGATGATCAACGGCACCATGCCGAACACCATCGCCGCTGTGGTCATCAATACCGGGCGAAGCCGAATCGCCGCCGCTTGCTCGACCGCTTCGCGCGGTGTCAGACCCTTGTCCTTGCGCAGCTGATTGGCGAACTCGACGATCAGAATCCCGTGTTTGCTGATCAGCCCGATCAAGGTCACCAGTCCGACCTGGGTATAGATGTTCATGCTCGACCAGCCCAGGAACAGCGGGATCAGTGCGCCACAGATCGACAGCGGCACGGTGACCAGAATCACCAGCGGATCACGGAAGCTTTCGAACTGGGCCGCCAGCACCAGGAAAATGATCGCCAGTGCCAGGGCGAAAGTCACCCACAGTGCGCTGCCTTCCTGAACGTATTGGCGTGACGCACCGGCATAATCCACGGCATATCCTGCCGGCGCCTCTTCCCGTGTGATTTGACGTACGGTGTCGATGGCTTCACCCATGCTCACCAGCGGGACCCCGGACAGAATGGCCGAGTTGAGTTGCTGGAACTGGTTCAATTGCCGTGGACGCGCCCGGTCGCTCACCGTGATCAGGGTCGACAACGGTAGCAACTCACCCTTGGTGTTTCTGACGTAGTAGTTGTTCAACCACTCGGGGTTATCCCGGAACGGTCGCTCGACCTGCGCAATGACTTTGTAACTGCGGCCCTCAATGGTGAAACGATTGATCTCCGCCTCACCCAGCATCGTCGCCAGTGTCCCACCCAGGTCCTGCATGGACACGCCCATCTGTGCCGCCTTCGCCCGATCGATGTCGACCACGATTTCAGGTTTATCGAAGGCCAGGTCGACGTCGACGAACGCGAACTTGCCGGACTCCATCGCACGTTTTTTCACCCGGTCCATCACCTGCAGCAACGACTCATAATCTTTGGCCGAGTTGATCACGAACTGAAACGGCAACCCTTCACCGGTGCCGGGCAAGGAGGGCAGGTTGAAGCCGAAGATCTGCAGTCCGGCAATGCTCTCCAGTTTGCGCTGGACCTCGGGCAGGATTTGCATCTGCGTGCGCTGGCGCTCGTTCCACGGTTTGAGCAGAAAGCCGCCAATCCCCGATTGCACGCCGTTAAAGCCATTGATCTGGAACGAAGAGTAATACTCGGGAAACGCCTTGAAGATCGAGATGAATTCGTCGGTGTAGGCGCTCAGATAGTCTAGGTTGGCGGGTTGTGGGGCGTTGGCCATCATGAAAATGACGCCTTGGTCCTCGTCCGGCGCCAGTTCCGACTTAGTGAACTTGAGCAGCACTGGAATCAGGCACAGCACGATCAGTGCAAACACCAGCACCACCGGCCGGGTATTCAGTGTTCCGTGCAGCAGGCTCTGGTAGCGGCGCTTGAGGCCTTCGAAAATCATGTCCAGCCGGTGCGCCAGACCACTGGGGTTTTCATCGTGACGCAGCAAAAAGGCGCACATCATTGGCGACAGGGTCAGCGCCACCACGCCGGAAATCACCACGGCCCCCGCCAGCGTCAGGGCGAACTCCTTGAACAGCGCCCCTGTCAGTCCCGTCAGGAAGCCGATCGGCGCATAAACCGCTGCCAGGGTAATGGTCATCGAAACCACCGGCATCGCGATTTCCCGCGCCCCTTCAATAGCCGCGTCGATAGGCGTCTTGCCTTCTTCGATGTGACGGTGAATGTTCTCGACCACTACGATGGCATCGTCCACCACCAAGCCGATGGCCAGCACCATCGCCAGCAGGGTCAGCAGGTTGATCGAATAACCCATCATCTGCATGAAGAACATTACGCCGATCATCGACAGCGGAATGGTCACCACCGGAATCACCACCGACCGTAGCGCACCCAGGAACAGGAACACCACGACGATCACGATCAACACCGCTTCGAACAGGGTTTTCACCACCTCGTCGATCGAAGCCTGAATGAACAACGTGGCGTCGTAGGCGATTTCACTCTTGAGGTTTGGCGGCAGCTGGGCTTCCAGCTCCGGCATGATCTTGCGCACTTCCCTGATCACGTCCAGCGGGTTGGCGCCCGGCGTGGCCTTGATGCCGATGTACACCGACGGCGTACCACCGAAGGAGCTGATGGAGTTGTAGTTCTCCGCACCCATTTCAACCCGCGCGACATCGCTGAGCAGGACCCGGCTGTCGCCGGCGACTTTCAGTGGAATCGCGGCAAAGGCTTCGGCGGACTTGAGCTCGGTGTTGGCGTTGATGCTGGTGACCACGTACTCGCCTTTCACTTCGCCGGCGGCGGAGAGAAAGTTGTACTGGCGCACCGCGTTGGTCACGTCGCTGGCGGTCAGGCCGAACCCGGCCAGCTTCACCGGATCCAGCCACAGGCGCATGGCAAACACCTGGTTGCCGAGAATCTCCGCCTCGGCCATGCCCGGCAGGGTGGCGAGTTTGGGTTGAATGACCCGCGACAAGTAGTCGGTGATCTGCGGGTTGCTCAGCTCCTTGCTGAAGAAACTGATGTACATGAGCGCCGAGGCGTCGGCGGCTTCCTTGCTCAGCACCGGATCTTCAGCGTCCTGGGGCAGCTGATTCTTGACCTCGTTGGCCTTGGCCAGCAGCTCGGTGAACAAACGGTCGCTGTTGGAGCCGATGCGCGCATAGACCGAGATCACCGAGAAGTTCTGGCGACTGACCGAGGTCATGTAGTCGATGCCCTCGGCGCTCGCCAGGCTCTGTTGCATCGGTTGGGTGATGTAGCCCTGAATGGTCTCGGCGTTGGCCCCCGGATATGCAGTGGTCACCGTGATCAAGGCGTTTTCCATTTGCGGGTATTGGCGCAGCGGCAGCTTGCTCCAGGCCTGAAAGCCCAGCAGCACAATCAACAGGCTGACCACGGTGGCGAGCACCGGGCGGCGGATGAACGGGTCAGTAAAAGCCATGGGGATTCCTTGATCAGTCCGCGCGTGGCGGGCTGTTCTTCTCGGCTAAAGTCTTGTCGTCGCTGATGGCAATGTGGGCGCCGTTGTCCAGTTTGATCTGACCGGCCGTGACCACTTTCTCGCCGTTCTGCACACCCTTGGTAACCATCACCCGCCCGTCGCGACGCTCGCCGGTTTCGATGAAACGCCGCTCGGCGATCAGGACGGGTTGGCCCTTGTCGTCTTTCATGACGCTGCCGTCATCGGCTTTTTTCTGTGCCACCACGTACAGCGAGTTGCCGTAGAGGGTGTAGGTGATTGCGCTTTCCGGTACGACGATGCGCGGCTGCGGGTCGGGCAACAGCACCTGCAGGCTGGCGAACATGCCCGGCAGCAATTTGCCATCGGGGTTGGCCAGGGTTGCGCGGACCTGCACGTTGCGCGTGGTGTTTTCGACTTTCGGGTTGATCGCACTGATGGTGCCGGGGAAGGTTTCTTTCGGATAGGCCGCGACGATGACCTGCACCGACTGGCCGATGCCGATCTTCGGTATTGCCTGCTCCGGCACGAAGAAGTCGACATAGAGGCTACTGAGGTCCTGCAGCGTGGCGATCATCGTGCCGCTCGCGACATAGTCGCCGACATCGACCTGACGAATACCGATGGTGCCGCTGAACGGGGCGAGAATGCGCTTCTTCGCCAGCGACGCCTTGAGCTGGTTGACCGTGGCCTGATCCTTTTTCATGATCGCCAAGAGTCGGTCGAACTCACCTTTGGAGATGGCCTGGCTGCCGACCAATTGGCTGCCACGGTTGTAGTTGACCGTCGACAGCCCGAGGTCTGCCATTGCCGTTTCCAGCAACGCCTTTTCCACATCGCTGTCGAGTTGCACGATCGGTTGGCCGGCCTTGACCTTCTGCCCTGACTGGAACTGCACATCCGTGACGGTGCCGGCAGTTTCCAGGCTCAGGTCGACCCCTTGCAGCGCCTTCAGCGTGCCAACCGTGGGCAGGCGCGCTTGCCACGGCTGCTCGGTCGCGGTGGCCACGGCGACACTGATCGGTGGTTTCGGTGCGGAAAAGCCTTGAATCATCGTGTAGATGGAGAAAGCTTTGTAAGCGGCCAGGACCAGCACGATCAGCAGAACAACACCCAACATGATCAGCATGCGGCGACGCAGCATAGTTCCAGTTCCTTGGAGAAATCAGGTGAGACAGTCCGGCACATTACCCCGAGTCGGAGGGGGTTTCCAACTGGTAGAACTTACAGGCAAACGGCGTCACGCCCTGTAGCCGCTGCCGATGGCTGCGCTTGCGGCTACAGGAGAGCGTGTTTAGACGAGGTGAAGGTGGTTGTCCCAAAGCCCTGCGGGAAGCTCCAGCGGTTTTGCAACCAAATCTGTCTGACGGCAATCGTAGAACCGGCAACGGCCCTGGCCCGAGGTCACGACAAAACCATCCGCCACGGCACCCACTCCGGCGCAATCAGGAAGCGGCGCATCCAGGCGCACTTCGCCGCTGTCCATGTCCCAGATGAAAAAGCGGTTGCCGCGCGGCGCGGTCAAGGCGACCAGCCGCAACTCACTGTGTACCGCGACGCTGGCGGTGTAATGCCCCATCGCCTGCAACTGATGCTCAGGCACCGGGAACGCCACGAATGGTTGGCCGGGACGCTTGATCGCCAGCAACTCCGAAGACTCGTGGGACGGCCCCATGAATTGCTGGCCGGCGACGATGGTGCCGTCGCTGGCGACCCCCAGATGACGCACGCTGTTCATCTGCTGGGCGAGGGTTTCCTTGCTCAGCAGCGTGCCGTCGCGTTGCATCAGCACCAAGCTCGGTTCCATGGCATTGAGGTTCATCTCGACCCGGCTTTCAGCCTCGGTGCGAATGCCGCCGTTGGCCACCACCAGGGTCTCGCCATCGGGCATCCACGACACCTGATGCGGACCGATGCCATGGGTGGAAATCTCGCCACTGTGTACCAATCGTTCACCTTCGAACTTATACACACCCAGCAATCCGCGACCCGGATCGGAGGTGTCGTTCTCGGTGGCGTACAGCCAGTCACCGCTCTTGTGAATCACCGCATGACCATAGAAATGGCGGTTTGGCCGCGAGACCACGGTTTGCAGCAGCGTGCCGTCGCGCAGGTCGATCAGGTAACTCTCGGTGCCCGGACGCCGGGCGACAAACAGCGCGATCGGCAGCGTCGGGTGGTTGATGATGTCGTGGCAACGCTGGCCGACCCGGGTGGCGAACACGCGGGTGCCGTCCAGCCGATAACCGACGGCGTAATGCTGGCCGTCGGTGTCGTCCCGTGCCGAGAGCAGCAGCGGGCTTTTATCCTTTTGCTTGAACAGCGTCCAGCCGCCCAGTGTCACTGCTCCCAGCAGCAGACTACCTAAAGTCAGAGCCTGACGTCGCAGCATGGCACTCGCCCTCATCAGTCACCGTCGTTGGCGTTGAAGCCCAGTTGAATACCCAGCGCCTTGGCCAGTTCGCCTTCGTGCAGGCGATGGACGACGTTGAGGCTGTCGTAGAGGTCATTGAGTTGCTGGCGTCCGGCGTCGTCGTTGAGCATTTCGCCCAGCGAACGCTGGTTGCTGGCGAACAGTTTGAGGGCCGCAGCGTAAGCGGCATCGATCTTGTCGGCCAACGGCTTTTGCTCGCTCGGCAACAGACCGCGCAGGCCTTTGTTGTCGACGCCTTCCCACACCGTTCTGGCGGCGGCGAGGCTGGCTTCGAGGCCGGTCAGGGACGACTGGCTGCGCCATGCGTCGGCCTGGAACGGTTGTGGCACACCCTTGGTCTGGCGACCCATCGGCGTGCCGAGTTTTTTCTTCAGGGTGTCGAGGGCGGTGACCTGCACGCGCAGCAAATCGGCGATCGCCTCGTGGGAATCGGCGTAGCGCTGGTTCGGAAACTTGCTCATCTGCGCGAGCATGCCGTCGGTGTTGTTCCAGGTTTTCAGGATCTCTTCGGCCAACTGTTTCTGCCGCTCGCCAATCGCCTTCAGTAGTGGGCAATACCTGGCTTTCTGCGCGTCGTTGGCCACGTCAGGCTTGCTGTCGAACAGGATGTATTCGTAGGCGGAAAGGCCCTGCACCACGACGCTGGACTTGGCCAGCTCGGCGGCATCGATCTGCGGCTGCGCGGTGACCAGTTGTTCGACCTGACGGCCCACGAGGTTTTTCTTGTCCGGCCAGAACTGCACCTGCCAGGCGCGATTGCCTTCGGCCAGCGGCCCGATCAGCAGCGGTTGCAGTTCGGCCCAGGCTTTCTGCGCGTGCAGGAAGTCGGCGCGAGCGGTGTCGAGGTTTTCCTTGCCTTCGCAGTAGGCGAGGGCGCTGACGGCCAATTGACGGTCGGCTTCAACCCAGCGCGTGTAGGTCGGCAGGATCACTGACTTGGCAATCGCCGCAGAGGTAACAGCTTGTGGGTCCTGTGGCGAACAGGCGCCCAAGGCTAGCGCTGCAAGGCTGGTGAATAACAACTTGGGACGGAACATGTCGGGCTCCCGATTCTTTATCAGTGTTCAAAGAGAATTCAAAAACGCCAGCAACGCAGCGCGCTGCTCGGCATTGAAAGACAAAACCTGTTGCTGCGCCGCTTTGGCTTCGCCGCCATGCCAGAGCACGGCTTCGAGCAGGTTGCGGGCGCGGCCGTCATGCAGGAACTGGGTATGGCCACTGACCGCCTGCGTCAGGCCGATGCCCCACAACGGCGGGGTGCGCCAGTCGCGGCCGCTGGCCTGGAATTCGCTGCGGTTGTCGGCCAGACCGTCGCCCATGTCGTGCAGCAGCAGATCGCTGTACGGGCGAATCACTTGATTGGCCAGTTCCGGTTCGGCGGCGTTGGCGGCGGTGGTGTATTTGGGGGTGTGACAGGACTGGCATCCGGCCTGGAAAAACAGGTTCTTGCCGGCCAGCACTTCGGGCGCGTTGACATCGCGGCGAGCCGGTACGGCAAGGTTGCGGCTGTAGAACAGCACCAGGCGCAGAATGTTGTCGCTGACTTCCGGCTCGCCCTCTGGATCATTGCCGTTGGGCGCCTGTTTGCATGCGGTTTGCGCATCGGTGCAGTCGTCGATGGGCCTCAGGCTGGTGGTCAGGCCCATGTCGCCGGAAAACGCGTGGACGTTTTGTTGATTCAGGTTCGGTTGTCCGGCCTTCCAGCCGAATCGGCCGAGGACGGTTTTTTGTTGCGCGTCATCCCAGACCCGGTTCGGGCGTCCGGCGATGCCGTTTTTGTCCTTGGCCTGGGCTTCGGCGTTGGCCAGGATCGCCTCGTCGGGAATGGCTTCGAGCAAGCCCAGGCCAATCATCGGTGGCGCAACCCGGGCCGAGAATCGGGTGTCTGGGTGCATCGGGCCATAACCCAACCGGGAAATGTTCAGGCTCGGCTTGCGCAACTCGACTTCGGTGCCGTCCTTGAAACGCACCGGGACCGATGTGTAGTCAACACGCACTTTGCCTTCCGGGGCCACGCCCGGCACGGCCATGTCCTGGAGTTGGCCACCGTAGACCGGCTCCGGAACCACACCCAATTGCTCGATGACCTTGGCATAGGCCGGCGCGTCGGGGATCGACAAACGCACCAGCATCGACACCGCATTTGGCGCATCGGGCGTCGGCGGATGACCGCGGCCATCCTTGATATGGCAGCCCTGGCAGGCGTTGGTGTTGAACAACGGGCCGAGGCCATCCCGGGCGGTGGTGGTCGATGGAGCGATCACCCAGGGGCTGCGGAAGAAACTGTTGCCAACGCTGAAATCCACGCGCCGTGACGGCGGCAGGTTGGCGGAGGGCAGGGAAAAGGCATTCTGATCAGTCTTGCGCACGGTCGCTGCGCCACCGGACCGGGATTCACCGGGTTCGGCCTTGGTAAAACGCGGGGCGTCATCGCAGGCACTCAGGCCCAGGGCCAGAAACAGTGCGGACAAGCGAAGAAGCAGCGAGGGCATCAGACATCCTGCAAGACGAGCAAAACAAGGGCGCAAAGTCTAACAGGGCACGGGAGTTTGAATAAGAGGAATTATCGTTTACTTGATGTGGGGCAAAAATTGTTGGGTTAACACGATCCCCCTGTGGGAGTGAGCCTGCTCGCGATAGCGGTGTGTCAGGCGCCAGCGATTTCAACTGACACATCGCTATCGCGAGCAGGCTCACTCCCACAATGGATCGGTGGTTGGCAGGCATTAAAAAGGCGACCCTAAGGTCGCCTTTTTTGTTCAGCCAGCGTTGATCAGAACTCGTGATCAGCGTTGTCCGGGTTCAGGTCGCTGATGCCCAGCTTGCCGGCGGCGGCTTCGATCGAACCGGTCTGCTTGACCAGCGAAGCAATCGCGTCGCGCACGATCTGGTTACCGGCGGTGTTGCCGGCAGCGATCAGTTGGTCGTAGTGCTCACCCTTGTTGGCGTGATCGACCATGACCTGGATCTTGGCTTCGGTTGCGGCCAGGTCGGCTTTCAGCGTGGCGTCGGCGGCCGGATCGGCCTTGGCCACCAGGGACGACAGGCTTGCGCCGGTCATTTTGGTGCCGTCGACGCGGGTGTATTCGCCCAGGTACACGTTACGAATGCCCTTGGCATCGTAGAAGTGCGAGTTGTGGGTGTTGTCGCTGAAGCAATCCTGTTCGTCTTCCGGGGAGTTGGCTTCCAGGGAAACCTTCATGCGCTCGCCGGCCAGTTCGCCCAGGGACAGGCTGCCCATGCCGAACAGCATTTTGCGCAGGCCCGTATCAACCGGTTCCGCTTCCAGGGTGGCGCGGTAGTTGTCGGCCACGTTCGGCTTCCAGTTGCCGACCATTTCTTCCAGGTCGCTGACCAGCAATTGGGTCACGGCCTTCAGGTAGGCGCGGCGACGATCGTTGTGACCGCCGGTGGCACCATTGCCTTCCAGGTAGTCGGAGGCCGGGCGGTTGCCGGCGCCAGGGCCGGTGCCGTTCAGGTCCTGGCCCCACAGCAGGAATTCGATGGCGTGGTAACCGGTGGCAACGTTGGCTTCCGAACCGCCCAGCTCGTTGAGGCTGGCGAGTTTTTCCGGGGTGATGTCTTTGACATCGACCTTGTCTTCGCCGACCTGCACTTCAGTGTTGGCGATGATATTGGCCGTGGCGCCCGGGTTACCCAGTGCGTGTTCGTAGGACTTGTCGACATAGTCGATCAGGCCTTCGTCCAGTGGCCAGCTGTTCACCTGACCTTCCCAGTCGTCGATGATGGTGTTGCCGAAGCGGAATACTTCGCTCTGCAGGTACGGAACGCGGGCAGCGACCCAGGCAGCCCTGGCGGCTTTGAGGGTTTCGGCATTCGGCTTGGCGAGGAAGGCGTCTACGGCGGTTTGCAGGGTTTTCGCGGCGGATTCGGCATCGCTGTAAACGGCGAAGACCATGTCGGCGTAATGCGCGATAACGGCTTTGGCGGCGGCTTCGTCGACTTTGCTGGCGGCTGCCGGGGCGGCAGCGGGTGCCGCAGTGCTGGCAGCCGGCGTTGGCGCAGGCGCCGCGGCGGTCTTGTCTTTGCCTTCGCCACAACCGGCGAGGGAAATAGCGATGGCCAACAGACTGGCGGTGGCCAGAGGCATACGAATCATGGCGAACATCCTGCTTCGAGAGGGTGGAATGGCGCAGCAAGCGCGCAAAGCTGCGACATAATGCAAATCTTTCGCATTATGTGTAAAGGGCGCGGTTGGAAATATTTCTTATTCAGACAGGTGTCGTTCATGGATCAAAAGATCGCAGCCTCGTTTCACTCGACAGCTCCTACAGGGGGGTCATGATTCCTGTAGGAGCTGTCGAGTGAAACGAGGCTGCGATCCTTGATCTTCTACAAAATGGCCGCATTGCTGCGTTGCGCCTGCCTGAGGTAGGCGCTCAATTCCCGTGCCGGCAGTGGCTTGCTGTAGTGATAGCCCTGACCTTCATGGCAGCCTTCGGAAATGATGTAGGCCTCTTGCTCGGCGGTTTCCACGCCTTCGGCAATCACCTGCATGCCCAGGCTCTTGCCCAGCTGGATGATCGCCCGAACGATGGTTGCATCATCGTCGTCATCGAGCAGGTCCTGCACGAAGCTCTTGTCGATCTTGATCTTGTCCAGCGGCAGGCTTTTCAGATAGCTCAGTGATGAATAACCGGTGCCGAAGTCGTCGATGGCGATCAGTGCGCCGGAGCGACGCAGGCTCAGTAAATGTTGGGCGGCGGTGCTGATGTCTTCCATCAGGCCGGTTTCGGTCACTTCCAGTTCCAGGCTGCGCGGCGGCAGACGGTACATTTGCAACAGGTTGTTCACCACCCGTGGCAGCTCGGCGTGGTGCAACTGCACGGTGGACAGGTTCACTGCCATGCGCAAATCGGGGAAGCCCTGGTCGTGCCAATCGCGCAGTTGTTTGCACGCTTGATCCAGCACCCATTCGCCAATGGCAATGATGGTGCCGTTCTGCTCGGCCAGCGGGATGAACAGGTCCGGTGGTACCAGGCCATGCTCGGGATGCTGCCAGCGTATCAACGCTTCGACGCCCACTACTCGATGATCGCGGTAGCTGATCTGCGGTTGGTAGACGAGGTAGAACTGCTCGCGGGCGAGGGCGTCGCGCAGGTCTTTTTCCAGCTCGCGACGTCGGCGCATTTCGGTGTCGACGCTGGCGATGTAGAACTGATAACGGTTGCGCGAGCGGGTTTTGGCCAGGGTCATGGTCTGCTCGGCCTTTTGCAGCAGCTTCTCGGTGCTGTCACCGTCCTCGGGGAACAAGGTGATGCCGATGGTGGCGCGCAGGCGGATTTCCTGATGATCGAGGGCGAACGCCGCTTCCAGGTCATCAAGAATGCTTTGCGCCAGTTCGGCGGCTTCGTAAGGTTGCTCGATATCGGCCTGGACCAGGGCGAACTGGTCGCCACCCAGGCGGGCGAGGGCGCCAAGACGACCGCTGTGAGCCCGCAGTCGATCGGCCAGGGCCAGCAGCAATTGGTCGCCGGTCTGATAACTGAACTGTTCGTTGATGCCTTTGAAATCGTCCAGGCCTACCACCAGCACCGCGACCCGACGTTGCAATTTGCCGGCGTCGACCAGGATCTTGTCCAGTTGCTGCTGCAATTGCTGGCGGTTCGGTAAACCGGTGAGGAAGTCGTACTGGGCCATGCGCAACAGGCTGTTTTCCGCCTCGTGACGCAGGTGGGTGTTGCGTTCGATGGATTCGAGCAACTGGTTGGCGGTGCTGATCCAGATCCCCAGTTCGTTCTTTTCGTGGCCTTTGAGCTGCGGAATCTTGTGTTCGCTGGGGCGGTCCGGGTTGATTTCGGTCAGGTGTTCGATGATGCGCGACAGCGGTTTGGTCAGCAGCCAGTGGTAGACCAGGTACAGCACCAGGCCCATGGCCAGGGCGCGCAGTACGCCGGAAATGAAGATGATCACCGAGCTGACGATAAACCCCTGGCCGTAGGTGGCGGTGTCGAGGGTGATGCTCAGGTCGCCGTAATATTCGCTGTAGGGGCCGCGGCCGACGAGTTGGGTGGTGAAAGTACGCTCGTTGCCGAGGATCAGGTCGGTCAGCCAGCGACTGTGCGAATGCTGCAGTTCGCGAGATTTTTGCGCGAGCATGGCTTCGTTGGGATGGCCGATGGAGGCCTGGCGCACGGCGTCGTCCTGGAACAGGCCTTCGATGACCTGCATGCCCATTTCCCGGTCCAGGCTGTAGACGGCCTGGGTGGAGGGGTCGCGGAACATGTCGAGGATGCGTTGGGCATCGTTGGCCACGGCCTGGCGTGTTTTATAGGCATCGAAAACGATCTGGGCGCAGCTCAAGACTACGCCGACGATCAATGCCGACAGGAGCACGACCCGGAGCAACTTCACCGACAAGCTGTTCTTGAGTTCCAGCTTCAAAGGGTTATTCCTTGTTCCGTGCGGGTAGCATCAAGTTGCCATGAGTATTGGCAATCCTGTGATGGCAGTCAAAGGGACATTCAATCACAAGGGGGGTTGTCTGTGGGCTTGGACGATTTGCTGTTGTTTTGAGTTTTTGCCCTATTGGTACTGTGTCGGTTGTTGGGGCCTTCAACTTGAGCGGGATTGAGGTCTTTTTTCTTCTTGGTTGATGGTAGACGGGTATGGCGTTGGGGCAAGGGGCTGAACGCTGGTTTCATTGTCGGAAATTGTCACTGGGCTTTGGCTGTTTTTCGTGGCGGCCTTTGGGCCGACCATGTTTTGGGTTGACCGGGTGTATATCCGTTGCTGCGGTAACGGCGACTTAGGGTTTCGCCCTGACGGCGACTCACTTTTTTTGACAGACGCCTCAAAAAAAGTAAGCAAAAAAAAGGCTCGCCCCGGCGTCCGGCCCCTCGCTGGGGCTCGGCGTTCCTTCGTTCCGGCATTCATCTGGGGGCATCGCCTCCGGT
Organism: Pseudomonas sp. DR48; assembly: GCF_019823085.1. Lineage (NCBI taxonomy): Bacteria > Pseudomonadati > Pseudomonadota > Gammaproteobacteria > Pseudomonadales > Pseudomonadaceae > Pseudomonas > Pseudomonas sp. DR48. Next base: position 502,193 of record NZ_CP081946.1, on the reverse strand, counting down.
CGGCTTCGCTTCGACCTCCTCTCGATGTGTTCGACTTCGTCGAACGGCGCTGCGCGCCTGCCCCCCAGATGAACGCCTCCACTCAGCCTCCCGAAGGGGCGGGTAGATCAAAAGCCAGATCAAGAGCTGCAGGCGAGCTACCGCTCGGCCTGTTGAGTGGTTAGGAGCGGGCGGGGTGCCTCGATTTATTGTGGGCGCGGCGGTGCGGCGATCCGACTTGCCCGCGATGGCGGCCTGGCAGCCGACCGATCACTTGCAGGTGAACACCGAACCCCTGTGGGAGCTGGCCTGCCGGCGATGGCGGCATGCCAGCCGACCAATCTCTTGCAGGTGCACACCGAACCCTGTGGGAGCGGGCTTGCCCGCGATGGCGGCCTGATAGCCGACCATTCTCTTGCAGGTGAACACCGGCCCCCTGTGGAAAGCTGGCCTGCCAGCGATGGCGACCTGCCAGCCGACCAGTCTCTTGCAGGTGTACACCGAACCCTGTGGAAGCTGGCCTGTCAGCCAACCAGTCTCTTGCAGGCGCACATCGAACCCTGTGGGAGCGAGCTTGCTCGCGATGGCGGCCTGATAGCCGACCATTCTCTTCCTGTTGCCCCTTGATCGTTCCCTACGCTCCGCGTGGGAATGCAGCCAGGGACGCTCCGCGTTCCATTTTTGTGTTTAACGATGTGTAAGAAACGCAGCACTTTCCCACGCATTTTTCAGGTTGCCGGGTAGGAAGCAGTGTCTCTAACCTCTGGCTGTCGCTGAAACCTCAGCGACCGGGTGTGAGAACCCGGAACAGATATGTTGAATCTAGCGCCAGCATCACCATAATTGCCGCCAGCTATTCGCTGCCTGCGATGCTCTATGGCGGCTGTGTGCGGGCGGACTTCGGTCCGGCCGGTTCTCTGTTCCCGGTTTTCTCACCCTGCACATAGCTGCCACCACTTTCCGTGTGAGAAACGAAAAGTGGCGGCTCCAAAAAATGAACAGGGAAATCAAATGAGCAAAATTGTCCCCGATCCACCCGTTAACACCGCTACCCCCAACGCCGAAGCCACCGAAGCCGAAGCGCTCATCAAAGACCGCGAAGCCATAAACCGCGCCCTCGATTACTACCTCGATCCCCCCGAACCCTACAGCGTCAAAACTCGACGCCCGAGCACGATGTTCATGATCGCTCCCGACACGGATACCGAAAGTCTGCTGGCCCAGGCCTGTGAGTCCTTGGCGTCCGCCAGTGTCATGGCCAGCGATTTCGCCACAAACCTGATCGGCCCGCAGCGCAACACTGTGCTGGCGATTCAGCAGATCGTCATGCTTGCGGAGTTGGCGGTGAACCGGGCGTTGGATAATGTCGATCCGCAAGGGGCCTGACTTTTTCCAGGCCATAAAAAACCCGGCATAAAGCCGGGTTTTTTTGACTGGTGTCGATCTTAAGCGGTGAAGGTTTTGCCTTCGAACTGCTCAGCCACGAATTTCCAGTTGACCAGGTTCCAGAACGCTTCGACGTATTTCGGACGAAGGTTACGGTAGTCGATGTAGTAAGCGTGTTCCCAGACGTCGCAGGTCAGCAGCGGGGTGTCGCCGTTGGTCAGCGGGTTGCCGGCGCCGATGGTGCTGGCCAGGGCCAGGGAACCGTCAGCCTTTTTCACCAGCCAGCCCCAGCCGGAACCGAAGGTGCCGATCGAGGTTTTGCTGAATTCTTCTTTGAACTTGTCGAACGAACCGAAGGAAGCGTTGATGGCTTCAGCCAGCGCGCCGGTTGGTTGACCGCCAGCGTTTGGCGCCAGGCAGTTCCAGTAGAACGTGTGGTTCCAGACCTGAGCGGCGTTGTTGAAGATGCCACCCGAGGAAGTCTTGACGATTTGTTCCAGGGTCTTGCCTTCGAACTCGGTGCCTGGCACCAGGTTGTTCAGGTTCACGACGTAGGTGTTGTGGTGCTTGTCGTGGTGGTATTCCAGAGTTTCCTTGGAAATGTGCGGCTGCAGGGCATCGTGTGCGTAAGGCAGCGGCGGCAATTCGAAAGCCATGATGATTCTCCTAATCAGGTCAGTTGCGGTGAGCGCAAGGCCGATCACGGGCGGCCAGACAAGCGCCGGGGAGTTTGTACTCTTTGCGGCGCATCGGATCGGATCATAGCACCGGGGGTGCGGCATAACCACGCAACAACTGTGTGGGATAGAGGTTCCAGAGCCTTTTGGAATAATCAGGGGGCGACGATTAATTGAAAGGCCACCGCAAACATCATCACCGCCACCAGCAGATCGAGAATCCGCCAGGTGCTGGGCCGTGCCAGCCACGGCGCCAACCAGGCGGCGCCGAGGGCCAGGGTGAAGAACCACAGCAACGACGCACTGGCCGCGCCGACGACATAGGCGCCGGGCTCGGTTTGTTGGGCGCCGAGGGAGCCGATCAACAACACCGTATCCAGATAAACGTGCGGGTTGAGCAAGGTCACCGCCAGGGCGCTGAGCATTACTGCACGCAGTGAGCGAACCGTTTGGTTTTCACCTTGTTGCAAGCTTTGTTTCGAACAGGCCCGACGCAGCGCCTGACTGCCATACCAGATCAGAAACACCGCGCCACCCCAACGGGCGACTGCCAACAGGGTCGGGTTTTGCGCGAGGACGGTTGCCAGGCCGAATACGCCCGCGGCGACCAATAATGCATCGCACGCCACACACAGCGCCGCCACCGGCAGGTGATGTTCGCGGCGAAGGCTTTGCGCCAGGACAAACGCATTCTGGGTGCCAATCGCCATGATCAATCCGGCGGCCACCAGCAGGCCGTTCACGTAACTTTGCCACATAGGTTTTACTCCGCGTTGGCTGCCAGGTCGCGCAGCACTTGCAGTGCGCGTTGGGCGTCGGCCTGACCGACGAATAAATGGTCGTGGTAGTAACCGGCGATCACGTTGCAACTGATGCCGGCCTGGCCCAGGGCCGTGGCGAATGCGGCCGTCAGGCCGACGGCTTCGAGGGCCGAGTGCACGTTCAAGGTGATCCAGGCCGCGACGTAGTCGAAGCTGAAACCGGCCTGTTCAGCGTGGGAACGTTGCAGAATCACCGTCAGGCCTTCCTGCTCACGGAAGCTGCCGATGATCTCAAGTCCTGCCGGTAACGTGCTGTCGCGCAGGGTGCAGAACACGTATTCGCCGTCGTTGAGTTGCGGGCTCATGCTGCGCAGCAAGGTGGCCAATGATGTTTCGCCAGCCATGTCGATGTTCCTTGTGAAAGAGTGCTTGCCGGGCATTCTCCGCTGCTAACCTGTATAAGAAAAACCAATCATGCTGATCGCTCATTAGGAAAACTGATGTTCGACTATAAATTGCTTTCCGCCTTGGCCGCCGTGGTCGAGCAGGCTGGATTTGAACGCGCCGCGCAGGTGTTGGGGTTGTCGCAGTCGGCGATTTCCCAGCGGATCAAACTGCTGGAGGCGCGAGTCGGCCAGCCGGTGTTGGTGCGGATCACTCCGCCGGCGCCGACCGAGATTGGTCGCCGCCTGCTTAACCACGTCCAGCAGGTGCGTTTGCTTGAGCGGGATCTACAGACGCTGGTCCCGGCGCTGGACGAAGAAGGTCTGCCGGAACGGCTGCGAATCGCCTTGAACGCTGACAGCCTCGCCACATGGTGGGCCGCTGCCGTCAGTGACTTCTGCGCCGAGCAGCACTTGCTGCTGGATCTGGTCGTTGAAGACCAGACCGTCGGCCTCAAACGCATGCGCGCGGGCGAGGTGGCCGCGTGCATTTGCGCCAGCGAACGGCCGGTGGCCGGTGCGCGCAGCGTGTTATTGGGCGCCATGCGTTATCGGGCATTGGCCAGCCCGGCGTTCATTACGCGGCATTTTCCTGAAGGGGTTCGTGCTGACCTGCTGGCGAAAACCCCTGCGCTGGTCTTCGGCCCCGACGATTTCCTGCAGCATCGCTACCTTGCTTCGTTGGGGGTCGAGGGAGGTTTCGAACACCATTTATGCCCGTCATCCGAAGGCTTCATCCGCTTGACCGAGGCCGGTCTCGGCTGGGGCCTGGTGCCGGAATTACAGGTGCGCGAGCAACTGGAGCGCGGCGTTCTGGTCGAGCTTTTGCCAGATAAGCCCATCGATGTGCCGCTGTACTGGCATCATTGGCGCAATGGCGGTCAGCTTCTGGGGTTGTTGACCGATCAATTGGTACGTTCGTCGAAGCAATGGCTGGTGCCCTGGAAGCAGCCATAAGCGTCAAGCAGCAAGCCGCAAGTGAAGCGCTTGCGGACCGTTTTTAACTTGCAGCGTGTAGCTTGAAGCTCACCGCTGCATTTGTTGGAGCTCTACATGAAAATTCTGGTCACCGGCGCAAGCGGCTTCATCGGCGGACGCTTTGCGCGTTTCGCCCTGGAGCAAGGCCTGGACGTGCGGGTCAACGGTCGCCGGGCCGAAAGCGTTGAACACCTGGTGCGCCGTGGCGCCGAGTTTATCCAGGGCGACTTGAGCGACCCGGAACTGGCGCGCGAGCTGTGTTCAGATGTCGAGGCTGTAGTCCATTGCGCTGGCGCGGTCGGGTTGTGGGGGCGTTATCAGGACTTTCATCAAGGCAACGTGCAGGTCACCGAAAACGTGGTCGAGGCCTGCCTCAAGCAGCGCGTTCGGCGCCTGGTGCATTTGTCGTCGCCGTCGATCTACTTCGATGGCCGCGATCATCTGGGGCTGACCGAAGAACAGGTGCCTAAACGCTTCAAGCACCCTTACGCGGCCACCAAGTTTCTGGCCGAGCAGAAGGTCTTTGGCGCCCAGGAGTTCGGTCTCGAAACCATCGCCCTGCGCCCGCGTTTCGTGACCGGGGCCGGTGACATGAGCATCTTCCCGCGCCTGCTGAAGATGCAGCGCAAGGGCCGGCTGGCGATCATCGGCAACGGCCTGAACAAAGTCGATTTCACCAGCGTGCACAACCTTAACGAAGCATTGCTCAGCAGTTTGCTGGCCAGCGGTTCGGCTTTGGGCAAGGTCTACAACATCAGCAACGGCGCCCCGGTGCCGTTGTGGGATGTGGTCAATTACGTCATGCGCAAGATGGATGTCCCACAGGTGACGCGCTACCGTTCCTATGGCTTGGCCTACAGCGTTGCCGCGCTCAACGAAGGGGTGTGCAAGCTGTGGCCGGGCCGTCCCGAACCGACGCTGTCGCGACTGGGCATGCAAGTCATGAACAAAAATTTCACCCTGGACATCAGTCGCGCCCGGCATTATCTGGACTACGATCCGAAGGTCAGTCTCTGGACGGCCCTCGACGAATTCTGCGGCTGGTGGAAGGCTCAGGACCTTCGCTGACTGTCCGGTTGCCCGTCTGCCAGCACTGAACCGAGTTTGCGGTTGAGGGTCAATCCGTCGGCAGTGGGGTTTATACTCGCCGCATAAAGCCATCACCGCGTTCCACAAAGGTTGACTCAATGTCCATGCGTAACGATGCCAACGACGACTTCGACGATGTCCCAAGCCTGCGTGCCGACGTCCTCGACGACGATGATTTCCCCACCACTGCGCGCACTTCCGTGCACTCGCGGCCGGTGCCTGTCGTCAAAGTCAAAAGCGCCAGCACCGGTCCGTTGTGGGCGTTGGTCGGCGCACTGTTCTTTGCTTTCGCAGGCCTTGCCTGGTGGAGCTTCCAGCAGATTTCGCTGATGGAACAGCAACTGGTGGCGACCCAGGAAAGTTTCGCGCGCATCAGTGAGGAAGCGGCGGGGCGCTTGCAGGATATTTCCGGCAAAGTGGTCGCCAGCCAGACCAACGTCAATAGCGACAGCGAAGCCTTGAAGCTGCAAATCAAGCAACTGGAAAGCAAACTCCAGGACCAGAGCCAACAGCAGCAAGGCGTGGTCGGCCAGACCTCGGAACTGGACAAACGCCTGGCACAGATGACCGCGCAAACCGCCGATCTGGACAGGCGCCTGGCGCAAATGACTGCCCAGAACACCGAGCACCAGACCGCCAACACGCAATTGCAGGCGCAGGTCAAAGCCTTGAGCGGCGAATTGGCTGCGCTGAAAAGTGCCTCGGACGACACCAGCAAATTCGACGCACAGCTCAAAAGCCTCGGCGCCGACATCGTCGCGCTGAAGAAACAAGGCAACCCGAGCGCCGCCATCGAGCGTCTGGAACAAGAAATGATCGTGCTCAAAAGCGAGCAGGACAACCGCCCGGCCGTTGCGCAAGGCGCCACCAATATCGCCGAGTTCGACGCCTTCCGCGGCCAGACCACCCGCAACATCAACACCCTCCAGGCGCAGATCCAGAATCTGCAACAGCAGCTGCGCGCCCGGCAGTGAGGCCTGAATCATTCCCGGGCAGTCCGGGAATGATTTCCTTACACACTGCGATTCGCTGAATATTCATACATGTCCCATTGCCGTCTACGCTCTTGAAACACTGACAAGAACGGGGGATGGACAATGGGGGTTCTGCACAAGTTGGCGGGGCTGGGCGCGATGCTATTGCTGTGCCTGGGGCAGGTTCATGCCGCCACGGCGCAAAAGGACGACAGTCAGGCCGCCAAGGCCTTGCTGGAAAAAGCCCTGGCTTACTACCACGACAATGGCGACAAGGCGTTCGCCGCCTTCAGTCGTCAGGGCGAATTTGTCGACAAGGATCGCTATGTCTTCGTGGTCGACACCAAAGGCGTGATGCTCGCCAGCGGTGGGCCATCGTCGGCGTTGATCGGGCGTGACGTGTCCGAAACCCTCGGGCCGGAGTTGCAGAAAGCGTTCAAGGACGCCTTGAGCGTGCCGGAAGGCAATGGCATCCAACAGGCGGAATATCGCTGGCAGAACTGGTCCGACGGCAAGGTCGAACGCAAGCATGTGTTCTACCAGCGCGTCGGCCAGCGGATTCTGGCGGTGGGTTATTACCTGCCACGAGCCTCAGCGGAGCAGGCGATGGCCTTGCTGAATAAAGCGGCGACCGATCTGGTCAAGGACGAAAAGGGCACGCTGAACGCGATCAACTCGCTCAAGGGCGGTTACTTGCAGGATGACCTGTATGTGTTTGTGATCGACCTCAACACCCAACGCTACGTCGCGCACGGCACCAACCTGCGGTTGATCAATACCGACTTCGGCAAGATCAAGGACCCGGAAGGCAAACCGGTGGGCGAGCCGATCCTGGGGTTGATTGCCAAGCAGGATTACGGCGAATACGAATACCGCTGGAAAAACCCGGTGACCGGCAAGGTTGAAGACAAGCATGCGTACCTGAAAAAGGTCGGTCATTTCCTGGTGGCGGTCGGGTATTACAGCCCTTGAATGGCGGTGCCTGACAGACCGCATTCGCGAGCAAGCCCGCTCCCACAGTTGACCGCGATCTCAGAATCAATTCGGTCTAATGTGGGAGCGGGCTTGCTCGCGAAGGCAGGCGACTCGGTCCCACTATCGGACCTTATCCTCGCGCCCCCGCAACACCATATTCGGCATCACAATCGCCGCCGCCAGCCCCAGCAACGACACCGCCGCGCTGACCATCAGCAAATGCCGGAAGGTCAGCAGCAGTTCCGCGCGCAGGGCATTCTGCGCATCGCCGGGTGCGGCATTCAAACCATCGAGCAACACATTCCCCGAGTGGCCCTCGCCAATCATCGACGAGCCGGCCAGGTGGGCAAAGCTTGAGTCCTGCAACAACGCCAGCAGCAACGCCGACATCAATGCCACACCCACCGCGCCACCCAGGGAACGAAACAGGTTGGTGGTGCTGGTCGCGACGCCGATATCGCGCTGCTCAACCGAGTTCTGTGTGCCGACCAGTGACGTCGGGAATTGCATGCCACTGGCGATACCGCTGAGCAACATAAACAGACTGCTCAACAGAAAAGCCTGCGGCGGGCTGAAGGCCATGCCGAGAATCGAGATCGGCATCAGCACCGCTCCGGTCAGGATCATCGGTTTGTAGCGCCCCGTCACCGACGTGCGGCGCCCGGCGAAATACGCGCCAATCGGCAAGCCCATGGCCAGCGGCAACAGGTGCAGCGCGGCGCTGTCGGCCCCCGCGCCGGTGACGCTCTGAAAGCGCAGTGGCATCAGCACAATCAGCGAGATGGCCTGGAAACTGGTGAAGAAAATCGTGCACCAGCACAGGAGCGCGTTGCGGTTGGCGAACAGATGCATCGGCAACAACGGCTCACGCGCCCGGCGTTCATGCCAGACAAACAGCGCGAGCACCAACACCGCGCACACGAGCAGGCTCAACACTTCGGCACTGCGCCAGGAATGGCCTTGCCCGACCTGAGTTATACCCAGCAACAAAGCGGTCAAGCCGATGATCATCAGCAAGGTGCCGAGGTAATCGATGATCGGTTTGCGTTGCGGCACCGGCAGCCCGACCAGCGTGCGATTGGCCACCAGCCAGGCACCGAGGCCCAGTGGCAGGTTGATCAGAAACACCCAGCGCCACGACAAATACTCGGTCATGTAACCGCCCAGCACCGGACCGGCGACGCTGGCCACCGCGTACATGCTGCTGAAATACCCCTGATAACGACCGCGTTCGCGAGGCGGGATGATGTCGCCGATGATCGCCTGGCTGACCGAAATCATTCCGCCCGCGCCGATGCCCTGGAGAATCCGCGCCAACACCAGTTGTTCCATGCTCTGGGCCATACCGCAAAACAGCGAAGCGATCGTGAACAGGCCCATACCGAACAGCATCAACTTGCGCCGGCCATACAAATCGCCGAGCTTGCCGTAGATCGGCACCGCCACGGTCATCGCCACCATGTAGCCGGAGATCACCCAGGCCAGCAGGCTGACGTCCTTGAATTGCGCAGAAATGGCCGGCATCGAAACGGCGACGATGGTTTGGTCCAGCGCGCCGAGGAAAATCGCCAGCATCAGAGCGATCAACACGCTGCGGATGGCCGGTTTAGGCGATTCAGGCTGGTTTAGATTGGTCACGGGTAAAGACCTGCGGGCAGTGATTGACCCGCAAGGGCAAGGCGAGCGGGGATGCTCGCCAGTGTAAGTCGGTAGCAGGCTATTCGATAGCCTCATAAGGAAGGCCTACGTAATTTTCTGCAATGGTTTTGCGACCGGCCTCGGAGTCGACGAAGTAATTCAGCTCCGACTCGCTGATGCGCTGGCTGAACGCGTCGTGATCGTCAAAGCGGTGCAGCATCGAGGTCATCCACCACGAGAAGCGTTCGGCTTTCCACACCCGGCGCAGACAGATTTCCGAGTACTTCTCCAGCAAATCCAGGCGTCCTTCGCGATAGACCTTGAGCAAGATCCTGAACAAGGTGCTGACGTCGCTGGCCGCCAGGTTCAGGCCTTTGGCGCCGGTGGGCGGGACGATGTGCGCGGCGTCGCCGACCAGGAACATCCGCCCGTACTGCATCGGTTCAACCACAAAACTGCGCAGCGGCGCGATGCTTTTTTCGATGGACGGCCCGGTCACCAAGTTGTTGGCCAAAGCAGAAGGCAGGCGCGTTTTAAGCTCATCCCAGAAACGCTGATCCGACCAATCCTCGACCTTCGCCTCAGCCGGCACTTGAAGGTAATAACGCGTGCGGGTGGCCGAGCGCATGCTGCACAAGGCAAACCCGCGCTCGTGGCGGGCGTAGACCAGCTCTTCATGGACCGGCGGCGTATCGGCCAGGATGCCGAGCCAGCCAAACGGATAAACCCGCTCGAAGACGTTCAGGCAATCAACAGGAATCGACTGTCGCGCCACGCCATGGAAACCGTCGCAACCGGCGATGTAGTCGCAATCGAGGCGATAGGTTTCGCCATCCTTTTCAAATGTCACAAACGGTTCGGCGGTTTTCATCCCGTGCGGTACGACGTTGGCGGCTTGATAAATCGTCTGCGCGCCGGCCTCCCGACGAGCGGCCATGAGGTCGCGGGTGACCTCGGTCTGACCATAAATCATCACGGTTTTGCCGGCGGTCAGTGCGTGCAGATCGATGTGCACCCGACGGCCGTCGAGGGCCAGTTCGAACCCACCGTGGACCAATCCTTCGGCATCCATGCGCTGTCCCACGCCGGCCTCACGCAACAGCTCTACCATGCCTTGTTCAAGGACTCCGGCGCGGATGCGTCCGAGCACGTAATCCGGGGTCTGGCGTTCGAGAATAAGGGTGTCGATGCCGGCGTTGTGCAGCAATTGGCCGAGCAATAAACCGGCGGGGCCGGCGCCGATGATGGCGATTTGGGTTTTCAGCGTTTTCATTGTTTTTATGACTCGCAAGCTTCACACGGCCCAGGCCGGTGAATGATTTTTATGGATCGAGTGCTTGCATTTTTCCCTTGCGGGTCTGTCAATTGAAGGTGAAAACTGAGCCGATACCTGTACATTCTGCCAATCGGTGCGATTATCGCCCGTAAACCTCTGAGGCCTGGATTGAAGTGATGAACAAGCCTGACCTGCCTTCGATTCCAGTGTTCAAGCTCTACGGTGAAAGCCTGGACTGGCCGACCCCCGACTTGCTGCACTGTGAAACCATTTCCAAACGCAGCCGCGAACATCAATGGGAAATCAAACCCCATCGTCACGCCGATTTGTGTCAGTTTCTCTTCGTTTTCAAAGGTCAGGCAGAGCTTGAAATCGAAGGCAAACGCACTCAGTTGACTGAGCCGACCGTTCTGGTTTTGCCGCCGTTATCGGTGCACGGTTATCGTTTTTCCGAGGATGTCGAAGGATTTGTCGTAACGCTGGCCGCGCCGTTGGTGGCCCATCTTCAGGCACAGTTGGGCAGCTCGGTGAGCACACTGACCCAGGCCGAAAGTTATCCGGCGGGCAAGGACAGCGACTACCTCAACAGCCTGTTTTCGGCGCTGCAAGAGGAGTACACCGGCCACCAACCGGCACGCGAGATGCTGATGCATTCGCTGGTCAGCGTGATCATGGTCTGGGTCAGCCGCCAGGTGATTTCCCGTCGCAACGCCAGCCAGCGACCGCAACGGGCCCGGGAATACCTCAACGGCTTTATTCAACTGGTGGAAGAAACCTACCGTCAGCACGTCAAGGTCGAAGACCTCGCGCATAGGCTGGGGATTTCCGTGTCCCACCTCAACGGCACCTGCCGAGAGCTGGCGGGGCAACCGGCGTTGCAGATCATGCACGAGCGTCAGTTGCTGGAGGCCAAGCGTTTGCTGACCTACACCAGCATGACCATTTACGAAATGTCCGACGTGTTGGGGTTTTCCGATCCCACCAACTTCACGCGTCTGTTCCGACGTCGAGTGGGGATCTCGCCCAAGGCGTTCCGCGACCGCTTGAAGGCCGATCAGGACAACGAGGCCTGACCGCTTTCGTCACCGAAGGGCGTTGAGGGTCGCGTTGTGGGGGATGCAGCGCTCGAAGTTACAGCTCGCATAGTCGCGGGGCAGTTGCCGCAACTGCTCCACGCGCCAGGCGGCGGTGCCATACAGCGCCAGCGTTGCCGCGCAGGTGATGAAAATGGCGAGGTATCTTCTTGTTCTGGTGTTCATGGCGTGGACCTCTGAACGAATACCCTTCGGTATTACTTTGAGCATAGGTCAGCGCCACTGAGTTGCCAGCAAAACGGCTCGTGTATGTAACCCGACATTCAGAACACTGATATCCCCTGTGGGAGCGGGCTTGCTCGCGAATGCGTCGGTACATCCAGCATTGATGCGACTGATACACCGCTTTCGCGAGCAAGCCCGCTCCCACAAGGGAATCCGGTTACAGGCCGATATCCCACTCCGGTTCTTCCGGGAACCTCGAAACAAGAAAATCCAGCAGGCTGCGCAGCGCCGCCGGCATGTGCTTGCGTGAGGCGTACACCGCATAAATGTTCATCTGTCTGGGCTCGGCATCGGGCAGCAGTCGCACCAGTTCGCCGTTGTGGATATTCACACCTGCCAGATACGTCGGCAGCATCGCCACGCCGGCTCCGGCGAGGGTGAGGCGCAACAGCGTGCTGGCTTCGTTGGCGCTGATGTTGCCCTGCACGGGCACCGACACCGGTTCGCCATCCTCCTCGAAATGCCAGAGGCTTTTGCCGAAGTAGGAGTGCGTCAGGCAGTTGTGCTGGCTCAAGTCCTCGACCCGTTGCGGCGTCGGGTGTTGGCTCAGGTAAGTGGGGGAGGCGCAGATCACCGAGCGGCAGACCGTCAGTCGCCGGGCGATCAGGTTCGGGTCCAGGTCGTTGCTGGTGCGGATGGCCAGGTCGATGCGTTCATCCACCAGGTTCACGGTGCGGTCGAGCATCTGCAGGTCGATGCTGACTCCGGGGTAGCGTTGGACATATGCCGCTATTGCATCCGCCAGTTGTGCCTGGCCGAACGAGGTGCTGACGCTGATCCGCAACAGGCCGCGCGGCGCTTCATCCGGCTCGCTGACGGCGGCTTGCATGTCCGTGGACAGGTCGAGCATCTGCCGACAGCGCGGCAGGATTTCGCTGCCGGCGGCGGTCAGGCTCAATTTGCGCGTGGTGCGGTGCATCAGGCGTGCGCCGACCCAGTCTTCCAACTCCGCCAGATAACGCGACACGACCGGCCGTGACAGGTCCAGATGATCGGCGGCGGCCGACTGGCTCCCCAGGTCTACCACCGTGACGAATACGCGCATTGCTTGAAGACGATCCATGATTTGCCCGATTTTAGAAACAAACTATGTTCAAGCATCGCATTTTTTGTACTGAGTTACGCAACTAAGCTCTGTCCCATCGCCAAGCACGGCATTCAGATTACGGAGCAACAGATGATCGGTTTCACCACCCTTAAGCGCGTTTTACTGGCCACCGCCACCCTGGGTTTCGCGGCCCACGCCGCTGCGGCGTCGACCCTGACCCTGGACGTCTACAACCCGGGTGAGAAAGCGATCTTCCCGGTCACTTCGGTGCTGGTCAGCGGCGAGAAGGAGGCCATTTTGGTCGACGCGCAGTTCGGCAAGTCCCAGGCCGAACAGGTGGTGGAAAAAATCCGCGCCAGCGGCAAACAACTGACCACCATCTACATCAGTCACGGTGATCCGGATTACTACTTCGGCCTCGACACCCTGACCGCCGCGTTCCCGAACGCCAAAGTGCTGGCGTCGCAGCCGACCGTAGATCACATCAAGAAAACCGTCGACGGCAAGCTGGCGTTCTGGGGCCCGAAAATGGGCGCCGACGTGCCTGCCAAGACCATCGTGCCGGGCGTGCTCAAGGGCGACAGTCTGATGCTCGAAGGGCAGAAGTTGCAGGTGGTGGGCCTGGACGGCAAGCAGCCGGATCGCACTTTCGTCTGGATCCCGTCGATCAAGGCCGTGGTCGGTGGCGTGGTCGTCGCTGAAAACATTCATGTGTGGATGGCGGACACCCAGACCGCGCAGTCCCACGCCGATTGGTTGACTACGCTCAAGGCCATCGAAACCCTCAAGCCGAACACCATCGTGCCGGGCCACTACCTCGGTGAAAGCAAGCGTTCGCTGGCCGCCGTGCAGTTCACCGCCGATTACATCAAGGCCTTCGACGAAGAAACTGCCAAGGCCAAGGACTCCGCTGCATTGATCAGCGCGATGAAAAAACGCTTCCCGACACTGGGCGAAGAAAGCTCGCTGGAGCTGAGCGCCAAAGTCGCCAAGGGCGAGATGAAGTGGGGTGAATGAGTGATAGTCCGCACGCTGATCGTTCCCACGCTCTGCGTGGGAATGCAGCCCGTGACGCTCCGCGTCACTGGACGCGGAGCGTCCCTTGAGGCATTCCCACGCGGAGCATGGGAACGATCGAAAGTTAACGGGTACAACCAAGCCAACTGGAGAACGTCATGAGCAAGATCGCAATCATAGGTGCCACCGGTCGTGCCGGTAGCCAACTGCTGGAAGAAGCCCTGCGTCGCGGTCACAGCGTCACCGCCATTGCCCGCGACACCTCGAAGATCGCCCCGCATGCCGGGGTGGTCGCCAGAAGCGTCGATGCGCTTGATGCCGAGGCCTTACAAGCAGCCATCGCCGGCCATGACGTGGTGATCAGTGCGGCGCACTTTGCGACACTGCCTGCCAGCGCCGTTGTCGGGCCGGTGAAAAAAGCCGGGGTGAAACGTCTGCTGGTGGTCGGCGGCGCGGGTTCATTGTTGTTGCCGGACGGCACTCGCGTCATCGACAGCAAGGGCTTCCCCGCGGAGTACAAGGCTGAGGCCAATGCCGGTGCGCAATTCCTGCAAAATCTGCGAGAAGAAAAAGACCTGGACTGGACTTTCCTGTCACCGTCGGCGGAGTTTGTCGAAGGCGAGCGCACCGGGACGTTCCGGATCGGCCAGGATGATTTGCTGGTGAGCAGTGCAGGGCGCAGCTGGATCACGTTTGCCGATTATGCGATTGCGATGCTCGATGAAGTGGAAACACCGAAGCATTCACGTCAGCGGTTCACTGTCGGGTACTGATCCCGAGTAACTGATCGTTCCCACGCTCTGCGTGGGAATGCAGCCCGTGACGCTCCGCGTCACTGGACGCGGAGCGTCCCTTGAGGCATTCCCACGCAGAGCGTGGGAACGATCATCAGCGCGTCTGAGCCTGCTCCACCAACCATCCCATTAGTTCGCGCAATTTCGGCGAAGGTCCAGGTTTGTCGGGGAATACCAGGTAATATGCCAACCCTGTTTTCACTTTCAATTCAAACGGCATGACCAGCCGCCCGGCGCTCAGGTCATCGCCAATCAACGACCAGTCCCCAATTGCCACGCCCGTCCCTTGGGACGCCATGGACATCGCCAGGTCCAGCGTTTCGAAATGCTGTCCCTTGCCGACATTGCTCAAGCGAACATTTGCGCTGGCCAGCCAGGCCTTCCAGTCCCGCTCATCGCGAGTCGGGTGCAGCAGCATGTGCTGTTCCAGATCCTCGGGCGTTTGCAGCGGCACAGGACCTTCGAGCAGTGGTTTGGAACAGACCGGCGTCAGTTGTTCATCAAACAGCCGATGGGAGTCCAGTGAGGTGTCCGGCGGCACGCCATACACCACCGCCGCATCGAACTGCTCGCGATGAAAGTCCACGCCGTGCTTGACCGTGGTGGTCAATTCCACCGGCACGTCCGGACGCTCCCGCTGCCACTGCAACAGGCGCGGCAGCAGCCAGCGCATCACGCACGTCGGGGCCTTGAGTTGCAGGGTTTCGCGCTTCTCGCCGATCTGCTCCACAGCCTCGTCGATCAGCCCGAAAATCTGCTGCACCCGTGGCAGCCATTCGCGTCCTTCGGCGGTCAGAGTCAGGCCCCTGGCCTGGCGAATGAACAGCTCATAACCCAGGTTTTCTTCCAGCCCGGCGATCTGCCGACTCACTGCGCCTTGGGTGATGTACAGCTGTTCGGCGGCGCGGGTGAAGTTGCAGCACTGCGCCGTGATCAGAAAAGTGTGCAGCGCCGGCAAGGGAGGCAATCGTTTCATTTGGATCCAAGGTATGACGTAAGGACATGGCTAGTATGACTTTTTATCCATTGTTGCGGCTATGTGTCGCCCGTTCCAATGAGGCCATCCCTGGACCTGCCAACTCATCATAAACACTGCGCAGGCCCGGCGTCTCAAACGAACAAAAAGGGCAATGACATGGCGACGTGCGGCGAAGTATTGGTCAAGTTACTCGAAGATTACGGGGTCGAGCAGGTGTTCGGCATTCCCGGGGTGCATACCGTGGAGCTGTATCGCGGCCTGGCCCGTTCGAGTATCAACCACGTCACTCCGCGTCACGAACAGGGCGCTGGTTTCATGGCCGACGGTTATGCACGCACCAGCGGCAAACCGGGCGTGTGCTTCATTATTACCGGCCCTGGCATGACCAACATTACCACCGCGATGGGCCAGGCTTACGCCGACTCGATCCCGATGCTGGTGATCTCCAGCGTGCAATCGCGCAGCCAGTTGGGTGGCGGTCGCGGCAAACTGCACGAGCTGCCGAACCAGAGCGCCCTGGTGGGCGGCGTGGCGGCGTTCTCCCACACCCTGATGTCGGCCGCTGAATTGCCAGGCGTGCTGGCCCGCGCGTTTGCGCTGTTCCAGGCCGGTCGTCCGCGTCCAGTGCACATCGAAATTCCGTTGGACGTCCTGGTCGAAGAAGCCGATGACTTGCTCACCAGTCTCCCGGTGAACATCGACCGTGCCGGTGCCGCGCCGAGCGCCGTTGCGCGCATGACCGCGCTGCTGGCCGGCGCCAAGCGTCCATTGATTCTGGCCGGTGGTGGCGCTATCGACGCCGCCGCCGAGCTGACTGAACTGGCTGAGCTGCTGGATGCGCCAGTGGCCCTGACCATCAATGCCAAAGGCATGCTCGAATCCGGCCACCCGTTGCTGATCGGCTCGACCCAAAGCCTGGTCGCAACCCGTGCCTTGGTAGCCGAGGCCGACGTGGTGCTGGCCATCGGCACTGAACTTGCCGAGACCGATTACGACGTGACCTTCGCCGGCGGCTTCGAGATTCCTGGCGTGCTGCTGCGGGTGGACATCGACCCGGACCAGACCGTGCGCAACTACCCGCCGAAAGTCGCCCTTGTGGCGGACTCGCGCAACGCCGCCCAGGCCTTGCTGAGCGAGCTGTCCCATCACTCGCTGGCCGAGCGTCGCAACGATTGGGGCCAGGTTCGCGCCGCCCGTCTGCGCGAAGACCTCGCCGCCACGTGGGATGCGCCGACCCTGGCCCAGACCCGTTTCCTGGAAACCGTGTTGCACGAACTGCCAGACGCGGTCTTCGTCGGCGATTCGACCCAACCGGTCTACACCGGCAACCTGACTTTCAACCCGGAACGCCCGCGTCGCTGGTTCAACTCGTCCACCGGTTACGGCACCCTCGGTTATGCCTTGCCAGCGGCGATTGGCGCCTGGCTCGGTGGCAGCATCGAGGGCGGTTCGCGTCCTCCAGTGGTGTGCCTGATCGGTGACGGCGGCCTGCAATTCACCTTGCCGGAACTGGCCAGCGCCGTTGAAGCGCGCACCCCGGTGATCGTGCTGCTGTGGAATAACCAGGGTTACGAAGAGATCAAGAAATACATGGTCAACCGCGCCATCGAGCCGGTGGGCGTGGACATCTACACCCCGGACTTCATTGGTGTCGCCAAGGCGCTGGGCTGTGCAGCCGAAGCGGTCAACACTGTCGAAAAACTGCGCAGCGCATTGCGCCACGCCGCTGATCGTCAGGGCCCGACCGTGATTGAAATCGATCAGACCCAGTGGATGAAGGCGGTGTCGAAATGACTTTGCGCATAACGTTCCCAACGGCCCTCGACGGCCTGTACATCAACGGCCAATGGTCGGCGGGCAGCGAACACCTGCGCGTGATCAACCCGGCGACCGAAGCCCTGCTGACCACCGTCAATGGCGGCGATGAGCGCTCTGTCGAACTCGCCGTGACGGCCGCGACCGACGCCTTTGCCGACTGGTCGAAAACCACCGGCGCCGAGCGCGGCGCGATCCTGCGCAAGATTGCCGCCGGCGTTCAGGCCGGCCGCGAACACCTGATGAACTTGCAGTCGAGCAACAACGGCAAGCCGCTGTTCGAAGCCGCCATCGACGTCGATGACGTGATCGCGACCTTCGAGTATTACGCCGGTCTGGCCGAAGGCCTCGATGCCAAACAAGACAGCAACGTCGAGCTGCCTACCGACGACTTCAGCGCTCGCGTGCGTCGTGAACCGTGCGGCGTGGTCGGCCTGATCGTGCCGTGGAATTTCCCGATGGTCACCACGGCGTGGAAACTCGCCCCGGCCCTGGCTGCCGGTTGCTGCGTGGTCCTCAAACCGTCGGAAGTGACGCCGTTACCCGAGCTGCAACTGGCGACCATCATCGCCGAGGCCGGTTTGCCCAAGGGCGTGTTCAACCTGGTCTGCGGCACGGGCCTGGCGGTCGGTGCGCCGATGTCGGCGGACCCGCGCATCGCCAAGATTTCCTTCACCGGCAGCAATGCGGTCGGCGTACAGGTCATGCAGCGCGCGGCTGAAACTGTCAAAGGCGTGAGCCTGGAACTGGGCGGTAAATCCTCGCTGTTGGTGCTCAAGGATGCCGACCTCGATCTGGCCGTGGACGTGGCCAGCGGCGGGGGATTCTTCAACGCCGGGCAAATGTGCTCCGCCACCAGCCGCGTGCTGGTGGCTGATGAACTGGCGGATGAATTTCTATCGAAGCTGAAAACCCGCGCTGAAGCGATTCGCGTCGCCGACCCGTTCGACCCGGACGTGGAAATGGGCGCGCTGGTCAATCAGGCCCAATATCAGCGTGTACTCGGTCACATCGATCGTGGTTTGAGCGCCGGCGCCACGCTGGTGTGCGGCGGCAATCGCCCCGCAAACCTGCCGCGCGGATATTTTTTGCAGCCGACAATTTTCACCGACGTGCCCCAGGGCAGTGCGTTGTGGTGTGAAGAGATTTTCGGCCCGGTGATCTGCGTGCGCAGTTTTGCCAGCGAAGCCGAGGCGATTGCCCTGGCCAACGACAGCCAGTTCGGTCTGGTCGCCAGCGTGGTGACCCGTGACGCCGAGGCGGCGGATTGGGTCGCCAATGCTTTGCAGGCGGGGCTGGTGTGGATCAACGCGCCGCAAGTGATCTTCCCGCAGACCGCCTGGGGTGGCTACAAGCAGAGCAGCATCGGCCGCGAATTGGGGCCGTGGGGCTTGCAGGCTTTCCAGGAAATCAAACACGTGATTCGCGCCGTCTGATGGCACGAAAAAGGTGAGCGCATGCCTCCATACGAGGCATGCGTTGGCGTCATGGCTTCAATGAATTTTTATCGATAGTCAGGTGTTTTGCACGACCTCAGGATGAAGCGGTCGGCTCAGCTCAAGCCCTTTGAAACCGGGGGTTTAAGCGGATCCGATCGCGCGGATGCAACGGTTGCGACCAACCTCATACTTAAAAAAACAAAGGGAGTCCTTCATGGGCGAGCATGATCTAAACAGACGTCAATTCATCAAGACCGTAGGCGTAGCCTCGGTCGCAGCGGCGGCCATGAGCATGCCGTTCATCAAGGCCAATGCCAGCGACACGCGCTTTCAGGGCAAAACCCTGCGGTTGCTGACCTGGTCTGATGACACAGGCCTCGCAGCACTGCGCAACATTGCCGCGACCTTCGAAGACAAGTACGGCTGCAAGGTCATCGCTGACCGCACCGGCAGCACCTCGGAAATGGTCGCCAAGCTCAAGGCTGGCGGTGATCGTCCGCAGTACGACGTCATCACTTTGGCTGGCGTCGGTGCCGAAGGCCTGGCGGCGGCCAACCTGCTGGAAAAACCCGACCTCAACCGCATTCCCAACCTGGTCGACGTGCCGGAGAAATACCGCACCGGCGCCAATGGCCACGGTATCGGTTACCTGCTCTGGTGCAACAGCCTGGTCTACAGCACCCGTACCCTCAAGGAAGCGCCGGACAGCTACGCGTCGCTGTGGGATCCGGAGTTGGCGCCGAACATCTTCCTGCCGCCGCCTAACTGGACCGAAGCGATGGACCTGATCATCATCGCCGCCAAACTGGCCGGTGGTGACGAGCACAACATCGAGCCTGGCTTCAAGAAACTCGCCGAGCTGAAAAGTCGCGTGGTCACCCTGGGTGAAAACCCGAACCAGATCGCCGAGCTGTTCCGCACCGGTTCCCTGGACATGGGCGGCCTGTACGCACCGGCGTTCTTCCCGAAACAGATTCGCGACCCGGCCTACGGCCTGAGTGCAACCTTTGGCATGAAGGAAGGTTTCTACACCGACTTGATGCAATCGGTGATGCCGAAGAACCGTCCGGGCGACACCGACATGGCGTACGCCTTCATCAACCACTCTCTGGACCCGCTGGTGCAGGGCAAGATGGCTGAAGACATCTACAACGGCCCGGTCAACTCCAAGGCGATCATCTCCGCCGAAGCGCGCAAGAGCCCGTACATCCTCACGCCTGAGCAGATTGCCGAGAAGGCGATCATGCACGACAACGCCTTCCTGGCCACCGTGCATGACCAATGGATTCGTCGCTACACGGAAATCTTTTCTTCCTGATCGAGTGACTAGCGCAAGTCTTTAGAGCACTGCAACCCCTATGTGGGAGCGGGCTTGCTCGCGAATGCGTCGGTACATCCAACATGGATGTGACTGACACTTCGCTTTCGCGAGCAAGCCCGCTCCCACAGGGTTCGCGATGGTTTTGAGACTTGTGTTTTGTCAGCTGCTTTCCATTGACGAGACCCTTGCTATGGAACACCAACCTCTGACTCATCCGGTCGCCGCCGCTGCATCGCGCACCAATCGGGGTGTTTCGCCGACGACGCGCGCCTGGTTTTTCCTCTCGCCGTCGATGCTGTTTCTGGGCGTGCTGATTGCCGCCAGCCTGCTGGTCTTGCGCATGAGCGTGGGCACCAAAGGCGCGGAATGGACCGGGTTCAGCCTGGCCAGTTATGCCCAATTGCTGGAACCGTATTACCTCAAATCCTTGCTGCTGACCCTGCGCCTGGCGCTGATCAGCGCCGTGATCGCGGTCATCCTGGCGATCCCGGTGGCCTACACCATGTCGCGCCTGACCTCACCGTTTGTGCGACGGATTTTCCTTGCCGCCGTGTTGCTGCCCCTGCTGGTCAACCTGTTGCTGCAAAGCTACGGCTGGCTGGTGATTCTCGGTCCTGGCGGCATGCTCAATCAGGCGCTGATGGGCCTGGGCCTGATCAAGCGGCCGATCATGCTGCTCTACAACCAGAACGGCGTCTTGATGGGCCTGGTGCAAACCGCATTCCCATTGGCCGTGCTGCCGATTGCCAGCGCCATGCGCGGCGTCGCCCGTACCTATGAAGAAGCCGCTGCGACCCTGGGCGCCAGTCGCTTCCAGGTGTTTCGCCAAGTGGTGTTGCCGATGAGCATGCCGGGGATCATCACCGGTGCGACGTTGGTATTTGCCTACAACGCCAGCAGCTTCGTGGTGCCTTTGCTGCTCGGTGGCCGTCGCGTGCCGATGCTGGCGGTGATGGTGCACGACCAGATCGCCCCGCTGATGAACTGGCCCGCCGCATCCGCTGCCGGTGTGGTGTTGATTGTCACCACACTCGCGATCATGACCTTGTCCGAATTCATCACTGGCCGTCGTCGGCGCATGCTGGAGGCTTCCCAATGAGCACCCTGACCAAGAAACGTTATGGGCTGCTGCCCGGCGAGACCGGCAAGTTTGCCGGCATCCTTTCGGGCTTCATCCTGCTGCTGGCGGTGTTGCCGATCCTGACCATGATCGTGATGTCGTTCAGCGGTGCGTCGAACCTCGACTTTCCGCCGAGCAGCTACAGCCTGCAATGGTACAAAGCCGCCTGGCACACGTTCGTGTCGCCCGATTCCAGCGATGTGCTGAGCCTGGGCAAAGCCATGACCACCAGCCTGATGGTGGCGTGCCTGACCATGGTTTTCGCGACGATTGTGGCGGTGCCGGCGGCGTACGCGCTGACCCGTTGCGAGTTCCGCGGCAAAGCCGTGGCGCTGCAATTGATGTCGCTGCCACTGGTATTTCCGATGGTGGTGTTGGGGCTGGCGCTGCTGTTGGTGTTTGACAGCCTGCCCTTCCAGATCACCACCTCGCGGCTGGTGATCGCCCATGTGATTCTGGCCTTGCCGTTCGTGGTGAAGAACTGCACCGCCGCCATGCTTTCCATCGGCAGCGAAGTCGAGGAGGCCGCGCAAATGCTCGGCGCTTCACCGCTGCGCGCGATCGTCGATGTGGTGGTGCCGTTGATGAAGTCGGGGATCCTGGCGGGCATGCTGCTGGCGTTCATCGTCTCGTTCAACGAATTCACCGTGACCTATTTTCTCTACACCATCGACGTCATGACCGTGCCGATCTGGATGTACAGCCGCACCGTGTCTTCGCTCGACCCAACCGTATTTTCGTTTGCCGTGCTGATCGTGCTGATCGACTTCGTCCTCATCTGGGCGTTGGAGAAGCTGGTTGGTGAAGGTGGCGTTTCGTTCTGATTTCTTGAGGTGCTTCACATGACTGGTCTGATTCTGGAAAACGTCGAGAAATATTACGGCTCGGCCTGCGCGGTAAAGGATGTGAACCTGCATTTGCCGGAAGGCAAACTGGTGTGTTTCCTCGGCCCGTCGGGCTGCGGCAAAACCACTTTGCTGCGCATGATCGCCGGGCTTGAAACCCTGAGCGGCGGTGAGATTCGCCTGGACGGTGAAGACATCGGCCACACGCCGGCGCATCAGCGCAATTTCGGCATGGTGTTTCAATCCCTGGCGCTGTTTCCGCACATGACGGTGGGCGAGAACATCGCCTATCCGCTGAAACTGCGTGGCGTCAGCAAGGCTGATCAGCAGGCGCGAGTGGTGGAGTTGCTGGAGCTGATTCAACTGAGCGAGATGATTGATCGCCCGGTGGCGAAGCTGTCTGGCGGTCAACGCCAGCGCGTGGCGATTGCCCGGGCGATTGCCAACCACCCGAAAATCCTTCTGCTGGACGAACCGCTGTCGGCGTTGGACGCCAAGCTGCGCGAGTCGATGCAGGTGGAAATCCGTCAACTGCAACAGCGCCTGAACATCACCACGATCATGGTGACCCACGATCAACGTGAAGCCATGACCATGGCCGATATCGTCGTGGTACTGGGCGAGCATCGGGTGCAGCAAGTCGGTTCGCCGATTGAAATCTACCGGCACCCGGCCAACGAGTTTGTCGCTGACTTTATCGGCTCCGGCAACATCTTCCCGGCCACCGCGCTGGGCAACGGCAAAGTCGGCTTGCCTGGTGGCGATGCGCTGGAAGTGCCGATCTGCAGCAGCATTGTGGTCGGTGAGAAAGTGAAGATGCTGATCCGCCCTGAAGACCTGCAACTGTCGCACCCGCAGGCAACGGCGGGTAACCGGTTGCTGGGCAAGGTGACGTTCGTGCGCGACATCGGCGCGACGATTGAAACGACCGTGGAGTGTTCCGGGGTGTCGTTTACGGCGTTGAGCACGCCGTGCCAAGGGTTTGGGCTGAGCATTGGCAACCCGGTGTCGGTGACCTTGCCGGCCGAGGCTTGCCGCGTGCTTGGGGCCTGACTGTAGAGTTTGGCTGGATTTACTGGCCCCATCGCGGGCAAGCCCGCTCCCACATTGGATCTATGTACACCAAACCCTGTGGGAGCGGGCTTGCTCGCGATAGCGCCGGCAAAATCACCGCAAGAATCCGATCAGACTGATAGCCGCAACCGCGCCAAATCCCGCAACGGCGGCGCGCCGAACAACCGGCTGTACTCGCGGCTGAATTGCGAAGGGCTTTCATACCCCACCCGATATCCCGCCGCTGATGCCTCCAACCCCTCCGCCAGCATCAACCGCCGCGCTTCCTGCAACCGCAGCTGCTTCTGATATTGCAGCGGGCTCATCGCCGTCATCGCCTTGAACCGGTGATGCAACGTCGACACGCTCAGATTCACTTCCTTGGCCAGATCATCAATGCGCAAGGGTTGCTCATAGTTGCCGTTGAGCCACTTGATCGCCTGGCTGATGCGATGGCTCTGACTATTGGCAATGGCAATCTCATAGAGCCGGTGGCCCTGCTGACTGCGCAACAGCCGATACAGAATCTCCCTTCGAATCAGCGGCGCGAGCATGGCGATGTCTTTCGGGGTATCGAGCAAACGGGTCAGGCGCAGCACGGCGTCGAGCATCGCGGAGTCGATCTGTTCGACATACAAGCCGCGCCCCGTTGGCCGGGTGGGGACGCCGAGAGGGCCGGCGTCGGCAATCAGCGCGGTAATCTCTGCCGGGTCGATGTCCAGCCGCACGGCGAGGATCGGCTCTTCAGAGGTGACATTCACCACTCGTCCGCTCAAGGGCATCGAGACGGACACCACCAGATAGTTCAGCGGATCGTAATTGAAGTATTCGTCAGCCAGCCGGACCTCTTTGCGGCCCTGCGCCATGATGCACAACGCCGGTTGCGCCAGCACCGGGGCAAAGTCATGGGACTTGCTGTGTTTGGACATGAACAGAGAGCCGATGGCAGTCGCATAATTGCCATCCTCCATCGTGTTGCGACGGATGATCGCGGCCAGTTCTGCTCGCTGTTTCTCCATGTCCGCATCCAGCGGGGCTTGAAAGTGATCGAGCGACGACATGCAAGGCATCCTCTGCTGAGCATTGGTAATGGGCTGAGCTTAAGTTTGTGCAAGGACCGGCGGTAGACACATCCTGCCTCAACCTTGCCTGATTCTGCACGGAGTTAATAAACGGCGCCTGTATGGCTACGTAACGTCGGGGAAACTTGCTTGAATGCCGTGCTCAGGTGATATGAACGCATTTACAGGTAGATACAGGTTGTTTGAGACGCCGCGCAGAATTGTGCAAGACGGCGGCAGGAATCGACTAACTGCGCTTCAACCCGCGCGTTTAACCTTGGATCCTGTCGCAGCCCGTCCCACGGCTGCAACCGGACTACCTGGGAGGGTTGAACATGTCTACGCAGATCCCCGTCAGTCATATGGCTTTTGTCCGTGCCCGCGCCGGGCGTTCGGCGGAACTCGGTGCGCGCTTGAGCGCCCTGATCGAGCCGTCACGCAGCGCGCCGGGCTGCCTGAGCTTTGCCCTGCAGCATTCGCAATGTGATCCGGAGTTGTGGCTGGTGTCCGGTTTCTGGACGAATCAGCAGGCCATGACCGCGTACTTCGGCACCCCGGCCATGGAGGTTTTTGCCCGGTTGGTGCAGGACCTGGTCGTCAACAGCCTGGATTTTCACACTTTCAAGGACGTGTCGGCCGCCCAGGCGCAGGGCCAGTCCGAGTCATGGGTACACAAAATGGCGGGTTGAGGGTTTAATGGTGCAACTCTCAATTAACCAGGATCCGCGACATGGCACGCAAAGCCTTTGATCATTTTGAAGCTGTATCCGCTGTAGTACCGGGCGAGGGTGGTTACCACGCCGCGATCGCCGTCAAAGCCATTGGTGGCTCGGGTACGCCGCGCTTTCACAAAGTGCTTGAGGGGCAAATCTTCAAAACGGCAAACGAGGCCGACCTCGCTGCCGCCAAAGAGCTGACCCGCCTCAAAGACGTCAAAGAAGACGCCGACTTGCTCTGGTAAGTTATTTCTTCGCCCCCGGGCGATACATCTTGAACAACGCCTCTGGCCCCAGCTGGAAATAATCCGCTGGCCCGCCGCCGCGCAGAATCGGTTCTGCCGCGGCGGTGTCGTACACCCCATCCTTCAACAGCCATTTGGCGATATGCACGGCGACCACTTCGCCGAGAATCAGCCAGCTTGGCACCACGTTTCCGTCCGCTCGCTGCAACTGAATGATCTGCGTGACCTTGCACTCGAAGGACACCGGGCTTTCGGCGACGCGCGGCACCTGGATGATTTTCGAAGCAACCGGCGTCAGCCCCGACAACTCGAACTCGTTGACCTCGGGCGGGACCATGGCGCAGCTCTGGTTCATCTGCTCGGCCAGTGGCCGGGTCGCCAGGTTCCAGGCAAATTCGCCGGTCTGTTCGATGTTGTTCAGGCTGTCCTTACGGCCAATGCTGGAAAATCCGATGATCGGTGGAACGTAGTTAAAGGCGTTGAAGAAGCTGTAGGGCGCCAGGTTCAGGTGGCCGTTGGCGTCCTGGGAGGAAATCCAGCCGATGGGCCGTGGGCCGACGATGGCGTTGAATGGATCGTGCGGGAGGCCGTGGCCGTTGGCGGGTTCGTAGAAGTGGATGTCGTCTGCCATGGCACAAATTCCTGGGTTCTCGATAGGCGGTCATGGTGCAAGGACGAGCGGATAATTTCCAGCGACGTGATCAAAATGTGGGAGCGAGTCTGCTCGCAATCTCCACTCATTGGCGTGCATGACAGATTTTTCATAAAGCACTTACCTATTTTTCACCGGGCCGTCGTCAGTCTGCGCCCCGACTATTACCTGTGAAAAACGGTCGATTTGACCAATGGAGTTCTACCCTCGATGAATAAACTTCCGCAAATCACCTTGGCGTTCTGGGTAATGAAAATCTGCGCGACGACCCTGGGAGAAACCGCTGGGGATTTACTGTCGATGACCTTGAACGTCGGTTACGCCGTCAGTTCGCTGATTTTGATCAGCGTGTTTGTCATGACCCTGGTTGCACAGCTGCTGTCGAAAACCTACAAGCCAATGCTGTACTGGATCGTGATCCTGTCGACCAGCACGGCGGGCACCACCATGTCGGACTTCATGGACCGCACGCTTGAACTCGGCTACGCCACGGGGTCAATGATCCTGATCGCGATTCTGCTGGGGATATTTGCCGCCTGGCGCATGAGCGGTGATTCGCTGAACGTCACCAAGGTCCAGACCTTTCGCGGTGAGATGTTCTACTGGATGGCGATTCTGTTTTCCAACACCTTGGGCACGGCGCTGGGCGATTACCTGGCGGACGACTCAGGCCTGGGCTTTGCCGGTGGCGCGCTGTTGATCGGCTCGACCATTGCGGTGGTGGTGCTGCTCAAATACTTCACGAAGATTTCGTCGGTGGTGTTGTTCTGGGTAGCGTTCGTACTGACGCGACCGTTCGGCGCAACGCTGGGTGATTTCCTGACCAAGCCTCATGCGAAGGGTGGTCTGGATTTCGGCACCATCGGCTCGTCGCTGGTGTTGGCGGGGATTCTGGTGGTGATGATTGCCGGGGCTTCTTACGCACAGAACAAGTACGCGAAGCCTGCAGTTGCCGAGTTGACCTGATACCGAGGCGCGGCCATCGCGAGCAGGCTCACTCCCACAGTTGACCGCATTCTCATGAAAGAACCCGGTCAGTGTAGGAGTGAGCCTGCTCGCGATGGGGCCAGTAAGGCCACCATCAATTTAACGGTCAGTCAGTCTCGATCCGCGAATGCTTGCGGGTGTCTTTCATGGTCACGTACACCAGCAACGACACCGCGATGCACGCCGTGACATACCAGTAGTAACCGGTTTCCATGCCGATGCTCTTGAACCACAGCGCGATGTATTCAGCGGTGCCGCCGAAGATCGACACGGTCAGCGCATACGGCAAACCCACGCCGAGTGCGCGGATCTCGGTCGGGAACAGTTCGGCTTTGACCACGGCGTTGATCGAGGTGTAGCCACTGACAATGATCAGCGCCGCCATGATCAGGAAGAACGCACCCCACCAGGATTGAACGGTGTGCAGGGTGGTCAGGATCGGTACGGTGAACAGCGTCCCCAGAATGCCGAAGGCAATCAGGATCGGACGTCGACCGACTTTATCCGACAACGCGCCAACGATCGGTTGCAGGCACATGAACAGGAACAGCGTCGCTGCCGAAATGGTGGTGGAGTCGGAAATGCTCATGCCGACGGTGTTCACCAGGTACTTCTGCATGTAGGTGGTGTAGGTGTAGAACGCCAGGGTGCCGCCCATGGTCAGGCCGACCACGGTCATCAGTTCCTTGGGATGGCGCATCAAGGTGCGCATGGCGCTTTCCTTGGACTTTTCCTTCTTGGTGAACGACTCGGTTTCTTCCATGCCACGACGCAAGTACAGCGCGACCACGGCACACAGCGCGCCGATGGCGAACGGGATGCGCCAGCCCCAGGCGTACAACTCTTCAGTAGTCAGCACCTGTTGCAAGACGATCAGCACCGCCAACGCGATGAGCTGGCCGGAGATCAGGGTCACGTACTGGAAGCTGGAGTAGAAACCGCGACGTTCCTTGGTCGCCATCTCGCTGAGGTAAGTCGCCGAAGTGCCGTATTCGCCGCCGACCGACAAACCTTGCAGCAAACGCGCGAACACCAGCAGGATCGGCGCGCCGATGCCGATGGTTTCATAACCCGGGCTCAGGGCGATCAGCAATGAACCGAAGCACATCAGATAAACCGAAGCCATGAGCGCGGCTTTACGACCGGCCTTGTCAGCGTAGAGGCCCATCAGCCAGCCGCCGATCGGGCGCATCAGGAAGCCGACGGCGAAGATCGCTGCAGTGTTCAACAGTTGTGCGGTGGTGTCGCCTTTGGGGAAAAAGGCCTTGGCGAAATACAGGGAGAAGGCGGCGTAGACGTACCAGTCGTACCACTCGACCATGTTGCCGACAGAGCCGCTGAAGATCGACTTGATACGGCTGGCAGTGGTTCTTGCTTTGGCGGGCGCGGCAGCCGACCCAAGGGGCAGGGCGTTGGAGTTATCCATTGAAGGATCCTTCATTTAATTGTTTTTGTGGAGCGCGTTGAAACGCAGCCTGCTCGGGCTATAGCAGGAGCTGTGCCAAAGAGAGGAGGGCCGGGCTAGAGGGGTTTTGAAGTTTGAATGAGCGGAAATCCGCTTATTGATGATGGCGCGTGAGCGGAAAACTGCTTATCTGGCTTGTGGGTTGCGTTGCCTGCGCTGGCCTCTTCGCGGGCAAGCCCGCTCCCACAGTGGTCGGTGTCGTAAACATAATCTGTGTTCAACTCGGTCCCTGTGGGAGCGGGCTTGCCCGCGAAGAGGCCCGTTCAGGCACTACAAGAACATCTCGCGGGTCAGGCCATGCCGCTGCATCTTTTCATTGAAGGTCCGGCGCGGCAGTTGCAGTTCTTCAAGCACTGCTTTCACATCACCCTTGTGCCGGGTCAACGCCGCGCGCAGGCAGTGCGCTTCGAACGCTTCCGCCTGCGCCGCCAGTGACTGCCCGGGATCGATGCCCATCGGTTCCGGCTCACCCAGCCCCAGCACCTGGCGCTCGGCAACGTTCGCCAGTTCGCGCACATTGCCCGGCCAGTCATGACTCAACAGATGGCTCAGCTGCGGCCCGCTCAACGGTGGAAAAGTCCGTCCCAGACGCTCGGCGGCATTCTGCGCAAAGTTTTCGAACAGCAACGGAATGTCTTCGCGACGCTCGCGCAACGGCGGCAGCCGCAATTCGGCGACATTCAGTCGATAGGCCAGATCTTCACGAAAACGCCCGGCCCGCGCCTCATCCAGCAGATCAGGTTTGGTGGCCGCGATGATCCGCAAGTCCACACGAATGCTCTGGTTCGAGCCCAGTCGCTCAAGCTTCTGCTCTTGCAGCACCCGCAGCAGTTTCACCTGCTGGGCCAGCGGCATGCTTTCGATTTCATCGAGAAACAGCGTGCCGCCATCGGCGTATTCAAGCTTGCCGATGCGTTTGCCCGCAGCGCCGGTGAACGCGCCGCTTTCATGGCCAAACAATTCAGCCTCGAACAACTGCTCGGGAATCGCCGCGCAATTGAGCGCCACAAACGGCTTGTCCGCCCGTGGCCCGAAGTCGTGCAGGCAGCGGGCGACCAGCTCTTTGCCGCTGCCGGTTTCACCACGGATCAACACGTTGACCGGCAGCGCCGCCAGATCCAGCACCTGCCGGCGCAACGTCTGCAAACCGCGGGACACGCCCAGCAGCGTTGCGTCGAGCTTGGCGCGGTTGTCTGCCAGCTCATGCAAGGCGCGGTTTTCCAGCACCAGCCGGCGCTTGTCCAGCGCTCTGCGCAAACTGCTGAGCAAGGTTTCCGGGCTGAAGGGTTTCTCGAGGAAGTCATAGGCGCCATCGCGCATCGCTTCGACCGCCATCGGCACATCGCCGTGACCGGTCAGCAGAATCACCGGCAAGTCGGCATCGCGACGCTGAACTTCGGCCAGCAACTCAAGGCCTGTCATGCCGGGCATGCGCACGTCGCTGAGGATCACGCCGGGGAAGTGGCCGGGTAAATTCGCCAGGCACTCATCCGCGCGGCTGAACAACTGCACCTCGAAGCCCGACAGGCTCAGCCATTGTTCGACGGCGCTGCGAATACTGCTCTCGTCGTCGACCACCATCACTGAGTTCAGCATGGGCTGTGAACCTCCAGGTCGATGGGCAAGGTCAGGGTGAACACCGCGCCGTTTGCATGATTGTCGGCGCTCAGGCGTCCGCCCGATTCGTGAACGATGGCAAACGATACCGCCAAGCCAAGGCCCAGGCCATCGCCCACCGGTTTGGTGGTGAAGAACGGATCGAACACATTCGCCAGGTGTTCTTCGGCGATACCGCCACCGTTGTCGCTGACGCTCAGGCGCCAGAGTTGTTCGTCGGCCTCGATGCGGATTTCCAGGCGCTTGCAGGGTTTGTCCCGCATGGCGTCCAGGGCATTGCGCAGCAGGTTGATCAGCACCTGCTCCAGCCGAATCGCATCACCGCGCACCCACGCCGGGCGTGTCAGGTGCAGCACGGTACTGACCTGCTCGTCACGCAAACGGGCGTCGAGCAATTGCAGCGATTGGTCCACCACCGCCGCCAGATCGAGCCGCTCGCGCAGGCCGCTGGGGCTTTTGCGGGCGAAGGTTTTCAGGTGGCCGGTGAGGGCGGCCATGCGCGTCAGCATGTCATCCACCGGTTTCAGAGCCTTGTAGGCATCGTCGACCCGACCGTGATCGAGCAGCAGCCTCAGCGTCGCAAGCTGCATGCGCTGGGCGGTCAGCGGCTGATTGATTTCGTGGGCGAGGGCGGCCGACATCTGGCCGAGGGCCGCGAGTTTGGCCGATTGCACCAGACCGTCCTGCGCGGTGCGCAGGTCACGGGTGCGTTCTTCTACCAACTGTTCGAGTTCTTCGCGGCTGCGCTGGCGCATTTTTGCCAAGCGCCAGCGCTGGTTGAGGAACAGCAACAAAAACACCAGCGCCAGCCACAACCCGGCGGCGGCGAGCGCGGCGTTGCGGCTGTCTTCGAACGCGACTTGCGGGCGACGCAACAGGTGCAAAGTCCAGCCTTCAGTGGCCAGCGGCAACGATTCCCAGAGGTAATCCGCCGTACCGTCAGGCCCGACGACGCGCGACAGATTGCTGTTGTCGTCAAAGTGCTGCAGCGCTTGATGGTCCAGCGGTGTCAGCGGTTGTTTGTCGTATTGTCGGGTGACCTTCAGCTCGGTGTGATCGCTGTCGCTCAGCGGTTTCAACAGGCGATAGCGCCAGCCCGGCTGATTGGCAATGAAAATGATGCCGCGTGCATCGCTGACCAGCAGCGTGTCGCTGCCCTGACGCCACTCGCGTTCCAGTTCCGGAAACTCGAGCTTCACCACCATCGCGCCGAGGAACTCGCCGCTGTCGCTGGTCACCGCGCTGGACAGGAAATACCCCGGAATCCCACTGGTCACGCCAACCGCATAAAAACGCCCGGTGCCCTGGGTGCGGGTCTGGCTGAAGTAAGGGCGAAAACCATAGTTGTGGCCGACGTAACTGCTGGGCAAACGCCAATTGCTGGCGGCCACGGCGAGACCGTTACGGTCGAGCAATTCCAGGGTCGAGGATTGCGCAGCGCCGTTGATTTTTTCCAGTTTGAGGTTCAATGCGGCCTGTTGCTCAGCCGATACCGGGCCATTGAGGGCGCCGCGCAACTCCGGGTCCAGCGCCAGCACGGCGGGCAGGGCGCGGTAACGGTCGATCAGTGTGTGCAGAGAATTGGCGTACAAGGCCAATTGCTGGTTGGCGCGGGCCGCGTCCTCGACCAGCGCCTGGCGTTCGGCGTGACGCACGGCAAAACCGGCTGCCAGTACAGCTCCGGCGACGATCAGCAAGGTGTACAGCGTCAGGCGTAACGTGCGCGAGCGAGCATGCATGGTGTCTGAAACAATCAGCCATAGGGGCGCGCACCATACCATGGCGTCGCCCCGATCATTCAGGGGACGTCGAATCACAGACCGTCAGGCGAGTCTTTTTTCGACGCGGTATTGAAGGCTTTTGCGGCCTGCTTTCTGTCTTGCCTGATCCCGTTGGTGTGACCTTGAAGTCATGCTCGAGCATGACTTATTGAGCGATGAGTCGGCGGACGTTTCGATGGTGCTCGCCTCTCACACATGTGCAGGATGGCGTTTGGCAGTGCGTGCCTGTTTCCTCAAGAATTGGTTATCTGTGGTGCTCTGCGACTTGTACTGCTCCATGCCGATTTTGCTTCGACGGATCAAGTCCTGCGTCCTTTCATGTTGTCTCGTCAATGTGCTTAGTTGAATCGGTTCAAGCATGTGTTGAGGTGTCGTGCTGTTAATGTTTGGAAGCATTTCCGCCGGGTTGAAGGTGTCGACGCCAAGTGACTTGAAGGCTGCCAAGGCGTAGGTAAACCGTTCATTTTCGACTGACTCCCACTCATCCAGCATGCTCTGGATTTTTTTGATCTTGACCGGATCCAATCCATTTTTGACGTCCTCGGCTTCCTGAACCCTTGATCCCATTGCCAGGAAGGCGCCTACCCCGGGAACCACCGAGCCGACAAAGTTGTTGAAGAACACGTTGATGCCAGTGCCTAGCCAGTCAGACAGGGCAGACGATGTGTCCAGCCCCAATTCCTGGTCAATTGCCTTGATGGACATGGTGGATGTCTGTGGTATCAGAGGACCATTGAATCCTGAAACCGGCGCAACGGATGAAGTCTTGCCCGCCGCTTCGCCTCCGAAATTACCGACGGTAAGCCCCGTGGAATAAGGTACGACTTCCTGGGCGTTGAGGCTGCCAACCGCTTGGTGCTGAGGCAGCAGCTCCGCCAGGTTCTCGCCGGCGAAATAACCACCGGCAAATCCGATACCCGCCTTCATTGATTCGGACAACAGGTTCCTCGCCAACGAGGTTGCAACGTTGGATTTATGAAGGATGTTAGCGACTTGCCCGAACGTGTGATCGGCATGACCTTCGAGGGTTGAAATGAAAC
Organism: Pseudomonas sp. DR48; assembly: GCF_019823085.1. Taxonomy (NCBI): domain Bacteria; kingdom Pseudomonadati; phylum Pseudomonadota; class Gammaproteobacteria; order Pseudomonadales; family Pseudomonadaceae; genus Pseudomonas; species Pseudomonas sp. DR48. The sequence continues at coordinate 469,703 of NZ_CP081946.1, read as the reverse complement.
TTGAATAGTTAAGGATGACATTTTCAGCTTTCTCCTCACCGTTTCCGTCCACATAACGCAACGGGTTATTCCCCACAAACGCATAGAGGTTCAGCCCGTCCACAGCCCCGGCCGGATCTGGACTCACCCAACACCACAGCCACGGCGCGTAGTAACGACTGCCGTAGTAGTAGAGCCCGCATTCATCCATTTCCTTGCCCGAATAACGGCAGGTCTTGTAGCTGACCTCCAGCAAGAAAACCGCCGTCAGCCAAGCCGTACCGCCGAACGGGTAATAACCTTCGTAGCTGATCAATCTGGCGTTTTGATCTAGCTCCATGGCACTGGAGCCCAAGTGATCGTCGACGCTGTAGCGCAGTTGATTCTGCTCGATGCCGTCGGGTTTTTCGATGACCCAATGCAGGCAACGCACGCTGCCTCGTCCACCCGGCAAGGTGATAACGTGCAGTTTCTCGCCGTTGTCGCGGGTGCGGATTTCCAACCCCGGCAAAAAGATCACCTGATGAAAATGGGTGAGGGTCGAGGCTTGCCACTCATGACGTTTGAACACCCGTGCGCCTTGGCTATAGTGAGAGACTTCTTCATCGTTGGGGCCGTTGTCGCGTTCAACCAGCGTCGCGCACGCAAGTTGGTCGTAGCTGTTCCACTGCAGGGGCCTTCCCGGGGCCGAGGCCAGGAGATTGCCGTGGGGGTCGAACAAGGTGTCGAAATCAGGGACAGGATCACCTTCTTTCCAGCGCACACCACGGTTACTGTTCGGGTCAATGAACATATGGTGGGTGTAGCCGCCCACCTCGCGTTCATGGGTCATCCTGATCAGGTTGCCGCCATTGTCATAGACGTAAATCTGTTTGTAATTGAGGTGGTTTTTCGGGTCGCTTGGCAAGGGACGACCAGGCAAGTCAGAGCTTGGGGCGGCATCATGACCGGTAGCGCTGGTCATCTGGTACAGCGAGTTGTATTCGAACTCGCGGTGGCCATCAATGAGCTGGTTTTTGAAGAACACCGGTTTAAACGTGAGATCGTCGATGCGCAACACGTTGCCGACCCCATCGTACTGATACTTGAAATGCTGGAGCGGGTCTTGCCCGGGGACCCCGGCAACCAAGGCAGTGAGGCGACCATTAGCATCGTCGTAAGCCCAGGTGCTGAGCATCTTGTTGCCGGCAAGCTGTTCGATGATCTGGCCGGCGGCGTTGTACCGGGCGTCCTCAAGAACCGGCGTCCATTGCGCCGTGGGATCGAGCCGCAGTTGAACCTGTTGCAGCTGCCCGGCGCTGTCGTAGCGCATTCGTTGCTGATGGCCGCCGGCGTCGGTGTGGGTCAGCACTGCTCCGCGTGGGCTGTAGGTTCGGCTGCTGGTGAACTTGCCAGCCTCGGTGATCGTTCGAGTGTCGAGCAGCGGTTGACCGTGCAGGCTGACACTCTTGATCTCGAATTCGCCTGAGGGGTCGACTTGCTTGATCAATTGGCCACGCAAGTTATGGGCAGGATCAGCCAGCGCAGTGGCGTAGGTAAAGGTCTCGACGTCCGGTTGATCGTCCTGTTCAAGCGTGAGCACGCGCAACTGGTTGTCGTAAGTGGTGCGCCAATGGCTACCCCGTCCGTCCCAGCGTTGGCGGATTTCACCGGCCGGCCCCACCAGGATTGTCCGCACACCGGCATCGACGCTGGCGACCTTGACCGATTGTCCGGTCAGGCCGTAAACCGTGGCCAGGTTGGGTTTGAGGGCAGCGGCCAGTCGCGGGTCCCGTTGCTCCACCGGCCGCCCGATAACGTCATGGCGTAGCCGGGTAATGAGGGGCAACACGCCTGCCTCAGAGCGCAGGTACGCAATCTGCCGCACTGGCAGGCCACGGGCGTCATGAGATGTTACCGACGGTGTATTACAGTGGGCTGTGCTCATGATTGCTTGTCCGCCGTGAATCCTTTTGTGTCCGGCGCGACGCAGGTGTCATTGAAATCCAGCTTGATTCTGAACCAGGGATGGATTTTTTCCAGCGCGATATCCCCTTTGGCGTTGATGATCTTGATAAGGCGGCCCAGCGCGTCATAGAAACTTTTATCGTGATGGCCGAACACCTTGAAGCAATCGTCATTGATGTAGCCGTAAGCGTTGGCGAAATAGGCGCGATAGGTTCGTACGGGTAGTCCCTTGTTGTTGTATTCCACGCGTTCGCTGATGCGCCAGCGCCGTTCGGCGTGCGCAACTTTTGGCTCGCCGTCTTCGATCACCAGTTTGCCGTTTTCCACGACATAGGCATCGCCAGGCCCGACCAATTGTTGTGTTTGCAGGATACGGCCGAAGCCATCGAAGATTTTCAGGATGATGTAGATCTGGTGCGGTTCTTCTATATCGTAGTAGTAACGATCAGCGCTAAGGGCAACGCTGTGCATCGGAATGCGCGGCACACTGGCGAGTAGATCCAACAAGGCCTGCTCTGCGTCCGTCCTGAGCTTGAGCCGGGCCAGACGCAGACGGGCGCTGGCGCGTATGTGCTGACTGGGCAACACGTAGCCTTGGGTGATCCAATCGTTCATCCACACGGAGTCGGAGAGCAGCCCCATCCAGCTGAACTGGTCCTTGCGAAAGGTGCTGGCCGCGTCTTGCAGTGCTTCCTCGGATTGTTCGATAGCCGTGGTGGGGCTGGTATCTTGCGGACGCTTGTAATTGTCGATGGGCAGGAAGCCGGCGAGAACACCGTTTTCTATTCCGTGATAAGTGACGGTGTGCACACCTGACGGTCCGTTAAGGGCCTCTTCAATGTTCTCGTTGGCATCGAAAATGCGCTTGGGTTGCAGGGAGCGGTAGTCGGGCTCGATGCGGGTGGTGCAGCCATCGGGTTGCTTGACGCTGAGGGTCGCCAGACAGTAATCGTCGTAGGTTGCTTCGGTGACACCATGGCTCAGGGTTTCGTTGTATTTGATGACCTTGTAGAAGCGATCGAGGTCTGCGTACTCGGCAATGTTGTAGAGGGCGGACCACAGATTCCTCTGTTGATCCTCTTCGTCGTCGGCCTCTTTGTCCGTGCTCAGATGCAGCTTCATGCACAGATAACCAATCTTCTCCAGTTCTGCCCGGATATCGATTGGAGGCGTTACGTTGCCATAGACCTCCAGGGCCTCCTTGTGCAACTGAGCAAGTTCCAGACCAGCGGCCAACGCTTCTAAATCGGCATCGCGGCCCGTAATCACTGTGCGGTCGTCCGTTTTGAGGTAGCGTTGCACCGATTGCGAGGTCAGCTCCCGCACTGCTGCCCATTCGGTTGATTTGAACAGGACGAGAAACCGTTCATATGAAATCTCGGTGGGATCAAGGCCACCCGCGGCTGGCTTTTTGGGCAATACCAGAGCATTACCGCGTTGCAGATAGGGCAGGCCGAGCCGCCAGCCTTGCAGCGCGATCAGGTGAATGAATTCGTAGCGGGTTTCGCTCAGGTAGTAGCACTGCTGAACGAGATCATGGGCGTCCAACCACCATTTATGTTCATCGGAATCAATAAACGGTGACTTGTCAGCCTCCGTCAGGCGCCGGGCATAACTGACTGTAATGCTGTGAGTCGTCAGCCCGAACTCGTCCCGATTCAAGTTGATGACATGGCGGCACAGCGGGTCGTCGATGTAGCGTTCATAGTTGTCCGTGATGGCTTCCAGCAACGACACCAGCAACACCTCCTCGAGATAGTGTTCGCCACGCTCACGCACTTCGCGAACGATGTAGCGTGACTGTTCTACCCGGAAGGGAAGTGTATGGAGTGAGTCACCTGCCGCGTACGTTTCAGTTCTCAGCACATTGCCTGCGAGTGCACGGGCGATGGCGTGCTCAGTCATCTTATCGGCCGGGTTGATCAGCTCTTCGCATTTGTCGCTCAGGTGGTATCGACAAAACAGCGTGTCACCCAACTTTTGCGCCCCGGCATCCAGGTCGAAGTAACCTTCGGCAGGTATGTCGATTTGCTCACCGGTATGAATCCAAGTGCGGACCAACACCGCATCGGTGAAGAATTCGTCGTCGCCCGAGCCCGTCTCGCTGTCGATCTGGTCCAGCCGGCCGAACCCGCGGAACTCTCGGTCCTCACTGTCGTAATACGCCTTGAAGTACTGGAAAAACTGGTTCAGATGATTGCCGGTAATTTCGTCGTGCTGGCTTTGATGCTTCACGACCTGAATGGGAAAGGGCAGGTAGCACGCGGGGTTGGTCACGGGTTTTTCGTCCAGCCATTCCTGTGCGGAACTGCGATACACCACCTTCGTGTCGCATCCCATGTTGTTATTGCTGGCGATCATCAAGTACGGCTTGGCGCTGACAAAATCGTAGCGCCAATGCTGCGGTGTCATGTGTGTGATGGTCAGGATCAGGCTGGCGCAGCCCAGTCCTTGCAGGTCGGCGAAGGTGACTTGGCACAGGTTGTCGTAACGCAGGCCCTCGGGCCAAGGGACAATAATCGGATCTTTCGCAAACTGGTTGCCGCCCTGGTTGAGGTAAATATGGAAGTCATTCGAATTCAGATAGATCAGCGCCGGGGCGCCAGAGCCGTCCAGGTCGGCGATGCGCACCCGGGCCGCGTCGAAAGTCGCGTACTCGAAGGTCGGGCCGCTGATGACAAAACCTTTACCGAATTTTCCATGACCCAGGTTCGGCCAGCATTTGATTTCGTCGTGGCGAATGCGGCACAACCCCGTCGTGTCGCTGCCATTCAGGTTGCCCAGGAACACCAATTCGCTGAGTGAGTTGCTGATTAATGGCAGAGGGTCATCAGCCGGCTCATGAGCGACATCTTCACCTTTGCCAAAGCCGTTGCGCTGGTTGGCGTACAGGCGCACGGAGTGGGGGCCGATCAGGGCCAGAGAGCTGAGGCCATCACCCGCTAAATCGCCCATCTGTGAAAGGACGTTGAAAAACTCCAGGGGGAACGCACTGAAAGAAATGAACCCTGACCAGTTCCGATCGGGGTTCAGCGTATAGAATCCGCACATGCCGGGCTGGGCAATGACCCAGTCCAGACGACCGGTGCCGGTCAGGTCCATCAGGGCTTGATGCGCTTGCTTGTTCCGGTCTGCCACCGGGATTTCGCTCAGCGCTTTCCACGGGCCATAGGTGATGCGATCACCACCGGTCTTGTCACGCCACGGTTCCCGGTAGTACCAGCACTGGTCATGGCGGCACAGGAAACCCGGCAGTCCCTCGCTGAACAAGTCGACGCATTGATAGAACTGCCCGTCTTCGATGCTCGGCATGGTGTCGAACGGGAAGAAGGGTTGCGGCTGGGTATTGAGTTCGAAAGCCGAATAGTCGAACTCCACCGGGGGCATATTCTCCACGACGCCGCTGGCGTCAAACTCCTGATAATGCGCCGCTGTGATTTGGCTATAGGACCAGGGCTCGGAGTTGTACGAGTACTCCAGCAACAGTCGGCGGACCAGCACAGGTTCGTTACCCAGTTCCGGAAACTTGTGAAACATCAGCACTTGTCGGCACAGGCGCCGAGTGCTCACTTCAAAGCCTTGGCTGTAAGTTGAAAATCGGTCGTTACGGATTAACCAAGGCTTGAGCGTTGCGCCGTCATAGACAGGTTTTTCAGTAAGGTCCAGCGTGCGTTCGCCGTAATCGAATAACAGATGGAAGTGCCATTCAGGCGTCGGCGTTTGCGATGTACCCCAGCCGTACAAGTATTCGTACGCCGCGAAGTTGCCATAGAGCACACGGTGCAAATACCGCTGGGCCCGGTAGTCATGCGGATCAGGAATCTCGGTCGGATTCTCTTGTTTGTACTCGCAGCAGATGTGCTCACCGTGGGCGTTCATGCTTTCTTGCAACAGCCAGGCGACCACTCGGTTCGGATCTTGCGGGTCAGCCTTGCGAGCGGTCTCAACCTTGCCAAAGAGGTGCAGGCTGCCATCGGCCCCGTGCACCAGCCAGAAGCCTTCGGGGGTGAGGTCGGAGCGCCAGAATTCGATCAGATCGAACGTGGTTTCTATCCGAGGGAAGTACCGTACAACCTTGTGCGGACCGATGGACAGTCCTCGGTATTCGGACTCGTCTCTGGATACGATCTTGCCTTCACCGTCGAGCTCGACCATCAGTTCCTCGCCTTTGGGGCTGAGGAACACATCTTTGTCGGTATAGCGCGGCACGCCTTTATCGGTCTGGCGGGTAATGGCGCTGAGGTTTAAATGCCAACCGATGCCGAACGCTCCGTTACCCGACTGGCTGCTGTAGCTCAATGTGAGCTGAGAATCAAAGCCACGGCCGGGCGAACTTGGCAGATGCAACGCAAATGAAGCAGCTCCCGTCCACCCCACCTTTCCCATGCTGCTACCAATGGAGGCGATCGATGGGCTCTTTGCAATGGAGGGTTCAATGATACTCAGGGATGCTCGGTCTTCCATGGGGCTGATCCTGTTTTCGGTTTGGCGCTCGCCCGGCAAACGGTTTCGCTGGATGGATCAGACGCTAACAAGATGGGCATCCTGAGTAACCTGTCAGATCTGACAGGTCGGGAAGGTTTTTTAGATCAAATGTAATTAAGCGGAAGGCTTTTAATACCATTGGCACTCATCGCTCGCGAAAAAAAGGCCGGGTCGTCATTGAGACGCCCGGCCTTTTTGTGTCAGCTGATGCGCTTACTGCACTTCAACCGCCAGGCTTTCACTGATCTTTTTCTGCCAGATGGCAGGACCGGTGATGTGTACCGATTCGCCTTTGCTATCCACTGCAACGGTCACCGGCATGTCTTTGACCTCGAACTCGTAGATCGCTTCCATGCCCAGTTCGGCGAATGCCACCACGCGGGATTTCTTGATCGCTTGCGCTACCAGGTAAGCCGCGCCGCCGACTGCCATCAGGTAAACGGCTTTGTGGTCCTTGATCGCTTCGATTGCGGTCGGGCCGCGCTCGGATTTGCCGATCATGCCCAACAGGCCGGTTTGCTCGAGGATCTGACGGGTGAACTTGTCCATCCGCGTTGCGGTGGTCGGACCGGCAGGGCCCACCACTTCTTCGCGCACCGGATCAACCGGGCCGACGTAGTAGATGAAGCGACCTTTCAGGTCAACCGGCAAGGTTTCACCCTTGTTCAGCATCTCGACCATGCGCTTGTGCGCGGCGTCGCGACCGGTGAGCATCTTGCCGTTGAGCAGGACGGTTTCGCCCGGCTTCCAGCTCTGTACTTCTTCAGGCGTCAGGGTGTCGAGGTTGACGCGACGGGCCGATGGGCCGGCTTCCCAGACGATTTCCGGGTAGGCGTCCAGCGGTGGCGCTTCCAGCGAGGCCGGGCCTGAACCGTCGAGCACGAAGTGCGCGTGACGGGTGGCGGCGCAGTTGGGGATCATGCACACCGGCAACGAAGCGGCGTGGGTCGGGTAATCCATGATCTTCACATCGAGCACGGTGGTCAGCCCACCCAGGCCCTGGGCGCCGATGCCCAGTTGGTTGACCTTCTCGAACAGCTCCAGGCGCATCTCTTCGATACGGTTCTGTGGGCCGCGTGCCTTGAGCTCGTGAATGTCGATGGATTCCATCAACACTTCCTTGGCCATCACGGCGGCTTTCTCGGCGGTGCCGCCGATGCCGATGCCGAGCATGCCCGGTGGGCACCAGCCGGCACCCATGGTCGGAACGGTTTTCAGCACCCAGTCGACGATCGAGTCGGACGGGTTGAGCATGGCCATCTTCGACTTGTTCTCGGAGCCGCCGCCCTTGGCTGCCACGTCCACTTCCACGGTGTTACCCGGAACGATGGAGTAGTGGATAACGGCCGGGGTGTTGTCCTTGGTGTTTTTACGAGCGCCCGCCGGGTCGGCGAGGATCGAGGCACGCAGGACGTTTTCCGGCAGGTTGTAAGCCCGGCGCACGCCTTCGTTGATCATGTCGTCCAGGCCCATGGTGGCGCCATCCCAACGTACGTCCATGCCCACGCGAACGAAGACGGTGACGATGCCGGTGTCCTGGCAGATCGGGCGGTGGCCAGTGGCGCACATCCGCGAGTTGATCAGGATTTGCGCGATGGAGTCGCGGGCTGCCGGCGATTCTTCGCGCAGGTAGGCCTCGTGCATCGCCTGGATGAAGTCAACGGGGTGGTAGTAGGAAATGAACTGCAGGGCGTCGGCAACGCTCTGTATCAGGTCGTCTTGCTTGATCACGGTCATGAGTCGCGCTCCTCTAAAAGACGGGAACATTCAATAAGGTGCTTGCAGCTTGGGTGCATCGGTCGGTTGCAAGCACCTTTCAAGGCACGCCGGGCATGCTGGCGCGACGCTAAAAAGGCGCGGCAGTATAACGCGCCTCGCCGGCGGGTACACGCGCCAACGGTCAATCGTTGGTCGCATACGCGTGAACCCGATTCCCTGTAGGAGCTGTCGAGTGAAACGAGGCTGCGATCTTTTGATCTTGTTTTTTAAAAGCAAATCAAAAGATCGCAGCCTCGTTTCACTCGACAGCTCCTGCACAGTTCTGCGCAACGTTTGCGGGGGGAGTCAGTCATGGTTCTGACGCCAGTTTTTTGCCCCGAAAATTGGATGGTCATTTGTCAGACACCCCACTAAAGTGGCATTCGGTCTGTAGAGTAGGACACTCGATCAGCCTCCTTTCGCACGGTGAGTCAACGATTGACCCATAACGCCATCCAACGGCTTCTGCTCAAACGCTTTGCCCTCGCAGCCGGCACCTACGCCCTGGCTCTGGTATTGCTGTGGCTGGCTTTTTTTACCGGACATTACGATCAACCGTTGACCAGCGTGGCCGTCGGCAGTGCGCTGGTGGTCATCAGCCAAGCCGCGTTGTTCGCGATGTTTTATAGCGGCTGTAACCTTAAGTGCGCCGATCCGAGCCTGACGGAAGTGCAAGTGTTGATGGGCCTGGGGTGGCAGACATGGCTGATCGCCAATCTGGATGAAGCCCGCGGTTCCTTTCTGGTGTTCTACGTGCTGATCCTGTTGTTCGGCCTGTTTCATCTTTCGCGCCGGGCCTTTTTGCGCTGCACGTTGCTGGTGTTTTTCAGTTTCAGCGCAATCACGCTGTGGGAGGGTTACCACTTCCAGTTGACCGATCCTGCACTGGCCGCGCTTCAGGTATGCGTGCTGTTCATCGTGCTGGTGTGGCTGGAGCTGTATGCCCGTTACGTCCAGGCTTCGCGCCAGCGTATGCGTCAACGTCGATTTGCCTTGCAGGCGCACCAGGACACCCTGCGCGGGATGATGCGCCAGCTCGAAGATCTGGTCGCCACCGACGAACTGACCGGGCTGTTCAATCGCCGCCATTTTCTGCGCCTGGCCTCTCGCGAATTGAACGCCATGGACGCCGGTGTTGTGCACGGCCTGGCCTTGATCGACCTCGACCACTTCAAGCGCATCAACGACATTCATGGCCACGCCGCGGGTGATCAGGTGCTGCAAGCCTTTGCGGCGGTGGCCAGTGCCTGCCTGCGTGAAGGCGATGTGCTGGCCCGTTATGGTGGCGAAGAGTTTGTGGTGCTGCTGCCCGACTGCAATCCCGAGCGGCTGACCTCCTGCTGTGAACGACTGCGCATCGCCTTCACCGACGTCGAGTTGATCGGTCTGAAAGTGGGCAACCTCAGTTTGTCCGCAGGCATGACGCTGCTGGAGCTCGGTGATGATCTGGACGACGCGTTGCAGCGAGCCGATCAGGCGCTTTACCGGGCCAAGCGCGACGGCCGTAATCGTTGCGCGGCGGCGTGGGAGAACGTCGATGCCTGAGTTGCGTGTCGGCGAGCGTCATTGGTCGGTGGCGCCGGGCAGCAACCTGCTCGATGCCCTGAATCAAAACGGCGCGGCCGTGCCCTACAGCTGTCGCGCCGGCAGTTGCCATGCTTGCCTGGTGCAATGCGTTCAAGGAACGCCCGGCGACAACCGCCCCGATGCCTTGAGCGCCGAGCAACGTCAGCAGGGCTGGCGTCTGGCGTGTCAGTGCCAGGTGGTCGAAGACCTGCAGGTGCACACGTTTGATCCGCAGGTGGACGGTCGTCCGGCCAAGGTCGTTGCGGTCGATTGGTTGAGCGCCAGTGTGTTGCGTTTACGCCTGATACCCGAGCGTCCGTTGCGCTACAGCGCCGGGCAGCATCTGGTGTTGTGGGCGGGCAACGTGGCCAGGCCCTATTCCCTGGCCAGTCTGCCGGAAGATGACCGTTTTCTGGAGTTTCACCTCGATTGTCGTCAGCCGGGAGCGTTCAGCGATGCGGCCCGCCAGCTGAAAATCGGCGATCCGATCCGCCTAGGCGAACTGCGCGGCGGGGCGTTGCACTATGACCCGGACTGGCACACCCGGCCCCTGTGGCTGCTGGCCGCCGGCACGGGGTTAGCGCCATTATTCGGCGTGTTGCGCGAAGCGCTGCGTCAGGATCACCAAGGCGCTATACGCGTCATTCACCTGGCCCATGAGGCGAGCGAGCATTACCTCGCCAAACCCCTGCAAGCCATGGCCGATGGGCGTCCCAACCTCAGTGTCGAGTTATGGACTCCGGCCGGGTTGCCGCAGGCATTGGCGCAACTGCGGCTTGTTTCCCGGCAAACCCTGGCCTTAGTCTGCGGAGCCCCCGACAGCGTTGATGCCTTTGCCCGGCGTTTGTACCTGGCCGGATTGCCGCGCAACCAACTGCTGGCGGATGTCTTTGTTCCCCGTGGTTGAGCGCTGATCGTTTAACGACGCGAGACTCGCCATGCCCAATGCCATTGAAGTTGAACGCGAACGCGGTCTGCTGACCCTGCGCCTGAATCGTCCCGAAAAGAAAAACGCCCTGACCCGCGCCATGTACAGCCACTTGGCCGAGGCGCTCAAACAGGCCGATGCCGACCCTGAAATCAACGCCGTGCTGATCACCGGCAGCGCCGAGTGCTTCACCGCCGGCAACGACATCGCCGACTTCATCCAGCAGCCGCCGGGCAACCTCGACAGCCCAGTGTTCCACTTCATGCTCAATTTGCTGGAATGCCGCAAACCGGTGATCGCTGCCGTGGCGGGCGCGGCAGTAGGGATCGGCACGACCATGCTGCTGCATTGCGATCTGGTGTATGTCAGTCGTGATGCGCGGTTGCGTATGCCGTTCGTCAATCTCGGCTTATGCCCGGAGTTCGGCTCCAGCCTGATCCTGCCTCGAATGCTCGGCCATGCCAAAGCGGCAGAGCTGTTGCTGCTGGGAGAAGGTTTCAGTGGTGAACAAGCCGCGCAGTGGGGCATTGCCACCGAGGCGCTGGGCAGTGGCGAAGCGGCATTGGCCAAGGCGCGGGAAATGGCGTTGCGCTTTGAGTCGTTGCCACCGGAAGCGGTGCGCGTCAGCAAGCAATTGATGAAAGCGCCGGACCGGGAATTGTTGCGCAAAGTGATAGAAGAAGAGGGCGCGTTATTCACACAGCGGTTGCGCTCGCCGGAAGCGATGGCGGCGTTGTCGGCCTTTATCAACCGGCACTGACACCGATCGTTCCCACGCTCTGCGTGGGAATGCAGCCCGGGACGCTCTGCGTCCCAAAAGCCGAACGCGGAGCGTCCGTAGAGGCATTCCCACGCAGAGCGTGGGAACGATCATCTTCCGGATCAGAAACCAAAAAGCCCCGCCATTCACATGGCGGGGCTTTTCTATTTCAGCAACCGGTCAATCAGACCATCGGGTCGCCAACGTGCAGGATTTTCATCCCGTTGGTGCCGCCGATGGTGTGGTAGCTGTCGCCCTTGGTCAGGATGACCCAGTCGCCTTGCTGGACTACGCCGCGTTTGAGCAACTCGTCCACCGCGGCCTGGCTGACTTGCTCAGGCGGCAAGGAAGCCGGGTCGAACGGTACGGTGTAGACGCCACGGAACATGGCCGCGCGGGCCTGGGTTTCGCGGTGCGGGGAGAAGGCGTAGATCGGCACCGAAGAACGGATGCGCGACATGATCAACGGCGTGTAGCCACTTTCGGTCAAGGCGATGATCGCCTTCACGCCCGGGAAGTGGTTGGCGGTGTACATGGCCGCCAGCGCGATGCTCTGGTCGCAGCTTTCGAAGACCTTGCCGATGCGGTGGCTGGAGGTCTTGCTGGTCGGGTGCTTTTCAGCGCCGACGCAGATGCGCGCCATCGCCTGCACAGCTTCCAGCGGATACAGACCGGCAGCACTTTCCGCCGACAGCATTACGGCGTCGGTGTAGTCGAGCACGGCGTTGGCCACGTCGGACACTTCAGCGCGAGTCGGCATCGGGTTCTGGATCATCGACTCCATCATCTGGGTCGCAACGATCACAGCCTTGTTGTGGCGGCGTGCGTGCAGAATGATTTTCTTCTGAATGCCCACCAGCTCGGCGTCGCCGATTTCCACACCCAAATCACCACGGGCCACCATGACCGCGTCGGACGCCTGGATCAGCGCGTCGAGGGTTTCATCGTCGGCCACGGCTTCGGCGCGTTCGATCTTCGCCACCAGCCAGGCAGTACCGCCGGCCTCGTCGCGCAGTTGACGGGCGTATTCCATGTCGGCGGCGTCACGCGGGAAAGACACGGCGAGGTAGTCGACTTCCATCTCGGCGGCGAGCTTGATGTCGGCCTTGTCTTTCTCGGTCAGGGCTGGAGCCGTCAGGCCACCGCCGCGACGGTTGATGCCTTTGTGGTCGGACAGCGGGCCGCCGATCAGTACGGTGCAGTTCAGTTCGGTGGCAGTGGCGGTATCGACGCGCATCACCACGCGGCCGTCGTCGAGCAGCAGCTCGTCGCCCACGCCGCAGTCCTTGACCAGGTCCGGGTAGTCGATGCCGACCACTTGCTGGTTGCCTTCGGTCAGAGGATGGCTGGTGGAGAAGGTGAATTGATCACCGATCTTCAGCTCGATCTTCTTGCCGGCGAATTTGGCGATACGGATTTTCGGGCCTTGCAGGTCACCCAGCAGGGCAACGAAGCGCCCGTGCTTGGCGGCGAGGTCCCGCACCAGCTTCGCGCGAGCCTTGTGCTCGTCGGGGGTGCCGTGGGAGAAGTTCAGGCGGGCGACGTCCAGGCCAGCCAGAATCAGCTGTTCGAGAACTTCCGGCGAGTTACTGGCCGGGCCAAGGGTAGCGACGATTTTGGTGCGACGGACGGACATTCAAAGACTCCTGAGTTCAAGCGCTGAGTGAGGCTACTATGGTCTCGGGGTGTAGTCATTGTTCGTTTGCACTACTTTTTGTGAAGAGCTTTGTTATTCGCTTGTTTATTGAAACGAACATTCCTGAAGATTTCACGCACCGGGTCGATACAGAGCTCAAGACAGGAGATTCCCCATGCGATTCGTGCCCATTGCCGCCCTTGCCCTCAGCGTTCTCAGTGTGACGGGGTGCGCCCGTTGGTCGATGAACCACCATTTGAATAACGCCTACAGCGCATACGATCGCGGCAATTGCGAGCAGGTCATGCTCGAACTGTCGAAAGTCGAACGCTCCAGCCGCGCGCGGCCTTATGTGTGGCCGGAAGTGTCGATGATGCGCGGCCAGTGCCTGGAACGACAGAAGCTGTTCATCGATGCGGCGCAGACCTATCAGTTCATCATGGCGTCGTACCCGCAAAGCGAATACGCCTACCGCGCCCGTGCACGTCTGGAAACCTTGCAGAGCCTGGGTCATTACCCGACGCGCGGCGCGGCGACCGTTCGACCGTCCCAGTTCTGATGACGCAGATCATGCAGAGGCTGGCCTGCTGACGTCGGTGAGCTATAGTCCAATGGATCGGTTTTAGAGCCTTGCCTCTAAACCGAGGTCACACCTGTGATCGGCAGGAGTAAGCGTCAGCGGTTTGATGAACTGACGCACCGGGATCGGGTAGAGCGTGCCAGGCTTTGAAAAAAACCGGCCCGTTCCGAAGCATTAGTGCGGCCCTGCTTAAGGGCCTTGCTGGGCCATTTGCGCATGTTCACCGACCGCCGGATCGAGCGGCATCAACTGCCGTATTTTCTGAGAGTGTTCAACAGTGTCACCGACAAACCCATCGGCTTCCTGGGCAACGTGTCCGCAGACGGATTGATGCTTATCAGCCAGTTGCCGATGATGGTGGGCGCCGACTTTGATCTGCGATTAAAAATCCCCGCAGGCAACGGCTGCCAGCAGGTCATCGACCTGACGGCGTGTTGCCTGTGGTGCCATGAAGACACCACGCCGCACCACTACGACGCCGGGTTCAGCCTGCAACGGGCACCGCCGGAGTATGAGCAGTTGATGCAGGCGTTGAAGCAGTATTTCAGCTTCCAGTCGTTGCCAGCTTCGGCCTGACAAGCAAAAGATCGCAGCCTCGTTGCACTCGACAGCTCCTACTGGGATATCGCATACATCCTGTAGGAGCTGTCGAGTGCAACGAGGCTGCGATCTTTTGATCTGGCGCCTTACGTCTCCTTGATTGCCTGCTCGTTATCCAGCGAGCGCTCCACCAGCATCAACCCCAACTCACTCATCCGATAAATCGCCATCGCTAGATGCCGCTGCTTGTCGTCCAGGCTTTCAGCGAGGTCGAGCAGCAGGATGCTGACCGAGGAAAAGGTTTCGTAAGTCTCGATGGTCAGGGCTTCAGTTTTGGCATCAGGGACAACGGTAAACATCTTCATGGAGCGTTCCTCGGTGGTGCGTTCGTTAGCAAGGGACGATTTAATGTTTGATTGAGATAGTGGTTAAGAGCTTTTTGGGCGGCGGCATGAAGTTTTTTTGGATTTAAAATGGCATGCGGCGAGCGTGGAGGCTCGGATGGGACAGGTATAGCCTTTGACATTGGGTTAACTCCTTATGGATCGCTGTTGAATTGCGATAGGAGAACCTTAAATCGGGTTGGCGTTCGCCCGAAGTCAGTCAAGGGCATCACATGTTGTAGGCAGAAGCGCCTGATGATGTAGCCGTTGTACGGCCACATGTAGGACCGGAGTGAATGCAGGCTTTGACCATGACCATGAGCATTAGCCACTGCAAAGCATCGCTTTCTACGGCGTCACTCCTAGCTTTAGGTAAAAGGTTTAGAAAGCTTGAATAGCTACTCTCCTTGGAAGTCACTTGAAATAGATAGTAAGGCCAAAGAAATAAACTCTTGGTTTTGATCCACTGTTTCCAGCGCATCTCTTATGTTACCTGCGACGGCGATGGCGCCTTGCTTCTCAGCCCAGATAGAGAGCTCGTCTATCGCAGCGCTCAAAGCCAATTGGCTGTGGTTGATTTTGTTTAGCAGTGAGGCGATGAGCTGTTTATCGTCCATGATTTATTCCTTACTAACTATTTGGTAAGTCGGATTTTCATTCACCGAGAGCTGTATCAGCAGCGGCTATTCTGTAGTGCCGAGGGCCATTTTCACCTTGTTTATCATTAAGGAACGAGCACCTCAACGTATCGCTATTACATAATTCCTGCCTTCTTCCAACCCAAATACCGCGTCACCAACTCGGCGCCCAACTCCTGGGGCCGAGCATCCACCACCAGCACTCCATGAGCCTTCAACCGCTCATGGAGCTGCGCCCGGTCATTCAAATAGTCCACCGTCCCGCAATAGGTTAGCGCCTCCGGCAAAGTTTGCACGGGCGTGTGCCGTAGATTGTCGAGCAAGTCTTCACGCAGGCTCGCCACCAACACCCGATGCAGTTTGCTCAGGCGTTTGACGGCGGTCAGCAGTTCTTCGTCGTCTTCATCCCGCAGGTTGGTGACCAGTACCACCAGCGCCCGGCGTTTTTGTCGGGCCAGTAGCTGTGTGGCGGCAGCCTGATAGTCGGCGGGGCGTTGTGTGCTGTCGAGGTCGTAGACGGTGTTGAGCAACACGTTGAGCTGGCCCGTGCCTTTGACCGGGGCGAGGTAGTGCGGTTGGTCGCTGGCGAAGGTGCTGAGGCCGACGGCATCACCCTGGCGCAGGGCGATGTAGCTGAGCAACAGGCAGGCGTTGAGTGCGTGATCGAAATGCGCGAGTTCGCCATCCTGGCTGCGCATCCGCCGGCCGCAATCGAGCATGAAGATGATCTGTTGGTCGCGTTCGTCCTGGTACTCGCGGGCGATGGGGGTGCGTTGGCGGGCGGTGGCTTTCCAGTCGATCTGGCGCAGGCTGTCGCCTTCGCGGAATTCGCGCAGTTGATGGAATTCCAGGCCCAGGCCGCGACGTTGTCGTTGGCGCACGCCGAGCTGGCTGAGCCAGTTGTCCACCGCCAGCAGTTCGCCGCCGTAGAGGCGGGCGAAGTCGGGGTAGACGCGGGTGTGGTCGAGCAGGGTGAGCAGGCGTTTGTCGGACCACAGCCCCATGGGGCTCGGCAGGTTGATTTCGCAGTGTTCGAAGCTGAAGTGGCCGCGTTTGAGCGGACGCAGTCGGTAGCCGATCTGGCTCTGTAGACCGGGTTGCAATTCGGCCGACAGGGGAAGGTGTTCAAAGCTCAGGCCGTCAGGGACGTGGTCGAAAATCTGAATGTTCAGTGAGTAAGCAAAGTCATGCTCGACTTCCAGGCGCACTTCGCTCCATCGACCCAGTGCGAGGCTGCCGGGCATTTGTCGCTGGATGCGCGGTGATGGCAGGCGCTTGAGGCGAACGGCGTCGAGAACGGCCAGTGCCAGCAAAGCCAGGAGCAGTCCCCAGTTGATCGACAGCAGGGTGGAAGGCACGTCGTATTCCAGCGCCCGCAAGGTGCCAAGCACAATGCCGATGCCCAGCAGAATCGCGAGCCAGATCAACAGCAAGCGTGACGGTTTCACAAACGCGGCGCCGACACTTGGTCGAGCAGTTGCTTGAGCACCTGATCGACGTCCAGCCCTTCGATGTCCAGCTCCGGGGCAATCCGCACCCGGTGGCGCAGCACCGCGAGGGCGCAGCCTTTGATGTCATCGGGAATCACGAAGTCGCCACCGCGCAGCAGCGCACGGGCGCGAGCGCAACGCACCAGGGCGATGGACGCTCGTGGCCCGGCGCCGAGGGTCAAGCCCGGCCAGGTTCGGGTGGTGCGCGCCAGACGCACGGCGTAATCGAGCACCTGATCGTCCAGCGGCAGATCGCTGGCGATGCGTTGCAAGGCCAGCACGTCCTTGGCTTGCAACACGGTGCGCAACGGTTGCACGTCGAGCATGTCGGCGCGGGTCGAGCGACTGACCTGGCGAACCATGTCCAGCTCTTGCTCGGTGTCGGGGTAATCCATGCGGACCTTGAGCATGAAGCGGTCGAGCTCGGCTTCCGGTAACGGGTAAGTGCCTTCCTGTTCGATGGGGTTCTGCGTGGCAAGGACCATGAACGGTTGCGCGATGGGCAGGGCGCGGCCTTCGAGGGTGACCTGGCGTTCCTGCATGGCTTCGAGCAGCGCAGCCTGGGTTTTCGCCGGGGCGCGGTTGATTTCGTCGGCCAGCAGCAGGTTGGTGAACAGCGGGCCTTTGCGCAATTTGAACTGCTCGGTGTTCAGGTCGTAGACCGCATGCCCGGTGACGTCGCTGGGCATCAGGTCGGGGGTGAACTGGATGCGCGCAAACTCGCCACCGAAGCAACGGGCCAGCGCCCGCACCAGCAATGTCTTGCCCAGCCCCGGCACGCCTTCGAGCAGCACATGGCCGCCTGCGATCAGTGCGGTGAGGACGTCATCGATCACGGTATTCTGGCCGATCACCGCTTTGCGCAATTCAGTTCTGACCGCTTGGGCCAACTGACTGGCGCGCTGGCGTTGCTGGGCGGCGTGGGTCGCGCTGCCAGGCTCGATCTGTTGACTCATAGCGTGTTCCTCAAGGTTTGCAGGTGGGCGACCTGACGGCTGAATTCAGCGCTGGACAGCCGCTGCTTCGGTCGCGGGCTCATGGCCTGGCTGATGGCGCGTGTGGGTTGGCCGGTCAGGCGTGCGAGCACCAGCCATTGTTCGGCGACGCCGAGTTGTTCATAACCGGGGTGGCGGTGACGGACACGGCGCAGGATGTCTTGCTGCAAGGCTTGCAACAGGGTGTGCTGACCGCTGCGGCGCAGGATGAAATCGGCGCTGGCGCGCAGGTGTTCCTGAAGTTGTCGGCGGGCTTTGGGTGCCGGTTCCAGCAGCGGACCATGACGGACCCCGACGCGCCAGATCCCAAGACCGATCAGGGCAATGAGCGCTACCAGTGCCTGGGGGAAGTTGCGCAATAGCAAGGTCGGCAAGCTGTCGTGATCGGTATTGAACAGCAGTGTCACGCTCGTGTCTGCGGTCAGGTACCAGAGCAGCCAGGCGTTGTCATACTGTTCGATGGCCGGGTTTTTCCACAGGTCGGCATCGGTCACCACGGTGATCGAGCCGAGGCCGTGGTTCAGCTGCATCATGTGTGTGGCCTTGGCACTGTTGGCCCAGGCTTGCGCGAGGTTTTTCGGGTCTTCGAGATGGAACGCGGTGTCGAAGCTGGCGTAAGCCGGAGCTGTTTCATCCTCCAGATACAGCTTGGTCAGTTTGGGGTAGGGGTCGTCGAGGACGTCCGGCGGCGGTGCCTTGAGGTCTTTACTCAGCAACTGGTGCAACTGCACGCGATCAAGCAGCAGGTCGTTGCTCTGGCCAGTTTTTTCATCCCACACGGATTGGGCCACAAACAAAAGACGTCCGCCGGCCCGGGTCCAGTTCAACACCTGATCAATCTGGCGCGGCGACATGTTCGCGCGATCGCCGAGCAACAACAGGCTGTGTTGACGTGGATCGAGGATCGGCAAGATGTCGAGGCTGTTGGCGTGACTGACGCTCAAGCCCTGTTGGCGCAGGAAATACTCGGCGGCCAGATACGGATTTGCCTGGGCTTCGGGGGATGGACCGTGATCGATTTCTACCTGATAAGGCGTGGCCTTGAAGTACAGATAGAGGCTCAGCGCGCCAAGCAGCAGGGCGATAAGCGCGCCGCCACCGAACCACAAACGCCGGCTCAACGGACTGCTCCCGGGCCGAACAATGCGCGCCAGCCATCACACAGTTCCTGCTGCAAGTGCGCGGGTGGCAGTCGATGCCCGTAGGCCATGTTTTGCCAGTGCAAGGTCAGGGTTTTGCTGAAAGCGAGCAAGGCTGGTTGATGCAGTTGCGCGACGCGCTGCAGCACTTCGCCTTCGGTGTCGGCCGCTTTTAGCGCCATGTTGTGCTCATGCAACAGGTGGCTGAGCAGGGCGCGATACAGCAACCCGAGGGCGGCGCGCGGGTTGTCCGGCCAGAGACTTTCGGCGCTGGCTGCAATGTCGGCGGGCAGGGTTTCGCGATTCAACTCCAGGCCGAAAGCGCGTTGCGGCACGGCACGCGCAACCCGGCGGTTTATCTGTGGTCGACGGCTGACGAACGTCTGCAACCAGTCGCGGTAACGCCAGATCAGCAAACCGACGGCCCCCATCACGGCGCCCCACAGCAGCACTTCGATCAGGTTGGCGAGAAAACCGAAACGCTGGCTGTCGAACAGACTGGCCAGCGCTTTCAACCAGTCAGGTGTCTTGCCGTCGTTCGGGTTTTGGCGGCCAGGTTCGTCTTCGCCAAATCGATAGCGGGTGACCGTTTCCTTATTCTTGAACGGGGGCTGGGCGAGGAGGGTTTTGATGCTGTCTTTGGAGGCCTGGCTGGTCAGCGGTTGATCCAGCAGGCGCGGGCTGTCCGGCGTAATAGCCGGCTCGTCGGCCCAGACGTTCTGTGCAGCCGGCACCAGCATCATCGCGGCCAGCAGCAATGTGACTGCCGTACTCATGAGGCGTTGGCGCAGTCGGCGGAACACCAGTTCGATGTCCCAGGCTTCCAGCGACGTGCGTCGATTCAGGTAAAGGCTGAAACCACAGGCCACATAAACCGGCTCCCAGACAATCAGCACCAGCACGTAAAAGGTATTGGTCAGGTGCTCCAGCCATCGCCATTCCTGCACGGCGGCGGTAATCAGGGTTTGCCATCCCCAGTCCAGTTCGACCTGTTGTGGCAGGAGCATGTAGAACAGCACCAGCAAACCAATCCACAGCGCACTTTCCAGGTGCACGCCAATAATCGTCAACCATTGCGCGGCGCCAGCGTTGCGCTGCAGCAGCACGCTTAAACGTTGTTGGCGTGCTTCGCCCCCCAGGCCTTCGAGTTGCACCACCGGCATCAGAAAACTGCGGCTCAGGCTTAGCCGTCGCCAGGTCAGGCTGGCGAGCAATTGTGGTTTGAGCAGGCGCGGCCACTGGCGCAGCGCCTGTTTCAAGGTCGGCGTTTCACCGAACATTGCGCTCGACAGGATGTACAACGGCAGTCGTTCGAAGGCCGGTTTGAGCCACCAGAAGATGAACAGCGCGAGGGACGGTGAATCCCACAGAAACACGGTGAGCAGGGCGAAGACCGGCAAGGTGACGATGGCCCAGCTGGTCATCAGCAAGCGTCGATGGCGCTGGCTCAACAGGACGCCCAGGTCCATGGCTTCCCATGTCGAGCGGGGGCGGATCACGACCGTGGCGTCACTCAGGCGCATGGCGGGTCCGTCCGGCAAACAGCAGATACGTCGCCATCAACACCCATAGCGCCGCGCCGACCAGGTATTTGGTCATGGGGGCCGGCGCGGTCATTGATGACCAGTACGCTTCGATAAACGCCGCAATCAATAGAAACAGCATGACGCCGCAGATCAGCAACACGCTTTTGCGCGCCGCCAGTCGCAATGCTTCGGCGCGGGGCAGGCGTCCCGGTGCAATCAAGGCCCAGCCCAGTTGCAGGCCGGCGGCACCGGCCAGGGCGATGGCGCTCAGTTCGAAGGCACCGTGCCCGATGACGAACGACCAGAAGGTTTGCCCATAGCCGATGTGCGTCAAATGCCCGGCCACGGCCCCGATCATCAGCCCATTGAAGAACAGGAAAAACACGCTGCCCAGGCCAAACAGTATTCCGCTGGCGAAGGTCTGAAAGGCGATGCCGATGTTGTGCATGATGTAGTAACCGAACATCACCCAGTCTTCACTGGCCGCACGCTGCGCCGAACGGCCCAGATGGCCGGCGACGGGGTCGTACATGCTTTGCATCTCGCTGACCTGCTCAGCCGGGATCAGGTTGTAGACGAGGTCCGGGAACAGATACACCAACAGCGCGAAGCCGATCAGGCTGCCGAAAAACATCAGGCCAGCGGCGAGTACGAAGCGCCATTGCTCGCGCACCAGTCGCGGGAAATCGGCCAGGATGAAGCCCAGGACGTTGGCGCCCAGTCGACTGCGATGCCGATACAGTTGCTGATGCCCGCGCAGCACCTGTTGCTGCAACGAGTCGATCAGGAAACTGCTGTAGCCGCGTTCCTGAGCCAGCGCCAACTGGTGGCAAAGGCGTCGATAGT
Organism: Pseudomonas sp. DR48; assembly: GCF_019823085.1. Taxonomy (NCBI): domain Bacteria; kingdom Pseudomonadati; phylum Pseudomonadota; class Gammaproteobacteria; order Pseudomonadales; family Pseudomonadaceae; genus Pseudomonas; species Pseudomonas sp. DR48. The sequence goes on along the minus strand of NZ_CP081946.1, from coordinate 448,507 downwards.
CTTTGGGGAAGCTGGCGATTCGGGTGGTTTCCTTGCCACGCTCCAATTGCTCGAGCATCAGCGAAAACTGCGTCCATTCGGCCTGGTGACGATTTTCGAAAAGACTCTGCTTCATGCCGGACCCAACAAACCACGGGCAATGCCATTGAGTTCGGCCACGGCCCGCGGCTCCGACACCTGCAACGGCTGGGCGAGGATGGACGCCAGTTCATTGACCCGTGCCGCCGAGAGTTCGCCTTGGCGCTCGGCGAAACCGAGGATGGCGCGTTGCTCGATCAGCGTCAGTGCAAACGCCGGGCGTAGGGGAGGCGCATCCGGCAGTTGCGGACGGGCAAGCGGTTGCTCGCGGTAAATCACCAGCGTGCCGGCGGCCAGGTCTCCGAGGCGTTTGAAGGTGGGATGTTGCAGGCAGCAGATGGCCCCGAGGAAATAGCCGAAGGGGAGCAGGTCGACGAATCGCAACAGGTTGCGCAGCAGCGAAGCGGACCAGCCGACCGGCGTGCCGTCGTCGTGCACCACGCGCAATCCCATCCATTGTTTGCCCGGTGAGCGACCCTGGTTGAGTACTTCGAACAGCACCATGTACCACCAGCTCACCGCGAACAACAGAATCGAGCCAAGCCCTGCGCCGAGTTTTCCCAGAAACGCCAACACGACAAACAGGATGCCGAGGATCAGTCCGCGCAGGCCCAGGTCGATGGCGAAGGCCAGCGCACGGACCATCAACCCGGCCGGGCGCAGTGGCAAGTCGATGCCTTCGGGCGTTTCGACCTGATACCGCGTGTCCAGTGGCGGGGACAGCGTCGCTTTCCTTTGCAGTGCTGTGGTCTCGAGCATGGGCAACCTTATGTGACCTGTTCGGGATTCGATGTTCGTCCGATGCTAGCAGCCTCTCGGGGGGAAACGACATAACTATGTATTGCACGGTAAGTAGGCAGAGGTGATTGAATGACAAGATTACTGGCCGGGGCGGGATGTGAACGCCTAGACTTTGCCGATCTTCAGTTCAGGAACAGCCCGTGACCTCGATCTTCTGGTACGACTACGAAACCACTGGCATCAATCCGCGATGCGACCGCCCGCTGCAGGTGGCGGGGATTCGCACCGACTTCGATCTCAATGAAATAGACGAACCGGTCAACCTCTTTTGCCAGCCCAGTGAAGACATCCTGCCGCATCCGGCCGCCTGCGCGATCACCGGCATTACCCCAGGCCAGTTGGCCGAACAGGGTTTGCGCGAAGCCGACTTCATGACCCGGGTGCACGCACAGCTCGCTGCACCGGGGACGTGCGGGGCGGGGTACAACACGCTGCGTTTCGACGACGAGATGACGCGTTATAGCCTGTATCGTAATTTTTTCGACCCGTATGCCCGTGAGTGGCAGGGCGGTAACAGTCGCTGGGACCTGATCGACGTGGTGCGGGCGGCGTATGCGTTGCGCCCCGACGGCATCGTCTGGCCAACCGATGAGGAAGGGCGGGTCACCCTCAAGCTTGAACGACTGACCGCTGCCAATGGCATTGACCACGGCAGTGCCCACGAGGCGTTATCGGACGTTCGCGCCACCATCGCGCTGGCGCGCCTGATTCGTGAAAAGCAGCCGAAGTTGTATGACTGGCTGTTTCAGTTGCGCGGCAAACAAAAGGTCATGGACCAGATTCGCCTGTTGCAGCCGATGGTGCATATCTCCGGGCGTTTCTCGGCCGCGCGAAGTTACGTCGGTGTGGTGTTGCCGCTGGCCTGGCATCCACGCAACAAGAACGCATTGATTGTCTGTGACCTGCACCTCGATCCCCAGGGGTTGCTCGATCTGGATGCCGACGCCTTGCGTCAGCGGCTGTATACCCGTCGCGATGACCTGGCCGAAGGTGAACTGCCGGTACCGCTCAAGCTCATCCATATCAACAAGTGCCCGGTGGTGGCGCCGTTGTCGGTGCTGCGTCCAGACGATCAACAGCGCCTGGGGCTGGACATGGCGCTTTATCAGGAGCGCGTGCTGCGGCTAAGTGACGCACAACAGGTTTGGCGGGATAAGTTACTGGCGATTTATGCCGGCGAAGACTTCACGCAGAGCCAGGACCCCGAACAACAGTTATACGATGGTTTTATCGGTGATCGGGATCGGCGTCTATGCGAGCAAGTCCGAGCGGCCGACCCTGTCCAATTATCACAAGAGCAATGGCCTTTCGATGACGAACGTTTGCCTGAATTGTTGTTTCGTTATCGCGCACGTAACTTCCCTGATACGTTGAATTTCGAGGAGCAAGAGCGCTGGCGAATATTCTGTCAGCAACGTCTGTCAGATCCTGAGTGGGGGGCGCCAAATACGCTGCAAACTTTCATGGAGGCTGCTGCCCAATTGGCAATTACCGCTACATCGTTTCAGCGGGAGGTGCTCAATGAATGGCAGAATTATGTCCAGGGATTACGCAAACGTTTAAATCTTTGAAAACGAAAAGACCGCAGCCTGAATTGCGGACATAAAAAAACGCCAGCATCTGCTGGCGTTATTTTTTGTCGCGGATAAGTCTTTGACAAACTCTGCGGCTTAGCCCAGCAGAGTAGCCCAACCTTCCACCACGTCACCGCCCCACTTGGCTTTCCACTCTTTCAGAGTCTTGTGGTTGCCACCTTTGGTTTCGATGACTTCGCCGTTGTGCGGGTTTTTGTATTGCTTAACTTTACGGGCACGTTTGGTGCCAGTAGTTTTTACTGCGCCACCGCGTGGAGCCTTGGTTTTGGATTCTGGATCCAACAGCGCGATGATGTCACGCAGGGACTTGGAGTATTCGCCCATCAGGGTGCGCAGTTTGCCTTCGAATTCCAGCTCGGTTTGCAGTTTGTCGTCTTGGGACAGGTTCTTCAAACGGGCTTGCAGCTCTTTGATAGCTTCTTCGGTGGCGCGGTATTCGTTGATCAAGGACATGGGGACTACCTTATGTTTAGCGCTGGATGGCAGGTGACAGTGCCGCAATAATAGTCAGGGTGTTTCATCAAGTAAACATTTAACCGGTGTTTTACTTAAATTAGTTGCGGGGATTAGGACGCGAGTTTCAGGTGCAGTTAAAAGTGTGATGCGGTCATCACAGATATTCACAATTGTGCTCTTGAAGAGTGCGTGCAAGAACACCATCGCGCGGGCAGGCGAAGGGCTGATTGAACCTGTTCCACTGGCCTGCGTACGCGAACGTGTCATCAATACTGCAGTTTTGCTGCGCAATCGCTAGAATGGCCGCCTTTGCGAAGTTCTGGAGTTTTACCCTCATGCGCACTTTTCGGCTGGTGATTGCTTGCCCGGACCGCGTCGGCATCGTTGCTAAAGTCAGTAACTTTCTGGCGTCACATAACGGCTGGATCACGGAAGCGAGCCATCACTCTGACAATCAGAACGGCTGGTTCTTCATGCGTCACGAGATTCGTGCCGATTCGTTGCCTTTCGGTATCGAAGCCTTTCGCGAAGCGTTCGCACCGATTGCCCAAGAGTTCTCGATGAACTGGCGCATCACCGATACCGCGCAGAAGAAGCGCGTGGTGTTGATGGCCAGCCGTGAATCCCACTGCCTGGCGGACTTGCTGCACCGCTGGCACAGCGATGAACTGGACTGCGAAATCTCCTGCGTCATTTCCAACCATGACGACTTGCGCAGCATGGTCGAGTGGCACGGCATTCCTTATTACCACGTACCGGTCAATCCGCAGGACAAGGAACCGGCCTTCGTCGAAGTCTCGCGCCTGGTCAAACAGCATGACGCTGAAGTGGTGGTACTTGCCCGTTACATGCAAATCCTGCCGCCTGAGTTGTGCCGTGAATATGCGCACAAGGTCATCAATATTCACCACAGCTTCCTGCCGTCGTTCGTTGGGGCCAAGCCGTATCACCAGGCTTCCATGCGTGGCGTGAAGTTGATCGGCGCGACGTGCCACTACGTGACCGAAGAACTGGACGCCGGTCCGATCATCGAGCAGGACGTGGTACGTGTCAGCCACAGTGACAGCATCGAAGACATGGTGCGGTTCGGCCGTGACGTCGAGAAAATGGTGCTGGCCCGCGGTCTGCGTTATCACCTGGAAGATCGGGTTCTGGTACACGGCAACAAAACCGTGGTCTTCTGACCGCCACACAATACGGTTGAAATTCGAAGGGCCTGGGCGTTCAATCGCTTCAGGCCCTTCGCCGTTTCAGCACTGAGGACATGACCATGACCATGGCCGATCCACTCGACAAAGCCACTTCCAAGGCTCCCGCCACATTGGGAGAAGGGTGTTTGAGTCGCTACGACCCGGATGACATGAGCCCCGAAGACGGCACGGAGTTTCCCGGTGCCGCCGAGTTGTGGGAGCAATTGCAACAAGAAGCCGAAGACACGCCTAAGCCTGCTTGAACCTCATCAGCTTCTTCAGCAGCGGTCGGCCCAACATCAGCAAAAACACCGGGCCACCCACCACCAGGTAAAAGTAATAAGTGACCGCACGCCAGATCAGAATGGCCGCCGCCGCGGTGGACTTGCCCACCATCGGCGCCAACAGCGCCGCCGACGTTAATTCCGCTGCACCGGCCCCGCCCGGCAGCAGGCTGAACTGCCCCGCACTCAGCGACAGCATCTGGATCAGAAAGCACCAGGCCCACTGCAAATCCGCGCCGAGTCCGCGCAACGCCAGATACAGCACGCTGTAACGCAGGAGCCAATGCACGCAGGTCAGGGCAAACACTTTGATCAGCGTCTGCCACGGCAACTTCAACGTGTCAGTGAACGCCGCCAGGAAGTGCAGGAGTTTTCGCGCCCAGCGCAGGCGTGTGGTGCCTTTGACATTCAGGCGGACGAGCAACCGCCCGCTCAGTCGAATCAGTGGTCGATGGTAGCGGGCGACCATCAGGCAGCTGAACAGCCCGCCGAACATCGAGATGGCGCTGACGGTCAGCAGCCACTCCAGGCGTTCGCTGAGGTGCTGGAACAGCGCGTAAATCAGAATCGCGCTCAATGCACAGAGGAAAAACAGCAGGTCGCTCAGTTGATCCATGGCGAACACGGCGCTGCCCCTTGCCGGCCGCACGCCGTTACGCGCCAGCAGCGCCATGATGGTCAGCGGTCCGCCGCTGCCGCCGGGGGTGGCGCAATAGGCAAACTCCGCCGCCATGACCACGCCCAGGCTTCTGATCTTTGTGACCTTGTCGCATTGATCGCCCAGCAACAGGCGCAAGCGCAGGGTGTTGACCCCCCAGCACAGAAAGATCATGCCGAACATGATCAGCAATTCATTCAACGGGAAGTTTTGCAGGCGCGACCATGTCTGGTTGCCGCCGAGCAACAATGGAATCAGCACTGCGGCAAGCAGGGCGAGAAACAGCAGAATCCCGCGACTCATGCGACGCGACCGATACGATCACTTTGCAACGAGAGCCATTGGGCTTTGGTCATCGGCACGCGCCCCTCATCCAGCAGGCGCTTGAGGGTCTGCAGCCAATAATTACGTGAAAACGGGTGGCGCATGTCCACCGGATGCACGCCGAGTCGAATCACGGGCGCTTGCCGCCATTGCTGCGCGCGTTGGTCGCTGAGAACTTTTGACAAGCCTCGACGCCAGGCGCTGCGCGCACTCCAGACCAGACCGGGAGCATCGATGGCAGTGAAATCCGGCAGGCGATAGAGATGCTGTGGATCGCTGGTGTACTTGAGGGGTAACTGGCGCAGCGCCTGACGAGTGCCTTCGCTCATCAGCCACGCCGGGGCGACAAAGCCTTCCAGCGGCCATTGATAGCGATGGAATACCTCGATTCCCGCGCGCAGACGGGCGAGGGCGGCGGCTTGCGACAGGCTGTAAAACTCGCCTTCGTGGGTATAGATCCTGCGCATGAACCAGTCTCTGGGGTTGCCGGGGGATGGGCCTTCGTCGCAATGAAAGTAGCCGTGCAATGCCAGCTCGTCACCTCGGGCGACTCGGTGGGTGAGCAAGCGCCTGAAGCCTGGATGGGCGTCGAGATTGTTATGCCTGTGAAAGTCGGGCACCACAAGCCAGGTCATCGGCACCTTGCCCAAGGCATCGACGGCTTCGACAAAAGGTTGGTAGTCGGTCCAGGTTTGCGGCGCGACGTCGTGCAGCACGAGTAGCAGGCTGGGCGGGTTCATGGGTTCAACCATTGGCGGTCAGCGGCCATTGGCTGCCGAGAACTGCGTGATAGTGGCCCAACAGACTGTTGACCACGGTGTCCCAGGCGTAATGCTGTTCGACATGACTGCGGGCACGTTTGCCCAGCGCAGCGCTGCCCTGGCTGAACAGTTCGCGCACAGCGTTGGCCATCGCCTGAGGATTGTTAGGCGTGCACAGCAAGCCGCAAGCGTCGGTAACGATTTCCCGAAAGGCCCCGGCGGCGACCGCTACGACCGGAATACCGCTGGCCATGGCTTCGAGAATCACCAGGCCGAAGGTTTCCTGATCGCCGGCATGCAGCAGCGCATCGGCGCTGGCCATCAAGCGCGCGACTTGCGTGGCCGGGCAGAATTCGTCGACGACGGTCACGTTGTCCGGCACCACGGCGGGCATCGAGGAACCGACCAGAAGCAGGTGATAACGAGGCCCCAGGCGCTTCATGCACGCCAGCAGGACCGGCAGGTTTTTTTCCTTGGAGCCACGGCCGGCGAAGATCAGCAGATGGGTGTCTTCATCGATGCCCAATTCGGCGCGCAGGCCGGGGTCCCTGGCGCCGGGATTGAAGGTCTGTAGGTCGACGCCCAAGGGCTGCACGAACACATTCTTCACGCCCAGGCCGATCAACTTGTCAGCCATGACCTGGCTTGGCGCCAGGACCCGGTCGAAGTTGCCATACAGTTTGCTGACGTAGGCTTCGACATTGGGGGTCACCCAATTGCCCATTCGATTTCTGGCCAGCAACGGCAGGTCCGAGTGGTAGAAACCGATCACCGGCACGTCCAGTTGCCGACGGGCATCCAGCGCCGCCCACGCCGTCAGGTACGGATCGCCGACTTCGATCAGATCGGGCTGCAAGACTTGCAAGACATTTCGCCATGGGGCCAGGCGGAGGGGGAAGCGATAACCCTTGCCGAAGGGCAGGGCCGGAGCCGGAACCTTGTAAACGCCATCCTGTTCACTCAAATGAGCGCCCGGGATCAGCAGACTGTGGCGAATACCCGGCTTGATGCTCAGGCGCCGGTGCTTGGCATCCAGATACGTGCGCACGCCACCGCTGGCCGGGGCGTAGAACATGGTTATGTCCGCGATATGCACAATGAGCATCCCTCCGGTCCGTTGTTCTCCCTTGGTTGACCTTAATGAAGGATAGATGTTCGTTTGGGGTTTTGTGGCGTGGGGACCGGCGAGGTTTTTGCGGTGTATTACAGACCGCTATCGCGGGCAAGCCCGCGATGAGGTCAGTGAGAGCGCGTCAGATACGGAAACTACCCACCAACTGCTTAAGACGCGCCGCCTGCTGCTCCAGGTCCGAACACGCCCGCAAGGTCGCCTGCAGGTTTTCTACGCCTTCCTGGTTCAGCGTGTTGATCTCGGTGATGTCGACGTTGATCGACTCCACTACAGCAGTCTGCTCTTCAGTTGCAGTGGCCACCGACTGGTTCATCCCGTCGATCTCGCCAATGCGCTGAGTCACGCTGTTCAGGCGCTCGCCCGCCAGGTTGGCGATTTCCACGCTGTCCTGGCTGTGGCGCTGGCTGTCGCTCATGGTGCTGACCGATTCCCGGGCGCCGACTTGCAGCTCCTCGATCATGGTTTGCACCTGCTGGGCCGATTCCTGCGTGCGGTGGGCGAGGTTGCGCACTTCATCCGCCACCACGGCAAAACCACGGCCGGCTTCACCGGCACGGGCCGCTTCAATGGCGGCGTTGAGCGCCAGCAAGTTGGTTTGCTGGGAAATGCTGGTGATCACTTCGAGAATCTGCCCGATGTTCACGGTCTTGCTGTTCAGCGATTCGATGTTGGTGCTCGAAGCGCTGAGCATGCTCGACAGCTGATTCATCGCTTTGATGCTGCGATCCACCACTTGCTGGCCGTCTTCGGCCAGGCTACGGGCATCGCTGGCCTGGCTGGAAGCCTGGGCGGCGTTGCGGGCGATTTCCTGAGCCGCGGCACCCAGCTCGTTGATGGCGGCGGCCACGCTGCTGGTGCGCGAAGCTTGCTGGTCGGAGTTGAACATCGACGAGTTCGACGCCGCCACCACGCGCAGCGCGACTTCGTTGACCTGGCCGGTGGCCGAGGACACTTCGCGGATCGAGCCGTGAATACGTTCCACAAAGCGGTTGAACGCGGTGCCGAGCACGCCGAATTCGTCGTTATTCTGGATTGTCAGGCGCTTGGTCAGATCGCCTTCACCGTCGGCGATGTCTTCCATGGCTCGGGTCATGACGTGCAACGGCTGGATCAGGATGCGAATCAGCATGCTGAGCAAGGCGATGATAATGGCCAAGGCAATGACGGTCGCGATAATGGCCGAGGTGCGGAACTCGCTGAGCATGGCAAAGGCTTTGCCCTTGTCCACGGAAAGGCCGATATACCAGTTGACCGAGGACAGCCCCTTGATCGGGGTGAAAGTCACGATGCGGGTTTTGCCGTCGACCTGGATTTCGTTCGTTTGACTGCCGATTGTCGGGGTGTCTTGCGGGTAGGCATCCTTCAAGGTCTTCATCACCAGCGCCTTGTCTGGATGGACCAGAATCTTGCCATCGGCGCTCACGAGGAACGCATAGCCCATGCCGTCGAAGTCCAGTGCGTTGAGGCTGTCGGTGATCACTTGCAGGCTCAGGTCGCCACCGACCACGCCAATGTTCTGGCCGTCCTTGAGGACGCTGTTAACGATGGAAATCACTAGCTGGCCGGACGCCAGATCGATATACGGTTCGGTCAGGGCAGAACCGCTGGCGCTCTGGGCGCTCTTGTACCAAGGGCGAGCGCGCGGGTCATAGCCGTCGGGCATCTTGCTGTCGGGGCGGATGATGAAAGAACCATCCTTGTTGCCCAGGTAGGCACCCATGAAGGTCGACGTCACAGCTTTTTGTTCAAGCAGCTTGGAGACGTTGCCCGTTTCGGGGTTCAGCGCAACGGTTTGCGCCATGTTTTCGATCAGCAGGCTGCGACCGGCCAGCCAGGTTTGAATGTTGTTGGCGGTGACTCTGCCCATCTCTTGCAGATAGTTGTCCAGATCCCTGCGGATCGCATTGCGCTGTAAATAGTCGTTGTACAAGGTGAACGAGGCAAAAGCGGCAATAACGATGAGGGCGGCGGCAAGCAAAATTTTGTGGCTGAAGCGCAGGTTTTTGTTCATGGCTTGGGGTTCCGCTAAGGTCTTTATGTCCTGAGCGTGCTTTTATAAAGGCACGCAAACTGGGCAATGTTGAAAAAGCTGATATTTCCGTCCTCTCCTTAGGGAATTACCGACGCTTGTTTCGTATTGGTCTCACAACTATTTGTATCGGCCATGCAGGATCAAAGATTAACCATGGGTGACAAAATGCCTGACTCATCGCAACTCGTTATCGGAGCCGACCTTGCCGGCCAGCCTGTCGCTCAGGCCATGCGCCTGACCAATCGTCACGGTCTGATCGCGGGCGCGACCGGGACCGGTAAAACCGTCACGTTGCAGCGCCTCGCCGAAGCCTTCAGCGATGCGGGCGTGGCAGTGTTTGCGGCAGACATCAAGGGCGACCTGTGTGGCCTGGGGGCTGCCGGCAACCCGCAAGGCAAAATCGCCGAGCGGATCGCCGGGATGCCGTGGCTGAACCATAAGCCGGCGGCCTATCCGGTCACCTTGTGGGACATTCACGGTGAGTCCGGTCATCCATTGCGCACGACTTTGAGCGAAATGGGCCCGCTGCTGATCGGCAGCCTGCTGGAACTGACCGACAGCCAGCAGTCGGCGTTGTACGCGGCTTTCAAGGTCGCGGACCGCGAAGGGCTGTTGCTGCTGGACCTCAAGGATTTGAAGGCGCTGCTCAATCACCTGCGTGACCATCCCGAAATGCTCGGGGACGATGCGGCGTTGATGACCACCGGTTCCAGCCAGGCATTGTTGCGGCGTCTGGCGACGCTGGAACAACAGGGCGCCGAAGCGCTGTTCGGTGAGCCGGCGCTGCAACTGGAAGACATTCTGCAGCCGACGGTCGACGGGCGCGGGCGCATTCACCTGCTGGATGCCAGTCGTCTGGTTCACGAGGCGCCGAAGGTGTATGCGACGTTCCTGCTGTGGTTGCTGGCAGAACTGTTCGAGCAACTGCCCGAGCGCGGCGATGCTGATAAACCGCTGCTGGCGCTGTTTTTCGACGAGGCCCATTTATTGTTCGCTGGCACGCCCAAGGCGTTGCAGGATCGTCTGGAGCAAGTGGTGCGGCTGATTCGTTCGAAAGGGGTGGGCGTGTATTTCGTCACCCAGTCGCCGGGCGATTTGCCGGACGACGTGCTGGCCCAACTTGGCCTGCGTATCCAGCACGGTCTGCGCGCATTCACGGCCAAAGAACAGAAATCCCTGCGGGCGGTGGCCGATGGCTTCCGGCCGAACCCTGCGTTTGACGCCTTGTCGGTGCTGACTGAGCTGGGAATCGGCGAGGCGCTGGTCGGCACGTTGCAGGACAAAGGCACGCCGGAGATGGTCCAGCGTGTATTGGTTGCGCCGCCGCAATCGCGGATCGGGCCGTTGACTGAAACCGAGCGCACGATGCTGATCGCCGGGTCGCCGTTCAAGGGACGGTATGACAAGCCGATCGATCGGGAGTCGGCGTATGAAATATTGATGGGCCGCAAAGGACTGGCGCCGGAGCCCGAGGCCGTGCCGGGCAAACCTGCGCAGGAGGAACCGAGTTTTACCGATAAGGCCGGGGAATTCCTCGGGACGGCGGCGGGGCAGGCGCTTAAATCGGCGATGCGCCAGGCGGCCAATCAATTGGGCCGACAACTGGTACGTGGTTTGATGGGGTCGCTGCTGGGAGGCAGCAAACGCCGCTAATCAGTGGGCACGGTCCAAATGTGGGAGCGGGCTTGCTCGCGAAGACGGTGTGTCAGTCGAAATCATTGTTAAATGACACACCGCTTTCGCGAGCAAGCCCGCTCCCACAGGGGTTCGATGTCAGTCCTTGGGTTTGGCGTGCGCCGCCAGTCGTTCCAGTGCTGCCCGCAGATTCGGATCGCTGATTCCGTCCGCCGTGGCCTGAATGGTCGCGCCGGCATCGGTCGACAAACTGATGGTATGGCCTGCCGCGCCTTGCTGAACGGTCGGCGGCTGCACCTTGAACAAAATTCGCGTCAGGCTGGCGAACTCATCAAACATCTGTAACTGTCGTTGCAGACGCTTTTGCTGGTAGCGCAGGCGGGTTGCCCAATGGCCGTCGGTGACGATCAGCAATAAACTGCCTTCGCGCCACGACGCCACATGGCAGTGCTCGCGAGCGGCGGGCTGCAATTGGCTTTCGAGCAGACGTTGTAAATGACCCAGGCGTTGAGCGTGGCCGAAGATGGCTTTCAGCGGTTTGGCTTCGCGAAGCAGAACGGCGGGTGCTCTGGCCGTAAGAGGGCGAAATGCCATGATCAGACACCTGAAGTAACAGAGCTGCCATGGTAGCAGAAAGCGCTCCCTGCACCCGACCCATTGCTTTGCGCGCGCTTTACCCATTAAATCAACAAGTAACTTCTGCCGTGAATGGCTTGAAGTTGAGCAAAAAGCCCTTATTTTAAGTGAGCCCCGTCATAGCGCAGTGCATGCATCGTGGAACAACGCCACTTTCCTCACCATCGTTTCCGGGTAGAATGCTCGTTCGCATGCGGCCATGAGGGCTGCACGGGCGACTCACGGGGCCGCCCTCCATCCCTTTAGTGTGGAAGATCCTGCCGATATGTTTGCGCCTTTGTTAAAGAAACTTTTTGGAAGCAAGAACGAGCGTGAAGTCAAACGCATGCTCAAGACGGTGCAACTCGTCAATGCCTTCGAAGAGCAAATGGTGGCCCTTTCGGACGATCAATTGCGTGCCAAGACAGATGAGTTCAAGGCCCGCATCGCCAAAGGGGAAACCCTCGACAAGCTGCTGCCAGAAGCCTTTGCGGTCGCCCGCGAAGCCGGTAAGCGCGTCATGGGTATGCGTCACTTCGATGTCCAGCTGATCGGCGGCATGACCTTGCACGAAGGCATGATCGCGGAAATGCGTACCGGTGAAGGCAAGACCCTGGTGGCAACACTGGGTGTTTACCTCAATGCGCTGTCCGGCAAGGGCGTGCACGTTGTGACGGTGAACGACTACCTGGCCCGACGCGACGCCAACTGGATGCGTCCGCTCTACGAATTCCTCGGCATGACGGTCGGCGTGGTTACGCCATTCCAGCCGCCGGAAGAGAAACGCCTGGCTTACGCTGCCGATATCACCTACGGCACCAACAACGAATTCGGGTTTGACTACCTGCGCGACAACATGGCGTTCAGCATGGAAGAAAAATTCCAGCGCGAACTCAATTTTGCCGTGATCGACGAAGTCGACTCCATCCTCATCGACGAAGCCCGTACCCCGCTGATCATTTCCGGTCAGGCCGAGGACAGCTCCAAGCTGTACATCGAGATCAACAAACTGATCCCGCAGCTGGAATTGCACGTCGAAGAAGTGGAAGGCGTCGTCACCAAGGCCGGCCATTACACCGTCGACGAGAAGACCCGTCAGGTCGAACTCAACGAAGCCGGCCACCAGTACGTCGAAGAAATGCTCACCCGTATCGGTCTGCTGGCCGAGGGCGAGAGCCTGTACTCGGCGCACAACCTGGGCCTGCTGACCCACGTTTATGCCGGTCTGCGTGCGCACAAGCTGTTCCATCGCAACATCGAATACATCGTGCAGGACGGTCAGGTTGTCCTGGTCGACGAACACACCGGTCGTACCATGCCGGGTCGCCGTCTGTCCGAAGGCCTGCACCAGGCGATCGAAGCGAAGGAAAACCTGAACATCCAGGCCGAAAGCCAGACCCTGGCGTCGACCACGTTCCAGAACTACTTCCGTCTGTACAACAAGCTGTCCGGCATGACCGGTACTGCCGACACCGAAGCGTTCGAATTCCACCAGATCTACGGTCTGTCGGTGATGGTTATCCCGCCGAACAAGCCGCTGGCGCGTAAAGACTACAACGACCTGGTGTTCCTGACCGCCGAAGAGAAATACGCGGCGATCATCAATGACATCAAGGAATGCATGACCCTGGGCCGTCCGGTGCTGGTGGGTACTGCAACCATCGAAACGTCCGAGCACATGTCTGCGCTGCTGCAGAAAGAAGGCATCGAACACAAGGTCCTGAACGCCAAGTTCCACGAAAAAGAAGCCGAGATCATTGCTCAGGCCGGTCGTCCGGGCGCATTGACCATCGCCACCAACATGGCCGGTCGTGGTACCGACATCCTGTTGGGCGGTAACTGGGAAGTTGAAGTTGCCTCCCTGGAAAACCCGACCCCTGAGCAGATTGCCCAGATCAAGGCCGACTGGCAGAAACGTCACCAGCAAGTGCTGGAGTCGGGCGGCTTGCAGGTGATCGCTTCCGAGCGTCACGAATCGCGCCGTATCGACAACCAGTTGCGTGGTCGTGCCGGTCGTCAGGGTGACGCCGGTTCCAGCCGTTTCTACCTGTCCCTGGAAGACAGCCTGATGCGCATCTTCGCCTCTGACCGGGTGAAGAACTTCATGAAGGCGTTGGGCATGCAGTCCGGTGAAGCGATCGAGCACCGCATGGTGACCAACGCCATCGAGAAGGCTCAGCGCAAGGTTGAAGGTCGCAACTTCGACATCCGTAAGCAATTGCTTGAGTTCGACGACGTCAACAACGAACAGCGTAAAGTGATCTATCACATGCGTAACAGTTTGTTGGCTGCCGACAACATCGGCGAGACCATCGCCGACTTCCGTCAGGACGTGCTCAACGCAACCGTCAGCGCGCACATTCCACCGCAATCGCTGCCTGAGCAGTGGGACGTGGCCGGTCTGGAAGCAGCGTTGCAGAACGACTTCGGCGTGGCGTTGCCGATCCAGAAATGGCTCGACGAAGACGATCACCTGTATGAAGAGACCCTGCGCGAGAAGCTGCTGAACGAATTGCTGGCCGCGTACAACGAGAAAGAAGAGCAGGCGAGCGCCGAAGCGCTGCGCACCTTCGAGAAACAAATCGTTCTGCGTGTGCTGGATGACTTGTGGAAAGACCACCTGTCGACCATGGATCACCTGCGTCACGGCATCCACTTGCGTGGTTATGCGCAGAAGAACCCGAAGCAAGAGTACAAGCGCGAGTCGTACACGCTGTTCTCCGAGCTGCTGGATTCGATCAAGCGCGACTCGATCCGTGTGCTGTCGCACGTTCAGGTTCGCCGCGAAGATCCGGAGGCCGAAGAGCAACGCCTGCGTCAGGAAGCCGAAGCACTGGCCGCCCGCATGCAGTTCGAACACGCCGAGGCTCCTGGCCTGGAAGCGCAACCGGAACTGATCGGTGAAGAGGTTGATTTAGCCCTCGCCACCGCCCCGGTCCGCAACGAACAGAAGCTGGGCCGTAACGAACTGTGCTACTGCGGTTCGGGCAAGAAATTCAAGCATTGCCACGGGCAGATCCAGTAAAACCCGTTTCAATCGCTGAAATACCCGCGCCGCGACCGGCATTAGCCGTCGCGGCGTTTTGCCATTTAAACCACCGTTCTTCCTGAAAGCGGTGCTGACATCATTTATTAAGGAGCGCATTCATGGCTGTTGGTCTTGGTCCTTTGCCAACGTTGCACCCGGTTGCCGGTTTTGAACTCGGTATCGCCTCGGCCGGCATCAAGCGCCCGGGGCGCAAGGATGTTGTGGTCATGCGCTGCGCCGAAGGTTCCACGGTCGCAGGCGTGTTCACCCTGAACGCCTTTTGCGCCGCTCCGGTGATTCTGGCCAAGCAGCGTGTGCAAGGCCCGGTGCGTTATCTACTGACCAACACCGGCAATGCCAACGCCGGTACTGGCGAGCCAGGCCTGGCTGCCGCCGAGCGCACCTGCGCCAAGCTGGCTGAACTGACTGGCGTCGATGCAAGCCTGGTGCTGCCGTACTCCACCGGTGTCATCGGCGAGCCGCTGCCGGTCGAGAAAATCGAAGGCGCCTTGCAGGCTGCCCTGGATGATCTTTCGGTCAACAACTGGGAAGCGGCCGCCACCGGCATCATGACCACTGACACGTTGCCAAAAGGCGCGAGCCGTCAGTTCCAGCATGACGGCGTGACCATCACCGTCACCGGTATCAGCAAAGGCGCGGGGATGATTCGCCCGAACATGGCGACCATGCTCGGCTACATCGCCACCGACGCCAAAGTCTCCCGTGATGTGCTGCAGAACCTGTTGCTGGATGGCGCCAACAAGTCGTTCAACCGCATCACCATCGACGGCGACACGTCGACCAACGACTGCTGCATGCTGATCGCCACCGGTCAGGCGGCGCTGCCGGAAATCACTTCGTCCAACGGTGAATTGTTCGCCAAGCTCAAGCAGGCTGTGTTCGAAGTGTGCATGGACGTGGCCCAGGCCATCGTTCGCGACGGCGAAGGCGCGACCAAGTTCGTCACCGTTGAAGTCAACGGCGGCGGCAATCATCAAGAGTGCCTGGACGTTGCATACACCGTGGCCCACTCGCCGCTGATCAAGACTGCTCTGTTTGCCTCCGACCCGAACTGGGGCCGCATTCTGGCCGCCGTCGGTCGTGCCGGCGTGCCGAATCTGGACGTGAGCAAGATAGACGTATTCCTCGGCGAAGTGTGCATCGCCAGCCGTGGCGCCCGCGCTGCGACCTACACCGAAGCCCAGGGCGCGGCGGTGATGCAACAGGAAGAAATCACCATCCGGATCGAGTTGGGTCGCGGCGATTGCAGCGAAACCATCTGGACCACCGACCTGTCCCACGAATACGTGAAGATCAACGCCGAGTACCGTACTTAATACTGCTACGCCGAGGCGCTCCATTCGCGAGCAAGCCCGCTCCCACATTTAACCGAGTTCTCTCAGGAGAAATGCGATCGAATGTGGGAGCGGGCTTGCTCGCGAAGGCGGCCGACCAGACACTAAAGAGTCCGGACATTACCCTTCTCAAAAGGTCCCGAACATGAGCCTCCACCTGATCATCGGCGACAAACTGCATTCCTCCTGGTCCCTTCGCGGCGCACTGGCCCTTGACCTCACCGGCGCTCCCTACACCGAAGAGCTGATCAAACTGGGCAAACCGGACACCCGCGAACGGCTGCTCAAGCACTCGCCGACCGGCAAGGTTCCGTTGTTGAAAACCGAACACGGCACCATCGCTGACTCCCTGGCGATTGCCGAATACCTGGCCGAGCAATTCCCCGACGCCGGCCTCTGGCCCAAAGACACCGCGGCCCGTGCCCAGGCGCGTTCGGCCTGTGCGCAGATGCACGCCGGGTTTTTTGCCATGCGCGGCAACATGCCGTTCGACCTGAGCCACGACGCCCCTTTATCGCCGACGCCCGCTGACGTTCAAGCGGACATCGAGCGCATGCTGGCGTTGTGGGCCGAATGCCGAGCGGCGTCGACTGAAACGGGCCCGTTCCTGTTTGGTAGCGCGACCCTGGCAGATGTGTTCTTCGCACCGATTGCCGTGCGCCTGCGCACCTATCAGGTGAAATTGCCTGCCGTGGACGAGGCCTATGTCGAAACCCTTTACCAGTGGCCGGCGTTCAAGGCCTGGCAGAAGGCAGGTCTGGAGGAGGTTGGACAGTGAAACGAGTACACGTAGCCGCCGCCGTTATCCGTGACAGCAGTGGCAAGATCCTGATCGCACGCCGCGCCGACACCCAGCACCAGGGCGGTTTGTGGGAGTTCCCGGGCGGCAAGGTCGAGGACGACGAATCCGTCGAAACCGCTCTGGCTCGCGAGCTTCATGAAGAGCTGGGCATTGTCGTCAACACCGCGCGACCGTTGATCAAGGTTCGCCACGATTACCCGGACAAGCAGGTGTTGCTGGACGTTTGGGAAGTCTCGGCCTTTACCGGCGAACCCCATGGCGCCGAAGGCCAGCCTTTGGAGTGGGTGACCCAGCGCGACCTGCTGAGTTACGAATTCCCGGCGGCCAACCGGCCAATCGTCGCGGCGGCACGCTTGCCCGCCGAATACTTGATTACCCCGGACGACCTGGAAACCCCGGCCTTGCTGCGCGGTATTCAGAAAGCCATCGCCGGCGGTATCAAACTGATCCAGCTGCGTGCGCCTAACGGCTACGACCCGAAATACCGCGATCTGGCCGTGGATGCGGCGGGGCTGTGTGCCGGCAAGGCGCAGTTGATGATCAAAGGGCCGTTCGAATGGTTGGGCGACTTCCCGTCGGCCGGTTGGCACATCACCGCTGCGCAATTGCGCAAATACGCAGCAGCGGGGCGTCCGTTGCCGGCGTCGCGCTGGTTGGCGGCGTCTTGCCACAACGCTGAAGAGTTGGCGCTGGCCGAAGAGATGGGCGTGGACTTTGTGACCCTGTCGCCGGTGCAGCCGACCCAGACGCATCCAGATGCGCAGCCGTTGGGTTGGGAGCAGGCTTCGGCGTTGATCGAGGGTTTCAGCAGGCCGGTGTTCTTGCTTGGCGGCGTCGGCCCGGCCGAACGACAGAAGGCCTGGGAAGTTGGAGCGCAGGGCGTGGCGGGGATTCGGGCGTTCTGGCCTGAGGCTTGATTATTGCGGTGAGGCCACTGGCCTCATCGCGAGCAGGCTCGCTCCCACATTGGTTTGGTGTACACCGCAATTCACTGTGGGAGCGAGCCTGCTCGCGATAGCGTCCTTGAATATGCCGATTATTCCTGAGGTTTAGCCGCCGGCTGCCACAAAATCTCGGCAATCCCCTGTCGCTTGGCGATTACCCTTGCCATCACAAACAACAAATCCGACAACCGATTGATGTACGCCAGCCCAACCCCGGCCAACGGTTCAATCGCATTCAGCTGCTGACACCGTCGCTCCGCACTGCGCGCCAGACTTCGGCAGACATGGGCCTGGGCAATCAGCGCCGAACCGCCTGGCAGAATGAAATTCTCCAGCGGTCCCAACTCTTCGTTCCACACATCGATCGCCGCTTCCAGCCGTTCGATTTCCGCCGTATTCAACGCCTGATAAACTGGCATCGCCAGTTCACCCCCCAGATCGAACAAACGATGCTGGCAAGGCGCCAAGACCTCGATGACTTCGTTCAATCCCGGATACGTGGCACTTTCAGTCGTCAGCCCGGCCAACAGCACACCCACCTGACTGTTCAGCGTATCGACTTCGCCAATGGCTTCGATCCGCGGATGGTCCTTGGGTACGCGGCGGCCATCGCCCAGCCCGGTTTCGCCTTTGTCACCGGTGCGGGTGTAAATTTTCGACAGGCGAAAGCCCATGGTTACCTCGATAGCTGATTGAGTTCTTGTGAGATCACTGGGGTGCCCGCCAGCGGCAGGCGCAAGGTGAAGCAGGTGCCTTGGCCCGGCGTCGATTGCACCTCCATCTGTCCCTTGTGGTTGTTGGTGATGATGAAATACGAGACCGACAGGCCAAGGCCGGTGCCCTGGCCGATTTCCTTGGTGGTGAAGAACGGCTCGAAGGTGCGTTTGCGCACGCTCTCGCTCATGCCGATGCCGTTGTCTTCGACCTGGATCTCGGCCCACGGCGGATTCAGTTTGGTGCGCAGGATGATCCGCCCGGGTTCGCTGTCGTCTTCACGCTGGTGAATGGCCTGGGCAGCGTTTTTAAGCAGGTTGAGCAGCACCTGCTCCAGTTCGTTTGCGGTGCCGGGCACCGGCCCCAGCGCCGGGTCGAACTGGCGAATGATTGCCTGGCCCTTGAAGTCGAAGCCGATGGCCAGGTCGAAGTCGTTGCCGGCGATTTCCACCGCTTGATCGATCAACGCCGGCAGGTCGCACGGGGCCATTTGCCGGGTGCTGCGGCGACTGAAACTGAGCATGTGGGTGACGATCTTTGCCGCTCGGGCACCGGCCTGTTGAATGCCGTCCAGCAACTGTGGCACTTCCCGCGCTTGCAGGTATTTGTTGACCGTTTCCAGCGGGATACCGATTTGCTCGGCTTGCTCGAGGTTCTTTGGCAGATCAGGCGACAGGCGTCGGCGGATGTTCTGCACGTTATGCAGGATCGCGCCCAAGGGGTTGTTGATCTCGTGGGCCATGCCGGCGGCGAGGCCGCCGACCGAGAGCATTTTTTCCGACTGCACCATCATTTCTTCCAGGGACAGGCGCTGGGTGATGTCGTCGATACGAATCACCACGCCGCGCCCCGCGCCGCCCATCAGCGGGTAGAACGTCAGGGCGTAATGCTTGGGTTCGTCGTCCTTGAACCAGGTCACGCGCTCGATCTTGGCCACCGTGTGTTGTTCAACGGTTTGCTTGAGTTGCGGCAGAAACGGTTTCAATGGCTCGAAGGCGAGGAAGATCGGCTGGTTCAACGCTTCGTCCAGGCGCGTGCCAGACAAAGCGCTGGCCTCCTGATTCCATTGGGTCACGTAAAGCTGCTCGTCGAGGGCGATCAAGGCCGACGGCATCGAGTCGATGATGCTGTTGAGGTAGTTCTGGAAGCCCGTGAGCTTTTTCTCGATCTTGCTGCGCACCTGGACTTCCAGTTCCAGTTTGCGATTGGTGTGGCGGGTTTCTTCAGCAAGCCCCTGGGCCTGATCGTAAGCTGCCTGGGAGTCATCCCGGGCACGCTTGAGCTGCTGCTCCCGGGCTTCGATGCGCGAGAGCATGGTGTTGAACGCTTCGGCGAGGCTGCCGATTTCGTCGTGGTTGCCGCGAGAGGCGCGCAGGGCGTAGTTCTCTTCGCGGGTCACTTGCCGTGACAACTCTTCAAGTTGATGGATCGGTCGGGTAATCAGGCGTTTGATCTGGCGGGCGATCACCAGCCACAACAGCACACTGAAAATCAGGATGCCGAGACTGGCGGTCAGGGTCCCGGTGTAGAACGCCACCGGCAATTCGCTGCTGGCCACCAACAAAAGGTGCCCTGGCGCGGTGCCGGGGCGGGGCAGGGTAATCACTTGATTGCTGCGAAACTCGGTGGCTTGCCAGGCTTCGATGTGCCGGTAGCGATCCGGCAGGTTCAGCCTGTCGCCATGCTGCAGTTGCGCTAAACGCTCACCCTTGCCGTCATAAAGCGCGGCGGCCCGCAGCGGTGAATAACTGTTGAGCTCGTTGAGCAGGCGTTCGGCATTCTCCGGCGACTTCAAGGCATCGGCCACCAGACTCGGATTGGACACCAGTCGGCCAATGGTTTGCAGCGCCTGGGGGGCCATGCTTTCCTGGGAGATGTAGTACGCGGCACTGATAAAGGTCAGGTTGGCGACCAGCAGGATGGTGACCAACAACACCAGCAGGGCGGCCAGCAGTTTCTGGCCGACGGGAAGGTTTTCGAGGCGCTGGCGCAATGGCATCAGGTTCATCGCTGAAAAGGAACAAGTGGCCAGCGTAGCCGCTGCTCAGTCGCTGGGCAATCCAAGGCTGCGCAGATGCGCAATCAGTCGCTGTTGCAATTGATTGAGGTGGGGGAGGTTCAACTGGTGCCGCGCCGCCACTTTGCAGACATAGCCCAACAGGTAGCTGATTTCGGTCCGTCGCTGATTGGCGACGTCCTGGTGCATCGAGGAGTAATTGGCCGCCGTGGCGTGGATTACTCGTTCAACTTCCTGTTGAAGGTCTTGCGCCGCTGCAGGCTGACCGCAACGCTCCAGCAAATCAGTCAGCTCGCTGCACAGGGTGGCGACTTCGCAGTGATGCTCCTGTAAACCACCATTGCGGCAGTCGTGCAGCACCGTCAGGGGGTTGATCGCACAGTTGAGCGCCAGCTTTCGCCATAGCCGGGTCAGGATGTCGGTGCTCCATTCGTGGGGAATGCCGGCGGCAGTCAGGTCATCCAGCCAGATTGGCGCCACCGGATGGCCGGCGTCGCCCAGCCAGGTGTAACCATGACCGGCGAACACTACACGCCAATCGCCGTCGCGAAACGCGCCTTCGGTACTCGATGCGAACACGCAGCGCGCCTGCGGGACCTGCGCGGCAACGGCATCCTGGCTGCCGAGGCCGTTTTGCAACAGGATCAACTCGGCATCAGACGTCAGGCGCGGCGCCAGTTGGGCGATGGCGCTCTCGGCGTCGTAAGCTTTACAGGCCACCAGCAAGCGGCTGATCGGTTCCTCGCTGTGCGCAGTTTCACCGGGGATTTCATAGGTGTGGGCTTCGCCATGCTCAACCAGCGTCAACCCGCCGGCGGCCTGATAGGCCTGCAATCGCTGCTCGTCGCGCACAATCAATCTGACCGGCACCCCGGCCCGGGCCAGGCGCGTGGCCCACAAGGTACCGAGACTGCCGGCGCCCAGAACATGCCAAGTGGTCGACATCAGCTTTTTGCTCGGTTTGGCGCAGGCATGTGAGGCTCACAGTATCGGTTGGAAAAGACCCGTTATAATGAGCCCGATTTTAACCGCAAGCCAAGCGCGCGCCATCGCTATCGAGCGCGCCTTTTTACTGGAGAGATTACATGCCGTCGTTCGACGTGGTATCCGAACTGGACAAACACGAAGTCACCAACGCGGTCGAGAACGCCGTCAAGGAACTCGATCGTCGTTATGACCTGAAAGGCAAAGGCACCTTCGAGTTCAAGGAAAAGGAGCTGACCGTCAACCTGACCGCTGAAGCGGACTTCCAGCTCGAGGCAATGATCGAGATCCTCAAGCTGGCCCTGGTCAAGCGCAAGATCGATGTGCAGTGCCTTGAAGTCAAAGACGCCTATGCGTCGGGCAAGCTGATGAAGCAGGAAGCGGTCCTCAAGGAAGGCATCGACAAAGAGCTGGCGAAGAAAATCGTCGCTCACGTCAAGGACGCCAAGCTCAAGGTCCAGGCAGCCATTCAGGGTGAGCAAGTGCGCATCACCGGCAAGAAGCGTGACGATTTGCAGGAAGCCATCGCGGCCCTGCGTGCCAAAACTTTCGACATGCCGCTGCAGTTCAACAACTTCCGCGACTGACCCACAAGGCAGAACTTGTGAGAGCCGGCTTGCTCGCGAGGAGGGGGGTATCCGTCGACTTTACTGTTGAACGACGCACCGCTTTCGCGAGCAAGTCGCTATCGCCGCAGTATTTTCGCGTGCCGGGTAGCCGGAAATCAGGAGAAAGAAGATGGATTTGAATACTGAAGTGGACAACCTGGTCAAGGCATCCCAAGCCTGGATTCCGATGATCATGGAATACGGCAGCCGCGTGTTGCTAGCGGTAATCACCCTGGCCATCGGCTGGTGGTTGATCAACAAAGTGGCGCAAAAGCTTGGTGGCCTGCTGGCACTGCGTAACGCCGACCTCGCGCTGCAAGGTTTCATCAGCAGCCTGGCGAACATCATTCTCAAGGTGTTATTGATCGTCAGCGTGGCATCGATGATCGGCGTCGAAACCACGTCGTTCGTTGCGGCCATCGGTGCGGCGGGTCTGGCCATCGGTCTGGCTTTGCAGGGCAGCCTGGCAAACTTCGCCGGCGGTGTGCTGATTCTGCTGTTCCGTCCGTTTCGTATTGGTGACTGGATTGAAGCCCAAGGCGTTGCCGGTACGGTCGACAGTATCCAGATCTTCCACACCGTGTTGCGCACTGGCGACAACAAAACCATCATCGTGCCGAACGGCAACTTGTCGAACGGTATCATTACCAACACAAATCGCCAGCCGACTCGCAAAGTTGTGTTTGATGTAGGCGTGGACTACGAAGCGGACTTGCAGAAGGCCCGTGAAGTGTTACTGGAACTGGCCAACGATCCACGTGTACTGACTGACCCGGCTCCACAAGCAGTCATTTCTACCTTGGGTGACAGTTCGATTACTGTTTCTCTGCGCGTATGGGTGAAGACAGCGGATTATTGGGATGTGATGTTCATGTTCAACGAACAGTCCCGGGATCGTTTGAAAACAGCGGGTATCGATATTCCGTTTCCACAGCGGGTGATTCGTGTGGTACAGGAATCTGCAGTGCAGTGATTGTTTTTTGATCAGCGCCTGACTCTTTGGTCAGGCATGTTTCTCACGGATTTGATCGTTTGACACATTGTTTGTAGCCAATGAAAAAGGCCCATCCGAAGATGGGCCTTTTTTATGCTTACTAACTAACCAACTGCGATTACAAGATCGACAGTGGGTAGTCAACGATCAGGCGGAACTCGTCGATGCTGCCTTCGCCTTCGTCAGCATTGGCGCGGTGCCATGCTTGACGGATACGGAAGGACAGGTCTTTCGCTGGACCTGTTTGAACGACGTATTTGGCTTCCAGGTTGGTTTCGTGGTGTTTGCCATCGGCACCGTACAGGCCAGCGTAAGCGCTACCTGCTGGAGTGTTGGTACCGTCGATGTCCCAACCTTTCACGTAACGGGTCATGAAGCTCAGACCAGGTACGCCGTATTCGGCCATTTTCAGGTCGTAACGGGCTTGTACCGACTTCTCGCCAGGGGCGTTGAAGTCAGAGTACTGGATGGAGTTGGCGAGGAAAATCGAGTCGCCACCGCGGTTGTTTTTACCCACACCGATGTAGTCGAACGGGGTATCGCCGTTCACTTTCTGGAAGCCCAGGGTGAAGGTGTGCGCTTTCAGGAACGAGAAAGCAGCAGCGAGCGAGTAGGCGGTGTTGTTGATTTCGCCTGCTTTGGCGTTACCAGTGTCACGGGTGTTGTAGATGTTACCGTCGAAGTTGATCGACTGGTCGCCGCCCAGTGCGAGGGTGTAGTTCGCGTTGGCGTAGTACTGGTTCCAGATGTCTTCGAGCTTGGCACCGTACAGCGAAACGCTCAGGTCTGGGGTAATGCCGTACTTGCCACCGACGTAGTCGATGGAGTTGGCTTTCACGCCAGCGTAAGTAGCCCACAGGTCGCCGTTACGGGCGTTGCTGTCCTGGCTGGTAGCCGAGGTGAAGTGACCGCCTTCGAGGTCGAGGTCTTTGACTTCGCTGCTCTGCAGTTGGACACCGGTAGCAGTTTGGTGAAGGATGCGGGAGCCGCCAACAGCGAACACCGGAGAGGTGCTTGGCTGCATGTCGCCGATTTTCAGCTCGGTCTTGGAGATGCGGAACTTGGCGGCAGCGCCGGCTTTGCCCTGATTGTTTTCGACTTCGCCATCTTTGCCCACGGGCATGTTGCCGGTACCCGAATATTTGTCGGAGCCGTCGAGCTTAATGGCCAGTTGTCCCCAAGCTTCAACGCCGACACCGATCAGACCTTGAGTGTAACCCGAGCTGTACATGCCCTGGATGCCTTGGGTCCAGTCTTTGTCGTCGACTGCGCCGTCTTTCTTGTTGCGATTGTAGTAGTAGTTGCGAACCAGCAAGTCGAGTTTGCTGTCTTCAACAAAACCTTTGGCTTCTGCCTGGTCGCTTACGAAAGGTGCGGCTACTGCCAACTGAGTACTGGCTGCTGCTGCAACTGCCAGTGCGATCATGCTCCACTTCATCACGCGCATCGTGATTTGCTCCTTTGGTTTTAGAAGAGTACTGCCGTCCCACCTGATTTATTATCTGGGCGGCTCTTTCTTTTTGTGTCGGCGCAAACTTATATCACGCCGACCATGTTGGCGATACTTGCGTATCTAACCTTTCAGCTTCTTTACGACCCTGTCGCAAACAGCTTGGTAGATGTCGCAAATTTACAGCCTCGATGCAAGCGGAATGACAACTTCAGCGTTGTTTTCCAAGACTCGGACATCGGTAAAAAGAGTCCCTGGTGAAACGTTTGAATCTCCATCGGGCAACCCTGCCGCTGTTTTTATTTGCCTTGAGGCTTCCACTTCCAGCGGAGGCGACCAAGGCGATATGGGTGTGAATGCAACAAGCGTGCACAAATCAGAATTCTGTTGCCATTTTTTTCTGACGGCCTGCTTGGTGCAGTAAAAACCTCATGAAACCGGGGGCTTCAAGCGCCTGCTGTTCAAGCTTGACGCCTCGGTTTGCATCGTGTTGCACCCTCTCGTTCGACGGCGTGACAACCAAAAACGTTACCGGTTCACCCCACCAGTGAGTAATTGGCGGATGCCTGACGCACTCAGCGTAGACGCACTGTACGATTTTGGTGCAAAAAATTTCAATTGCTGTACCGAATTCACACAGTGTAGGTGCAGCTCGGCTGGAAACTCTTCATTGTTTATCAGTCATTTCGGAGCTGATTCTGACGTAACAGGTGCTGTGATGGTGCGCCGTGTTAGAAAATGTCTCACGACAGGGCGTTCGCATGCCGAATGTCGTTTCGGTGGCCTGACGTTGGCAGTGGTTGGTCGTGAAGCAGGCCGCTTTCACAGGTATGCTGGCGTCTTGTCGCTTGGTGCGCAGCCTCTCTGGAGGCGGACTAAGCTGAAAAATGATGACCAGGCGGGAGTGCGCGCGGTGTTCGCTTTAGATCCACGACTTCAACAAGACACACTACCGATCGGGGATTTCCCGCTTTGCCGGTTGCTGTTATCCAATGATTCCAATTACCCCTGGTTCATTCTGGTGCCGCGTCGCGACGATATCAGTGAGATATTTCAGTTGGATGTCGCCGATCAGCAGCGGCTGTGGCAGGAAACGACGGCACTGGCGGAACTGCTCAAGGATGGGTTCGACGCCGATAAGTTGAATGTCGCAGCCCTGGGCAATGTGGTCAGTCAGTTGCACATGCATGTAATTGTGCGCAAGCGAGAAGATGCCGCCTGGCCCGCGCCGGTCTGGGGTAAACACCCATCGGTGCCTTACAGCGCAGAGCAGATCGCGACGATTCGCGAGCGGTTGCGCCTGCTGTTAACCGAAGATTTCACGTTTCTGGAGGGTTGAATCATGAGCCTGGAAGAGCGCGTTACCGATCTGGAGAGCCAACTGGCCTTTCAGGACGATACCATCCAGTCATTGAGTGATGTGCTGGCGACGCAGCAGCGCGCCGTTGAGCGCCTGCAACTGCAGATGGCCGCACTGCTCAAGCGTCAGGAGGAGATGGCTGGCCAGTTCGCAACCTTTGAAGAAGAAACACCGCCGCCGCATTATTGAAACCGCAGGCAATAAAAAACCGCGAGCAGCTCGGCTGTTCGCGGTTTTTTTTGGCCCTGGAATCAGCGGCGCGGCAGTGCGGCGATCACATCTTCGGCTTGCAGACCTTTGTCACGATTCATCACGGAAAACTCCACGCGCTGGCCTTCGACCAGAACACGGTGACCTTCGCCACGAATCGCCCGGAAATGCACGAAAATATCATCGCCGGAGTCACGGGAAATAAAGCCGAAGCCTTTAGAGGTGTTGAACCACTTGACGGTGCCGGTATCGCGGTTGCTCATGTCATAGCTTGGCGAGGCGGCGGCCGGTGAAGATTTGTAGAAACTGATGGCCAGGTGCAGGAGAACGGCGATCAGGGCGGCCAGCAGGCTGAACAGAACGGCAGGTTGACCGGCGATGTCCGGCATTTTCGCGATCAGCGAAACGGTTTGCAGGACGACGGCCAGGACCAGCAGGGCGCTGACCAGGTTTTGCAGTTGATGACGTGGGCCTTTGTTCCAGTAAGGAATCACGGGAGCAAGGGTGAGGTTGAGCAGGCCGAAAAAGGCCAGGTACAGCGCAGCGGGTTGTTGCAGGTAAGGAGCAGCTTCGGGTTGCAGGCTGGGTATGAAGGACAACAGCAAAGCTGCTGCGCCCGTTAGCAGGTGAACGATTTTCAACATTTTGATTAACTCACGTTAAGACGGATCACAAGGAAGAGCTGATGGAGCACGGTTCGCTTCAGAACAATAAGAGGCGTTGGACACGTACCCGGTACCAGCCTATGCGCAACCCCCGGAAAATAGGCGGTAGCGACACACTGCCTATTTAACAGCAAAGCCTGCAGCTACTCAAATCAGGCGGTCCGGCGGTGTTCTGAAGGGCGATTTGACTCAGGCGGTGAAGACCGCGAGGTAGTTGCAGGCTTTCCGGGTGGTTCTGCCGCTGCGATGTGTGGGTGAAGAAAATCGTCAATCCTGTTCGCGTGTTGCCTTGCGCTTCGCAAAATCTGTTTTGCCTCCCTCAAAATTCGCCTGGCCGTGTAGGAAAACGGCCGGCCTAGGACGGTCTCCATGATCGCTCTTCACCTGTTGGCTTATCCTACGTCGATGGTCATAAAGTCATCTGGATATCCCTTTGCGCCTGCGCTTTTATAAGGCGACCGACAGTGCTCTTACAGAAGGCAACGATGGCAAAGGAGTGTCAACGATATGGTGTACGAAGACAGGCTAGGCGAAGGGAAGGGAGGCCCGATCAAGGAAATAAGGGTTGATCCGTTTGTCAGCGAATTTGATATGGGGCTGGCCCAGCCGTTATCCCGCTCGGTGCGCTTGAATGGTTTTGCCACCTGTTTGCGGCTTGAACAGGTGTACTGGGATATTTTGGGTGATATGGCCAAGGTCAATAGCTGCTCGGTCAGTGCGTTGTTGTCGCATGTAGACCGCGAGGTGCACCTGCGTCACGGTGGCGTCAGGAACTTCACCGGGCTGGTGCGGGTTGTCTGTGTGGTGCGCAGCCTGAAGGAGGGTGGCTGCGTCGCAATGCCCTAGCCACTGCGGTGGATCGGGCAGAGTGTCGGTCTGTGCAGTCTTACGGCTGCACAGGCTGCATTTAATGGATATAATCCCGCGCTTTGCCGCAAAACCCAGCGTGCGCGGTAGCAACCTGATCGCCGAGACAACCCCCATGCCGATGTACGACTATCAATGTGCTTCCTGTGGTCATCAGTTGGAAGCCATTCAAAAGATCAGCGCAGCACCGCTGGTCGACTGCCCTGCCTGCCAGGCGCCAGAGCTTAAAAAGATGCTGTCCATGCCGGGCTTCCGCCTTAGCGGCACCGGTTGGTACGAAACCGATTTCAAGACCGGTTCGAAGAAGAACCTGGCCGGCGGCGACAAAGCTGACTAGGGTCTAGGGCCTGAGTTGAACGACACGTGCGAGTTCCTGGCAAATCGGGCGCCTTATTCAAGCGCCGGGTGAACAAGGTCTCCAACCGAATTTCGAATTACGAGAAGTGAAACCACTACCATGATGCGCAGCCATTATTGCGGCCAACTGAACGAAAGCCTGGAAGGCCAGGAAATTACCCTTTGCGGATGGGTTCACCGTCGCCGTGACCACGGTGGGGTGATTTTCCTCGATATCCGTGATCGTGATGGTCTGGCCCAGGTGGTGTTCGATCCGGACCGCGCCGAGAGCTTCGCCGCCGCCGATCGCGTGCGCAGCGAGTACGTCGTGAAGATCACCGGCAAGGTACGCCTGCGTCCGGCCGGTGCAACCAACGCCAACATGGCGTCGGGCATGATCGAAGTCCTGGGCTACGAGCTGGAAGTGCTGAACGAGTCGGAAACCCCGCCGTTCCCGCTGAACGAGTACTCGGACGTGGGTGAAGAAACCCGTCTGCGTTATCGCTTCCTCGACCTGCGTCGCCCTGAAATGGCCGAGAAGCTGCGCCTGCGTTCGCGCATGACCACCAGCATCCGTCGTTACCTGGACGAGAACGGCTTCCTCGATGTCGAGACGCCGATCCTGACCCGTGCGACCCCTGAAGGCGCGCGTGACTATCTGGTGCCAAGCCGCACTCACGCCGGTTCGTTCTTCGCCTTGCCGCAATCGCCGCAGCTGTTCAAGCAACTGCTGATGGTGGCTGGCTTCGACCGTTACTACCAGATCGCCAAGTGCTTCCGTGACGAAGACCTTCGCGCTGACCGCCAGCCGGAATTCACCCAGATCGACATCGAGACCAGCTTCCTCGATGAAAAAGACATCATGGGCCTGACCGAAGGCATGATCCGCAACCTGTTCAAGGAAGTGCTGAATCTGGAATTCGGCGAGTTCCCGCACATGACTTTCGAAGAAGCCATGCGCCGCTACGGTTCCGACAAGCCAGACCTGCGTAACCCGCTGGAACTGGTGGATGTTGCCGACCAGCTCAAAGAAGTCGACTTCAAGGTCTTCAGCGGTCCTGCCAACGATCCGAAATGCCGTGTCGCCGCCTTGCGCGTCCCGGGTGCAGCGAGCATGCCGCGCAAGCAGATCGACGATTACACCAAGTTCGTCGGCATCTACGGTGCCAAGGGCCTGGCGTACATCAAGGTCAACGAACGTGCGAAGGGCGTCGAGGGGCTGCAGTCGCCAATCGTCAAGAACATCCCTGAAGCCAACCTCAATGTGATCCTCGATCGCGTTGGCGCGGTTGACGGCGACATCGTGTTCTTCGGTGCCGACAAGGCCAAGATCGTCAGCGAAGCCCTGGGTGCGCTGCGGATCAAAGTCGGTAACGACCTGGACCTGCTGACCTGCAAGTGGGCGCCAATGTGGGTCGTCGACTTCCCGATGTTCGAAGAGAACGACGACGGCAGCTTCACTGCCTTGCACCACCCGTTCACCGCGCCGAAGTGCACACCGGAAGAACTGGAAGCCAACCCGGCGACCGCTCTGTCCCGTGCCTACGACATGGTCCTGAACGGCACCGAGCTGGGTGGCGGTTCGATCCGTATTCACCGCAAGGAAATGCAGCAGACGGTATTCCGCCTGCTGGGTATCAATGAAGCAGAACAGGAAGAGAAATTCGGCTTCCTGCTCGATGCCCTCAAGTACGGCGCGCCGCCGCACGGTGGCCTGGCCTTCGGTCTGGACCGTCTGGTCATGCTGATGACTGGCGCCCAGTCGATCCGTGAAGTGATCGCTTTCCCGAAAACCCAGAGCGCGGCTGACGTCATGACTCAGGCTCCGGGTGCTGTAGATGCCAAGGCATTGCGCGAATTGCACATTCGTCTGCGCGAAACGCCAAAAGCAGAGTAAGACGGACCCTGAAGGCGCATCCTTATGGGATGCGCCTTTTTTACAGGTCGAGATTTTTTTCTTGCTGGCCAGCGTGAATACGCGGCGGGCAATGTTTCAAAGAGAATTCGGAGCGAGATATGGCGGGTCATTCCAAGTGGGCGAACATCAAGCACCGCAAAGAACGTCAGGATGCCAAGAAGGGCAAGATTTTCACCAAGTGGATTCGTGAGCTGACCGTTGCTGCCCGTCAGGGCGGTGGTGATCCGGGCTCCAACCCACGTCTGCGTCTGGCACTGGACAAGGCGCTGGGCGCGAATATGAGCCGCGACATCATCGATCGCGCGGTGGCCCGCGGTGCTGGCGCTGCCGACACCGACGACATGGTCGAACTGACCTACGAAGGCTACGGCCCGGGCGGCGTGGCGGTGATGGTCGAGTGCATGACCGATAACCGTAATCGCACCGCAGCTGCCGTGCGCCATGCCTTCAGCAAGTGCGGCGGCAACCTGGGGACTGACGGGTCGGTGGCGTATCTGTTCGAGCGCAAGGGGCAGATCTCCTTCGCGCCGGGCGTCGATGAAGATGCCTTGATGGAAGCGGCCATGGAAGCCGACGCCGATGACGTGGTAACCAACGAAGACGGCTCGATCGACGTGTTCACCTCGTTCGCCGGTTTCTACTCCGTGCGAAATGCGCTGGAAGCCGCCGGTTTCAAAGGTGATGACGCCGAAATCGTGATGTTGCCGACCACCAGCGCCGAACTGGATCTGGAAGGCGCCGAGAAGGTGCTCAAGCTGATCGACATGCTCGAAGACCTGGATGACGTACAGAACGTCTACTCCAATGCGGACATTCCGGAATCGGTTGCCGCACAGCTGAGCTAAGGGCGAGTAAGATCCAGTGTGGGAGCGGGCTTGCTCGCGAATGCGGATTTTCAGGCAACATAGTTGCTGAATGTAAAACCGTATTCGCGAGCAAGCCCGCTCCCACATTGGTTATTCGCTTCATTGAATACACTGCTCATCCTTGACTGCAGGCGTTATGACTTTAATTCTTGGTATCGACCCTGGTTCGCGCATTACCGGGTATGGCGTGGTACGCGATACCGGGCGGGGTTGCGTGTACGTGGCGTCGGGCTGCATTCGCACCGGTTCCGGCGAATTGCATGAGCGTCTGCAAATCGTCTATCGCAGTGTGCGGGAAGTCATTCAGACCTATGGCCCGGTGACCATGGGGATCGAAAAGGTCTTCATGGCGCGCAATGCCGACTCTGCATTGAAACTGGGGCAGGCGCGGGGGGCGGCGATTGTTGCCGGTGCCGAAGAAAGCCTGGAAATCGCCGAGTACACCGCGACCCAGGTCAAGCAGGCGGTGACTGGCACGGGGGCGGCGAATAAAGAGCAGGTGCAGATGATGGTCATGCACATGCTGAAATTGACCAGCAAGCCGCAAATCGATGCCTCGGACGCCCTGGCCATTGCCATTTGCCATGCCCACACCCGATCGAGCCTGTTGCCGCATGGTCTGGGAGCGGCACGCAGTCGTGGCGGGCGCCTGCGTCTCTGATAGCATCAGCAATCGTTTTTTAGGGAATGAGGGTTTTGCGCCTGTGTTGCCGGCGCAAAACCCTTGTTCTGTCAGTCGCCAGTCATTGATCTGGCCAACGCTCAAGGATCTGAAACGTGATTGGACGCTTGCGCGGCACACTGGCTGAGAAACAGCCGCCGCACCTGATTCTGGATGTAAACGGTCTGGGGTATGAGCTGGAAGTGCCCATGACCACGCTTTATCGCTTGCCGTCGGTCGGTGAACCGCTGACCTTGCACACCCATTTGGTCGTACGCGAAGACGCGCAGTTACTCTATGGTTTCTATGGCAAACGTGAGCGAGACTTTTTTCGCGAGTTGATCCGTCTCAATGGTGTAGGGCCCAAATTGGCCCTGGCGTTGATGTCGAGCCTGGAAGTCGACGAGTTGGTCCGTTGCGTGCAGTCCCAGGACACCTCGGCATTGACCAAGGTGCCGGGCGTCGGCAAGAAGACCGCCGAGCGTTTGCTGGTCGAGCTCAAGGATCGCTTCAAGGCCTGGGAAACCGTACCGGCCATGTTTGCACTGGTGCCGAACCAGCCGGGTGGGCCTGATGCGCCAGCGCCGGTCGCCACCGCCGAAAATGATGCAGTCAGCGCGCTGATTTCCCTGGGCTACAAGCCGCAGGAGGCCAGCAAGGCGATTTCTGCGATCAAGGAGAAAGGCTTGAGCAGTGAAGACATGATTCGTCGTGCCCTGAAGGGAATGATTTAAGTGATTGAAGCTGATCGTCTGATTGCCGCCACGCCTGGCCCTCGCGACCGCGAGGAAGTCCAGGACCGGGCGATTCGTCCTGTCAGCCTGGCCGAGTACATTGGTCAGCCGACCGTACGCGAGCAGATGGAGTTGTTCATCCAGGCGGCTCGCGGGCGTAACGAATCGCTGGACCACACGCTGATTTTCGGCCCCCCGGGTCTGGGCAAGACCACCCTGGCCAACATCATCGCCCAGGAAATGGGCGTGTCGATCAAAAGCACCTCCGGCCCGGTGCTTGAGCGCCCGGGCGATCTGGCCGCGCTGCTGACCAACCTTGAGCCACATGATGTGTTGTTCATCGACGAAATCCATCGGTTGTCGCCGATCGTCGAGGAAGTGCTGTACCCGGCCATGGAAGATTTCCAGCTCGACATCATGATTGGCGAAGGGCCGGCCGCGCGCTCGATCAAGCTTGATCTGCCGCCTTTCACCCTGGTTGGCGCCACCACCCGTGCCGGCATGCTGACCAACCCGTTGCGCGACCGTTTCGGGATCGTCCAGCGCCTTGAGTTCTACAGCACCGCTGACCTGGCGACGATTGTCAGCCGGTCGGCAGCCATTCTCGGTTTGCCACTGGATCCGGAAGGCGCTTTCGAAATCGCCCGTCGTGCTCGCGGTACTCCGCGGATTGCCAATCGCCTGCTGCGCCGGGTGCGCGATTTTGCCGAGGTTCGTGCCAAGGGCCACATCACCAAGCCGATTGCCGATCTGGCGTTGAACCTGCTGGATGTCGACGAGCGTGGCTTCGACCACCAGGACCGGCGTCTGTTGTTGACCATGATCGAGAAGTTCGATGGCGGGCCGGTCGGGGTCGACAGTCTGGCGGCCGCCATCAGCGAAGAACGCCACACCATTGAAGACGTGCTGGAGCCGTATCTGATTCAGCAGGGCTATATCATGCGCACGCCGCGGGGACGAGTTGTTACCCGGCACGCGTACTTGCATTTCGGTTTAAACATTCCGTCACGATTGGGCGAGATGCCCGTGGTAGACGAGTTCCTCGATGCCGTGGACGATTAATCACCTTTGCGCGCTGATTTATTCGGAGTTTGCGCGGTCTCAGGACCGTGCTTTCGCCAGAAAGCCGCGAATCAATGAAAAACAGTTGCCTGGCCGGATTGGCAACCTGAGGAGTAAGCACTAGAGTATGCGCGCGCAAAACGGGCTTGAGCCTTTCGCACTTCGTTGTCGCGTTTATTACGAGGACACCGATGCGGGCGGCATCGTGTATTACGTCAATTACCTCAAGTTTATGGAACGGGCTCGAACCGAGCGGCTCCGGGATCTGGGCTTTGCCCAATCGGCGCTGGCAGGGGAGGACCTGTTGTTTGTCGTGCACTCCAGCGAAGCGCGTTACCACGCGCCGGCGCGACTGGACGACGAGCTTCTGGTAAGCGCTGAAGTAATCGAATTGAACCGAGTCAGCCTGCGCTTCAAACAGCAGGTCAGGCGGGCAACGGATAATGTGCTGCTCTGTGAAGGGCAGTTTCTGGTGGCCTGTGTGCGCACTGAAAGTTTAAAACCCCGGGCCATTCCCGAAGCTCTACGTGCGGCCTTTGCCGACGTGAGCGGCGCGGGTACACACTCAAAGCAGGAGATAAAGCGTGGAAGCTAACGTCGTCGACCATTCCTCCATGTGGAGCCTGGTCAGCAATGCCAGTATCGTGGTGCAACTGGTAATGCTGATCCTGGTAGCCGCATCGGTGACCTCATGGATCATGATTTTTCAGCGCAGCAATTTGATTCGTGCCGGTCGACGTGCCCTGGAGAGCTTTGAAGAGCGCTTCTGGTCCGGTATCGACCTGTCCAAACTCTACCGTCAGGCCGGCAGCAACCCTGATCCGGATTCCGGCGTCGAGCAAATTTTCCGTGCCGGTTTCAAGGAATTCTCCCGTCTGCGTCAGCAGCCTGGCGTAGACCCGGAAGCAGTCATGGAAGGCGTGGCCCGTGCCATGCGCGTTGCCATCTCCCGCGAAGAAGAAAAGCTTGAGCAGAGCCTGCCGTTCCTCGCCACCGTGGGTTCCGTAAGCCCGTACATCGGTCTGTTCGGTACTGTCTGGGGGATCATGAACTCCTTCCGTGGCCTGGCCACTGCCCAGCAAGCGACCCTGGCCACTGTGGCTCCCGGTATCGCCGAAGCACTGGTCGCCACCGCGATCGGTCTGTTCGCCGCGATTCCGGCCGTTATCGCTTACAACCGTTTTGCTGCTCGCAGCGAAACCCTGCTGGGCCGTTACTACACCTTCGCCGATGAATTCCAGGCGATCCTGCACCGCAAAGTGCACACCAGCGAAGAATAAGCAGGTAATTTCCAATGGCTTTAATCGCTCGAGCTCGCAAAAAGCGCAAGCCGGTTGCCGAGATGAACGTGGTGCCCTACATCGACGTGATGCTGGTGCTGCTGGTCATCTTCATGGTGACCGCGCCAATGCTCAATCAGGGCGTGAAGGTTGATCTGCCCAAGGTTTCCAGCGAAGCCTTGCCGCAGGACAACAACACCCAGGTCCTGACCATTTCGATCAAGGCTGACAAGACCTACTACTGGAACCTTGGCAGCGAAGTCGACACCGAAAAGCAGCAGGACAAGGCCATGACCTTGCCGCAGATGACCGACGCCGTGAAAAAGATCATCGACTCCGGGAACGGTAACGGTAAGCGTACCCAGGTGTTCATTCGTGGCGATAAGTCCGTAGATTACGGCTCCGTGATGGGCGCCATGGGCGGATTGCAGAAAGCCGGGGTCGGTAATGTTGGCTTGATTACCGAGGCACCCTGATGCAGCAAATGCGAGAGCCGTCCGCCTCGGAAAGCTACTTCTGGCCTAGTGTCTGGGCGATTGTCTTGCACGTGCTGGTGTTCGGCATGCTGTTCGTCAGTTTTGCCTTCACACCGGAGCTGCCGCCGGCCAAGCCGATTGTCCAGGCGACCTTGTACCAGCTGAAATCGAAAAGTCGGGCGACCACCCAGACCAATCAGAAGATTGCGGGTGAAGCGCAGAAATCTGCTGCGCGTCAGACCGAAGTCGAACAGATGGAACAGAAAAAGATCGAGCAGGAAGCGATCAAAGCCGCGGAACAAAAGAAGGAAGACGCGGCTCAAAAAGCCGAAGAATCCAAGAAGGCCGACGAGACGAAGAAAGCCGAAGAGGCCAAAAAGGCTGATGAAGCCAAGAAAGCCGATGAAGCCAAGAAGACCGCCGAAGCCAAAAAAGCCGAAGAGAAAAAATTGGCTGATATAGCCAAGAAGAAATCTGAAGAAGAAGCCAAGAAAGAAGCTGAAGAAGAGGCCAAGAAAGCGGCCGCTGAAGAAGCCAAGAAAAAGATCGTCGAAGACGCGAAGAAGAAAGCCGCCGAAGAGGCCAAGAAGAAATCTGAAGCTGAAGAGGCGAAGAAGAAAGTCGCCGAAGACGCGAAGAAGAAAGCTGCCGCCGATGCTGCGAAGAAAAAATCGCAGGAAGCGTCACGTAAATCCGCTGAAGAGAAAAAGGCCCAGGCCCTGGCAGATTTGCTTTCCGACACGCCTCAGCGTCAGCAAGCCTTGGCGGATGAGCAAGGTGACGAAGTCGCCGGCAGTTTCGATGATTTGATTCGTGCTCGTGCAGCGGAAGGCTGGGCTCGTCCACCTTCGGCACGCAAAGGCATGACGGTCGTGTTGCAAATCGGCATGTTGCCGGACGGTACGGTGACTTCGGTCAGCGTGGCCAAGTCCAGTGGCGATGGTCCGTTCGACTCGTCGGCAGTTGCGGCGGTCAAGAATATTGGACGTTTGACAGAAATGCAGGGAATGAAGCCGAGCGATTTCGCTCCGTATCGTTCATTCAAGATGACATTCACACCTGAGGATCTAGCCTTGTGAGAAACCTTCTTCGAGGAATGCTTGTCGTTATCTGCTGCCTGGCAGGGATAGCGGCGGCGGATGAAAAAAACATTCTGGTCACCAGCGGCAGTGATCGGGCAACCCCGATTGCGGTAGTGCCGTTCGGCTTCCAGGGCGGCACCGTGCTGCCAGACGACATGGCCGAAATCATCGGTAACGACCTGCGTAACTCGGGTTATTACTCGCCGATTCCAAAGCAGAACATGATCAGCCAGCCAAGCCAGGCCAGCGAAATCATTTTCCGTGACTGGAAGGCTATCAGCGCCCAGTACATTATGGTCGGCAGCATCGTTCCAGCGGGCGGTCGCCTGCAGGTTCAATACGCGCTGTTCAACGTCGCCACCGAGCAGCAAGTGCTGGCCGGCAGCGTGTCGGGCAGTGTTGATCAACTGCGCGACATGGCGCACTTCATTGCCGACCAGTCGTTCGAAAAACTCACCGGTATCAAGGGTGCGTTCTCGACACGCCTGTTGTACGTAACGGCCGAGCGTTTCTCCGAGAAGAACACGCGCTACACGCTGCAACGTTCGGACTATGACGGTGCCCGCGCCGTGACCCTGCTGCAATCGCGCGAGCCGATCCTGTCGCCGCGTTTCGCACCGGATGGCAAGCGCATCGCTTATGTTTCTTTCGAGCAGAAGCGTCCGCGTATTTTCATGCAGAACATCGACACCGGTCGCCGTGAGCAGATCACCAACTTCGAAGGCCTCAATGGCGCACCAGCCTGGTCGCCGGATGGCAATCGCCTGGCATTCGTACTGTCCAAGGACGGCAACCCGGACATCTACGTGATGAACCTGGGTTCGCGTCAGATCAGTCGTGTCACCAACGGTCCTGGCATCAACACCGAACCGTTCTGGGGTAAGGATGGTTCGACCATCTACTTCACGTCCGACCGTGGCGGCAAACCACAGATCTATAAAACCAGCGTCGGTGGCGGTGGTGCGGAGCGTGTGACCTTTATTGGTAACTACAACGCCAACCCTAAATTGTCGGCTGATGAAAAGACCCTGGTGATGATTCACCGCCAGGATGGCTTCACTAATTTCAAGGTGGCAGCCCAGGATTTGCAGCGAGGTAGTGTAAAGATCCTCACTGATAGCACTCTGGACGAGTCGCCTACTGTTGCGCCCAACGGCACCATGGTAATCTACGCCACCCGCCAGCAGGGCCGGGGAGTCTTGATGCTCGTGTCCATTAATGGACGCGTAAGGCTCCCGCTTCCTACCGCACAAGGCGAAGTCAGAGAACCTTCCTGGTCCCCTTACCTGAACTGACGCGGCGCTACACGTTGTACTTAACACACTGGGGTTCATTAGGAGTTTCACGATGGAAATGCTGAAGTTTGGTAAATTTGCTGCGCTGGCTCTGGCCATGGCTGTAGCTGTAGGTTGCTCGTCCAAAGGCGGCGACAATGCCGGTCAAGGCGCTGTCGATCCAAACGCTGGTTACGGCGCAAACACTGGTGCCGTTGACGGTTCCCTGAGCGAAGAAGCTGCTCTGCGCGCAATCACCACCTTCTACTTCGAATACGACAGCTCGGACCTGAAGCCAGAAGCCATGCGCGCTCTGGACGTTCACGCCAAAGACCTGAAAGCAAACGGCGCTCGCGTTGTTCTGGAAGGCAACACCGACGAACGTGGTACTCGTGAGTACAACATGGCACTGGGCGAGCGTCGTGCGAAAGCCGTTCAGCGTTACCTGGTACTGCAAGGTGTTTCCCCAGCTCAGCTGGAACTGGTTTCCTACGGCGAAGAGCGTCCAGTTGCTACCGGCAACGACGAGCAGTCCTGGGCTCAAAACCGTCGCGTCGAACTGCGTAAGTAATTCGTCATGCGAACGTGCCGTCGTGCTGTAACTGTTTTGGCTCTCAGTCTCACATCGCTTGCGGTGTGGGCTGCGGTTCCTGTGGTCGATAACAACTCCGGTTATAACAATAGCGGGAGCAGTTATCCGCCTGCGGGTTACGGTACGAACGGCGCCTATGCCGGGGGAGGGGTTTCGGCCCCTGTCTCGGCACAGGGCGAGCTGTTCAACCAACTGCAATCGATGCAGGAGCAGATTTCACGTCAACAGGGCGTGATCGAAGTTCTGCAAAATGATGTAGCGCGCATGAAGCAGGAAAACCTGGAGCGATACCAGGATCTTGATCGGCGCATAGGATCCGGCGTAGCACCAGCCGCGACTCCTGATAATTCTTCCACCGGTGGCAATTTGAATGCCCCCGGTGCAGCAGCCGGCGCAAGTGCAGGAGCGGCAGCCGCAGCCGCGCAAGCACCCGCTGCGGGTAGCGAACCGGCCGATCCGGCGAAGGAAAAGCTGTACTACGATGCAGCCTTCGACCTGATCAAAGCCAAGGATTTCGACAAGGCCAGCCAGGCTTTTGCCGCATTTCTACGCAAATACCCGAACAGCCAATACGCGGGCAATGCCCAGTACTGGTTGGGCGAAGTGAATTTGGCCAAAGGTGATCTGCAAGGTGCGGGTCAGGCTTTTGCCAAAGTTTCGCAGCTGTATCCAAAGCATCCAAAAGTGCCTGATTCGCTGTACAAGCTCGCTGATGTAGAGCGCCGCCTCGGTCATACCGACAAGGTAAAAGGCATTCTGCAGCAGGTGGTGTCGCAATACCCGGGCACTTCCGCCGCTCAACTGGCCCAGCGTGATCTGCAAAAAATGTAGGTCTGTGAGGCTCGTTTTGAAGAAACCCGCGCTTGTCGCGGGTTTTTTCGTTAGAATTCACACCCTTTTTTGAAACACGCTTTTTGGGATCTGCGCGATGGCGGGGTTCCTTGAAGTGCCTGACGGAGGCGGACAGCCTGTTTAGCTGTCATGCCCGTGGCGACTATGCAAGACACATTGAGAATCACCGAAGTTTTCTACTCGTTGCAGGGGGAAACGCGGACTGCCGGGCTGCCCACAGTTTTTGTGCGCCTGACCGGTTGCCCATTGCGTTGCCAATACTGCGACAGCGCCTATGCGTTCACTGGCGGCACCGTGCGCACGCTCGACGACATCCTCGAGCAAGTGGCCGGTTTTCGTCCGCGTTATGTCTGTGTCACCGGCGGCGAGCCGTTGGCCCAGCCGAACGCCATCCCATTGCTCAAGCGGTTGTGCGACGCCGGTTACGAAGTGTCACTGGAAACCAGTGGTGCTCTCGACATCTCGGCGGTAGATTCCCGGGTCAGTCGTGTTGTCGACTTGAAAACCCCGGGTTCGAAAGAAGCGCACCGCAACCGCTACGAGAACATTGAACTGCTCACGCCCAACGATCAGGTGAAGTTTGTCATCTGCTCGCGGGAAGACTACGACTGGGCGGTGTCCAAACTCATCCAGTACGGTCTCGACCAGCGAGCAGGCGAAGTCCTGTTCTCGCCAAGTCATCACGACCTGAATGCACGGGACCTGGCTGATTGGGTGGTGGCGGACAACCTGCCAGTGCGTCTGCAATTGCAGCTGCATAAATATCTTTGGAATGACGAGCCGGGGCGCTGATATGACTGAACAACTGAACACTACTGAAAAGCGTGCGGTCATCCTGCTGTCCGGCGGTCTGGACTCGGCAACTGTCGTGGCCATGGCCCGTGCCGAAGGCTACAGCTGCTACACCATGAGCTTCGACTACGGTCAGCGGTCTCATGCCGAACTGCACGCGGCGGCGCGTGTCGCTCGCGACCTGGGTGTGGTCGAGCACAAGGTGATCGGCCTGAACCTGAACGGTATCGGTGGTTCGGCGCTGACCGATAGCAGCATCGACGTGCCGGAGATGCCGGGCGAAGGTATTCCGGTGACTTATGTGCCAGCGCGCAACACGGTGTTTCTGTCTCTGGCGCTGGGCTGGGCTGAAGTGCTGGGCGCGCGTGACATCTTTATTGGTGTGAACGCCGTGGATTACTCCGGTTATCCAGACTGCCGTCCTGAGTTCATCGAGTCGTTCGAGCGCATGGCCAATCTGGCGACCAAGGCGGGTGTAGAAGGCAATGGCTTCCGTATTCAGGCGCCACTGCAGAACATGAGCAAGGCGCAGATCGTCCAGGCAGGCGTGAAGCTGGGGGTCGATTACGGGCTGACCGTTTCTTGCTATCAGGCCGACGATCAGGGCCGTGCTTGCGGCAAATGCGACAGCTGCCGACTGCGTGCGGAAGGCTTTGCAGCAGCCGGCGTAAGCGACCCAACACCTTATTTTTGATTTATTTTAAATTAGGTGTTGAATAGTCCTTAAAAATCAGTATTATACGCGCCACCACACAGCGGGTCGTTAGCTCAGTTGGTAGAGCAGTTGGCTTTTAACCAATTGGTCGTAGGTTCGAATCCCACACGACCCACCATTTTTGTAGCAGTTTTAAAAGTCTGGAAGGCCCACGCAAGTGAGGATTTCCGGATTTTTTTTTGCCCGCGATTTGTACTGGCCCCCTGGTGGGGCTGCACCGCATGGCACAGGTCAGAATCATCTTTTGCATCCAGCCGATATTCTGTAGCCTTGCGCCTCTTCACCGCTGTCCGTGCCTGATGAATACTCACTCTCCGGCGGTACCCTGAAGGGTCCGGAGCCGGGTGTATACTCGACTTTCGCGCGAATGCGCCTGCAGGTCTTGCAAACATGACGCAGATTTCCGAACGCCTTCTGGTTCAAGCCCACCTCGACGCCAAGCAGCCCAAGCCGCTGACCGCCGATGAGGAAGCTTTCTATCGTGCCGCCATCGCTGCCGAGCTCAAGGCTCAGGACGCGGTGCTGGTTGCTCACTTCTATTGCGATCCGGTGATTCAGGCCCTGGCCGAAGAAACCGGCGGTTGCGTCTCCGACTCGCTGGAGATGGCCCGCTTCGGCAGCGCTCACCCGGCCAAGACCGTGGTCGTTGCCGGTGTGAAGTTCATGGGCGAAACCGCCAAGATCCTCAATCCTGAAAAACGCATACTGATGCCGACCCTCGAAGCGACGTGTTCGCTGGACCTGGGTTGCCCGGTGGACGAGTTTTCGGCGTTCTGCGATCAACACCCGGAACGTACGGTGGTGGTCTATGCCAACACCTCGGCGGCGGTCAAAGCCCGGGCGGACTGGGTGGTGACGTCCAGCTGTGCGCTGGAAATCGTCGAAAGCCTGATGGATAACGGCGAGACCATCATCTGGGGCCCGGACAAACACCTGGGCACCTACATCCAGCGTCAGACCGGTGCGGACATGTTGCTGTGGGACGGTGCCTGCATCGTTCACGAAGAGTTCAAGTCCAAGCAGCTCGAAGACATGAAAGCGTTGTACCCGGACGCTGCGATTCTGGTGCACCCGGAGTCGCCGACATCGGTGATCGAACTGGCAGACGCCGTCGGCTCGACCAGTCAGTTGATTGCGGCGGCGAAGAGTCTGCCGAACAAGACCCTGATCGTCGCTACCGATCGCGGCATCTTCTACAAGATGCAGCAGCTGTGCCCGGACAAGGTCTTCATCGAGGCGCCAACGGCCGGCAACGGCGCAGCCTGCCGCAGTTGCGCGCACTGCCCTTGGATGGCGATGAATACCCTTGAGCGCCTGCTCAAGAGCTTGAAGGAAGGGGCGAACGAGATCTTTGTTGATCCGGCATTGATCCCGCAAGCGATCCGGCCGCTGAAGCGCATGCTCGACTTCACCCAGGCTGCACGGATGAAACTGGCCGGCAACGCCTGAGATCTATCGGCTAGTCACAAATAACCTGTGGGAGCGAGCCTGCTCGCGATAGCGGTGTATCAGTCAAATTGAAGGTGACTGACACACCGCTATCGCGAGCAGGCTCGCTCCCACATTGGTTTTTGTATGCCGTAGTTATTTGGTTTTCTTCGGGATGCGCACAATCCGGGTGTTGGAGTAGATGTCATGCCAGCTGCGTTTCTGTTTATCGAACAGCGACCAGATGAAGCCCAGGCCAACGCACAGCAGCGACGCGATCGACACCACAAACCGCAACAGCGCCTGCCACAGG
The DNA here is from genome assembly GCF_019823085.1 of Pseudomonas sp. DR48. Lineage (NCBI taxonomy): Bacteria > Pseudomonadati > Pseudomonadota > Gammaproteobacteria > Pseudomonadales > Pseudomonadaceae > Pseudomonas > Pseudomonas sp. DR48. The sequence continues at coordinate 406,567 of NZ_CP081946.1, read as the reverse complement.
CTGATGGACGAACCGTCGGCGTTCTGTACGCGGATGCACCACACCTGCATGCCCAGCGTCTGACCGGACCAGGTCCAGAACTTGGCAAAGAAGCCAAACAACACAAACAACAGTACCGTCGACAGCAATGGATCGCCGTCCAGCGCGCCGGCTTCGGTGAGGGCGCGCATCTTGTCTTCGCCGATGATCGCCATCTGGATCATCTTGTACACGCCGCTGGTGACGATCAGCAGGGCGGTACACAACAGGAAGTCATAGAACATGGCTGCCAGGCGCCGACCCAGGGTGGCGGCGGGGAAGTCGCCCTGGGGAGTGAGCAGGTGTTTGGACATCGCAGCCTCTGGACGCAAAAGAAGCCATTTTACGGATTTACGCGCACAAAAAAGCCCCTGATGTCAGCATCAGGGGCTTTTTCGTTACAGAAGATTAAGCTTCTGCTTGTACTTCGTCAGCCTGCATGCCTTTCTGGCCTTGCACAGCAACGAAAGTCACTTTCTGGCCTTCTTTCAGGCTCTTGAAGCCGTTGCCCTGAATGGCGCGGAAATGCACGAACAGATCCGGACCGCTTTCAGGAGTGATAAAACCAAAACCTTTCTCGTCGTTAAACCACTTGACGGTACCGCTCTGACGTTGGGACATTTCTTATTTCCTTTGACGCAAAAAATTAATGACAGTCTCTTTCTCATGAAAGAGTACTGGGGCTGGTTGCAGGAGAGTAAGAAGACGTCGAACGGGATGTAGCTAACTTGTAGGCTACTGCCCAGGTCACGATTCCAAGCGACCCATGCAAACACAGTGAACAAACTCTACGCCAACTACGAGAGAAAAAACAAGCCCCTGTGAAAGGCCCGGTTTTGCTGAGGTTGCGGGTTAGTGCGTTCACTAGCGCGGGCTTATTCGATGAGGAGGTTCAATTGTTTTCGAACGTTATAAGCAAAGTTCATAAACGAAGCTTAGAGCCCACGACATGCACTATTTTATGGCGGTTGCGTTACACATTAGTGCACTGTTAACGCAACCGCGTTACTTATAGAAACAGTCAATCAGCCGCGATAGTAGCGTTGTGCAACAAATGGCATTTTGCTTACAAGCAAAGGCACCTTTTTCCCACGAACGATCGCCCAAACGGGTGTGTCGATGGCGATGTACTTGCTGTCGAGGTAACCCATCGCCAAAGGACCGCCCAAGGTTGGCCCGAAACCGCCACTGCAAACCGTACCGATGATGTCGCCCGCTTCATTGACGATCTCAGCGCCTTCGCGCACTGGAGTGCGTTCCTGGGGCAGGAGGCCGACGCGTTTGCGGCTGACGCCGTTTTGCTGTTGCGCGAATATCGTCTCGGCGCCGGGGAAGCCGCCGGCCCGTGCGCCATCGGCGCGACGTGGCTTGGAGATGGCCCACAACAGGCTGGCTTCGATCGGGGTGGTGTCGGTGTTCATGTCGTGGCCATAGAGGCACAGGCCGGCTTCCAGGCGCAGTGAGTCGCGGGCGCCAAGGCCGATGGCTGCCACTTCAGGCTCGGCCAGCAGGGCGCGAGCCAGGGCTTCGGCGTTGGCCGCCGGCACGGAGATTTCGAAACCGTCTTCACCGGTGTAGCCCGAACGGCTGACAAAGCAGTCCACGCCCAGCAGTTTCACGCGGGTGAACTGCATGAAGGTCATCTTCGCCACTTCAGGTGCCAGGCGCGCGAGCACAGTGACGGCCGCCGGACCTTGCAACGCCAGCAACGCACGCTCTTCGAACAGCGGCTCGATGGTGCACTGATCGCCGATGTGTTGGCGCAGGTGCGCCAGGTCCTGATCCTTGCACGCGGCGTTGACCACCAGGAACAGCTCGTCGTTACCCAGATTGGCGACCATCAGGTCGTCGAGGATGCCACCGGTTTCGTTGGTAAACATCGCGTAGCGTTGCATGCCCACCGGCAAGTCGATGATGTCAACCGGCACCAGGGTTTCCAGGGCCTTGGCGGCATTGGCGCCGGTCAGGCGGATCTGGCCCATGTGCGAAACATCGAACAACCCGGCCTGATCACGGGTGTGCTGGTGTTCTTTCATCACGCCCAGCGGGTATTGCACGGGCATGTCATAGCCGGCGAACGGCACCATGCGTGCGCCGAGCTCGATGTGCAGTGCGTGCAACGGGGTTTTCAACAGGTGTTCGGTGGACATATTCAGCTCCTGAAAAAAGTAGGCAGATGCGCGTGCGCATCAGCACTCGATAATGTTGACCGCCAAACCGCCGCGGGCGGTTTCCTTGTATTTGCTTTTCATGTCGGCGCCGGTTTGGCGCATGGTGCGGATGACCTTGTCGAGCGAGACAAAGTGCTGGCCGTCGCCGCGCAGGGCCATGCGTACCGCGTTGATCGCCTTGACCGAGCCCATGGCGTTGCGTTCGATGCAAGGCACTTGCACCAGTCCGCCAATCGGGTCGCAGGTCAGGCCGAGGTTGTGTTCCATGCCGATTTCCGCAGCGTTTTCCACTTGCTGTACCGTGCCGCCCAGCACCTCGCACAAGGCGCCCGCCGCCATGGAGCAGGCCACGCCGACCTCGCCCTGGCAGCCGACTTCGGCACCGGAGATCGAGGCGTTTTCCTTGTAGAGAATCCCGATCGCCGCAGCGGTCAGCAGAAAGCGCACAACGCCGTCTTCGTTGGCGCCGGGGATGAAGCGCATGTAGTAGTGCAAAACCGCCGGGACGATTCCTGCTGCACCATTTGTGGGCGCGGTAACGACGCGTCCGCCATTGGCGTTTTCTTCGTTGACCGCCAAGGCATACAGGTTGACCCAGTCCAGCACCGACAGCGGATCGCGCAATGAGGATTCAGGGTTCTTGCACAGTTGCCGATGCAACGCGGCGGCGCGGCGCTTGACCTTCAATCCGCCGGGCAGGATCCCTTCGTTGCGGCAACCGGCGGCGACGCAATCCTGCATCACTTGCCAGATTCGCAGCAGTCCGGCGCGGGTTTCCGCTTCGGGGCGCCAGGCGCTTTCGTTGGTCAGCATCACCTGGCTAATGGATAAGCCGTAGGTGGTGCAATGGGTGAGCAGGTCCTTGGCGCTTTTGAACGGGAAGGTCAGAGGCGTGGCGTCTTCGACAATGCGGTCGGCGCCGGCGGCGTCTTCATCGACGACAAAACCACCGCCGACCGAGTAATACTCGCGGCTGCGGATCTGCAGGCCGGCAACATCGAACGCGCGAAAAATCATGCCGTTGGGGTGATAGGGCAACGGTTTGCGGATCATCGCCAGGTGTTCTTTCTCGTTGAACGCAATGCTGTGTTCGCCGAGCAGGTTCAAGCGACCATTGCCGCGAATGTCTTGCAGACGGGCGGCGACGGTTTCGGTATTCACGGTATCCGGGTGTTCGCCTTCCAGGCCGAGCAACACAGCCTTGTCGCTGCCGTGGCCTTTGCCGGTGGCGCCGAGCGAGCCGTAAAGCTCGACTTTGATGCAGTTGGTTGCCGCCAGCAGCCCTTCACGGCGCAGCCCTTCGGCAAAACGCGCGGCTGCGCGCATCGGGCCGACGGTGTGGGAGCTGGAGGGGCCGATGCCAATCTTGAACAGGTCGAACACGCTTAACGACATGGGGGGCTCCTGCGGCGCAGTTGTAAGCTGCAAGCTCCAAGCTGCAAGTAAAAGCAGTTAGCTTTTGACTTTTCGTTTGAAGCTTGCAGCTTGAGGCTCGAAGCTTATAGCTGCTTCTTTTAAGCGTAGCTTTCGATCGACGGGCAGGCGCAAACCAGGTTGCGATCGCCAAACACGTTGTCGACGCGGCCGACCGGTGGCCAGTATTTGCCTTCGATCAGCGACGCAACCGGGTACACCGCTTGCTCACGGCTGTACGGATGCGTCCACTCGCCGACGATTTCCGCGGCGGTGTGCGGAGCGTTTTTCAGCGGGTTGTCTTCCTTGTCCAGGGTGCCGTTTTCCACGGCGCGGATTTCTTCGCGGATGCGGATCATGGCATCGCAGAAGCGGTCCAGTTCTTCCTTGGATTCGCTTTCGGTCGGCTCGATCATCAGCGTGCCGGCCACCGGGAACGACATGGTCGGGGCGTGGAAGCCGAAGTCGATCAGGCGCTTGGCGACGTCATCGACGCTGATGCCGCTGCTGTCTTTCAGCGGACGCAGGTCGAGGATGCATTCGTGCGCCACCAGGCCGTTGCTGCCGGTGTACAGCACCGGGTAGTGCTCTTCGAGGCGACGGGAAATGTAGTTGGCGTTGAGGATCGCCAGTTGCGAAGCACGCTTGAGACCCGCGCCACCCATCATCCGAATGTACATCCAGGTGATCGGCAGAATGCTCGCGCTGCCGAACGGTGCTGCGCAGACCGCGCCTTCCTTGCGTTCCATGGTGCCGTGACCCGGCAGGAACGGCGTCAGGTGCGACTTCACGCCAATCGGGCCGACACCCGGGCCGCCACCGCCGTGGGGAATGCAGAAGGTCTTGTGCAGGTTCAGGTGCGACACGTCGCCGCCGAACTTGCCTGGCGCGCACAGGCCGACCATCGCGTTCATGTTGGCGCCGTCGATGTACACCTGGCCGCCGTTGTCATGAATGATGCCGCAGATTTCGCGGATGCCTTCTTCGAACACGCCGTGGGTCGACGGATAGGTGATCATCAAAGCCGCGAGATGCTCGCGGTGCTCGATGGCCTTGGCGCGCAGGTCTTCGATGTCGACGTTGCCACGGGCATCGCACGCGGTCACCACCACACGCATACCGGCCATGTTGGCGGTCGCCGGGTTGGTGCCGTGGGCCGAGGACGGGATCAGGCAGATGTCGCGACGGTCTTCGCCACGGCTCTGGTGATAGGCGCGAATCGCCAAGAGACCGGCGTATTCACCTTGGGAGCCGGCGTTCGGTTGCAGCGAAATCGCGTCATAGCCAGTCGCGGCGCAGAGCATCGCTTCCAGTTCGTCGGTCAACTGCTGATAGCCGGCGCTTTGCTCGGCCGGAGCGAACGGGTGCAGGGCACCGAATTCAGCCCAGGTGACCGGGATCATTTCGCTGGCGGCGTTGAGTTTCATGGTGCACGAGCCCAGCGGGATCATGGTGCGGTCCAGCGCCAGGTCCTTGTCGGCGAGCTTGCGCAGGTAGCGCATCAGCTCGGTTTCCGAGTGATAACGGTTGAACACCGGGTGGCTGAGGATCGGCGATTGGCGGACCAATGCGGCCGGGAAGGTGCTGACCACGGAAGCGGCGAGGGCGGCGAAGTCCGGCAGGGTTTTGCCGTCGGCGAGCAGGGCCCACAGGGTTTCCACATCGGCTTGCGAGGTGGTTTCGTCAAGGGACAGGCCCAGACGTTCAGCATCGACTACGCGCAGGTTGATTTGCTGGGTGCGAGCCTTGTCGTGCAATGCGGCGGTGTTGGCGCCGGTCTTGATCGTCAGGGTGTCGAAGAAGGTTTCTTGTTCGACGTGCAGGCCGATCGCTTTCAGGCCTTGGGCCAGAATCGCGGTCAGGTGATGCACGCGATTGGCGATCTGCGTCAGGCCTTTCGGACCGTGGTACACGGCGTACATGCTGGCGATGTTGGCCAGCAGTACTTGTGCGGTGCAGATGTTCGACGTGGCTTTCTCGCGGCGGATATGTTGCTCGCGGGTCTGCATCGCCAGGCGCAGGGCCGGCTTGCCGAAGCGGTCTACGGAGACACCGACCAGACGGCCCGGCATGTCGCGCTTGAACGCATCCTTGGTGGAGAAGTAAGCGGCGTGCGGGCCACCGAAGCCCAGCGGCACGCCGAAGCGTTGCGCGCTGCCGATGGCCACGTCGGCGCCGAATTCACCCGGCGGCGTCAGCACGGTCAGGGCCAGCAGGTCCGCCGCGACGGCGACCAACGCGTTGGCGGCGTGGAAGCGTTCGGTCAGTTCGCGGTAATCGAAGACGTCACCGTTGCTCGCCGGGTATTGCAGCAGCGCGCCGAAGAACGGCGTCACGTCGCTCAGTTCACGCTCGTCGCCGACCACCACGTCGATGCCCAGCGGCTCGGCACGGGTGCGCAGCACGTCGAGGGTTTGCGGGTGGCAATGCACGGAAGCGAAGAACGCGTGGCTGCCCTTGTTCTTGCTCAGGCGTTTGCAGAAGGTCATCGCTTCAGCGGCGGCGGTGGCTTCGTCGAGCAGCGAGGCGTTGGCGATCGGCAGGCCGGTCAGGTCGCTGATCAGGGTCTGGAAGTTCAGCAGGGCTTCGAGACGGCCTTGGGAAATTTCTGGCTGATACGGGGTGTAGGCGGTGTACCAGGCCGGGTTTTCCAGCAGGTTGCGCAGGATCGGCGACGGCGTGTGCGTGCCGTAGTAGCCCTGGCCGATGAAGGTCTTGAACAGCTGGTTTTTGCCGGCGATGGATTTGATCAACGCCAGGGCATCGGCTTCGCTCAGACCGTCTTCGAGGCCGAGGACGCTGGTGCCTTTGATGCTGTCGGGAATGACGCTGGCGCTCAGGGCTTCAAGGGAGTCGAAACCGAGGCTGTTGAGCATGGCTTGCTCGTCACCAGCACGTGGGCCGATGTGGCGAGCAATGAATTCGTTGGCGGTCGAAAGGTTTACTTGAGTCATGTCAGCGCTCCTCAGGCTTCGGCGTTGGCTTTGATCAGGCGGTCGTAGGCGTCCTGATCCAGCAGGTTGGCGACAGCCGAGGCGTCGGTTGGCTTGAAGCGGAAGAACCAGCCTTCGCCCAGTGGATCTTCGTTGACCAGTTCCGGGCTGCTGTCGAGCGCCGGGTTCACTTCCAGCACTTCACCGTCGAGTGGCATGTACACGCCGCTGGCGGCTTTTACCGATTCCACGGTGGCGGCTTCAGCGCCTTTGTCGTAGGACTGCAGCTCAGGCAGTTGTACGAAAACCACGTCGCCCAAGGCATTCTGCGCGAAAGCGGTGATGCCGACTGTGACGCTGCCGTCAGCTTCGGTGCGCAGCCATTCGTGATCTTCAGTAAAACGCAATTCGCTCATGGAAACTCCTAAGGGGGCCAGACTCGTCTGGTGGACGCGATGGAATGCTTGGGCAAAAGCCCTGCTTTATGGATGGCTACTAAGCAAGATCGCGGCCAATGTGGTCAAACCCTTATTAATCAATGGTTTGGGCATAAATTTGAGGCGGGCGAATTAAAAGCCTGTAGCGAAATCGCTACAGCTGGAAGCAAAGAAAAAAGCGTAGTGGGATCAAAGCCTTGCACAGCGGTGATCAGAGGAGGGTGTATCGATATCGTTCCGCTGTAGCGCTTTCAGTACAGATGGAGGTCGTTTTTGGAAGAATTTCATAGCAGCACATAACCCTGTGGGAGCGAGCCTGCTCGCGATGAGGGAGTACCAGTCGAAATTAATGCCGAATTTCATACCGCTATCGCGAGCAGGCTCGCTCCCACAGGGGTTTTGTGGTGGTGACGAGATCGGACAATAGCCTATGGCTTATTGGGAATCCCGTACTTGCGCAACCGATGGGCAATGGCGGTGTGGGAAGTCTGCAGGCGACTGGCCAGTTGCCGGGTCGAGGGGTAGCTGACGTAGAGTTTTTCCAGCAGGGTTTTTTCGAATTCTTCCATGGCTTGCTCAAGGCTGTCGACATCGCTGTCGCTCTGGCGCGCCACGGAGGTGCCGGCGATATCGAGGTCGCCGATGTCCACCAGGCTGCTTTCGCAAATCGCCGCGGCGCGGAAGATGACGTTCTGCAATTGCCGCACGTTGCCCGGCCAGCGATTACCCAGCAGCGCTGGATACGTGCCTGGCGCCAGGCGGCAGACCGGGCGCTGGATTTGCGCGCAGGCCTGCTGCATGAAGTAGCGGGCCAGCAGCAGAATGTCCTGGCCACGTTCGCGCAGCGGCGGGACTTCGACATTCAGAACGTTGAGGCGATAGAACAGGTCTTCGCGGAAGGTGCCTTCGCTGACCATTTTTTCCAGGTCGCGATGGGTCGCGCTGAGGATCCGCACGTTGACCTTTACTTCCCGGTCACCGCCCACTCGACGGAAGCTGCCGTCGTTGAGGAAACGCAGTAATTTCGCCTGCAAGTACGGAGACATCTCGCCGATCTCATCGAGAAACACCGTGCCCTGGTTGGCCAGTTCCATCAGCCCCGGTTTGCCGCCCCGTTGCGCGCCGGTGAAGGCACCGGGGGCGTAGCCGAACAGTTCACTTTCGGCGAGGTTCTCCGGCAATGCTGCGCAGTTCAGCGCCAGGAACGGCGAGCTGTGCCGAGCGCTGATGGCGTGGCAGGCCCGCGCCACCAGTTCCTTGCCGGTGCCGGTTTCGCCCTGGATCAACAGCGGTGCATCGAGTGCCGCCACTCGCTGGGCGCGCGCCTTGAGCGTACGAATCGCCGGGGATTCGCCCAGCAGCGCGTCGAAACCTTCGGCGTGATCATGGTGCAACGCGGACAGGCGTTCACCGATGCGGTTGGGTTGGTACAAGGTCAGCAGGGCGCCAGCGTCGGTGATCGGCGTGGCGTCCAGCAACAGGGTCTGGCCGTTGACGGTGATCTCGCGCAGCGGCAGGCGAAAGCCGTTTTCCAGCAGCACATCGAGCAACGCAGGATCGGCAAACAGGTCGGCGACGCTTTCACCGGCTGGTTCGCGACCATATAAAGCGATCAATGCCGGGTTGGCCAGCAACACCTTGCCGGCGCTGTCCAGCGCCAGTACCGGGTCGGTCATGGCGGCGAGCAACGCATCGAGCTGCAAGTGCCGACGCTGACCGGGAAGGATGTCGACCACCGTCATCGTTTGCACGCCGCGCACGCTGAGCAGCGCGTCACGCAGTTCGTCGAGAACCTCTGGACTCAAGGTCGGGGCGTCGATGTAGACGTTTGGCGGCACCATCTCCACCGCATCCAGATTGAGATTGCGCCCACCGAGCAAGGCCAGGACTTCCTGGGTTATGCCGACGCGGTCGATGAAGCTGACGTGGATACGCATGGGGCGGTTTTTTGGTTCTGGAGTGCGGAGGGTGGCAAGTATGCCTTGGGGCGGGCCAATGGTGAAATCCCGTGCAGGACTTCAGGCTTACACCGATCCAATGTGGGAGCGGGCTTGCTCGCGAAAGCGGTGTGACAGGCAATACTAATGTCGACTGATACTCCGCTTTCGCGAGCAAGCCCGCTCCCACAAGGTCAGTGGGCTATTCGAAGTGTTCGATGTTCACCGGGTCGCCGGATTTCATGTCCAGCTGCACCCGGATGTCTTCAAACATCAGATCGTAATGCTTGTGCACCGAGCCGATCTGGCTGTGTGACTTGGGAATGCCGTACTGCTCGGCGATCTTCGTCACGTTGTTGGCAAAGTTGTAGGCCTCCTCCTTGGGCAGGAAGAAGGTCTCTTTCATGTCCTTGCCCTGAATGCTGCCATGCATCGTGAACTGGATGCCTTTGACCCCTTTGGGGTTCTTGCTGACTTCATAGTCGAGGTGAATGTTGTAGCTGACATCATTCTTGTCCAACGCGTGACGCTCGATGTGCAAGTGACCCGGTTCAAACTGTGCCATAGACGTCTCTCCCTACAAGTAAGTAATGCCAGGTTTCGCCGTACTGATGCGCGTACCTGCCTTGCCCTGGACGATCGCTTCAATGTCCGAGAGTGAACCGATCACCGCGACTTTTCCAGTATGGCGCGCGAACTCGCAGGCGGCCTGCACCTTCGGTCCCATGGAGCCGGCGGCGAAACCGAGTTTTTCCATTTCGTCCGGGTGCGCTTCGGCGATGGATTTTTGCGAGGGTTTGCCGAAGTCGATAAAGGCCGCGTTGACGTCGGTGGCGATCACCAGCAGATCGCTTTCAAGCTGTTCGGCCAGCAGCGCCGAACACAGGTCCTTGTCGATCACCGCTTCCACACCTTGCAGCTTGCCGTGGGGCCCGTACATCGTCGGGATGCCGCCACCGCCAGCACAGATCACGATGCTGCCTTTTTCCAGCAGCCACTTGATCGGGCGGATTTCGAAGATGCGCTTGGGTCTCGGGCTGGCCACCACGCGACGGAATTTGTCGCCATCGGGAGCAATCGCCCAGCCTTTCTCGGCGGCGAGTTTTTCAGCTTCAGCCTTGGTGTAGACCGGGCCGATGGGTTTGCTGGGGTGCTGGAATGCCGGGTCGTTGGCGTCGACTTCGACCTGGGTCAGCAGGGTTGCGAACGGCACTTCGAAGTCCAGCAGGTTGCCCAGTTCCTGTTCGATGATATAGCCGATCATGCCTTCGGTTTCGGCACCGAGCACGTCCAGCGGGTAAGGGGAAACCGAGGTGTAGGCGGCGGCTTGCAGCGACAGCAGACCGACTTGCGGACCATTACCGTGGGCGATCACCAGTTCATTGCCGGCATGGATCTTGGCGATTTGTTCCGTGGCGATCCGGATGTTGGCGCGCTGGTTGTCCGCGGTCATGGGTTCACCCCGGCGGAGCAGGGCGTTACCGCCCAGAGCAACGACGATACGCATAATGCAATCCTTCTAAACAGAGACGTTGCGAATGACTCGGTCTCCTGTTGGAACTCGATCAGTGTGGGAGTGAGCCTGCTCGCGATGACCATTTCACACTCAACAGAGATGTTGACTGTTACTCCGCTATCGCGAGCAGGCTCGCTCCCACAGGGGGCTTTGTTCCAGCAGTGAGAGCCGGGTGAGCCGTTAGATATCCGCCAACGCCGACACCAGGATCGCCTTGATGGTGTGCATGCGGTTTTCCGCTTGCTCGAAGGCAATGTTGGCCGGCGATTCGAAGACTTCTTCAGTCACCTCGACGCCGTTGGCCAGGTGCGGATACCGCGCAGCGATGTCTTTGCCGACCTTGGTTTCGCTGTTGTGGAACGCCGGCAGGCAGTGCATGAACTTCACGCGCGGATTGCCCGAGGCCTTCATCATGGCGGCATTGACCTGGTACGGCAGCAGTTGCTCGATGCGTTCGTCCCACGCTTCCACCGGCTCACCCATCGACACCCAGATGTCGGTGTGGATGAAGTCCACGCCCTTGACCGCTGCTTTCGGGTCTTCGGTGATGGTGATGCGAGCGCCACTGTCTTCGGCGAAGGCTTTGCACTGGTCGATGAAATCCTGATGTGGCCACAGCGCTTTCGGTGCGGCGATGCGCACGTCCATGCCCAGTTTGGCGCCGATCATCAGCAGCGAATTACCCATGTTGTAGCGTGCGTCGCCCAGGTAGGCGTAGCTGATGTCATGCAGCGGCTTGTCGCTGTGTTCACGCATGGTCAGGGTGTCGGCGATCATCTGTGTCGGGTGGAATTCAGCGGTCAGGCCGTTGAACACCGGCACGCCGGCGAACTTGGCCAGCTCTTCGACGATTTCCTGTTCGAAGCCACGGTACTCGATGGCATCGAACATCCGCCCCAGCACGCGGGCCGTATCTTTCATGCTTTCCTTGTGGCCGATCTGCGACGACACCGGGTCGATGTAGGTGACGTGAGCGCCTTGGTCATGGGCCGCCACTTCGAAGGCGCAACGGGTGCGGGTCGAGGTTTTTTCGAAGATCAGCGCGATGTTTTTGCCTTTCAGGTGTGGACGCTCGGTGCCGGTGTACTTGGCGCGCTTGAGGTCGCGGGAAAGGTCCAGCAGGTAATTGAGCTCGCGTGTGGTGTGGTGCATCAGCGAGAGCAGGCTGCGGTTGCGCATGTTGAAAGCCATGATGGATCTCCTTGGGTTTCGGTTATCCGCCTGCTTCACGCTTTATGAGCGTGAAGCAGGGCATTAAAATTAATAGTCGATAGGGTCGCGAATGATCGGGCAGGTCATGCAGTGGCCGCCGCCACGTCCGCGTCCGAGTTCGCCGGCACTGATGGTGATGACTTCCACACCGGCCTTGCGCAGGAGGGTATTGGTGTAGGTGTTGCGGTCATAACCGATCACCACGCCAGGCTCTACGGCCACCACGTTGTTGCCGTCATCCCATTGCTCGCGCTCGGCGGCGAAACTGTTGCCGCCGGTTTCCACCACGCGCAGGGCTTTGAGGTTGAGGGCCTTGGCCACGGTGTCGAGGAAGTTGGTTTCTTCGCGACGGATGTCGATGCCGCCCGGTTTGCTTTCGTCAGGGCGCAGGGTGAAGGCGACGATCTGGTTCACCACTTCCGGGAAGATCGTCACCAGGTCGCGGTCGCAGAAGCTGAACACGGTGTCCAGGTGCATGGCCGCGCGGGATTTTGGCAGGCCGGCGACGATGACTTTCTCGACGGCTTTGTTCTTGAACAGGTTGACCGCCAGTTGGCCGATGGCCTGACGGGACGAGCGCTCGCCCATGCCGATCAACACCACACCGTTGCCGATCGGCATCACATCGCCGCCTTCAAGGGTGGCGCTGCCGTGCTCCTGGTCCGGGTCGCCGTACCAGATCTGGAAGTCGGCGTTGGTGAACTGCGGATGGAATTTGTAGATGGCAGTGGCCAGCAGGGTTTCCTGACGACGCGCCGGCCAATACATCGGGTTGAGGGTGACGCCACCGTAGATCCAGCAGGTGGTGTCGCGGGTGAACTGCGTGTTGGGCAACGGCGGCAGAATGAAGCTGGAGTGACCCAGGAAATCGCGGAACATCTGAATGGTCTTGCCGCCAAAGCTGTCCGGCAAGTCGTCGGCGGAGACGCCGCCGATCAGGAACTCGGCGATTTTCCTCGGCTCCAGGCTACGCAGCCAGGAACCGGTTTCGTTGACCAGGCCAAGGCCCACCGAGTTGGCGGTGATCTTGCGTTCCAGGATCCAGTCGAGTGCTTCGGGGATGGCAACGATGTCGGTCAGCAGGTTGTGCATTTCCAGCACTTCAACGTTGCGCTCGCGCATCTTGGTAACGAAGTCGAAATGGTCACGTTTAGCCTGTGCGACCCACAACACATCATCGAACAGTAACTCGTCGCAGTTGTTCGGGGTCAGCCGCTGGTGGGCCAGACCGGGGGAGCAAACCATGACTTTACGCAGTTTGCCGGCTTCGGAATGTACGCCGTACTTAACTTTTTCCGTGGTCATTACAGTGATCCTCCAGATAACAAATAAGTCGGGTGTTACAGAGTCAGGAAGCCGTCATACAGCCCGTAGGCTGCCACCAGGGCGCCCACGACGACGGCTGCAAAAATCAGCTTCTCGACGTTGGTGAAAACCGGTTTGTTGACTTCAAGCTTGGCCTTGGCGAACAGGATCGCGCCGGGCGCATAGAGCAGGGCGGACAGCAGCAGGTATTTGACGCCACCGGCATAGATCAGCCAGATCGCGTAGATCAGCGCGATGGCGCCGATGAACAGGTCCTTGTTGCGTTCGGACGCAGCGTTCTCGTAAGTCTCGCCGCGCACCGCCAGCAGAAAGGCGTAAGCCGCCGACCACAGGTATGGCACCAGAATCATTGAGGTCGCGAGGTAGATCAGCGACAGGTAAGTGCTGGCCGAGAACAGCGTGATGATCAGGAACAACTGCACCATCGCGTTGGTCAGCCACAGCGCATTGACTGGCACTTGCTTGGCGTTTTCCTTGCGCAGGAACGCCGGCATGGTGTGGTCCTTGGCCGCGGCGAACATGATTTCGGCACACAGCAGCACCCACGACAGCAGCGCCCCGAGCAGCGAGATCACCAGGCCAACGCTGATCAGCACCGCGCCCCAAGGACCGACCACGTGTTCCAGCACCGCCGCCATCGACGGGTTCTGCAGTTTGGCCAGTTCCGGTTGGGTCATGATGCCCAGCGACAGCACGTTCACCAGCACCAGGAACAGCAGCACGGTGATGAACCCGATCACGGTGGCTTTACCCACATCGGTGCGTTTTTCTGCCCGCGCCGAGAAGATGCTTGCACCTTCGATGCCGATGAACACCCAGACGGTGACCAGCATCATTTTGCGTACCTGGTTCATCACGCTGCCCAGGTCCGGGTTTTTCAGGCCCCAGATGTCAGCCGTGAAGATGTCCAGTTTGAACGCGAAAATCGCGATCAGGATAAACAGCCCCAGCGGCACAACTTTGGCGACGGTGGTCACCAGGTTGATGAACGCCGCTTCCTTGATGCCCTGCAGTACAAGGAAATGCACACCCCAAAGTAATACTGAAGCGCCGATCACGGCTGCGACGGTGTTGCCTTCGCCGAAGATCGGAAAGAAGTAACCGAGGGTACTGAACAACAGAACGAAGTAACCGACGTTGCCCAGCCAGGCACTGATCCAGTATCCCCAGGCGGAAGAAAAACCCATGTAGTCGCCGAATCCGGCCTTGGCGTAAGCGTAAACCCCGGCATCCAGATCAGGTTTGCGGTTGGCCAGGGTCTGGAAGACGAAGGCCAGGGTCAGCATGCCGACCGCCGTAATGGCCCAACCGATAAGCACGGCACCGACGTCGGCACTGGCGGCCATGTTCTGGGGCAAGGAAAAAATCCCGCCCCCAATCATGGAGCCGACAACCAACGCAACGAGTGCGCCGAGTTTCAGTTTTCCGGGGGATTCAGACATTGTATGACTCCAGTGCAGGAGAAGAAGAGGGCCAGTTTAATTTGGTGGACTGTTCAATCATCTGACTTAGATCAAGTAATGCTCGGATTTCATTGCCGATTAATGACTTACGCAAACTTTGCGAGCATAAGTCTGTTGTTTGAGAAGCCCGTTCCAGAGGCCCCTGACCAAAGTTTAATAAATAGAGCGTAGCCATTCAGATTTAGACGCTAGTCCGTTTTCCTGTTTTGGCAAGTGTGGGTCCCTGAATGTCGTGTGGTATTGATTTATTAGGATCTGGTCACGCCTGCGCTATTTAAAGATGCTGGCATAGTGCGATTAGCTATAAATAAAACTCAGGGTTGGCGTTAATTGATAAACGTAATTACGCTTCAGCTATTTAGTTAAAACCGATTTATGTGACGTTCGCGTGGCGATGGTCGCGATAGGAAATGGAGATGCAGGAATGTCGCAACCGATGCAAAAGCTTGGCTTGAGCGCGCTGATCGCTTTGGTGGTGGGGTCGATGATTGGTGGCGGGATTTTTTCCTTGCCGCAAAACATGGCGGCGCGCGCCGATGCCGGGGCCATATTGATTGGTTGGGCAATCACTGCCGTGGGCATGTTGGCGCTGGCCTTCGTGTTCCAGACCCTGGCCAATCGCAAGCCTGAACTGGACTCCGGGGTGTACGCCTACGCGAAGGCCGGTTTCGGCGACTACATGGGTTTTTCATCGGCCTGGGGATACTGGATCAGCGCCTGGCTGGGCAACGTCGGTTATTTCGTTCTGCTGTTCAGCACCCTCGGTTACTTCTTCCCCGTGTTCGGCCACGGCAACACGCCAGTTGCCATCGGCTGCGCCTCGGTGCTGTTGTGGGCGGTGCATTTTCTGGTGATGCGCGGGATCAAGGAAGCGGCGTTCATCAACCAATTGACCACCGTGGCCAAGATCGTGCCGCTGATCATGTTCATCGTCATTGCCGCCGTGGCGTTCAAGGCCGACATCTTCACCCGTGACATCTGGGGCCGCAGCAACCCCCATTTCGGCGGTGTGATGGAGCAGGTGCGCAGCATGATGCTGGTGACCGTGTTCGTCTTCATCGGCATTGAAGGCGCCAGTGTGTATTCGGCCCGCGCGCAGAAACGTTCGGACGTCGGCCGGGCGACAGTCATCGGTTTTGTCGGTGTGTTGGCGCTGCTGGTGCTGGTCAATGTGTTGTCGCTGGGGATCATGAGCCAGCCCGAATTGGCCACCCTGCAGAACCCGTCGCTGGCGGCGGTGCTGGAACACATCGTCGGCCCCTGGGGCGCTTTGCTGATCAGCATTGGCCTGGCGATTTCGCTGCTCGGTGCGTTGTTATCCTGGGCGCTGCTGTGCGCCGAGATCCTCTTCGCTACGGCCAAAGACCAGACCATGCCAGCCTTCCTGAAGAAGGAAAACGCCAACCACGTGCCGGTCAATGCGCTGTGGCTGACCAATGTGATGATTCAGATTTTCCTGTTGATTACGCTGTTTTCGGCCGGGACGTACACCAGCCTGATCTACCTCGCGTCGTCGATGATTCTGGTGCCGTACCTGTGGTCGGCGGCGTATGCGGTGTTGTTGAGCGGGCGCGGCGAAACGTACGAGCACGCCTCGGGCGAACGCACCAAGGACCTGATGGTTGGCGGCATCGCGCTATGTTACGCAATGTGGTTGCTGTATGCGGGCGGGGTGAAGTACTTGCTACTGTCGGCGCTGCTGTATGCCCCCGGGGTGATTCTGTTCGCCAAGGCCAAGCATGAGCAGGGCGAGCCATTGTTCACCCATGTCGAGAAGGGAATTTTTACCTGCGTGAGCATCGGCGCCGGGCTGGCGGCGTACGGGTTGTACAGCGGCTTGCTGTCGTTGTGAGGGTGTTTTTGGCGGATCAAGCGGTCGATGGCGTTTACTCACGCAGCATCGACCTGATCGCGATAGTTATCTGAAAGTCACCGCCACTTCGGAAGATGGGAACCCAGTTCAGTCGCTGGAAGCGCCCACTGCAGCGGCGTCCCGGTGATTTTCAGTGGCACATGAAGCCGATGCGCCGGCCCCCAAGGCGTCTGCTCGACCAGCAGGCCCTGATCGTTTTCATCCTCTGCCCGTAACGCTTCGTCTGTGCCTGGGCCATTTTCAATCAGCAGTTTTGCGGTGCGCGCCAGTGACAATCTGGCCGATCCGCCACGGCCCAACAAAGTGATCGCCGCGGCCGCCATCAAATACCCCGTCGCATGATCCAGCGCCTGCACCGGCAATGGCGTTGGTTTGTCTGCGTTCTTCCAGCGCATGCCCGCTTCAGCGATCCCGCTGCTCATCTGCACCAGACTGTCGAACCCTCGACGGTTCTGCCACGGACCGCTCCAGCCGTAGGCGTTGAGGCAGACATCAATCAGCCCCGGGGCCAGTCGTTGTCGCTCGGCAACGCCGTAGCCCAACCGCTCCAGTGCATCGGTGCGGTAGCCGTGAAGCAAGATATCGGCGTCCTTGAGCAGGCTGTCGAACACCGCTCGATCGCTTGCGTCGTGCAGGTCAAGGCGCGCGCAGCGTTTGCCCAGCGTGACTTCTGGCACCACGCCCGGTTCGTTCCAGGTCGTCGGGTCGATGCGCAAGACATCGGCACCAAGACCGGCGAGGAAACGGCTGGCGATGGGGCCAGCCAGTACTCGGGTCAGGTCCAGCACCTTGATGCCCGCCAGCGGCTGCGCCACCGAACCCAGCCACGGTTTTGCCGCTTGGCTGTTGCTGGCACTGAACTGAATCAACGGTTCGGCGTTCACTGCCAAACCTTGGGGATGCGTCTGCCATTGCGCCCAGGTGCGCATTTCGGCAGCACAGCCACCGGCGTCGACCACCGCCTGCTCCAGATCGGATTTCGCCCATTGCGCAACCTGGCTCGCCATCGCGGCGCGGTCGGCACAAGCGCCGAGCACCCGCTCGGCGGCGGCACGATGATGCGGTGCATTAGTGTGCAAGCGGATCCAGCCGTCCCGGGTTGCGTAGTCACCGGCCACCGGGTCCCACATGGGTGGAACGCTCCAGCCAACGGGACGGATCGAGGTTGCAAACCAGAAAGACGCCAGGCGGCGGTCGACTTCAAGTGGGGGTAAACGGCCGGTGTGTTGTTGCAACAGCTCACTGGCCGCCTGGCCGGCTGCGGCAATGCTGGCGCACGCCAGGTCAGTGACGGCAAACGCCGAGGGCAGGGCGCCGCTCGACGTGAATGGAATCGGCGTATGGGGCAAGCCGAGTGCGGCTTGAATGGACGTGAGTAAACCAGTCATTGAAGGCCCTCCGGAACGAGAGCCCGAGCATAGATCAAAAAACTGGCTGCCCAGATGAAATTCCCAGGTGATAGATCGTTCCCACGCTCCGCGTGGGAATGCAGCCCGAGACGCTCTGCGTCTCAGAAGCGGACGCAGAGCGTCCATTGAGGCATTCCCACGCGGAGCGTGGGAACGATCATTGGCAGTGCAACTTAAACGCGGAACTGGTCCATCAATTTCATCTGCTGGGTGGTCAGGGAGTTGAGCTGGCTGCTGATCTGCGCCGATTGAGTGGCTTGGCCCGTCAGGGTTTCGGTGACGGTGCGGATTGCCGAGACGTTGCGGTTGACCTCTTCGGCCACGGCGCTTTGCTGTTCGGCGGCGCTGGCGATTTGCAGGTTCATGTCGCTGATCACGGTGACCGCGTCGCTTATTTTGCTCAAGGCCTGGACCGCTTGTTGAATCTGCCCGGCGTTGCTGTGGGCCTGGGTCTGGCTCGAATGCATGGTGGCAACCACGCCGCGAGTGCCGGACTGGATGCGCTCGATGACGATGCGAATTTCTTCCACCGAATCCTGGGTCCGTTTGGCCAGGTTACGCACTTCATCGGCCACCACCGCAAAACCACGACCGCTTTCGCCGGCGCGGGCCGCTTCGATGGCGGCGTTGAGGGCCAGCAGGTTGGTTTGTTCAGCGATGCTGCGGATCACTTCCAGCACCGAACCGATCTGTTCGCTGTTGACTGCCAGCGCTTCGACTTCGGTCACGGCTTTGCTGACTTCGTCGGCCAGTTGATTGATGTCACGGGTGCTGCGCTCGATGATCGACATGCCATCGCGAGCCGATTGATCGGCGCCTTTGGCGGCATTGGCTGCGTTCGACGCGCTGTTGGCGACGTCGTGTGCGGTGGCGCTCATCTCGTTGGACGCGGTGGCGACCTGGTCGATTTCGCGGAACTGCACCTGCATGCCTTCGCTGGTCTGGCGGGCGATTTCCGAAGACTGGTCGGCGGTGCCTCGGGCGTCGGTGATGCTCTGTTTGATCTGCGCGATGGTCGGTTGCAGCTTGTCGAGAAAGCGGTTGAACCAGCTCACCAGTTCGCCCAGTTCGTCTTTCTTGGTGTAGTGCAGGCGTTGGGTCAGGTCACCGTCGCCGCTGGCAATCGCCTTGAGCATCTCGGCGACGCTGTTGATCGGCCGGGTCACGCCGGACGCGGTGAGCCAGATCAGCAACAGGCCAATCAGCCCGGCAACAATAGCCACCAGCACCGCCTGGATTGTGCCGCTTTGCTGGGCCTCATCGAGTACTTTTTGCAGCTTCACCGAATCGGCCAGCAGCACTTGTTTGGGCAGATCGATGACCACGCCCCAGGCCTTGGAATCGTTGATCGGGCTGACCGGGAACACCGCACGGATCAAGTCGCCCTGTTCGAGAATCTTCGGCGTGCCGCCGCTGAGCAGTTGCAGGATGTCCTTGCCGTCTGCGCCCAGGGTCTCGCCGATGTTTTTGCCGACCTTGCTGGCGTCGACACTGTAACCGGCGAGCACGCCGCTGCCGGAAACAATCAGCATGTGCCCGGCGCTGTTGAACAGCTCACGCTGGGAATCGACCGCTGCGGCTTGCAGCGCGTCCAGAGCAATGTCCACACCGACCACGCCGATGGATTTGCCGTCCACCAGCAGCGGCACGGAAATCGTGGTCATCAGCATTTCCTTGCCGCCGACCGTGTCCGCATATGGGTCGAGCAGGCAGGTGCGCTTGCTGTCGCGAGGGCAGGTGTACCAGCTGTTGTAGGGCGTGCCGCTGAGGCTCAAGGTGGTTTTGGTCATGTCGTCTTCGACCATGATCGTGTTCAACCCGGTCCCGCCGGCACGGCTCCAGTAACTGGCGAAACGTCCGACTTCGTTGGACTGGCGGGCCGCATCGTTGGCGAACTCGCTGTCCTTGCCGTCCAGCCCGTTGGGCTCGAACGCCAGCCAGATCCCGAGCACCTTACTGTTGCGCTCGAAGGCGGTTTTCAGGCTCTGGTTCAGCTCTTCACGCAGGGCGCCGGCTTCAATCGAACGCTTGGCGGCCATGTTGCGCATGTCTTTGATCTGGTCGGCGAGGGCGGTCACCACCAGCAGGTTTTCACCGAACGTCTTCTGCACCCGCACCGCTTGCTCCGCCGCTTTGGACTGCAGCAGATTCTGCACGCTGTCCGTCAGCATCTTGCTGCTGGCGGCACTGGCCAGTTCATCGTTCTGATTGGTCTGGTAGAAGTTCATGCTGACGATCAGCGCGATCACACCCAGCAGGCACAGACCGGACAGCAGGACGATTTTCAGGCGGATGGAGAGAGTGTCGAACATGGGGCGAACTCGCAAATGGCAAATGAATGAGTTGTTGGCTATGGGTCGAAGTCGACCCGATCGCCAAATCCATTCAGCGCCATTCAATGCACATCGGCGTGGGGCGAGGATGCATGATGGTGGCTCCGACGAGCGGTCATGGTTGATCGTTTGCGCAGGAAAATGCCCTGAAAATGGCAAAAAAATCAGGAGATTATGCAGAGCTGTAACAGGTGAATCTGCTGGTGCAAGCCATTGATTCGAGCGAATGACAACGGCTTGTCATCCGCTCGAGTGATCAATGATTGAGGGGGAAGGGGTTATGCGCGACCCAGCAGATAGGTCGCGTAATCGGGGATGCGGTGCTGGTGCGCCTGATCCATCATCGGGCTGCTGAGCAGGTAGTCGGCGCTGCATTCGTTGCAGGCCACCGGAATGTTCCAGACCGCCGCGACCCGCAATAACGCCTTGATGTCCGGGTCGTGTGGCTGCGGTTCGAACGGGTCCCAGAAAAACACCAGCATGTCGACCCGCTGTTCGGCGATGCGCGCGCCGAGCTGCTGATCACCGCCCAAGGGACCGCTGATCATGCTTTCCACTGGCAGGTCCAGGCGTTGCTGCAATAACAACCCGGTGGTGCCGGTGGCGACCAGCTCGTGTTGCGCGAGCCTGTCTTTCTGCCGCTCGGCCCAATCCAGCAAAAACACCTTGCAGTGGTCATGGGCGACCAAGGCGATACGCTTGCGCGCCGCCATGGTCTTTTGCGTGAAGCTGATACCGATCATCGCTGCTGCTCCTGCTTTTTCACGGCGGATTACTCAGCGTTGCACAGCGCCAGGCAGTTATCGAGCATGCGGTTGGAGAAGCCCCACTCGTTGTCGTACCAGGCCAGCACCTTGAGCAGCTTGCCGCTGGACTTGGTGTGGTTGGCGTCGAAGATCGACGACAGCGGGTTGTGGTTGAAGTCGCTGGAGACCAGCGGCAGGGTGTTGTAGCCGAGAATCTTCGAATGCTGGCTGGCTTCTTTGAGCAGCGCGTTGACTTCGTCAGCGCTCGCTTCGCGTTTGAGTTGCACGGTCAGGTCGACCAGCGAGACGTTGATCACAGGAACGCGCACCGCCATGCCGGTCAGTTTGCCCGCCAGTTCCGGTAGCACCAGGCCGACCGCTTCAGCGGCGCCGGTCTTGCTCGGGATCATGTTCTGTGTGGCCGAACGGGCACGGTATGGGTCGGTGTGGTAGACGTCGGTGAGGTTCTGGTCGTTGGTGTAGGCGTGGATCGTGGTCATCAGACCGCTTGCGATGCCCAACTCGCGGTGCAGCACCTGAGCCACAGGCGCCAGGCAGTTGGTGGTGCACGAGGCGTTGGAAATGATTTGGTGCGATTGGCGCAGAATGTCGTGGTTGACCCCGTAAACCACGGTGGCGTCGGCGCCTTTGGCCGGTGCCGAGATGATCACTTTGCGTGCGCCGGCCGTAATATGCGCGGCGGCTTTGGCCCGGTCGGTGAACAAACCGGTGCATTCGAACACGACATCAATCTTTTCAGCGGCCCATGGCAAGTCGGCCGGGTTACGAATGGCGCTGACGGAAATACGGTCGCCGTTGACGGTCAGGCTTTCCTGATCGTGCTGGACATCGGCGTCGAACGTGCCGTGAACAGTGTCGTACTTGAGCAGATGGGCATTGATCGAGCTATCGCCCAAGTCATTGATGGCAACGATCTGCAGATCCTGGCGATAGCCTTGGGTATACAGTGCGCGAAGGACGTTGCGGCCAATTCGGCCAAAACCATTGATTGCGATTCGAAGAGTCATTTAACAGGGCCGCCGTCGTTTTGTTGTTGGAATTACAAGATTATTCGCATAAAAATAGAAAACAAGCCTTTTTAATGGCAATATTTTGTTCAATCTACAACGAGTGACCTGAATCAACTGGTCCGACCGATCAAGAAAACCGTCTGTCATCCCATCGACACCGGCTCTTGTTCAGCATAGACAATCAGGTCGCCACATCCGTTAGCCTGGAGTTCTACACATGCATCCCCGCGTCCTTGAGGTCACCGAACGGCTTATCGCCCGCAGTCGCGCAACTCGCGAGGCTTACCTTGCACTCATTCGCGGTGCAGCCAGCGATGGCCCGATGCGCGGCAAGCTGCAATGCGCCAACTTCGCCCACGGCGTGGCCGGTTGCGGCACCGAGGACAAGAACAGCTTGCGGATGATGAACTCCGCGAACATCGCGATTGTTTCGTCATACAACGACATGCTCTCGGCGCATCAGCCGTACGAAGTCTTTCCTGAACAGATCAAAAAGGCCCTGCGCGAAATCGGCTCTGTCGGGCAGTTCGCCGGCGGCACCCCGGCCATGTGCGACGGCGTGACCCAGGGCGAGCCGGGCATGGAACTGAGCCTGCCAAGCCGCGAAGTGATCGCGCTGTCCACCGCCGTGGCGTTGTCCCACAACATGTTCGATGGCGCGCTGATGCTCGGTATCTGCGACAAGATCGTGCCGGGTCTGATGATGGGCGCGCTGCGTTTTGGTCATCTGCCGATGATCTTCGTCCCGGGCGGGCCGATGGTGTCGGGCATTTCCAACAAGCAGAAAGCCGACGTGCGCCAGCGCTATGCCGAAGGCAAGGCCAGCCGCGAAGAGCTGCTGGAATCGGAAATGAATTCCTATCACAGCCCTGGCACCTGCACCTTCTACGGCACCGCCAACACCAACCAGTTGCTGATGGAAGTCATGGGCCTGCACTTGCCGGGTGCGTCCTTCGTCAATCCGAACACGCCTTTGCGCGATGCCCTGACCCGCGAAGCGGCGCATCAGGTGACGCGCATTACCAAACAGAATGGCAATTACCTGCCGATCGGCGAAATCGTCGACGAGCGCTCGCTGGTCAACTCCATCGTCGCCCTGCACGCCACTGGCGGTTCGACCAACCACACGCTGCACATGCCGGCCATCGCCATGGCGGCGGGCATCCAGTTGACCTGGCAGGACATGGCCGACCTCTCCGAGGTGGTGCCGACCCTGAGCCACGTCTACCCGAACGGCAAGGCCGACATCAACCACTTCCAGGCTGCGGGCGGCATGTCGTTCCTGATCCGCGAACTGCTGGATGCCGGCTTGCTTCACGAAAACGTCAACACGGTGCTGGGCCACGGGCTGCGCCGCTACACCATGGAACCGTTCCTCGACAACGGCGAACTGGTCTGGCGCGAAGGCATCACCGAAAGCCTCGACGAAAGTATCCTGCGTCCCGTGGCTCGTGCGTTCTCGCCGGAAGGCGGCCTGCGGGTGATGGAAGGCAATCTCGGTCGCGGTGTGATGAAAGTTTCGGCCGTCGCGCTGGAGAACCAGATCGTCGAAGCACCGGCCATGGTGTTCCAGGATCAGCAGGACCTGGCCGATGCGTTCAAGGCCGGTCTGCTGGAGAAGGATTTCGTTGCGGTGATGCGCTTCCAGGGCCCGCGCTCCAACGGCATGCCGGAACTGCACAAGATGACGCCGTTCCTCGGCGTGCTGCAGGATCGCGGCTTCAAAGTGGCACTGGTGACCGACGGGCGCATGTCCGGTGCGTCGGGGAAAATCCCGGCGGCGATTCACGTCAGTCCGGAAGCCTATGTGGGCGGCGCTCTTGCGCGGGTGCAAGAGGGCGATATCATCCGCGTCGATGGCGTCAAAGGCACCCTGGAGCTTAAGGTGGACGCCGAAGAATTCGCAGCGCGCACGCCGGCCAAGGGCCTGTTGGGCAACAACATCGGCACCGGTCGCGAACTGTTTGGTTTCATGCGCATGGCTTTCAGCTCCGCAGAGCAGGGCGCCAGCGCCTTTACTTCTGCCCTGGAGACGCTTAATTGAAACTGGCTTTGGTCGGTGATATCGGTGGGACCAACGCACGTTTCGCGTTGTGGAAAAGCCAGCAGCTGGAATCGATCCAGGTGCTGGCGACGGCAGATTACGCCAGCCCTGAGGAGGCCATTGGTGTCTACCTCGGCGGCTTGGGGCTTAAGCCGGGCGACGTTGGATCGGTGTGCCTGTCGGTCGCCGGCCCGGTGAGCGGTGATGAATTCAAGTTCACCAACAATCACTGGCGCTTGAGCCGCAAGGGCTTCTGCAAGACTTTGCAGGTTGATCAACTGCTGCTGATCAACGATTTCTCGGCGATGGCCCTGGGCATGACCCGTTTGCAGCCCGGTGAGTTTCGCGTGGTGTGCGAAGGCACGCCGGAACCGCTACGTCCCGCTGTAGTGATCGGGCCGGGCACGGGGCTGGGTGTCGGCACTTTGCTCGACCTTGGCGAAGGTCGCTTTGCGGCCTTGCCGGGCGAGGGCGGACACGTTGATTTGCCCTTGAGCAGCCCGCGGGAAACTCAGCTTTGGCAGCACATCTTCAATGAGATCGGTCATGTCAGCGCTGAAACCGCATTGAGCGGCAGCGGCTTGCCACGGGTTTACCGGGCGATCTGTGCGGTGGACGGTCATACGCCGGTGCTCGAAACGCCGGAAGCGATCACCGCTGCCGGGTTGGCGGGTGATCCGGTGGCGCTGGAAGTGCTGGAGCAATTCTGCTGCTGGCTCGGTCGCGTGGCCGGCAACAACGTGCTGACCACGGGCGCGCGCGGCGGTGTGTACATCGTCGGTGGGGTGATTCCACGGTTTGCCGATTTCTTCGTCGAAAGCGGCTTCGCCCGATGCTTCGCCGACAAGGGTTGCATGAGCGATTACTTCAAAGGCATTCCGGTGTGGCTGGTGACGGCGCCGTATTCCGGCCTGATGGGCGCGGGTGTGGCACTCGATCAAGCACAGTAGTGATCGTTCCCACGCTCTGCGTGGGAATGCAGCCCGTGACGCTCCGCGTCACTGGACGCGGAGCGTCCCTTGAGGCATTCCCACGCAGAGCGTGGGAACGATCATATTCAAAGTCCATCAGGCATAATCCGCACAACTCAAACAACAAGGACGCCGCCCCGTGAGCTCAGTCAACAAGTCGATTTTGTTGGTCGATGACGATCAAGAGATACGCGAGTTGCTGGACACCTACCTGACCCGCGCCGGTTTCCAGGTCCGCACCACGCCCGATGGCGCAGGCTTTCGCCAAGCCATGAACGAGGCGCCGAGCGATCTGGTGATCCTTGACGTGATGCTGCCGGACGAAGACGGTTTCAGTCTTTGTCGCTGGATCCGCCAACACCCGCGTCAGGCTCAGGTGCCAATCATCATGCTCACGGCCAGTTCCGACGAGGCCGACCGCGTCATCGGCCTGGAGCTGGGTGCCGACGACTACCTTGGCAAACCCTTCAGTCCTCGTGAATTGCAGGCGCGGATCAAGGCCTTGTTGCGCCGTGCGCAATTCGGTCAGGAGCGCTCCGGCGGCGAAGTGCTGGCCTTCGACGACTGGCGCCTGGACATGGTCAGCCATAGGCTGTTCCACACCGACGGTGAAGAAGTGATTCTCTCTGGCGCCGACTTCGCGCTACTGAAACTGTTCCTCGATCACCCTCAGCAAATCCTTGACCGCGACACCATCGGCAACGCCACCCGTGGCCGTGATCTGATGCCGCTGGATCGCATTGTCGACATGGCCGTCAGCCGTCTGCGTCAACGCCTGCGCGACACCGAAAAGCCACCCCGGCTGATCCGTACCGTACGCGGCAGCGGCTACCAACTGGCCGCCAATGTGGTTGCCAGCAATGGTCACTGAGTTTTTCCGCAAGCTGGTTGCCCGGGTGCCGGTGCCGCGTTCGCTGCTTGGGCGCATGTTGCTGCTGACCCTGCTGGCAGTGCTGTTCGCACAGACGTTATCGAGCGTGATCTGGGTCTCGCAACTGCGTGCCACCCAGCTCGAGGGCCTGGTCACCAGCGCCCGCAGCCTGGCCCATTCGATGACCGCCAGCGTCAGCTATTTTCGCTCGCTGCCGGTGGCGTTTCGTCCGTTGGTGCTCGACCAGTTGCGCAGCATGGGCGGAACCCGGTTCGTGGTAACCCTCAATGACAAGCCCTTGGGCATGGAAGTGCTGCCGATCACTCCGCGTAAAGCGGCGGTGCTCAAAGCGGTAGACGAAGTGTTGCGCGAGTCCCTGGGCCACGACACGGATATCTCGGTGACCTTCGTCAGTCCCGCCGACCTGCGGATCTTCAATAGCGGGCTGAAACTCGATGAATTGCCACGCTCCTGGGCGCACTACGCGCTGACCCTGGAACCGATCAACCCGCCGGTGCTGGTCACGCAAATCCAGATGGCGCCGGGAGAATGGCTGTACATCGCGTCCTTGTTGCCAGAGCCCTACACCAGTCTTGAAGAGCAGGGCCTACCGGCGCAACAGGTGTGGTTCATCGTCCTCACCAGCGGCTTCTTGCTGTTGTTCATCGGCCTGTTAGTGCATTGGCAGAGCCGGCCGCTCAAGCGCCTGGCGCGGGCGGCGCGGGACATGTCCCTGGGTGCCGAAGTCGAGCCGGTGGCGGAGGGTGGCGGCAGTGAAGTGGTTGAAGTGGGGCGCGCCTTCAATGCCATGCGCGAACGCATCAGCCGTTACCTGACTGAGCGCAGCCAATTGTTCAGTGCGATCTCCCACGACTTGCGCACGCCCATCACCCGTTTGCGGTTGCGCGTTGAGTTGCTTGAAGACGAAAAGCTGCAAGCCAAGTTCGGTCGCGATCTGGATGAGCTGGAGCTGCTGGTGAAAGGCGCGCTGCAATGCGTGAAAGACACTGACATCCACGAAAACATCGAACCGGTGGACCTCAATCACGTGCTGGATTGCCTGGTGGAGCCGTACCTGGCACCCAATGGCAATGGTCGCGTGACCCAGCAGGGGCGGGCGGTGGCGGCTTATCCGGGGAAACCGCTGGCGCTCAAGCGCTGCATCGGCAACCTGATCGACAACGCGTTGAAGTATGGGCAAAACGCTCACCTGCACATCGATGACGATGAAAGCGCATTCATCCTGCACGTCGACGACGAAGGGCCGGGCGTGCCGGAGCAGCGGCTGGAGCAGGTCTTCGAACCGCACTTCCGCCTGGCCGGGCAGCAGCAGGGTTATGGCCTGGGGTTGGGGATCGCGCGCAATATTGCCCACAGTCATGGCGGGGAAGTCAGCCTGCAGAATCTGCGTGAGGGCGGGTTGCGGGTGACGTTGCAGTTGCCGCGCAGTGTTGATTAGCGGGACCGCGTTATCGTTCTTCGCGAGCAAGCCCGCTCCCACATTGGATTGTGTCGGACACATAACCCTGTGGGAGCGGGCTTGCTCGCGAAGGCGTCAGACCATTAATCAAATACCTCAAGGCAAATGTCACAGAGCGGTGACATAACTCGCCCCCTTCGTTACAAGCCCGCCACCCGCCGTTGTTTAGACTGCGACCAGTCAAAACAACAAAAAAGGCACCCCATGGACACCTTCCAACCGGCTTTCAGCAGTTGGCTGAACGCACCTGCCCATCAACACTGGCTCGCCGCCGAAGGCCTGCGCCTGCTGGCGTTTGCCAAGGCTTCAAAGCTTGCGGAAGGCTTTGGCAATCTCGATGACAAGGGCCGCCTCCCGGCCAACGCCCAAGCCGAAACCATGAACACCGCGCGCATGACCCACAGCTTCGCCATGGCGCATATCCAGGGGCTGCCGGGGTTTGCCGAACTGGTGGACCATGGCGTGCAGGCGCTCAGCGGTCCGTTGAAAGATGCCGAGCACGGTGGCTGGTTCGCCAGCGCCCATCCACTTCACGACAACACCGGCAAGGCCGCCTACCTGCATGCCTTTGTCGCGCTGGCCGCGAGTTCGGCGGTGGTCGCCCGGCGGCCCGGCGCGCAGGCCTTGCTCGATGACGCGATCAACATCATCGACACGCATTTCTGGAGCGAGGAGGAGGGCGCGATGCGCGAATCCTTCAACCGCGACTGGGGCGAGGAAGAGGCCTATCGCGGCGCCAACAGCAACATGCACACCACCGAAGCCTTCCTCGCACTGGCCGATGTCACCGATGACAACCGCTGGCTGGTCCGCGCGCAACGGATCGTCGAGCGGGTGATCCACGGTCACGCCGCGGCCAACGATTACCTGGTGGTCGAGCATTTCGACCGCGACTGGCAACCGCTGCGTGACTACAACCACGACAACCCGGCCGATGGTTTTCGTCCCTACGGCACCACTCCGGGACACGGTTTCGAGTGGGCGCGGTTGTTACTGCACCTCGAGGCTGCGCGGGTCCAGGCCGGGATGCTCACGCCGGGCTGGCTGGCGACCGATGCGCAAAAACTCTTCGATAACAATTGCCGCCATGGCTGGAATGTCGACGGGCTGCCCGGGATTGTCTACACGCTGGACTGGAACAATCGCGCCGTGGTCAGCCATCGCCTGCATTGGACCCATTGCGAAGCCAGCGCCGCGGCCAGTGCGCTGCTCAAACGTACCGGCGATGAACAATACGAAGCCTGGTACCGACTGTTCTGGGAATTCTGTGACAGTCATTTCATCGACCGTGAAGGTGGCAGTTGGCACCATGAACTGGACCCGCAAAACCACCCAAGCGCTGATATCTGGGGTGGCAAACCGGATTTGTATCACGCCTGGCAAGCCGTCTTGATCCCGCGCCTGCCGTTGGCACCGAGCATGGCCACGGCTTTGGGACAGGTGTCCCAGAGCGCTCCTGTGTAACCATGCGGTGACATTCCAACGTCCCTTCGTTACCTGCGAAGGGATGACTCCTGTTTAAAATCCTATGCAGCGCAAGCACCAGACTTGCATGCATAACAACAAGAAAGGTACTACTAGATGAATGCGATTTCTCGCCTCGCTACTGTCATTTCTCTCGCTTCAATGCTTCCTCTGTCTGCATTCCCCCTGAGTACGCTTGCCGCCGATTCCAAAGGTTCGGTAGAAGTCGTTCACTGGTGGACGTCCGGTGGTGAAAAAGCTGCTGTCGATGTCCTCAAGGCCCAAGTCGAAAAAGACGGTTTCACCTGGAAGGACGGTGCTGTCGCCGGTGGTGGCGGTGCTACGGCCATGACCGTATTGAAAAGCCGTGCCGTTGCCGGTAACCCGCCGGGTGTGGCGCAGATCAAAGGTCCGGATATCCAGGAATGGGCGTCTACCGGTCTGCTCGATACCGACGTCTTGAAAGACACTGCCAAAACCGAAAAATGGGACAGCCTGCTCGACAAGAAAGTCTCCGATACCGTGAAGTACGACGGTGATTACGTGGCCGTGCCGGTGAACATTCACCGCGTCAACTGGTTGTGGATCAACCCGGAAGTCTTCAAGAAAGCCGGCATCGAAAAAGCGCCAACCACCCTTCAGGAATTCTACGCGGCCGGTGACAAGCTCAAGGCTGCAGGCTTCATTGCGCTTGCCCACGGCGGCCAGCCTTGGCAGGACAGCACCGTGTTCGAAGCGGTGGTCCTTTCGGTCATGGGCGTCGACGGCTACAAGAAAGCCCTGGTCGACCTCGACAACGCTGCACTGACCGGTCCCGAGATGGTCAAGGCGCTGACCGAGCTGAAGAAAGTCGCGACCTACATGGACGCCGACGGCAAAGGCCAGGACTGGAACCTGGAAGCGGCCAAGGTCATCAACGGCAAGGCCGGCATGCAGATCATGGGTGACTGGGCCAAGAGCGAGTGGACAGCGGCCAAGAAAGTCGCCGGCAAAGACTACGAGTGCGTAGCCTTCCCGGGCACCGACAAGGCCTTCACCTACAACATCGATTCCCTGGCCGTGTTCAAGCAGAAAGACAAGGGCACTGCTGCTGCTCAGCAGGACATTGCCAGGATCGTGCTGGGTGAGAACTTCCAGAAAGTCTTCAGCATCAACAAAGGCTCGATCCCGGTTCGAAACGACATGCTGAGCGACATGGGCAAGTACGGTTTCGACCGCTGCCAAGGACTTCCTGGCGGACGCCAAGTCCGGCGGCTTGCAGCCGAGCATGGCGCACAACATGGCGACCACGCTGGCGGTACAAGGCGCGTTCTTTGATGTCGTGACCAACTTCATCAACGACCCGAAAGCCGATCCGGCCACTGCCGCCAAGCAACTCGGCACGGCGATCAAAGCGGCCAAGTAACTGTTAAAGCCGCAGCTCCCCTGTGGGAGCGGGCTTGCTCGCGAAAGCGAAGTGTCAGGCAACACTTTATGAACTGACACGACGCCTTCGCGAGCAAGCCCGCTCCCACACAGGGAATACGCTTGTAATCCTTATTTCTACGTACTGGATCTTCCCATGAGTTCTGTTGCTGTGTTCAGCAAGGCCTCGCCGTTCGATGCATTGCAGCGCTGGCTCCCCAAACTGGTGCTGGCGCCCAGCATGTTCATCGTGTTGGTGGGGTTCTATGGCTATATCCTGTGGACCTTCGTCCTGTCGTTCACCACGTCGACCTTCCTGCCGACTTACAAGTGGGCAGGCCTGGCGCAATACCAACGGTTGTTCGACAACGATCGCTGGTGGGTAGCGAGCAAGAACCTGGCGCTTTTCGGCGGCATGTTCATCGGTATCACCCTGGTGATCGGTGTGCTGCTGGCGGTGTTTCTTGACCAGCGCATTCGTCGTGAAGGTTTCATTCGCACCATTTACCTGTACCCGATGGCGCTCTCGATGATCGTCACCGGTACTGCCTGGAAATGGCTGCTCAACCCGGGCATGGGTCTGGACAAATTGCTGCGTGACTGGGGCTGGGAAGGCTTTCGCCTGGACTGGCTGATCGATCCGGATCGCGTCGTGTATTGCCTGGTGATCGCAGCGGTCTGGCAAGCCTCGGGCTTTATCATGGCGATGTTCCTCGCCGGTCTGCGTGGCGTTGATCAATCGATCATCCGTGCTGCCCAGATCGATGGCGCGAGCATGCCGCGCATTTACCTCAAAGTGGTGTTGCCGAGCCTGCGCCCGGTGTTCTTCAGCGCAGTGATGATCCTGGCCCACATCGCGATCAAGAGTTTCGACCTGGTGGCGGCAATGACGGCCGGTGGCCCGGGTTACTCGTCCGACCTGCCTGCGATGTTCATGTATTCCTTCACCTTCAGTCGCGGCCAGATGGGCATGGGCTCGGCCAGTGCGATTCTGATGCTCGGTGCGATTCTCGCAATCATCGTGCCTTACCTGTACTCCGAGCTGAGGACCAAGCGTCATGACTAGTTTCGCTGCCAAACCTTCCATCAGCCTGAGTCGTATCGCGATCTATGGCGTCCTGATCCTTGCCGTATTTCTGTACCTGATACCGCTGGTGGTCATGCTGTTGACCAGCTTCAAGACGCCGGAAGACATCAACTCCGGCAACCTGCTGAGCTGGCCGACCGTGGTCAGCGGCATTGGCTGGGTCAAGGCCTGGGGCACGGTTGACGGGTACTTCTGGAACTCGATCAAGATCACCGTTCCGGCGGTGCTGATCTCCACCGCCATCGGCGCGCTGAACGGCTATGTGCTGTCGATGTGGCGCTTCCGCGGCTCGCAATTGTTCTTCGGCCTGCTGCTGTTCGGTTGCTTCCTGCCGTTCCAGACCGTGCTGCTGCCGGCCTCGTTCACCCTCGGCAAGATGGGCCTGGCCAGCACGACCACGGGCCTGGTGTTCGTGCACGTGGTGTATGGCCTGGCGTTTACCACGCTGTTCTTCCGCAACTACTACGTCAGCGTGCCCGATGCGCTGGTGAAGGCGGCGCGGCTCGATGGCGCGGGCTTCTTCACCATCTTCCGCTTGATCATCCTGCCGATGTCCACCCCGATCATCATGGTCTGCCTGATCTGGCAGTTCACCCAGATCTGGAACGACTTCCTGTTCGGCGTGGTGTTCTCCAGCGGTGACTCGCAACCCATTACGGTGGCGTTGAACAACTTGGTCAATACCAGTACCGGGGCCAAGGAATACAACGTTGATATGGCGGCGGCGATGATCGCCGGGCTGCCGACCCTGCTGGTCTATGTGGTCGCAGGCAAGTATTTCGTGCGCGGGCTGACGGCCGGCGCAGTCAAGGGGTAATCATGGCAACGCTCGAACTTCGCAATGTAAACAAGACCTATGGCCCTGGCCTGCCGGACACCCTCAAGAACATCGAACTGTCGATCAAGGATGGTGAGTTCCTGATCCTGGTCGGACCTTCGGGTTGCGGTAAATCGACCCTGATGAATTGCATCGCCGGGCTGGAAACCATCACCGGCGGCGCGATCATGATCGGTGACCAGGATGTCAGCGGCATGAGCCCCAAAGACCGCGACATCGCCATGGTGTTCCAGTCCTACGCGCTGTACCCGACCATGAGCGTGCGCGAGAACATCGCCTTTGGCTTGAAGATCCGCAAAATGCCCGCCGCCGACATCGAAGCGGAAGTGGCGCGGGTGTCCAAGCTGCTGCAGATCGAACACTTGCTCAACCGTAAACCGGGCCAGCTCTCCGGTGGTCAGCAGCAGCGCGTGGCGATGGGCCGCGCCCTGGCGCGTCGGCCAAAGATCTATCTGTTCGACGAACCGCTGTCCAACCTCGACGCCAAGCTGCGCGTCGAGATGCGTACCGAAATGAAACTGATGCACCAGCGCCTGAAAACCACCACGGTCTACGTGACCCACGACCAGATCGAAGCGATGACCCTGGGCGACAAAGTGGCGGTGATGAAGGACGGGATCATTCAGCAGTTCGGCACGCCAAAAGACATCTACAACAACCCGGCCAATTTGTTCGTGGCGAGCTTCATCGGTTCGCCGCCGATGAACTTCATCCCGCTGCGTTTGCAGCGCAAGGACGGTCGTCTGCTGGCGTTGCTCGACAGCGGCCAGGCACGTTGCGAATTGCCAATGGGCATGCAGGACGCCGGTCTGGAGGATCGCGAAGTGATCCTCGGCCTGCGCCCGGAACAGATCGTGCTGGCAGGTAGCGAAGCCAATGGTTTGCCGACCATTCGCGCCGAAGTCCAGGTCACCGAGCCAACCGGTCCCGACACCCTGGTGTTCGTCAATCTCAATGAAACCAAAGTCTGCTGCCGTCTGGCGCCGGACGTTGCACCGGCCGTGGGCGAGACCCTGACGCTGCAATTCGATCCATCGAAAGTGCTGTTGTTCGATGCCAAGACGGGTGAGCGCCTGGGCGTGGCCGGTCAACCAAAAGCCGAGAGCCATAGCGCCAACGTCGCCCAATTTAAGGGCCGCTGAGAATCAAATGTGGGAGCGGGCTTGCTCGCGAAAGCGGTGTGTCATTCAGCATAGATGCTGGATGTGCCGACCTCTTCGCGAGCAAGCCCGCTCCCACAGGGGGAAATCCGCGACAGACGGGGACATCCGTCGCACGTGATGTAAACCGCGTTAAATAAAAACAGTTAATAACAATAAAACGAGGATGTAGGGATGAAGAAGAAGAACAACGCTCAGCTTATCTGCCAATTGTCAGCTGTTGCGGCAATGATGATGGTCGGTAGTGTGCATGCGGCTGACGCGTTCAGCGCCGATTCCAAGTGGATGACCGGTGATTGGGGGGGCGAGCGGACCAAGCTGCTTGAGCAGGGTATCGACATCAAGGCCGACTACGTTGGTGAGGTTGGCGGCAACCTTCATGGCGGCTACAACGACGACAAGACTGCCCGTTACGCTGACCAGTTTGGTCTGGGCGTGGCGCTGGACCTGCAAAAGCTCTGGGGCTGGGATAACACCCAGGCCAAGATCCAGTTCACCAACCGTAACGGTCAGAACATTTCCAATGACCGCGTCGGTGATCCGCGTGCCGGGACCTTGAGTTCCTCTCAGGAAGTCTACGGCCGTGGTCACATGGTCCGTCTGACCCAGCTGTGGGTTCAACACCAGTTCCTCGACGGCAAACTGGACGTCAAGGCCGGTTACTTCGGCGAAGGCGAAGACTTCAACACCTTCCCGTGCGAGTTCCAGAACCTGGCGTTCTGCGGTTCCCAGGTGGGCAACTGGGCCACCAACATCTGGTACAACTGGCCAATCAGCCAGGCGGCGTTGCGCGTGAAGTACAACATCACGCCTGAGTTGTATGCGCAGATCGGTGCCTACAACCAGAACCCGACGCAGCTGGAACACGGCAACGGCTTCAAGCTCAGCGGCAGCGGCACCCAGGGCACCGTGTTGCCAGTGGAATTGGTCTGGTCGCCTAAGGTCAACGGCCTGCCGGGCGAATACCGTGTGGGTTACTACAAGAGCACGGCTGACGCCAATGACGTTCTCAAAGACTCCAACGGCAATGACGCAGCGACCACCGGTAACAGCTACCGCGTTCACGACAGCAAGCACGGCTACTGGGGCGTCGTGCAGCAGCAACTCACCACCCACAATGGCGATGCTTCCCGTGGTCTGAACGTTGCGGCGAACGCCACGTTCCACGACAAGGACACCAACGTCGTCGACAACTACCAGTCGCTGATGTTCGTGTACAAGGGCCCATTTGACGCACGTCCAAAAGACGACGTCGGGATCGGTTTTGCCCGTATCCATGTCAACGATGACGTGAAGAAAAACGCTGAGCTGGTCAACGCCAGCAACGGTGTTTCCGACTACAACGATCCGTTGTTCTCGCCGCTGCGCAGCACCGAATACAACTACGAAATCAACTACGGCTTCCACGTGACCAACTGGCTGACCGTGCGTCCCAACCTGCAATACGTCACTCACCCAGGTGGTGTAGACGAAGTCGACAACGCTCTGGTAGCGGGTCTGAAAATTCAGTCGGTGTTCTAACGTTGTTGCGATAAGCTCCTCTCTATGTGCGCATTTTTGCGGACAGCCTTGGCTGTCCGCTTTTTTTTGGGGGCCGCGCACGCCCTGGTGACAGATGTTTTTCGGGACCGTGGCACATGCATGAGCATCCGCTACAACGCTTCTTCAAATCGTTGCGCGAACGACCGGTGTTTGCGTGGGAGCGCTATCAGAAGCGCGACGTGCTGGTGATCGACCATCCGCTGTGTCAGGCGGTGTTCAGTCGACAGGGCGCGCAGTTGTTGCACTTCCAGCCCACAGGCCAGAAACCCTGGCTCTGGTGCGCGGCGAAGTGGCCGCAGGTCGGTGCCATTCGTGGTGGCGTGCCGGTGTGCTGGCCGTGGTATGGCCGTCATCCAAGCGAAAACGCCTGGCCTTCCCATGGCTGGGCACGGTTGATCGACTGGAAGCTGCTCGACAGCCGCCATGACGACAATGGCGTGCACCTGCATTGGCAACTTCAGTTATGTGACTGGCAAGTGGATTTGCACGCGCACCTTGGCGAGCGAATGGATTTACGTCTGAGCACCGAGCATCAGGACAGTTTGCCGTGCCAATTGAGTCAGGCGTTGCACGCTTACTGGCGTATTGGCGACGTGGGTGAGGTAGCGCTGTCTGGGCTCGATGGCGCGCAGGGATATGATCAATTGAACCGTCAGGTTTGCCAGCAGGAAGGTGAATTGCGGGTCGAGGGTGGCTGTCAGCGGGTGTTCCAGCATGACGGCGAATTGCACATCAAGGACCATGCCTGGCAGCGCGAGTTATGCATCGACACCGGCGATCACGCGGACACGGTGGTTTGGCACCCGGGCACGCGGCCGTTGCTGGGGGTGAGCTGGAACGAGATTTCCGAGTTTGTGTGCGTTGAAGCCGCAAGCGGAGGGACCGATAGCCTCAGCCTGGCGCCGGGGCAGAGGGCGCATTTGAGTTTGCAGGCGAGGGTAGGGGTCTGATGATCGTTCCCACGCTCTGCGTGGGAATGCCTCAAGGGACGCTCCGCGTCCAGTGACGCGGAGCGTCACGGGCTGCATTCCCACGCAGAGCGTGGGAACGATCAGCGTATTAGTTGAACTCATCCCCAATCGGATACCGGCTGGCATTCAGGCTCTCTTTGATCTTGCGCAAATGCGGCTGGAAATCCACGCCTCGGCGCAAGGTCATTCCGGTCGCCAGCACATCCAGCACCGTCAGTTGAATGATCCGCGAGGTCATCGGCATATAGATGTCGGTGTCTTCGGGCAACGGAATGTTCAGGCTCAACGTACTGGCCTTGGCCAATGGCGAACCTTCGGCGGTCAACCCCAGCACCGAGGCGCCATTCTCCCGGGCGATACGCGCCACTTCCACCAGTTCGCGGGTGCGGCCGGTGTAGGAGATGATCACGAACAACTCGCCGGTGTGTGCCACCGACGCAATCATGCGCTGCATGAGCACGTCGGCATGGGCGGTGACGGCCAGGTTGAAGCGGAAGAACTTGTGCTGCGCATCGAGCGCCACCGGGGCCGACGCGCCGAGGCCGAAGAAATGGATCTGCCGGGCCTGGATCAACAGATCGACGGCGCGGCTGATCAGGTTCGGGTCCAGTGCCTGCAACGCACTGTCCAGCGACGCGATGGCGCTGCCGAAAATTTTCTTGGTGTAAGCCTCGGGATTGTCATCGGCCTCGACCGCGCGGCTGACATACGCCGCGCCACTGGCCAGGCTCTGGGCTAATTGAAGCTTGAGCTCCGGGTAGCCGCTGACGCCAAACGAACGGCAGAAACGGTTGACCGTCGGCTCGCTGACTTTAGAGGCCTGGGCGAGGGCGGCGATGCTGAACCGGGTGGCTTGCTCTGGGTTGAGCAGGATCACTTCGGCGACTTTGCGTTCTGCCTTGTTCAGGTCTTCAAGGCGATTCTGGATCTGTTCCAGTAAATTTCGCACGCGGTCCATAGATGTTTCCTTAGCTCCGCAAACATGAGAGCAATGCAAATAAGGGCCCTGGCTATGCAAATTGGGACTTTGATCGGGCCCGTAACGGTGGCCTATCCTACTGATGGCTCCGACCGACCACCACTCGGAATCTGTATTTTGCGAAAATGTTGTGGTTATTACTACATTTTCCCTTGAGTGATGCCTTGAAAAAAGGTATTTGTAGCTTAACTTGATAAAAGAACAAACATCATGCCTTCGATTACGGTTGAACCGTGCACCTTTGCCTTGTTCGGCGCCCTCGGCGATCTGGCCCTGCGCAAGCTGTTTCCTGCCCTTTATCAACTCGATGGCGCAGGCCTGTTGCACGAGGACACGCGCGTTATCGCGCTGGCCCGTGAGCCTGGCAGCGAGCAGGAGCACCTGGCGTTCATCGCCTCGGAGCTGCGCCGTTACGTCGGAGCCAAAGAGCTGGACGAAGCTGTGGTCGAACGCTTCC
The DNA here is from genome assembly GCF_019823085.1 of Pseudomonas sp. DR48. Classification (NCBI taxonomy): domain Bacteria; kingdom Pseudomonadati; phylum Pseudomonadota; class Gammaproteobacteria; order Pseudomonadales; family Pseudomonadaceae; genus Pseudomonas; species Pseudomonas sp. DR48. Next base: position 369,481 of record NZ_CP081946.1, on the reverse strand, counting down.
TGGCCCGTTTGAGCTACCTGCATGTGGATTTCCTCAAGGCCGACGATTACGTCGCCCTGGCTGAAATGGCCGGCAGCGCTCAACGCGTGATTGCCTACTTCGCCACCCCGGCAGCTGTTTACGGCGCAATCTGCGAGAACCTGTCGAAGGTCGGCCTGGCCGAAAACACCCGTGTGGTGCTGGAAAAACCGATCGGTTCGGACCTGGAATCCTCGCGCAAGGTCAACGATGCCGTGGCGCAGTTCTTCCCGGAGAATCGCACCTATCGCATCGACCACTACCTGGGCAAAGAGACCGTCCAGAACCTGATCGCCCTGCGGTTCGCCAACAGTCTGTTCGAAACCCAGTGGAACCAGAACTACATCTCCCACGTGGAAATCACCGTGGCCGAGAAAGTCGGGATCGAAGGCCGTTGGGGCTATTTCGACAAGGCCGGCCAGCTGCGGGACATGATCCAGAACCACTTGCTCCAGCTGCTGTGCCTGATCGCCATGGACCCGCCGGCCGACCTGTCCGCCGACAGCATCCGTGACGAGAAAGTCAAAGTGCTCAAGGCGCTGGCGCCGATCAGCCCGGAAGGCTTGACCACGCAAGTGGTGCGCGGCCAGTACATCGCCGGCTACAGCGAAGGCAAACCGGTGCCGGGTTACCTGGAAGAACCGAATTCGAACACCCAGAGCGACACCGAAACCTTCGTCGCCCTGCGAGCTGACATCCGCAACTGGCGTTGGGCCGGCGTGCCGTTCTACCTGCGTACCGGCAAGCGCATGCCGCAGAAACTGTCGCAGATCGTCATCCACTTCAAGGAACCGTCGCACTACATTTTCGCCCCCGAGCAGCGCCTGCAAATCAGCAACAAGCTGATTATCCGCCTGCAACCGGACGAAGGCATTTCCTTGCGCGTGATGACCAAAGAACAAGGCCTGGACAAGGGCATGCAGTTGCGTAGCGGTCCGTTGCAGCTGAATTTTTCCGACACCTGGCGTAGCGCGCGGATTCCCGATGCCTACGAACGGTTATTGCTGGAAGTGATGCGCGGCAATCAGAACCTGTTTGTCCGTAAAGATGAAATTGAAGCCGCGTGGAAGTGGTGTGACCAGTTGATCGCCGGGTGGAAAAAATCCGGTGATGCGCCCAAGCCGTACGCGGCCGGGTCCTGGGGCCCCATGAGCTCCATTGCTCTGATCACGCGGGATGGGAGGTCGTGGTATGGCGATATCTAATTTGAAACTGCCGCAGGGTGTCAGCGCCCATGAGTTCAAGAGCCCAGTGCTGTTGGCTGAAGGCCTGGCGCTGAATGTGGCCAAGCAACTGAGCGAGGCAATCGATGCGCGCGGCACGGCGACCCTGGTGGTTTCCGGCGGTCGCAGCCCGGTGGCGTTCTTCCAGCACCTGGCCAAGCAAACGCTGGACTGGTCCAAGGTTGTCGTGACCCTGGCCGACGAGCGTTGGGTGCCGGTCGAACACGCCGACAGCAATGCCGGTCTGCTCAAGCGCTATCTGCTGCAAGGCCCGGCGGCCAAGGCGCAGTTTCTGAGCTTGTACAGCGCCACCGCCAACCTTGAGCTGGCGGCAGAGCAGGCTGATCGTTTGCTCGCCGAATTGCCCCCGATCGACGTGCTGATCCTCGGCATGGGCGATGACGGTCACACCGCGTCGCTGTTCCCGAACAGCCCGAACCTGGCCGATGCCTTGCAAGTCGACGGCACGCGTCGTTGCTACCCAATGCTGGCTCCTACCGTGCCGCATCAGCGCCTGACCATGAGTCGTGCGCTATTGGCCTCGGCCAAGACCACTGTTCTATCTATTTCCGGTCAGTCGAAGCTGACCACCCTGAGTGCCGCATTGGCCGGTGACGATGTCGCCGCCATGCCGATTCGCGCGTTTCTGCAACCTACGTTAGAGATTTACTGGTGCCCATGAGCCAAGGAACAGCCGCTATGAAAAACACATCCCCGACCGTTTCCATGGCGGACAAAGTTGCCCTGATCGACAGCCTTTGCGCCAAGGCGCGGATTCTGCCGGTGATCACCATCGCTCGCGAACAGGATGTCCTGCCGCTGGCCGACGCCCTGGCCGCCGGTGGCCTGACGGCCCTGGAAGTGACCCTGCGTTCGCAGTTCGGCCTCAAGGCCATCCAGATCCTGCGTGAGCAGCGTCCGGAGCTGGTGACTGGTGCCGGTACGGTGCTGGATCGCAGCATGCTCGCTGCTGCCGAAGCGGCGGGTTCGCAATTCATCGTTACGCCGGGCATCACCCGTGACCTGCTTGAAGCCAGTGTCGCCAGTCCGATTCCGCTGTTGCCAGGCATCAGCAACGCCTCCGGCATCATGGAAGGCTATGGCCTGGGTTATCGCCGCTTCAAGCTGTTCCCGGCGGAAGTCAGCGGTGGCGTTGCGGCCATCAAGGCGCTCGGCGGCCCGTTCGGCGAAGTGAAATTCTGCCCGACTGGCGGCGTCAGCCCGGCCAACATCAAGAGCTACATGGCGTTGAAAAACGTGATGTGCGTGGGCGGTAGCTGGATGCTTGATCCGGAGTGGATCAAGAACGGCGACTGGGCCCGCATTCAGGAATGCACTGCCGAGGCCCTGGCGCTGCTGGACTGATCGGCTTTTACCTGACACCTCGTTGTGTGTTCTACGGCTTTACGGTGCGCTTGGTCGGTGCACCGTTTTTTTTTGCCCGCAGAAAATGACAGGAAAAAAGACGATACATAGTTACCGCCTCACGCCCTTCAGTCAGCGTTAACCTGCGTTCATCTTATGGAAGAGAGAACGTCATGGACGACAACACTTCAGTTGCACCTTCACACCCGGTCTATCTGCTGTCTCCCGAGCAGATCGCCGGTCCGTATTTTCGCAATCCCCAATTGATCAGGCGCAACATCAGCGAAAGCGCCGACGGTATTCCGTTGGTGCTTCGATTGGCAATCGTCGATGCCATGACGGGGCAGCCGGTGACAGGGGCCTTGGTCGATATCTGGCATTGCAACGCGCGTGGGGCATATTCGGGCTGGAGCAAGATCAATCCGGACAAGGAAGTCGACGACGGGGACATCGGCTCGATCCTGCGCACTGACGACGACACCTATCTGCGTGGCGGGCAATTCACCGACAAGAAAGGCATCGTGCGTTTTACCTCGATCTATCCGGGTTTCTACGCCGGCCGAGCCGTGCACATTCATGTCGCCGTTCGAATAACCTCCGGCAACAATTTCCTGCAAGAACGGCACGTCGCCTGGGTCGGTCAGCTCTACTTTCCCGAGGTCGCCTCACGCTCGGTGCTCAACGCCCGCGAGTACAGCGGTCGATCCGCTTCACCGCTGACCAACGATCAAGACTTTCACTATCAACACCAGGGCGGCGAGGCGTCGACGTTGACCGTTCACACCCTCGGTCGGGACTCGAACGAGGATGGCTATTTCGGCCACATGACCATCGGCATCGACACGTTCGCCGCCTCGACACACATCAGGCCGGAGGACTTCGACAAGTACACGGTATGAGTCAGCGCAGTTCGCTCAGCGCCCGCGCCAGTAAATTCATGTCGGCAGCGGTATTCGTGAGCCCCGGCGTAATGCGGATGCACGGCCCGCTCGCGGCCCCGGTGCGGACAACGGTGAACAGGTTGTAGTCGCTGAGCAGGCGCTCGACCATCGCCTGTTGATCGGCATGGCGGGTAAACCGCATCGACGTGATCGCGCAATACAGGCGTGGGTCGTCCGGGGTCATGACATCGATTCCCGGCAACGACCGGACCGCATTGACCCACAGGTTGCGCAGGTGGTTGAGCCGTGCACTCTTGGCCGCGGCGCCGCCCATGGCCAGGTGTTCCTCGAACACCAGTGGCAGGGTCAGCAGCGCCGGGATGTTCGGCGTGCTGTAGGGCGTGCGGGCGCGAATATCGGTGACCGGGAAATGCATCTCGCCCATGTCCGGATCGATGTCGGCCAGACGCTCGCGGGCGATGTAGATAAAGCCCAGCGTCAGGGGCGCGCCGATCCATTTGTGCAGGTTGAAGCCGGCAAAAGAAATGCCCAGCTCATCCAGATTGAATTCAAGTTGGCCCAGGGCGTGCGCACCGTCGAGGATCACGTCGATGCCCCGTTCCTTGGCGGCCGCGGCAATGGCCTGAACGGGCATGACCAGTCCGGTGCGGTGAGTGACGTGGGTCAGGGCCATCAATTTGAGCTTTGGATAGCGCTCGAAAGCGTCGCGATAAGTGGCCAGCAAGCTGTCGAAACTGGCGGGGTACTGGTGGTCGATTTCGATCACTTCCACGCCACGATGCCTGGCCAGCCAGCGCATTGCGCCTTTGACCGTGTCGTATTCCAGATCGCAGATCAGCACCTGATCGCCCGGCTGGAGGCGGTTGTAGTTACGGATCAATGACTGCAAGCCGTCCGAGGCGTTGCGGGTGAGGGCAACCGTGTCGGCGGGAACTCCAAGCAGCCCGGCAAGCTGTGCGAGGATCTGCAGGCTTTCGCCTTGTTCGAAACGCTGACGCACATGCACCGAGTTGCCGCGGTTGATCAGCTCGATGTTGCGCTGGTATTCCTCGACCACGGTGCGCGACATACGCCCGAAGTAGCCGTTTTCCAGGTTGATGGGCCCGGGTTCGACCGCATAGCGGTCGGCAAAGGTCTTCCAGAATTGTTCATCACGGGCGCGGCGGGTGTTATCGGGCATGGGCTATTCGGTCCGGTTTTACATGATGAGTCAGTGGCGCGGGGCAGGTTTGCCGTGTTTGGCGCGCAACGGTTCGAGCAGTTCAGCCAGTCCGTTGTGATCAATTTCCTGCATCAGGGCCAACAAGCCGCCTAGCTCGCCATGGGGGAAACCCTCCCGGGCGAACCAGTTCAAGTATTGGCCGGGAAGGTCGGCAATGATCCGGCCCTTGTACTTGCCGAAGGGCATTTCGCGGGTGATCAGCAGTTCGAGTTTCTCTGGATTCATCATCGTGTTGTCTGGATTCATTCAAGCGGGAAAATACAGGCATTCTGCATGCAGGCCAATTGACAGATCATGCAAAAAAAGCGGATACAGATTCTGTCGTTAAATATAACTGTTTGAAAAATAAAGAATAAATATTCAATTCGAAGCTGGCATGCAGGGTGCAATAACTATTACATCTTTCATCAACCCGCGAGGAATTGAAAATGACCGACATTAATAAAGAAGCTATCTCTGTACTCAACGACCTGATCGAAACCAGTAAAGACGGTCAGGAAGGGTTCAAGACCTGCGCTGAAGATATCAAGCACCCTGAACTCAAAACCCTGTTCGTGCAACGTGCCGCTGATTGCGCAACTGCTGCGGCGGAGCTGCAAAGCGCCGTGCGTTCGATGGGTGGCGATCCTGAAACTTCCACCAGCGTCAGCGGCGACTTGCACCGTCGTTGGGTTGACGTGAAGGCGATGTTCACCGGCAAGGATGAAGAGGCCGTGTTGAACGAAGCCGAACGCGGTGAAGACCATGCGCTGAAGGCTTATAAAGAAGCTATGGAAAAAATCAACAAACACAACCTTGTGGGCATTCGTGACCTGGTTGAACGTCAGTATCACGGCGTGCAACGCAATCACGACCAGGTAAAAGCCCTGCGCAACCAGGCTCGCGCACGCTCGTAAGCGTTCGTAACCTGTCAAAAACGCCAGCCAGTCTGGCGTTTTTTTGTGCCTTGGAATTAGTGCTGGACGGGTGATAGATAGCTAGCTAATAATTTGTTTTTCAAGTGTATGAGTCATGGCTCAGCTGAACCGACTATCGTTAAATCGTCCTTCCAAGAGTGCTTTACGTGCCTATCACTTTGCAGGCTTTGTTTGCGCCTGACCGCCGCGCCCTTCAATTCGCTATCAAAACCCTGCTCGGCGGTGGTCTGGCGCTGTGGCTGGCGTTGCGGTGGGGCCTGGAGCAACCGGCCTGGGCGCTGATGACGGCGTTTATCGTCGCCCAGCCATTGTCCGGGATGGTGGTGCAAAAGGGACTGGCGCGACTGTTGGGAACGCTGATCGGGACGATCATGTCGGTGGTGTTCATGAGTGTGTTTGCTCAGACGCCTTGGCTTTTCCTGCTGGCATTGGCGTTGTGGCTCGGGCTGTGTACAGCGAGTTCGACGTTGTTGCGCAGTGCCTGGTCTTATTCATTCGTGCTGGCCGGTTACACGGTGGCAATCATCGCGCTGCCTGCCATTACGCATCCGCTGACGGTGTTCGACCAGGCGGTGGCACGCTGCACGGAAATCTGTCTGGGAATCCTTTGTGCTACGGCAGCCAGCGCGCTGCTCTGGCCGATGCGTGTCGAACGGCAACTGGCGGATCAGGCGCGGGCGGCGTGGCAGAGCGGGATGAATGCGGCGCGTGCGACTTTGGCCGGCGACGCTCAGGCGCGCAAAGGCCTGCTGGAAATTCTCGGGCGCATTGTCGCCGTCGATGCCCAGCGCGAACATGCCTGGTTTGAAGGTGGCCTGGGTCGACAACGCGCCCGGGCGATCAGTGGACTGAGTCAAAAGCTGTTGATGCTGCTGCGCATCGCCCGCTCGGTGCGCCGGCAATGGAAGCAACTGGACACACCCGAAGCCGAACAGCTGCGGCCATGGATGACCGAGGTTCAGGATGCGCTGAACACCGCCGATACCGCGACGCTGCAAGCGTTGCGGCCCAGGTTGCTCGACGCCTGCCATGACCCGCAGATCAGTTCCGCGCAGAGTTATTGCCTGGCCCGTTTCACCTTGTTGCTCGACACCGCCATGGCCGCGACGACGGCATTGAGGGCGGTGGAGGAGGGCCGTGAAACGGTCGATCCGCCGCGCACTCTGACGCCACATCGTGACCTGTCATTGGCATTGGTTTTCGGGGCGCGCAGTGCCTTGGCATTCCTGGTGGTCTCGAGTTTCTGGCTCGCCACCGCCTGGCCCGCGGCGGCGGGTGCGCTGGTGCTGACCTGCGTGGTGTGCAGCCTGTTTGCCAGTCGTGAAAATGGCGCGCAGATCGGCATGAGCTTCATGCGCGGGATTTTTCTGGCGATACCGGCGGCGTTTTTCGTCGGGCAGATTCTGCTGCCGCAATGGAGCGGGTTTGCGTTGCTCTGCCTGGGCATGGGCGTGCCGTTGTTTCTTGGGGCGCTGGGCATGGCCAAGCCACAGATCGGCGCCACGGCCACCTCTTTCTGCTTGCACTTCATCGTTCTGGTGTCGCCGCTGAACGCGATGAAATTCGATGTCGCCACATTCTTCAACAGCGCCCAGGCGATGGTGGTCGGGGTCGGCGCGGCGGTGCTGGCGTTTCATTTGCTGATCCTGCGCAACCCGGCGTGGCACGGCCGCCGTTTGTTGGCGGCGACGCTCGGCGATCTGGTGCGGCTGACCCGGCGCAATCTGCGCGGTGCCGAAAGCTGGTTCGGTGGACGCATGGCCGATCGCTTGCTGCAACTGGCGCGGCATTATCCGGAGTTACCGGAACCGGCGCGCAGTCGCTGGGACGATGGTCTGCTTGGCCTGGACATCGGCGATGAATTGCTCCATCTGCGCTTGAGCCTGGCCGTGGCGCAGGTGCCGGTCAGCGCGCCTGAGCAGCGTTATCTCGAACAGCTGGAAAAACTCCTGACGCAAGGCCCGGCAGGCGACCGCGCTGGTGCGCTGGAACAACCCAGCGAAGAGTTTTTGAAAACTTTGTATGCATTGCCGCCCAGCGATGCGGTGAAACTGGCGCAGGGCGCGGTGCTGCAATTGCAAAGTAGTTGGCGCGCCTGGTGCCGACAACAGGAGCAAAGCCATGGGCTTGCGTGAGTGGTCGGTGGGCGGAGTGCTGCTCAGTCCGTTTCTGATTTATGTGTTGCTGGCGCTGCTCGTCACGGGGGCCTTGCGCATGCTGTTGCGCCTGACCCCGGTGGGCCGCTGGATCTGGCACGAAGCGCTATTCGATTGCGCCTTGTACGTCTGTGTATTGACCTTGATCACCGTCGTCCTCGGACCTTTATAAGGAGTTGAACATGCGTACCCCCGTACGTGTCGCGGTAACCCTGTGCCTGGTGGCGCTGGCGATTTTTGCCGGTTTCCATTTGTGGCAGTACTACATGCTCACGCCCTGGACCCGGGATGCGCGGATCCGCGCCGACGTGGTCGTCATCGCCCCGGATGTGTCGGGATGGGTGCGTGAACTCAAGGCGTTCGATAACCAGCAGGTCAAGGCCGGCGATCTGTTGTTGAGCATCGACCGCGACCGTTTCGAAGCGGCGCTGGAGAAAGCCCAGGCGGTGGTGCAGACGCGCCAGCAGCAACTCAATCTGCGTGAGCGCGAAGCCAGCCGCCGCGCGAGCCTGGGGCCGCAAGCGATCAGTGCCGAGTTGCGCGAGAACGCACAGATCAATGCCGGGATCGCCCGTGGCGAACTGCGCGAGGCTCAGGCGGAGGCCAAAGTCGCGGAACTCAATCTGGCCCGCAGCCAGGTCCATGCACCGCGCAATGGGCACATCACAAACTTGCGTCTGGCTGAAGGCAATTACGTGAATGCCGGGCAATCGGTGATGGCCTTGATCGATGATTCGACTTTTTATGTGCAGGCATATTTCGAAGAAACCAAGCTGCCACGGATTCGTGTCGGCGATCCGGTGAAGGTCTGGTTGATGAGCGCGGGGGAGGCGCTGGACGGGCATGTTGAAAGCATCAGTCGCGGGATCACCGACCGCAACACCACGCCGGACGGGCAGTTGTTGGCGGAGGTGGAGCCGACGTTTAACTGGGTGAGGCTGGCGCAGCGGATTCCGGTGCGGATCAAGATCGACAACCTGCCGCCGGAGATGAATTTGAGTTCAGGGATGACGGCGAGTGTGCAGGTGCAGGAAGGAAACCGTTGATCATTCCCACGCGGACGGTTAGACGCCTCGACGCGGGAATGATCAGGCGCTTCAGCCGATGCTGATGGCTGGCAGGGTCGGCAAGGTGACGGTCTGCTGCTTGCGCGGCGCCAGGATCTCGGCCTCGCCATCGACGACTAATTCGTCACGCTGGTTAAACACACGAGTGGCAATACGCACACGAAATTTCGGCATTTTTTCCAGGATTTCCAGGCGCACCGTCAAGGTGTCGCCGATCTTCACCGGCTTCTGAAAGCTCATCTGCTGGCCGATGTAAATCGTCCCCGGCCCAGGCAGTTCACAGGCAACGGCGGCACTGATCAACGCGCCACTGAACATGCCGTGAGCGATGCGCTCCTTGAACATGGTGCCAGCGGCGAATTCGGCGTCCAGGTGAACTGGATTGTGATCGCCGGACATGGCGGCGAACAACTGAATGTCGCGCTCTTCGACCGTCTTGCTGTAGCTGGCGGTCTGGCCGACTTCAAGGGCTTCGTAAGGGGTGTTGGTAACCTGGGTCATCTGTTTCAATTCCTGTCACGAATAAATAAATTTACAAAAAAACTATTCCGATCTGGGCGGCCGGCGGTGGCTCAGCGTCTGCGCAATCCAGTTCAACACGTCGTTGATCACTTCATCGCGGTTGCTCTCGTTGAACAGTTCGTGCCTGGCCTGAGGGTAAATAGTCAGTTGCAGGTTGCGGCTGCCAGCCTCGCGAAGTGCGTGGGCCAGGTCTTTCAGACGTTTGCCTTCGCTGACCGGATCACATTCACCGCCAATCACCAGCAACGGCAGGCCCGGATCAATCTGCGCGAGATTGGACGCTTTGCTGATTTGCTGCAAGCCGCCGAGCAAATCGATCCACAGTTGATTGGTGCAGCGAAAGCCGCAAAGCGGGTCGTTGGCGTACAGGTCGACCTGCGCCGGATCGCGGCTAAGCCAGTCGAAACGCGTGCGCGCCGGTTTGAATTTCTTGTTGAACGAGCCGAACGAAAGCCACTCGATCAGCGCGCTGCGACCCTTCGGGCCTTGGCGCAAACGTTCGAGCCGGGCAATCTGGCGGGCCGCGCGATACAGCGCCACCGGTTGAAAATTCGAGCCGCTGAGCACCGCGCCATGCAGGCTGGCGCTGTGGTGCAGCAAATAAGCCTGGGCGATGTAGCTGCCCATGCTGTGGCCGAGCAGCACGATCGGCACGCCGGGGTGCTGCTGGCCGATGTGCTGATTGAGGCTGGCGAGGTCGCCGACGACTTTGCACCAGCCATCGTCATCGGAGAAATGGCCGAGTGTCCCGTTTTCGGCAGTTTTGCCATGTCCGCGCAAGTCCGGCGCGTAGACGCCATAACCCTGTTCGCAGAATTTTTCCGCCAGACGGGCATAGCGTCCGCTGTGCTCGGCCATGCCATGCGCCAGCAGAATCACCGCTTTCAGAGGCGCGGCGGGCAGCCACTGGTTGACGAAGAGGCGGCTGCGGTCACTCGCGGTCAGCCAGAAAGTGTCGTGGATCATGGCGATTCCTTTGCATGGGGCTGCATGGCATGGGCGTCGCTGCATTGTATAGCGCATCCCGCACTTGCCGTCTGATCAGGCCACGCCACGGCTGGAAGATTCACATGATCAATGACGGTGCCTGTCGTATTTGCCTGATTCGCCATAGCTGCTAGTGTCCGTGGAGCTCCGCCTTTCGCTTTTTGTTTTTTGAACAGAGACAGAAACGCGGCCCCGGATAGGTTCAGGTAAAGAGGACAAGAACAATGCAACCTGATTTCTGGAATGACAAACGCCCGGCCGGCGTGCCCCTGGATATTGACCTTGGGGCCTACAAGTCGGTGCTTGAGGTGTTCGAGCGTTCCTGCAAGAAATTCGCTGATCGTCCCGCGTTCAGCAGCATGGGCGTGACTCTGACCTACGCCGAACTGGAACGCCACAGCCTGGCGTTCGCCGGCTACCTGCAAGCGCACACCGACCTGGTGCCGGGGGATCGCATTGCGGTGCAGATGCCCAACGTCCTGCATTACCCGATTGCCGTGTTCGGCGCCTTGCGCGCCGGGCTGATCGTGGTCAACACCAACCCGCTGTACACCGCGCGGGAGATGCGTCATCAATTCAAGGACTCCGGTGCCCGGGCGCTGGTGTACCTGAACGTGTTCGGGAAGAAGGTCCAGGAAGTGCTGCCCGACACCGACATCCAGTACCTGATCGAAGCGAAGATGGGCGACCTGATGCCCGGCGCCAAGGGCTGGCTGGTCAATACGATGGTGAGCAAGGTCAAGAAGATGGTCCCGGCGTATTCGTTGCCGCAGGCGATTTCTTTCAAGAGCGCGTTGCGTCTGGGCCGGGGCCTGGGCATCAAGCCGCTGAAAGTCGGCCTCGACGACATCGCCGTGCTGCAATACACCGGCGGCACCACGGGCCTGGCCAAGGGCGCGATGCTGAGCCACGGCAACCTGGTCGCGAACATGCAGCAGGCTCGGGCCTGTCTCGGGCAGTTCGGTGCCGACGGTCAGCCGCTGCTGCGCGAAGGGCAGGAAGTGATGATCGCGCCGCTGCCGCTGTACCACATCTATGCCTTCACGGCGAACTGCATGTGCATGATGGTCACCGGCAACCACAACGTGCTGATCACCAATCCGCGGGACATCGGCGCCTTCATCAAGGAGCTGAAAAACTGGCGGTTCTCGGCGCTGCTGGGGCTCAACACGCTGTTCGTTGCGCTGATGGACCATCCGGACTTCAAGACCCTGGATTTCTCCAGTCTCAAACTGACCAATTCTGGCGGCACTGCATTGGTCAAGGCCACTGCCGAGCGCTGGGAAAAGCTCACCGGTTGCCGCATCACCGAAGGTTACGGCCTGACCGAAACCTCGCCGGTGGCGTGCACCAACCCGTATGGCGACAAGTCGCGGATCGGCACGGTCGGCCTGCCAGTACCGGGCACTACGCTGAAGGTGATCAACGACGAAGGCGTCGAGCAGGCCTTGGGCGAGCGCGGCGAGCTGTGCATCAAAGGCCCGCAGGTCATGAAAGGTTACTGGAACAAGCCCGAAGCCACCGCCGAAGTGCTGGATGCCGAGGGCTGGTTCAAGTCCGGTGACATTGCAGTGATCGACCCGGACGGTTTCGTGCGCATCGTCGATCGCAAGAAAGACATGATCATCGTCTCGGGTTTCAACGTGTACCCGAACGAGATCGAAGACGTGGTCATGGCTCACCCGAAAGTCGCCAACTGCGCGGTGATCGGCGTGCCGGACGAGCGTTCGGGCGAGGCGGTGAAGTTGTTTGTGGTGGCCCGCGAGTCGGGCGTCAGCCTTGAAGAGCTGAAGGCCTACTGCAAGGAAAACTTCACGGCGTACAAAGTGCCCAAGCACATCGTCTTGCGTGAGTCGTTGCCGATGACGCCGGTGGGCAAGATTCTGCGGCGGGAGTTGCGCGATATCGCCTGATCGATGAATGGCTGCGCTTCGCGCAAATCGCGGGCAAGCCCGCTCCCACAGGATCAGCAGTGAACCTTGTGGGAGCGGGCTTGCCCGCGATGCTTTTAGGGACTAAAGCCCCATTTTACGGGGCTTTGAAGGCGCTATAGAATTTTTGCTCTAAAATGACCGCTTGCCATTCTTGAGTCACTAAAGTGACTGTAGAGGCCGCTTTTGGCTCTAGTCGACCCTTGGCAAAGCTGCTACTCTCGGCGCGCTTTGTGACTTCTCGGCCTCGTAAAAAGCCAGACTCACCAACAAAAGACACTATAAAAAACACACACCAATAATAATCGCATCAAATGCGGTGAAGAATTCGCGTTGCTGAGGAGTGGGCTTCCATGAACGAAGACTTTTGGAAGGATAAGTACCCTGCTGGGATTGCTGCCGAAATCAATCCAGACGAGTATCCGAATATTCAGGCAGTGTTGAAACGATCCTGCCAACGCTTCGCTGACAAGCCGGCTTTCAGCAACCTGGGCAAGACAATCACCTACGGTGAGCTGTATGAATTGTCCGGTGCCTTTGCCGCTTACCTGCAACAGCATACCGACTTGCAGCCGGGCGATCGAATCGCCGTGCAGCTGCCCAACGTATTGCAGTACCCGGTTGCTGTGTTCGGCGCCATCCGCGCCGGGTTGATCGTGGTCAACACCAACCCGCTGTACACCGCGCGGGAAATGGAACACCAATTCAAGGATTCCGGGGCCAAGGCCCTTGTTTGCCTGGCCAACATGGCGCACCTGGCTGAAATCGTCGTGCCCAAAACCGGCGTCAAGCACGTGATCGTGACCGAAGTGGCCGACTTGCTGCCACCGCTCAAGCGCCTGCTGGTCAACAGCGTCATCAAGTATGTGAAGAAGATGGTCCCGGCGTATCACTTGCCCAAGGCCGTCAAGTTCAACCATTTACTGAGCAAAGGCCACGGCCAGCCAGTGGCTGAAGCCAATCCGGCCAGTAGCGATGTTGCCGTGCTGCAATACACCGGCGGCACCACCGGCGTGGCCAAGGGCGCGATGCTCACCCACCGCAACCTGGTGGCGAACATGTTGCAGTGCAAGGCGCTGATGGGCTCCAACCTCAACGAAGGCTGCGAGATCCTGATCACGCCGCTGCCGCTATACCACATCTATGCCTTCACCTTTCATTGCATGGCGATGATGCTGATCGGCAACCACAACATCCTGATCAGCAACCCGCGCGACTTGCCGGCGATGGTCAAGGAACTGTCGAAGTGGAAATTCAGCGGTTTCGTCGGCCTCAACACGTTGTTTGTGGCCCTGTGCAACAACGAAGGCTTCCGCAAGCTGGACTTCTCGGCACTGAAAATCACCCTGTCCGGCGGCATGGCCCTGCAACTGGCTGCGGCCGAGCGCTGGAAAGCGGTCACCGGTTGCGGCATCTGCGAAGGTTACGGCATGACCGAAACCAGCCCGGTGGCCACGGTCAACCCGATCCAGCACATCCAGATAGGCACCATCGGTATTCCGGTGCCGTCGACCGTGTGCAAAGTCATCAATGATGCCGGCGTTGAACAGGCGATGGGCGAGATCGGCGAGCTGTGCGTGAAAGGTCCGCAGGTCATGAAAGGCTACTGGCAGCGTCAGGACGCCACCGACGAAATCCTCGACAGCGAAGGCTGGTTGAAGACCGGTGACATCGCGCTGATCCAGCCTGACGGCTACATGCGCATCGTCGATCGCAAGAAAGACATGATCCTGGTCTCCGGTTTCAACGTTTACCCGAACGAGCTCGAAGACGTGCTGGCGACCCTGCCGGGCGTGCTGCAATGCGCGGCCATCGGTGTACCGGACGAGAAGTCGGGCGAGGCGATCAAGATTTTCGTCGTCGCCAAGCCGGGCGTGACATTGACCAAGGAACAGGTGATGGAGCACATGCGTGCGAACGTGACCGGCTACAAGGTTCCGCGCTCCGTGGAGTTCCGCGATGCGCTGCCGACCACCAACGTCGGCAAGATCCTGCGCCGCGAGTTGCGCGACGAAGAGCTGAAGAAGCTGGGCGTGAAGAAAGTCGGCGCCTGATCAAACAAAAGCCCCGCAGATGCGGGGCTTTTTGTTGCCTGACAGTAAAGCTATAGCGCCTGTCAGGCCACCTTCGCGAGCAAGCCCGCTCCCACATTCGACCGAGTTCCTGCAGAAGGAATGCGATCGAATGTGGGAGCGGGCTTGCTCGCGAAGCTTTTGCTGTTACAGGCGGAACGGCGCGAAATTGACGTTAGTGCCCGCCGGACGCATGTCCTGCAGGAACGAGTCCTTGTCGGCGCTCAGTTCCAGGCTCAAAGCGGCTTTGCGCTTGCCTTCATTGCGTACCACCAGGCCTTCAAGCTTTTCACGCAGGAACACCGTCGGCACTTTCAGGTGCAGCAGTTCGTCGGTGTCCGGCGTGTGCATCAGCAGGTGAACCCATTCGTACTGACCGATGGCCAGGCGCGCGACCGGGATATCGAACCACCAGATGTTGCGGTTGCGGTTCAATTCGGTGAAATGGCAGTTGTTGACGCCAAGCACAGCACCGCCAAGTTCCTGGTTTCTGCGGGCAATGGCCTGCTTTTTATCGAGTTTCATAACATTCCTACGGGATTGGATCTTCAGCGCCATGGCCTGAATACGTTGCGCATTCTCGGGGGTTGGTCGACAAACATAAAGCCTAACCTGCGCTGAACGATGAAATGTACGACCGAAAATAAATGAAACTCCGCGCAAAAGCCTCCGGTCAATCCTTATGTAACGACTTTTCTCGTTGAATTGTTCGCAGGAGAAACACCATGAGCAGCACTGGCGATAAAGTAAAAGGCATGGCCAACGAAGCAGCTGGTAACGTCAAGCAAGGTGTCGGCAAAGTAACCGACAACACCAAGCTGCAAGTCGAAGGCAAGATTCAGGAAAAGAAAGGCGAGGCCCAGCAAGCGGTCGGTAAAGCCAAGGACGCCATCAAAAAGGGCGTCGACAAGGCTTGATCCAGCCTTTGATGAGCAACACGAACGGCCATCCAAGGATGGCCGTTTTTGTGTCACCCTGAACTTGCACAACGAAATTGTTTCAAAGACGCCAAGTAGGCTAATTTGACGTAGAAAACGGCCCCGAGTCGCCACGACTTCAACCCTTATTGCGGCGAAAGGAGACGCTAATGTTTTTCCCTCACATGAAAGGCCTGCGCCTGCACCGTGTCATGGTGCGCACGGTCACCGAGTTCATCGACGACGAGATGTCGACTTATGCCTCGGCGCTCGCCTATCAGATGCTGTTCTCGCTGTTTCCCTTCATCCTCTTTCTGATCGCCCTGATCGGTTTCCTGCACTTGCCTGACTTCTTTTCCTGGCTGCGCCTGCAATCGGAACTGGTCCTGCCACCCCAGGCGCTGGAACAGGTGAACCCGGTCATCGACCAGTTGCAGCAGTCCAAGGGTGGTTTGCTGTCGATTGGTATCGTGATCGCGCTGTGGACGGCGTCGGCCGGTGTGCGGTTGATGATGAGCGCGATGAACGCCGCCTACGACGTGGTTGAAGGCCGGCCCGCGTGGAAGCGTATCCCGCTGTCGATTATCTACACGGTCGGCATCGCCGGCATGCTGTTGATCGCCGCCGCGTTGATGGTACTCGGGCCGCAAGTGATGGGCTGGATCGCTTCGCAAGTCGGTCTCGAAGACTTCATCGTGACGCTGTGGACCATCGTGCGCTGGCCGGTGGTCGTGGTGCTGCTGATGGTGGCGGTGGCGCTGATCTATTACGTCATGCCCGACGTCAAACAGGAGTTTCGCTTTATCACTCCAGGCTCGGTGCTGGCGGTGGTGGTGTGGATCTGCGCCTCCGTGGGTTTTGGTTTGTACGTCAAGGAGTTCGCAAACTACAACGCCATGTATGGCAGTATCGGCGCGATCATTGTGCTGTTGCTGTACTTCTACATTTCCGCGGCGGTGCTGTTGCTGGGTGCGGAGATGAATGCAGTGATCGAACATATGTCGACCGAGGGCAAGAATGATGGCGAAAAAGTCCCCGGCGAACTCGATCACGAACCCAAACAACACGTTTCCGGACTGGCTCGGGATCACTCGCTCCAACCTAAACCTGATGAAGTCATAAAATGATCCGTGAAATCCTGAAAATGGGCGATGAACGCCTGCTGCGCATTGCTCCGCCGGTCCCCGCCGAAATGTTCGACAGCCCCGAGCTGTGGCAACTGATCGACGACATGTTCCAGACCATGGAAAGCGTCGGCGGCGTCGGCCTGGCCGCGCCGCAGATCGGCGTCGACCTGCAACTGGTGATCTTCGGCTTCGAGCACAGCGAACGCTACCCGCACGCTGAAGCGGTGCCGCAGACCATCCTGATCAATCCGTTGATCACACCGTTGAGCCCGGTGATGGAAGAGGGCTTCGAAGGGTGCCTGTCAGTCCCTGGTCTGCGCGGTGCGGTGGATCGTTATCAGCAGATTCGCTACGAAGGTTTCGACCCCAAGGGCCAGCCGATTGTGCGGATCGCCGAGGGATTCCATGCGCGGGTGGTGCAACATGAATGCGATCACCTGATCGGTCGGCTGTACCCTTCGCGGATTACCGATTTCAGCAAGTTTGGCTTTACGGAAGTCATGTTCCCGGACCTCGATCCGAACGCAGACGACTGATCACCCCAAAACCGATGTGGGAGCGGGCTTGCTCGCGAAAGCGGTGTATCAGTCAATATCAGCGTTGAATGACACACCGCTTTCGCGAGCAAGCCCGCTCCCACATTTGATCTTCATATGGCTTTAGTGCGTTATTTGGCCAGTTGCATACCCATGGCAATCATCGGTTTACTACGCGCATAACGGCTCAAACGTTCGGCCATCGAGTAGGGCAACGCGGGGTCGAAGGTGAACCCGTGACGCTCATAAAAGCCGCGCAGGTCCGGGTGACAAAAGAGCCACACCGGGCCTTCGACATCCTTGACCGCCTCGGCGATCAACGCGCCAGCGATCCCTTGTTGGCGACACGCCGGATCGACGAACAGCCCCGTCAGCCAATGCCCGTCCGCCACCGGCCGCAAACACAGCGCGCCAATGATCCCGTCGCGTCTTGCAACCCACAATTGAGCGTCGCGCACGGCTTTCATCGACGATTGGTGGGCGCGATAAAATTTGTTCATCAAGGGCCACAAAGGCTCCTCGAGCAAGGTGTACTGGGTGTCGGGCATGGTCGTGGACTGTCGGTGCGCAAAGCGGGCGATTATAAAAGAACACGAGCGCAGCGATAGGTGTATACCTGATCTCACATCCCGTATGAGTGGAGTACGTATCATGGCCAAAGGCATGGATTCAAAGAAAGCAGCAAAGAAAAAACCGGCGAAAACCGCCGATGAAAAGCGCGCGGACAAGAAGGCCAAGAAAGTGGATGTGTTCGGCCATTGATCCCGTGTTGATTGGTTGATCGTTCCCACGCTCTGCGTGGGAATGCAGCCCGTGACGCGCCGCGTCACTGGACGCAGAGCGTCCCTAGAGGCATTCCCACGCAGAGCGTGGGAACGATCGTCAAAATAATCTGCAAGATTTCCCGGCGTCATTGCACAGAAGGGGATTGGTCCCCGATCTGAGCAACCCCATGTCCCATTACTTCGATACTGCCCATCGAGAAGAAATCGAAACCCTGCGCAAACGCCTGACCGCTCGCACCGAGTGGCCGACCTGGCTGTTGCTGATCGGCGTGTATGGCGGCTGGTTCAGCCTGGTCCTGGTGAGTGATCAGTTGGGGGGGTGGTGGAGCACGTTGCTGCTCATTCCGCTGGTGGTGCTTTGGTTGTCGGTGCAGCACGAATTGCTTCACGGGCATCCGACCCGTTGGCCATTGCTCAATAAAATCCTCGGCTATGCGCCATTCGCCGTCTGGTATCCCTACACCCTTTACCGTGACAGCCATTTGCTGCATCACCGCGACGAAGACTTGACCATTCCCGGTCGCGATCCGGAAAGTCGTTACCTCACGGCAGAACGGTGGCAGGGCAGTTCGCTTTTCGAACAAAGCCTGCACTGGCTGAATAAAACCGTGCTCGGACGCTTCCTGCTGGGCGCGCCACTGGCCTTGCTGGCGCTCGCGCGGGAAGAACTGCAACGGCTGAAAAAGGCTGAGCGACAGGCCTGGTTCATGTGGCTGACCCACGGTGCATTGACGTTGCTGATGCTGATCTTCATCGCGAACTACAGCGTGCTGCCGGTGTGGCATTACCTGTTGCTCATCAGTGTGCCGGCGCTATCGATTGCCATGATTCGCTCCTACTATGAACACCGTCCGCATGTGCAACCCGAGCAACGCACGGTCATCAATGAAGCCGCCTGGCCGTGGCGCTGGCTGTTCCTGAACCTCAATCTGCACCTGGTGCACCACGACTTGCCAGGGTTGCCCTGGTACGACTTGCCCCGGGCTTACCGCGCACGTCGCGAGCAGTGGCAGGCGCGCAGCGGCGGATTTGTGGTGCAGGGTTATGGGCAGTTGTGGCGACAGCATGGAGTGAGGGCCATCGATAGCCCGAGGCATCCATTTCACTGATTGCGAATGAGCCCCTGTGGGAGCGGGCTTGCTCGCGAAGAGGCCGGCACATCCAACATCATTGTTGTCAGGCAGATTGCATTCGCGGGCAAGCCCGCTCCCACAGGGGAAGTGACTTTATGGAACATCCGAGATGACCCACCACTACGCTGAACTACTGATGTACGTCGCCCCCGAGCCAATCCGCCAGGCCAACGAGCGGTGGCTGGCGCAGATCTTCGCGCAGCTGGGCGCCACCCGACTCAGCGCCGAAGGCCTGTCGCTGATGGACCTCTGGCTGTCCCCGCAATTGCTGCTGACCCAGACCTGCGGCTACCCGCTGATGACCGCGTTGCGCGGTAAGGTCCGGGTCATTGGTCGACCGCGTTACGAGCTCCCAGACAGCACCGGCGGTAATCATTGCAGCCTGCTCCTGAGCCGCGCCGATGACCCACGGCGAACCTTGTCCGACTGGCGCGACAGTCGCGGCGTGATCAACGGCGAAGACTCCAACAGCGGCATGAACCTGTTGCGGCACCGCCTGGCGCCGCTGCATCGCGACGGGCAATTCTTTTCCAGTGTCGCCATCAGCGGTAGCCACCGCGAGAGCCTGCGTTGGCTGCGCGAAGATCGTGCGGACCTGGCGGCCATCGACAGTGTGACCTTCGCCTATCTGGCGCGACATGCCGAGCAAGAAGTCGCCGGATTACGCATCGTTGCCCGAAGCGCGTTCAGCCCGACCTTGCCGTACATCACGGCTTTGGGCGTCACGGATGGCCAGGCAGAGCAGCTGCGTCAGGCGATGAATCAGACCCTGAAAAGGTTGCCCGACGTCGTTGAGATCCTGGGACTGCATGAAGTATTGCCAGCCACTGAAAGCGACTATCAGGTAGTTCTCGACTATCAGGAGGAAGCTGAGGCCTTGGGATTTGGGCGTTTACGTTAAATTCCTAAATAGAATATAAAAATTCATTTTAAGTATTATTAAAGAATAAGGCTCCTTGCTAGGATCGCGCCACCGGATCACCGGACATTCAGCGACCCCTAACCTTGGAGCCTCTATGTCCGGCACCGACGTATCCCATCGCAACCACATCGACGGCTTGTTTCGCACCCATTATTCCTGGCTGTGCGCACACCTGCGTCGGCATCTGGGCGCCAGCCCCAGCGTCGAAGACGTCGCCGCTGAAACCTTCGTGCAACTGCTGCAAGCCCCAGGGCTGACACCGATTCGCGAGCCTCGTGCCTTGCTCACCACCATCGCCCGCCGGTTGATCTATCAGCTCTGGCGCCGCCGCAAACAGGAACACCAGCACCTCGACCAGTTGCAATACGACGATCACCCATCCGTGAAATCGCCTGAGGAACTGGCGCAACTCAGCCAGGCATTGCAGGGCCTCGACCAGACGCTTGGACGCTTGCCGGGCAAAGTCAGGGAGACCTTCCTGTTGTCACGCGTCGACGGCCTGACGTACCCGCAAATCGCCGCCGAGCTGGGCATCTCCCAACGCTCGGTCAGCGTCTACATGACCCGCTCCCAGGCACTGTGCGACCGGCACAGCGCCAACCAACCCTTGAATGCCCTGACCCGGAGGTCCGCATGAGATCGATCAAAACCCTGCTCGGCAGTTCGCTGTTGGCGCTGAGCCTTGTCGCAACCCACGTGCCGGCCGCGGAAAAAGCCGCGCCGATTCACTTTGGCGATATCACGTGGGAAAGCGGCAGCCTGATCACCGAAATCCTGCGTCTGATCGTCGAGAAAGGCTATGGCTACCCGACCGACACGTTGCCGGGCAGCACCGTCAGCCTCGAAGCGGCGCTGGCCAAGAACGACATCCAGGTGATCGGCGAAGAGTGGGCGGGGCGCAGTCCGGCGTGGGTCAAGGCCTCCGCCGAGGGCAAGGTGTTTGGTTTGGGTGACACGGTCAAAGGCGCCACCGAGGGTTGGTGGGTGCCGGAATACGTGATCAAGGGCGACCCGGAACGCGGCATCAAACCCCTGGCGCCGGAACTGAAATCCGTCGCCGACCTGGCCCGCTACAAGGACGTGTTCCGCGATCCCGAAGACCCAAGTCGCGGACGCTTCCTCAACAGCCCGACCGGCTGGACCTCGGAGATCGTCAACAGCCAGAAACTCAAGGCTTACGACCTGACCGCCAGTTACGTCAACTTCCGTACAGGCTCTGGCGCTGCGCTGGATGCCGAGGTCGCGTCATCGATCCGCCGTGGCAAACCGGTGTTGTTCTACTACTGGTCGCCGACGCCGCTGCTGGGGCGCTTCAAACTGGTGAAACTCGAAGAACCGGCCTTTAACGCCGAGGCATGGAAGACCTTGGCCGATGCCAACAACCCCAATCCCAAGGGCACTCGTTCCATGCCGGCGAGCCTGGCCATTGGTGTGTCCGCACCGTTCAAGGCGCAGTACCCGGACCTGGTGGCGTTCTTCGAAAAAGTCGACTTTCCGATCGATTTGCTTAACCAGACGCTGGGGCAAATGAGCGAAAAACGCCAGCAACCGCGTCAAGTCGCAGAAGCGTTTTTGCGGGATCAACCGCAGGTCTGGAAGGGCTGGGTGCCGGGGGAAGTGGCGAGCAAGGTGAGTGCGAGTCTGTAGTTTTTCCTGATGTTTTGCGACGCATGAGCGACTGCATTCGCGAGCAGGCTCGCTCCCACATTGGATCTGCTGAGAGCACAAAATGTGTGTAAGCCTCAGATCCCGTGTGGGAGCGGCGATGTCGCTCTCTACACCAACTCCGCAGCCAACGCGGCTTTCACTGCTGGCCGTTGCTCAATGCTGGCCTGAAACCGCACCAACGCCGGCCACTGATTAAAATCAATGGCAAACAGTGGCGCCCAGCGCAGCACCGTAAACAGATACGCATCGGCGATGCCGAACCCACCCGCCAGCAAATAATCTTGCCGCCCCAGCGTTTCGTTCAACACCGCCAATCGCTTGAACAGCTTCTCTTTGATCAGCGCTTTTACCGCCTCCGGAAACTGCGAATTGAACAGCCAGCCCAGTCCGCCATGAATCTCTGTCGAGACAAAGTTCAAGCACTCTTGCAACCGTACCCGCTGGAACGTCCCGCTCGCCGGTGCCAGGTTTGCGTCCGGTCGCAGGTCCGCCAGGTATTGCAGGATCGCCGGGCCTTCGGTCAACACTTCGCCGTTATCCAGCTGCAAGGCCGCGACGTAACCCTTTGGGTTGATCGCGAGGAAGTCATCGCCCTCAACCGTTTTTTTGGTGCGGTTATCAACGCGGATCAATTCGAATGGCAGATCCAGTTCACGCAGCACGATATGCGGCGCCAGCGAGCAGGCTTGGGGGGCGTAATACAACTTCATCGGGACGGCTCTGGTTGGGGATTTACGCCAGTGTCATAGTGCGCGGTGCCCTCGGTAAAGTTACTCTTTCAGAACACAGCCATAAGGAAAGCTACTGCCATGATGAATCTGATGCATTGGCGAATGGTGGTGGCGGTGGCTGATACCGGCAACATCACCCGGGCCGCCGAGCGCGTTGGCATGACCCAGTCAGGTGCGAGCCAGGCGTTGGCCTTGATTGAAGAAACATTGGGCGTTCAATTGTTCAATCGGGAACATCGCCAAACGTTGCCAACGGCCATCGGCTTGCCGGTGATCGAACACGCGCGAACCATGCTTGGCGCTTTGGAAAATATTCGCAGCAGCGTAGATGCCGCCAAAGGCATTCAACGCGGCACGATTCGCTTGGCCAGTTTCCCCATGGTGCTGGCCACGTTCCTGCCGCCACTGTTGCGCCAGTTCAATCGGCTCTATCCCGGCATTGAAGTGGTGGCACTTGAGGTCAGCGACGATGAAATTGAAGCACTGCTCGACGCCGGGCTGGTGGATGTCGGCGTGGTGTTGAACCCGCCCCCCGAGCGCAAGGCCAGTCATTTGGGACGTGATGCCTGGATGGCCGTCGTCCCGATCGGTCATCCTTTGGCGCGCCGTTCGAACGAGGTCGGCATTACCCTTGCGGAGTTGGCGCAGGAACCTTTCGTATTGGCCACGGGCGGTTGTTCAACCAACGCTCGCAGCCTGGCCGCAGATGCTGGCTTGCAGTTACGTGACGTTCGGGTCGAGGTCCGGGAGTGGAGCAGCGCGTTCACGCTGGTGCGGGAAAACATCGGCGTGACGCTGGTGCCCGAATTGACGCTGCCCACTCATCGCTAAGGCCTGCGCGTGATGCCCGTCCACCCGCGTATCGAGCGCGAGTTTGCCTTGGTGGTCACGCCGACCCGGGAACCTTCAGCCGCCGTGCAAGCATTGCTCAACATGCTCGCTGAACCGATTTTGTCCTCAATGCTGGCTGACTAGTGGCCTTGCGCCCCCGCGGTGGCTGTCTACGCTGACTTGTAACTGAGTATGTCGCTGGCGATAGCCAATGACACCGCAAACGTGCGCAACCCACGGCACCACACTGAACAACAAGGAAGCTGTGCGCTAAAGGGAATTACTGATGAAACCGTTAGGACTGGCCCGGTTCCGGGCTATCAAGAGAAGGATGTCTTGATCAGAGTACTGCTATGGACTCTCCGATTGAACATCATTGATCACCTGACATTTCCTCCCGTGGAGGAACGCGTGTGCCTGTACCAAGAAGCGATTTGGTAGAGCCGTTGAAAGACCGAAGAACTTTCATCAATCAAAAGAACGCGCTTAAGGTGATACAACCATGTTTAACCTACATCACAAGGCAGATCTGCAGGAAATCCAACGATTCAGTTGCGCGCTGAGCGAAGCCAACGCCAAGTTGGCGGCGGTCAGCCGCTCGATGGCCATGATTGAGTTCACCCCGGAGGGCATCGTGCTCGATGCCAACGACAACTTTTGCCGCGCAATGGGTTACAGCGCCGAAGAAGTTCGCGGCAAACACCACCGGATCTTTTGCGAAGAAGCGTTCTACCGCAGTGAGGAATACGCAAAGTTGTGGCGAGACCTGGCCCGTGGCGAACCCGTCGGCGGTACGTTTTTGCGGTTGAACAAGCAAGGCAAGGAGGTTTGGCTCGAGGCCAGTTATATGCCGGTGTTCGGTGCCGATCGCCAGGTTAAAAGCGTGATCAAAGTCGCAACGGATATTTCCGACAGGGTTTACAAGGAACACGAAGAAGAAAGCATGCTCTCTGCGATTGGCCGTTCCATGGCGGTGATCGAGTTCACCCCCGAAGGCAAAGTCATCACCGCCAACGACAACTTTCTGAAGACGATGCATTACTCGCTCAACGAAGTGATCGGCCAGCATCACAGCCTGTTTTGCCACCGCGCCGAATCCGAGTCGCAGGCGTACAAGGCGTTCTGGGCTTCACTCAATCGCGGCGAATATCACTCGCACCGTTTCGAGCGCAAAGACAAGCACGGGCATACGGTGTTCCTCGAGGCCTCTTACAACCCGTTGTTCGATGCCAAGGGCCGTTTGTACAAAGTGGTGAAGTTTGCCAGCGACATCACCGAGCAAGTGACGACGTTGCAGACCGCAGCGGAGTCGGCCCACAGCACCTCGGTGCAAAACGACGCCTGCGCGCAGAAGGGGTCTCAGGTGGTGCAGCAAACCGTGCAGATCATCCAGGACATTTCCCGGGACTTGAACGAAGCGGCGCAGAGCATCGATGCGGTCAGCAAGCAGTCCGACATCATCGGCACCATCGTCCAGACCATTCGCGGCATCGCCGACCAGACCAATTTGCTGGCGCTGAATGCGGCCATCGAAGCCGCGCGGGCCGGCGACCACGGACGCGGGTTTGCCGTGGTGGCCGACGAAGTTCGCAGCCTTGCGGCACGCACGAGTCAGGCGACGGTGGAGATTGTTGACGTGGTGCGCAAGAACCACGATTTATCGATGAGCGCCGTGACGAGCATGCAATCGAGCTTGAGCCGAACCGGTCTGGGAGTGGAACTGGCGAACGAGGCGGGCGAGGTGATTCTAGAAATTCAGCAGGGCTCGCGGCATGTGGTGGATGCGATCAGTCAGTTTAATTCGACGTTGCAGATCATCTGAGTCGCGGCAATGCCTTTGTAGGAGCCGAACGGCTGGCTCCTACAAAAAGTCCCTGTGTCTTCAAAGTGAAGCAAGGAATTTGTCGACGACCTGGGGCGTGTCTTTTGCAGTGCTGCTGTCGCCAGCTTTCTCGGTCGACGCCAGCTTCATCTTGTCTTCCATGCGCTGGGCGATCTCTTTGCTAATGGCCAGTTGTTTTTCTGGCGGCATGGCTTTGAGGTCTTCTTCGGTGATGCCCATCTCTTTCAGGATGCTGTCGTGCATACGCTGTTCCGGCGTCTTGCTCATGTAGTCCTTGAAGTCGGTCATGGCCGTGCTGTCAGTGGCCTTGGCTTGAGCGTTGGCTGGCAGCTTGGCAGAGTCGGCGGCTTGCAGCGCCACTCGGGTTTTGGCGAACGCTTCATTGACGTTGTCGCTGATTTTGCTGGCCTCGCTGACTTGCTGGGTGGCCTGTCCAGTGGCGGACGACTGAACCTGCGCCTGCCCATTGGTTTGAAAGGCTTGAAACATCGAGTTCTGAACGCCGCTCTGCAGCCCGGCCGCCACTTCAGCCGCCGGGTCTTTGCCGAGCTTCTTGGCCAGGGGAATAATCTGCGTTTGTTTTGCACTGACAAACATGATGGTTAAACCTGCAGTTAATGACTGACCTGAGGACGCGAGCAATTAGCGTGCCGTTGTCCCGGGCCCGTGTTTGCCGGGCCTGGAGGGACAGGTTGCACGGGGAGGGCGGTCAATATTTGCCGCTGGGCGGCAGCCATCAACCGCCGACGTCTCAGCGGTGCGCGATATTTTCCAGCGCCAGGTTGCGGGTGCGCGGGCCAAACCAGCCGATGGTCAACATCACGATCAGCATGCTGGCGACAATGAACGCCAGCACGCCCGGTGTGCCGAAGTGCTCGAGGAAAATCCCGATCAGCAAACTGCTGAACACCGTCGACAATCGGCTGAACGAATAACAGAACCCCACGGCGCGGGCGCGGATGTTGGTGGGGAACAATTCACTTTGATAAGAGTGATAGCTGAAGCTCAGCCAGGCGTTGCAGAAAGTAATCATCACTCCGCAGAAGATCAGGCCGAAGGCGCTGGTCTGCATCGCGAACAGCGTACCGAAGGTCATCGCACCGAGTGCCGAACCGACGATCTGCCACTTGTTCTCGAAACGGTTGGCAAACTTCACAAACAGCAGCGGCCCGAGCGGGTAGGCGAGGGTGATGATGAAGGCGTACATCAAGCTGTGCGTGACACTCACGCCCTGACCGGAAAGCAGCGCTGGCAGCCAGTTGCCGAAGCCGAAGAAGCCGATGGCCTGGAACACATGGAAGACAATCAGCATCAGCGCCCGACGACGATAGGGCGGCTGCCAGATATCGGCGAAGCGGCCAGTGCCTTGAATGTCCACGGCGGCCAGTTCCGGCTCGTCCAGTGGCTTGCCCTGATCTTTCACACAGCGCGCTTCGATGTCATCGACAATCGCGCTGGCCTCGTCGAACCGGCCATGCTGGGCCAGCCAGCGCGGCGATTCCGGCAACCGTGAACGCAGCCACCAGATGAACAGCGCAAATACCGCACTCGCCAACACCACCCAACGCCAGCCGGACACACCGAACGGCGCCTGCGGCACCAGCCACCACGACATCAGCGCCACCGCCGGCACCGACAGAAACTGCACGAAAAAGGCGAAGGCAAACGCCGAACTGCGCATGCGTTTAGGCACCAGTTCCGAGAGGTAAGCATCGATGGTCACCAGCTCGATACCCAGTCCGATGCCCACCAGAAACCGCATGCAGATAATGCCCAGTGCCGAGCTCTGAACACCCATCGCCACCGTTGCGACGGTGTACCAGATCAGCGCGAAGGTGAAGATCGCGCGGCGTCCGAAACGGTCGGCCAGCGGGCTCAGCAAACTCGCGCCAAGGAACAGCCCGAGAAACGTCGCGGAGGCGAACGCTGCCTGGTCAGAGAAACCG
Source organism: Pseudomonas sp. DR48 (assembly GCF_019823085.1). Taxonomy (NCBI): domain Bacteria; kingdom Pseudomonadati; phylum Pseudomonadota; class Gammaproteobacteria; order Pseudomonadales; family Pseudomonadaceae; genus Pseudomonas; species Pseudomonas sp. DR48. The sequence goes on along the minus strand of NZ_CP081946.1, from coordinate 342,660 downwards.
AACACGCCCTGACTGCCGGTGGCGAAGATGCCGTCGCGGATCAGGCCCGGGCTGATATAGGCGGTCTGGAACAGGTCATAGAGTTCGAAAAAACCACCGATCGAGAGCAGCGCCACCAGGCGCCAGAGGGTCGCGACGGCGGGAAGTCGGTCGATGCGAGCAGAAATCTGCGCGGCGCGAACGGGGTCGATGCCGTCGGTTTGAGCGGCGGCTGGGGTATGCGCAGTCATGGGCTTGTCCATTTCTTATTGATGGAGAAGCTTAGCCTGCTATCGGAATCAATGGTTGTGAATCTCGGCGCCTTTGCACCGAGATTCGCCCGGTTGTTGCAGCGTATGCTCGTTTTTTAGTGATTTGTAGCGCAGGGCCGCTCAAGGCAGGCCGTTGCAGCCGTATTTCAGGAAACCGGGACGTTGGGCCAATCGTTGAAAATACTCGTCGATGGCCGGGTAGTCGGGACGCTCCATCGGCGTCATCAGCCAGCGGTTGACGGACAAGCCGATGACGATGTCGGCGAGGGTGAAGCGTGGTCCGGCGACGTAGGCTTTGGTGGTCGCGAGCTGATGCTCGAGGATGCCCATCTTCTGGTTCCAGCCGCGTACGCCGGCGGCGATGTGATGCGGGTCCTGGAACTCCGGGTCTTTGCGCACCAGTGCCGTAAAGGCATAGCTCCAGGAACTGTTCAGTTCAGTGGCTTGCCAATCCATCCACTGTTCCACCCGAGCGCGTGCCGCCGGTTCGTGCGGCAGCAAGTCGGTGTTATGGTGTTTGCCGGCCAGGTAACGGCAGATGGTGTTCGACTCCCACAGCACACCCGCCTCATCGATGATCACCGGGACCTGGGCATTGGGATTGAGCCGGAGAAACTCCGCCGTGTGGGTCGACGCGTAACCGCCGCCCCAGTCTTCTCGTTCGTAGGGAACGCCCAGTTCCTCACACGTCCACAGAACTTTTCTGACGTTGATGGAGGAGGCTTTACCCAGAATTTTCAGTGCATGTTCCATTGAGCTACTCCGTTAGCGATTCGACGCTTCAGGAATCTAACAGACATTTCGAGCAGGATCGTATTGCGCCGATGCGGACTGAGCACAGATGCACGGGAGCACTATCAAGGTTAGTTGAAATCCCACTGCTTGAACGAGGCGCCGTTCAAGCACGCGGCGATTCACTGTGGGTGCCAGCTCGCTCCCATCGGTCAGGTGCTCTCGCGTACCTTCAACTCAAACCCCATGTCCTGCACCGGTTTTGCCACTGAATTGCCGGCCAGCAGCGTCAACATCAACTCCGCCGAACGGCGGCCGATGGCCTCGCGCGGGGTGCTGATGCTGCTCAGGCGCGGGACCATGTGCGCCGAGGCAGGCAGGTCGTTGAAGCCGAGGATCGCTACGCGTTCGGGGATTTTGATCCCGCAGCGCATGGCTTCCAGCAGCGCGCCTTGTGCCAGGTCGTCGTTGCCGAAGAAGATCGCATCGACATCCGGATGAGCGGCAATAAGCTGTAAGAACAACTCGCCACCCAGACCAACGGAGGAGGCGCGCGGTGTCAGTATTTCCAGATCCGGGTCATACAAGCCGGCCTTTTGCAGCGCCTTGCGAAAACCTTCGCCACGCAACAACGTGCGTTGGTCCAGCTGCGCGCCGATGTAGGCCAAGCGTTTGCGCCCGCGGGACAGCAAATGCTCGGCTGCGGTTTCGCCGGCGGCGAGCTGCGAAAAACCCACACAGTTCACGCCCGCTGCACTGTCCAGTTCCATCATGTAGACGCACGGGATGTTGCTCGCCTCGATCATCCGCCGAGAACTTTCAGTGCGGTCGAAACCGGTCAGCAGCAAACCGCGCGGCTGATACGCCATGTAATTGCGCAGCAGGTTTTCTTCTTCATCGCGCGAGTAATGGAAGTTGCCGATCAGGACTTCGAAGCTCTTGGGGCGCAAAACCTGATGAATGGCTTCCAGCGTATCAATGAACAGCAAGTTGGACAGCGACGGCACCAGAACCACCACCGAATGGCTCTGGGCCGAGGCTAACGCCCGGGCAGCAGGGTTGACCACGTAGTTGAGTTCAAGCGCCGCTTTCTGCACTTTTTCCACCAGTTCGGTGGCCACTGTGCTGACACCGCGCAAGGCGCGGGAGGCGGTGATCGGGCTGACACCAGCCAGGCGTGCGACTTCGTTCAAGGTCGGGCGGCCAGTGGTGCGCGTATTTTTATCGTTTTTAGGGGAGTTCATCGAGCGGCTTGCCAAACAAAATTCGAGGCACTAAGGTAGCGCTGTCTCGATGCAGCTGCAAATGCGTGAGCGGGGTTTGCCTGATCCCCGCTTTTTGGCATTGGGAACGAACATGCTGCAACCCACAAAAATGACAAGAAGGCGTCGGCAACTTCTGCTTTTGTTCCAGTGTCACAACTGTCAAAGGTAGCGCTGTCTGCGCGCTGAGGTGTTACATGAATCATCCCATCACCGCCCTGGTCATCATGGGCGTTGCCGGTTGCGGCAAGACTTGCGTCAGCGAGGCCTTGTGCCAACTCAGCGGCGCGACCGCCATTGAAGGCGACACTTTTCACCCTGCCGCCAATATCGAAAAGATGAGCGCGGGTATCCCCCTGGACGACGAAGACCGTGCCGGCTGGCTCGACAGCCTGTGCGATGAGCTGCGCCGCGTGGATGCCAAGGGCGAGCGCCCGGTGCTGACCTGCTCGGCCCTCAAACACAGTTATCGCGAACGTCTGCGCAGCGCCTTGCCTGGCCTGGGCTTCGTTTTTCTTGAGCTGACTCCTGAAGTTGCCGCCGATCGTGTGTCTCACCGGCCTGGCCACTTCATGCCATCGACCCTGATCGACAGCCAGTTCGCCACGCTTGAATCGCCCGTTGGCGAGCCCCTGACCCTGGCTCTGGACGCGTCGAACCACAGCGTCGAGCAATTGGCGAAGCAGGCGCATGTCTGGTGGCTGGAACACGGCCTGAAACTCGCCGTATGAGTCTGGCCAGAAAAGATAGCGCTGTCCTTATCGCGTGCGAATTACCCGCTTTAATAACAACAACAACCAGGAGACACCCCTAATGTTTGGCATGTCCCACGAGACGTTCCTGCTGCTCGATGCAGTGGTCACGGTGATCGGGCTTATCGTCCTGATCACCAAGTTCAAGCTCCACCCGTTCATTGCCCTGATCATTGCCGCCGCATTCCTCGGGCTGACCTCCGGCATGCCGATCGGCACCATCATCAAGGCGTTCCAGGACGGCTTCGGTGGGGTGCTCGGTTTCGTCGGGATCATCCTTGCGCTGGGCACGATGCTCGGCAAGATGATGGCCGAGTCGGGCGGGGCGGATCAGATTGCCCAGACCTTGATCCGGGCGTTCGGCAAGGACAAGGTGCAGTGGGCCATGATGTTCGCCGCGTTCCTGGTCGGCATTCCGCTGTTCTTCGAAATCGGTTTCGTGCTGCTGATTCCGTTGGTGTTCATCGTCGCCCGGCGTACCGGCGTGTCGATCATCAAGATCGGTATCCCGCTGCTGGCCGGTCTGTCCGCCGTTCACGGCCTGGTGCCACCGCACCCGGGTCCGTTGCTGGCCATCGGCGTGTTTGGTGCCGACATCGGTAAAACCATTCTCTATGGTCTGATCGTTGCGCTGCCGACGGCCATTATCGCCGGCCCGATCTACGGCACGTTCATTGCCAAATACATCCCTGGCCATCCTAACCAGGAACTGGTGGATCAACTGGCTCGCGAGCCGGACGCGGCCGAGCTGCCAAGCTTTGGCATCACCCTGGTCACCGTGCTGCTGCCGGTGTTCCTGATGTTGCTCAAGACCTTTGCCGACGTGGTGCTGCCGGAAGGCAACTTCGCGCGCTCCTTCATGGACCTGGTCGGTCACCCGATCTCGGCGTTGCTGTTGGCGCTGCTGCTGTCGCTGTATACCTTTGGCCACAAGCAGGGCATGGGTTCGAGCAAGATTCTGAAGTTGCTCGACGCCAGCCTCGCGCCGACCGCCGCGATCATTCTGATCATCGGTGCCGGTGGTGGCTTCAAGCAGATGCTGGTGACCAGCGGCGTGGGTGACGTGATCGGCCACATGGCCGTGAATGCCCAGATCTCGCCGATTCTGCTGGCCTGGCTGGTGGCGGCAGTGATTCGCGTGGCGACCGGTTCTGCGACCGTGGCGACCATTACCGGCGCAGGCATCGTGGTGCCGGTGGTGGGGATGATTCCGGGTGTGAACCGTGAGCTGCTGGTGCTGGCTACCGGTGCCGGTTCGCTGATCCTGTCTCACGTCAACGACGCGGGTTTCTGGCTGGTGAAGCAATACTTCAACATGACCGTGGCGGAAACCTTCAAGACCTGGACCGCGATGGAAACCATCCTGTCCATTGTGGCGCTGGGCTTTATCCTGCTGCTGTCGATGTTCGTCTAAGCACACTGTCGCACTGATCGTTCCCACGCTCTGCGTGGGAATGCATCCCGTGACGCTCCGCGTCACAGTGGACGCGGAGCGTCCATAGCGGCATTCCCACGCGGAGCGTAGGAACGATCAGGTACAAAAAAACCGCATCGCTGCGGTTTTTTTGTGTCTGCTTAATCGATCAGGCGTTGGTTTTGGTTACTAGCCCATCCGCCCGGAACATCGCGCGAATCCCGCGCACAGCCTGGCGAATCCGGTCCTGGTTTTCGATCAGCGCGAAGCGCACATGATCATCCCCGTATTCCCCGAATCCCACACCCGGCGAGACGCAGACCTTGGCCTCGGCGAGCATCTTCTTGGCGAATTCCAGCGAGCCCAGGTGCGCATACGCCTCGGGAATCTTCGCCCAGACGTACATCGAGGCTTTCGGGTTCTCGACCATCCAGCCCAGTTCATGCAGGCCTTTGACCAGCACGTTGCGTCGCTGCCGGTACTGCTCGGCGATGTCTTTGACGCACTGCTGATCGCCTTCCAGCGCGGCAATGGCCGCGACCTGCAGCGGGGTGAAGGTGCCGTAGTCGTGATAACTCTTGATCCGCGCCAGGGCGTTGACCAGTTCGGCGTTGCCGACCATGAAACCGATGCGCCAGCCCGCCATGTTGTAGCTCTTGGACAGGGTAAAAAACTCCACCGCGATGTCCTTGGCGCCCGGCACCTGCATGATCGACGGGGCTTTCCAGCCGTCGTAGACGATGTCGGCGTAAGCCAGGTCGTGCACCACCAAAACGTCGTACTGTTTGGCGAGCGCGATCACGCGTTCGAAGAAATCCAGCTCCACGCATTGGGCCGTGGGGTTGGACGGGAAGCCGAGGATCATCATTTTCGGTTTCGGGATCGAACCACGAATGGCGCTTTCCAGTTCTGCGAAGAAGTCCACGCCAGGAATCAGCGGCACCGAACGCACTTGGGCGCCGGCAATCACGGCACCGTAGATGTGAATCGGATAGCTCGGGTTCGGCACCAGGACCGTGTCGCCCTGATCGAGGGTGGCCAGCATCAAATGCGCCAGGCCTTCCTTGGAACCGATGGTCACGATGGCTTCGCTTTCCGGGTCGATATCGACCGCGTAGCGATCCTTGTACCAGTTGGAAATCGCCCGGCGCAGACGTGGAATGCCTTTGGACGTCGAGTAACCGTGGGTGTCTTCACGCTGGGCGACGGTCACCAGTTTTTCGACGATGTGCGGCGGGGTCGGGCCATCAGGGTTGCCCATGCTGAAATCGATGATGTCTTCGCCACGACGACGGGCGGCCATCTTCAGTTCGGCAGTGATGTTGAATACGTAAGGGGGGAGTCGATCTATGCGCGCAAAGCGGCGCGGCGAACCTGGATTGGCCATTGTTGCCTCGGATAACGTGAGCGCCCGGAACCGTCCGAGCGACGCTGGCCACTGCGGTGGCCTGTTGCGGAAGATAAGGGCTGGTATGGCACACTGTCCAGCGACTCTGTAAACAAATTTGTCCGAAGGAAATCGGTTGATGGAATTTACCAGCGGCTTCTTGCTGAGCCTTTCGCTGTGCCTGGATATCGGCGTGGCCAACATCGCGATGATCACCCTGGCCATGCAGCGCGGCTATTTTCAAGGCTTTGCGCTGGGGTTGGGGACCTGTGTCGGCGACCTGATCTACGCGGTGCTGGCACTGGCGGGCATGACGGTTTTGCTGCAGTACGAAACCGTGCGCTGGGTACTGTGGATCGGCGGTTCGGCGTTGCTGGTGTATTTCGCGGCGAAGATGATCTACTCGGCGATTCACCATGAGGCGGTGCTGGCGCAGTCTGCGGAAGTGGGGCAGAACTCCCATCGCAAGGAGTTTTTCCGTGGCATCTTCCTCGCCATGTCATCCCCCAGCGCCATTCTGTGGTTTGCGGCAGTGGGCGGCACCTTGATCGCGCGCTCCGGCGGCAGTGGCGCCCTGAGTTCGGCGTTGTTTCTCGGCGGGTTTCTCTGCGCTGGCGTGCTCTGGTGCGTCGCGTTGTGTTTCGCTGCGAGTCACGGCGGCAAGTTGCTGGGCGACAAACTGCTGCGCTACTCCTACATGGCATCGGCGGCGATCTTCTGCTATTTCGCGGTCTACGTGATTCTATCGGGCTACAACGAGTTTATCGGCTCGGGCGCCGTCGAGCAGTTGCAGGCCCTGTAAGTGGGCGAATCGGTTCGGGCTTCTATACTCCCAGCCGAACCCACTTTTTTAGCCTCAGGAGTTGAGTCATGGATGAGCAAGAAGTCGTAAAACCGGCCGAGCCACGCATCGAACATGGGCACTTTCTGCTCATTGCCGGTTTTGGCGGGCGATTTACCCAGGAAACTTCCAGGAAAATTCCCGACCTCTGGGAAAAATTCATCCCCGAGATTGGCAAGATTCCTGGTCAAAAAGGCGAAGTAACGTACGGCATCTGCTGCAATCCGGATGGCAAAGGTGGTTTCGAATACATTGCCGGCGTGGAAATCAGCAAGCTCGATGACCTCCCCGACAAGTACCGCTGGGTCGAGGTTCAGCCCCAGCAATATGCCGTGTTCGAGCACAAGGGTTCACTGGACACCTTGCCCAAGACTTTTCAATACATCTGGAAGACATGGCTGCCGCAGTCCGGGTATCAGGCGGCGGACGCGCCGGAGTTCGAACGCTACAGCGAAGACTTCAACCCGAAGCTGAACACCGGAAAGCTGGAAATCTGGCTGCCGCTCAAAGAGTAATGAGCGCATCGAGAGGCGGATCGACTGTCCGCCTCTCGATATCACTTGCCTCGCTTCATCCGTCGCGCCCGCATCAGGTCGATCGACAACGTGATGAAGCCAAACGTGCTGATGCCCAACAGCATAAGAAGACCGATCTGAACGCTGCTCATGGTGAGTTCCCCCTATTGATGTCCAGAGACAGGACACATCAATAATCCACTCCAACGAGCAATGACAGCGCCTATACGCAGGCTTTACGGCGCCTGCGGTGATCGATATGAACACCTTATTAATCTATGATCCCAAGCCTTCTCATTCGCTGATTCCGAGCTGCCATGAACACCGTCATCCGCCACGTCATTCCTGCTGACCTGGACCGTTGCTACGCCATCGAAACCGTTGCCTACGAAGGTGACGAAGCCGCCACCCGGGAAAAAATCGCCACCCGCATCGCCACTTGGCCCGAGGGGTTCATCGTCGCCGAAGTCGACGGCGTGGTCGCCGGTTTCATCAATTCCGGTGCGGCGTTTCAGGTGCAAATGTCAGACGAAGCTTTCAAGGAACTGATCGGCCACGACCCGGCCGGCCCGCAAGTGGTGATCATGTCGGTGGTGGTGCACCCGGATTATCAGGGGCAGGGTTTGGCCAAACGATTGATGGCCGAATTCATCGAGCGGATGCGAGGTCTGAAAAAAACCCATATCCATTTGATGTGCAAGGAACGACACATTCCGCTCTATGCCGGATTCGGGTTCGCCTACATCAAGCCTTCGGAATCCGACCACGGCGGCATGGCGTGGCATGAGATGGTGTTGGCGCTGTAAACCTCTATCAAACAGCGCAGACCCCTGTGGGAGTGAGCCTGCTCGCGATAGCGGTGGCTCAGCCACCGATGATGTCGTCTGACACACCGCTATCGCGAGCAGGCTCACTCCCACAGGGGTTAGGTGTTGTGTCCGTGAACGCTGTCGCTCAGCCTTGCAGCACGCGTCTCAAAAAACCAGACTCATGCGCCGTTCATAGCCGATCCGGCCCTTGTAGGCTTCGCCGCTGTCGACCCAGCCGAATTTCGCATAGAGCGCGATGGCCGCTTCGTTGTCTGCATCCACCGATAATTCCAACGCTTTTATCTCTGGAAATGCCTGGCGTGCGACGTCGGGCAAGGCTTGCAGGCAGGCCTTTCCATAACCTTTGCCCTGAGCCCGCTGATCGACTTGCAAGGCGTGCAGGGTGGCGCTGTGTTCGTCGGCCCACGCGGGCAGCACCGGCGGACGCTTGAGCAACAGGAAGGCGACTGGCTTCTCCTCGGCCAGCAGGGCAAATCCCTTGACCCCGGGGCCAGGTTTGGAAAGCAGCGAGTGCAGGGCGCCGTGGATGTCGCCCGAGAACCTGATTTGCTCTTTGTGAACTTCGATGGCCTCGATCTGCTGGCGCTGAAGCGCGTTCAGGCTTTCATAAGGCACGAGTCGGGTTATCACTGGAGTGTCCTTTTTCCATCACAAAATATGTTTCGGATTCTAGCGAGTTTGCGTTCGTGGATTATTTTTATTTCAACGGTCGATTTGGCCTCAGGTCAGACGACTAAGGGTGTCTTCACACTGAAAACCACGGAGATCCACCATGAACGCTACTCACGAAATCGAGACCCTGATCGAACACTATCGCCAGGCCGTCATTGCCAAGGACATCGACAAGCTCATGCCCCTGTATGCCGAGGACATCGTCTCCTACGACGCGGTCAAGGCTCTGGAGTTTCGGGGTAAAGCCGCCTATCGCGCGCACTGGGAGGAGTGCATGGAAATGTGCCAGGGCGCGCATAAGTTTGATTTCAGCCACATGAACATCGTGGCGGATGAGCACATCGCCTTCGCCCACTGGCTGGCTCATTGCGGCGGCACCAATGAACAGGGTGAAACCCAGGCCTGCTGGATGCGTGTCACCGCCTGCTATCGGCGCGATGCCGGGCAATGGCGCATTGTCCACGAACATTGGTCGGCCCCGTTCGACATGACGAGCGGCAGCGCACTGTTCAACCTTGAACCCTGATCGTCGGGTTGTTTATCGGGAAGCCGCGCGAAAACACCCATCTGCGGCCATAGTTGATCAGTTCGATCCGGGAGAGTCCAAATGAAGTATCTGTGCCTGGTCTACAGCAACGAACAGACGTTGCACTCCTTGCCCGACAGCCCCGAGGACGCCGAGTGCCTGGCCTACGCCGAGTCAATCCAGGGCAGTGGCCGGATGCTCGCGGCCGAGGCGCTGGAATCGGTGCAGACCGCGACCACCGTGCGCATGCGCAACGGCAAGCTGTCGATCACCGACGGTCCGTTCGCCGAAACCAAGGAGCAATTGGCCGGCTTTTACCTGATCGATGCCAAGGACCTCAATGAAGCGATCCAGGTCGCCGGCAATATTCCGGCGGCCCGGGTTGGCAGCGTCGAGGTGCGTCCCGTTCGCCAGTTGAATCCCTGAATAACAATCAAAAAAACCAGGAGAGCCCATGAGTCCGCAAACCTTTGACCGCAAACCTGCCCCGTACGAGTTGTCCATCAGCCGGCTGATTGACGCGCCGCGCCGCAAGATCTTTCGCGCCTGGACCGAGCCCGCCTTGCTCGCCCAATGGTGGGGGCCCCACGGAATGACCACGCCCGAATGCGAAATGGACCTGTGGGTCGGTGGCCAGTTTCGCACTCTGATGCGCGCCCCGGACGGCACCGAGTACCCGACCATGGGCGTGTTCCTGGAAATCGTCGCACCTGAGCGGCTGGTGTTCACCGACGCGTTTATTCCAGGCTGGATTCCATCGGGCAAGCCGTTCATGTCAGCCGAAGTGACGCTTGAAGACCACAATGGCCAGACCCTCTATACCGCCCGCGCCATGCACTGGTCCGAAGAAGATCGCCAGGCTCACGACGCCATGGGTTTTCATGACGGCTGGGGGCAAAGCCTTGATCGGCTGGTGACGTTGGTGACTGACGGCATGTCCGACTGATGCCTGACAGTTCAGTCACGGCTCGGGTCGAGCAGGTCTACCGCGAAGACTCGCGACGGATTCTCGCGACCCTGATCCGTTTGCTCGGTGATTTCGACCTCGCCGAAGAGGCGATGCACGAGGCTTTTTTCGTCGCGGTCGAGCGCTGGCAGCGTGACGGCGTGCCGGACAATCCGCGCGCCTGGCTGGTGTCGACCGGGCGCTTCAAGGGCATTGACGTGCTGCGTCGGCGCGCGCGGTTTGCCGCTTCGAAACCGCTGTTGATCGCTCAACTGGAGGCGCTGGAACAGGCCGACTGGAGTGATGAAGACGTGGAAGATGATCGCTTGCGGCTGATCTTCACCTGTTGCCACCCGGCATTGGCGGCAGACGCCCAGGTGCCGCTGACCCTGCGCGAAGTCTGCGACCTGACCACGGAAGAAATCGCCCGGGCCTTTCTCTCGGCCCCGGCGACCATCGCCCAGCGCATCGTGCGGGCGAAAGCGAAAATCCGTGATGCGAAAATCCCTTACCAAGTCCCGACCCTGGCGGAATTACCCGAGCGCCTGGACAGCGTGCTGCGGGTGATTTACCTGGTGTTCAACGAAGGCTACTCGGCGTCGGTCGGCGCTGAAGTGACGCGAGAAGAGCTGACGCGCGAGGCGATTCGGCTCGGGCGTCTGTTGCTGCAATTGCTCCCGGAGTCGGAGGTGATGGGGCTGCTGGCCTTGATGCTGTTGCACGAGTCGCGGCGTAGAGCCCGGACGTCGGTAGACGGTGAGTTGATTGTTCTGGATGAACAGGATCGGTCGTTGTGGGATGCCCAAATGATTGCCGAAGGCTGCGCGCTGGTGGAAGCGGCGCTGAGCACTGGACGGTTCGGGCCTTATTGCCTGCAAGCGGCGATTGCGGCGGTGCACGCCGAGGCGCCCACGGCGGGGGAGACCGACTGGCAGGAGATTGTCGGCCTGTATGACGTGCTGTTGGCGGCGGTGCCTTCACCGGTCATTGAATTGAACCGCGCGGCGGCGATCTCCAGGCGCGACGGTCCGCTGGCAGGGCTGGTGTTGGTCGAGGGGATTCTGGATCGCGGCGAATTGCAGGACTACCACTTGGCGCATTCGGCGCGGGCGGAGTTTTGCCGGCAATTGGGGCGGGTCGAAGAGGCGCGGGCGGCTTATGAACGGGCGCTGGAATTGACGCAGCAGGTGCCGGAGCGGCGGTTTATCGAGGCGCGGATCAGGGCGTTGAAGTGAGGTGATTTCTCGGGCCCCATCGCGAGCAGGCTCGCTCCCACAGTGGAACGGAGCGGTCACAAAAGTTGTGTACACCACCAATCCCTGTGGGAGCGGGCTTGCCCGCGATAAGGTCCGCAGGACCTTCACTCCAGCATCTTGCCCAGCAACCAACTACCCGCCGGCCCCGGCGGATGCAACCGCGACCACAGCGCATCGACGAACACCGGTTTCGGCCAGCCGCGCACGTTCAACTCCTGCAACGTCCCCGGGCCAAACCGCTCCACCAGCCAGCGCGGCAAAGGCGCCCAGCCAAATCCACCCTGGGCCATTTCCAGCAGCATCAGGTAACTCGGCGCCGACCAGACACGTCCCTTCGCACGGCTTTCATACGGATTGACGATGGTCGCCAGCCGTAACTCCCGGTGCTGTTGCAGCACGTCCTGATCAATGCCGCTCAGCGTCGCCAGCGGATGCTCTCGGGAGACAAACAGCGCGATTTCGGTCTTTTCCTCAACCGTCGAGCTGACCAGGTCCGGCGGGTAACTGTCCTGTTTTTCCGCGAAGGCGACATGCGCCCGACCGCGTTGCACCAACGCCACCAGGTCATCGCATTCAGCGATCAGGCATTCAAGCTCCAGGTCCGGATAACGCTGATCGAACGCACTGAGCGCCGCTTCGAACCGGTCGGACTGATAGGTGTCGGAAATCGCCACCGTCAGCTTCGGCTCAACCCCTTGCGAGAGTTGGCTGGCGGTCATTTCCAGACGGCTGGTGGCGGCGAGGATTTCCTCGGCCCGCTGCAGCATCACGTGCCCGGCCGGCGTCAGGCCGGGTTTGCGGCTGCTGCGGTCGAAGAGGGTCAGGTTCAGATCGATTTCAAGACTGGCCACCGCCGCGCTGATGGTCGACTGACTGCGCCCCAGCTTACGCGCCGCCGCCGAGAACGAGCCTTGCGTCGCCGCCTGCACAAACGCCTGCAACACTTCTTGAGACGCCATGAACTATCGCCTTGATCGATGGTTATTGGTTATGAAGTATCGGCGTGAGGACAGATCATGGCAACCACAGTCACTCAGGGAGTCCTGATCATGAACGTCAACAAATCCATTACCGAACGAATCTTGCAGGCCATCGGTTTCGAAGTGCTGGCCATCCTGATCTGTACGCCACTGCTGGCGTGGATCATGGATAAACCGATGCTCGAGATGGGTGTCGTCACGGTGGTCATCGCGGCATTGGCGCTGGCGTGGAACGTGGTTTTCAACGGCTTGTTCGATCGCACGCTCAAGCGTTTTGAGATCGCTCATACCGCTTGGGTACGGGTCGTCCATGCGCTGCTGTTTGAAGGCGGACTTGTTGCGGTCGGGGTGCCGTTGATTGCCTGGTGGCTCAACGTCAGCCTGTGGCAGGCGTTCCTGCTGGACATCGGCGTGCTGCTGTTTTTCCTGCCCTACACCTACGTGTATCACTGGGTGTATGACGTGGTGCGGGAGCGCATGGTGATCGGCCGGGCTACGTTACGCAAAGCTCACTGACAAACTCGAGAAACGCCCGCACCTTGGCCGCCGGCAAGTGCCGTGAAGGGTACAAGGCATACAGCGGGAAACGCTCATCGGGCCAGTCGGGAAACAACTCGACCAGACGGCCCGCCTTCAAGGCCGGCGCCATCCCCAGGTCCAGTACCTGGGCGATGGCCTGGCCACTTTCACAAACGCTGTGCAGCGTGCCGACATCATTGACCAGCAAGCGGCAATGCGGCTGTACATGCAACACTGGCCGTCCCGGTCGATGGAATTCCCAGCCGAACGGGCGAGCGGTTTGCGGATCGCGGAACTGCATGCACACGTGCCGCTCGTCTTCCATGTCCAATGGCGTCAATGGCCGCCCATGTTTTTTCAGATAGGCCGGCGAGGCGACGGTCAGCACCCGCACCTCCAGCAATTGGCGCGCGACCAGCGAGGAGGACGCCGGATGCCCAAATCGCACGGCCAGATCAAAACCATCGGCCACCATGTCGCCCAATTGATCGCGGGTTTGCAGTTCCAGGTACAGCTCGGGATAGCGCTGCATGAACTGGCCGAGCGCCGGGCCGAGAATCAGTCGGGAAAAGTACGGGTCCATGTTTACTCGCAGGCGTCCCCGGACTTGAGTGGCGCTGCTGGATGCCGAGTTCGCCGCTTCTTCGAGACTGGCCAGCAGCGGCGCGATCTCGCCGTAGAAACGCCGGCCCTCATCGGTCAGGGTGACGGTGCGGGTGGTGCGGTCGAACAGGCGAATGCCCAAGCGTTTTTCCAGCCGGGCGATGGCGCGACTCACGCCCGATGGCGTCAGTTCCATGGCCTCGGCGGCGCGCACGAAGCTGCCACCATCGACTACCGCGCTGAAAACGCCCATGCCGCTGGCAAGACTGGCATCGAAGCTCATTGATGATTCCTGATCACGTATGCAATGACATTGATGCTATCGGAGAATCTCGCCCTTGCGCGGAAAATTCTCCCCATCGCGACAGTCGTCGTTTTCTGGCAGGAGAGCAGTTCATGTACGCAGTGATGGGCATTACCGGGCAGGTGGGTGGCGAAGTCGCCCGAACTTTGTTGGCTGCTGGCCGTGCAGTACGCGCCGTGGTGCGCAACGCCGACAAAGGCGCGCAGTGGGCGCAGCGTGGTTGTGAGCTGGCGTTGGCCGATGTCGATGACTGGCAGGCCATGGCCCAGGCCTTTACCGGCGTGGACGGTGTGTTTGTGATGATGCCGTCGAACTTCGACCCGTCCCCCGGTTTTCCAGAAACCCGGCAGTGGGTGGAAAACATCCGTCAGGCACTGGCAGCCGCACGCCCCGGTCACGTGGTGTGCCTGTCGACCATCGGTGCCCAGGCCACTCAGCCGAACTTGCTCAACCAGTTGCAACTGCTGGAGCAGGCGTTAAACACGCTGGAATTGCCCATCACTTTCCTGCGCCCGGCGTGGTTCATGGAAAACGCTCAGTGGGACGTCGAGCACGCGATGGGCTCGGGGATGATTCCGAGTTTCCTGCAACCGCTGGATAAACCGGTGCCGATGATCGCCACCGCCGACGTCGGTCGGGTGGCCGCCGAGCTGTTGCAGGAATCATGGCAGGGCAAACGCGTCGTCGAACTTGAAGGCCCGCAACGCATTACTCCGCTGCAATTGGGTGCCGGTTTCAGCGAACTGTTGGGCAAACCGGTGCGGATGCAAAGCGTGCCGCGCGAGACCTGGCAGTTGTTGTTCGAGCATCAGGGCATGCGTAATCCATTGCCGCGGATACAGATGATTGATGGCTTCAACGAAGGCTGGATCGAGTTCGAAGGCGAGCCGCGCAAGGGCAAGGTGGAACTGCTGACAGTGTTGAAGGGACTTGTTTCCCGGCACTAAAAAAAAGCGGGCTGATGATCAGCCCGTTTTTTTATGGCGCGGCACCCATCTGGAATTTGAAATCAGCTCCACGGATCGCCGTGTCGATGCGCTGCGCGTTCATGGACTGGCTGGCGAACCTGATCCAGTCCACAACCTAAGGCACCGCAGATAAACGTGTGGGAGCGGGCTTGCTCGCGAAGGCGGCGTATCATTCAACTCAACTGTTGAATGTGAGTCCGTCTTCGCGAGCAAGCCCGCTCCCACACGTTTTGTTTCAGCTTCCAGTTTGATGGTTAAACGTGGAAGTAGCCTACGCAGCTATCAAACGGCAAACGCTTGAGCTCGATCTTGTTCAGGTCCAGTACTTCGCGCAGGGCTTTGGTTTCGCCAGGGAAGTTGCGGTAAGCCACTTCGTCCAGGACCACGATCGCGCCTTTTGGCATGTACGGCAGGAAGGTTTCCAGCGCGACTTTGGTCGATTCGTACAGGTCGGTGTCGAGGATCAGCATGGCCACGACCAGGTCCGGGCGGGTCTTGACCCATTCCGGCACGGTTTTGACGATGTCACCTTTGACCAGCTCGCAACGCGGGATGCGGTTGACCGGGCGCAGCAGGTCGTTGGCGTCGATCATGTCCTGGATCAGCGACTGGTCGGTGTCGGAGAACATGGTCTCGTTGACGTCGGCCGGGTCTTCTTTCTTGTCGATGCTCTGGAAGCCTTCGAACGTGTCGAAGCCAATGATCGAGCGGTTGATCGCGTACGGTTCGAGAATCATCGACAAGTGCATGTACAGCATCAGCGAGTTGCCCTTGTACACGCCGCACTCGATGATCGCGCCCGGTACTTCAGCGACTTTCTTGAACAGCTCCATGCGCGACAGCGCAGCGGTCACGCCGATGCGGTTGGCGAAGACGAATGGCGCGTCGGCCACGTACTCGGCATCGACCCGTTTCAGAACGTTGGCACGGGTTTCGTTGTACTGGGCCTCTGCGGGCGTGATGCGACGCTTGGTCATTGCTGGATTCCTTGGAAATTCGAAAAGTCGTGGGCGTGGAAATAGTCTTTGAAGCCGGCGCCGACATCAGGGCAGGCGCTGTCGACGTTGATCGCGCCGCGCTTGTGCTTGAGGTCGTCGAGGTGCATCAGGCGGAAATCCACGCTGAAGCGGGTTTGTTCGGTGTGGTTGGCGACCGTGCCGTGCAGGTGCGAGCCTGAGAAAATCAGCATCTCGCCGGTGTTGCCGGCAATGCGCACTTCGGACGCGGTGTTGATGTCTTCCAGCGGCACCGGGTGCACGCGGACTTCCTCCTTGAGGTTGTCCTTGGCCTTGTGGCGCTGGTTGTTGATCCAGTCGTTGAGGCTCCATTGGCTGGAGGTGTTCTTCACCGGCACGTCGAAGTAACCGGCGTTGATCATCATGGTCTGGTCGGGGCGAATGGTGTGCACCGGCATCCAGGTGTTGATCTGGCAATCGACGCTGCCGTACCACGTGTCGCGATGCGGTTTGTAGGCATAGCTGACACCGGCGTGCAGGTAGTCATAGTTGGGCACCACGCGAATGCGCGGCACGTCGAAAATGTATTCGCGCGGATCGACGCCGATCTCGTCGATATACGCCAGGATCAGGTCCTTGGCGCGCTGGCTGTTGGTGAACTGGCCTTTGAGGCGCGTCACCAGGACCACGAATTCTTCCACCGGCATCAGCGTGTGCAGCGCCTGGTGATTGGTCTCGCCGTCGAAAGCGGCGGTGATGCTTTCCTGAGCGAACGCACACAACTCTTTGGCCGCGCGCAGCTGGGTGTTCAGGAAGATGTCGCCGGCGTAGATGGCTTCTTTGAAGTCAGCTTTTTGCTGAAGCTGATTGATGTACAGATTCACGATTTCACTCCTGAATGCATCGAGTCTCTTAAGAGTCGGCCACACGTTAGCAAACTGAAGTGCAATCGGGCTGGCGGCGGATCAATAAAAGCGAAAAGCGTTGAATCTTCGACGAAATGCTTTGTCCGGACAAAAAAATCCCCCTGTGGGAGCGGGCTTGCTCGCGAAGACGGATGCACATTCAACAGTTGAGTTGACTGACACTCCGCCTTCGCGAGCAAGCCCGCTCCCACAGGGGGTTGTGTTGAGGCTAGAAGATCTGGGTGAACAACCAATACAAACTGCCCGACAGCAGAATCGCCGCCGGCAAGGTCAGCACCCAGGCCATCAGCAGGTTGCGGATGGTCTTCATCTGCAAGCCGCCACCGTTGGCGACCATGGTCCCGGCCACGCCTGAAGACAGCACATGGGTGGTCGACACCGGTAATCCGAACATGTCTGCCGCACCGATGGTCAGCATCGCCACGGTTTCCGCCGAGGCGCCCTGGGCGTAGGTCAGGTGGGTCTTGCCGATCTTCTCGCCGACCGTCACCACGATGCGTTTCCAGCCGACCATGGTGCCCAGTCCCAGCGCAATCGCCACGGCGATCTTCACCCACAGCGGAATGAAGCGCGTCGAGTTGTCGATCTGTTGCTTGAACAGTTGCAGTTTGCTGGTGGTGTCTGCGTCGAAGTTGCCGACCTTGTTCTTGTCCATCAGGCGAATGGTTTCGCTGGTCAGGTACATGTCGTTACGCACGTTGCCCACGGCCTCGACCGGTACTTTGGACAGCGAGCCATAACCCTTCACCTCTGCGCCGATGCTGCCCGTGAGGGCGGCGAGGGCTGGAATCAGTTGTGGCGTGGCTTGCTTGCTGCGCACGTATTCGGACAGCACCGGACGCGGATCGGCCGGGGCCGGTAGCGGCGCGGTTTTCACCAATGCTTGCTGGGTGACTTCGGCGACGGCGGCGAACTGCAGCGCCTGGTCGGCCGGCATCGTGCGGTTCAACGCATAGGCCATCGGCAACGTGCCGACCAGAATCAACATGATCAGCCCCATGCCTTTCTGGCCGTCGTTGGAACCGTGGGCGAACGAAACGCCGGTGCAGGTCACAATCAACATGCCGCGAATCCACCACGGCGGCGGCGTGTTGCCGACCGGAGCCTTGTACAACGAGCGATTTTTGACAAACGCGCGCAGGGCCAGCAGCAACAGCGCGGCAAAGCCGAAACCGACCAGCGGTGACAACAGCAATGCATAACCGATCTTGGTCGCCTGCGCCCAATCCACGCCGCTGGTGCCGTCATGACCATGCATCAGGGCATTGGCGACGCCGACGCCGATGATCGAGCCAATCAAGGTGTGCGACGAGGAGGCCGGCAAACCCAGCCACCAGGTGCCGAGGTTCCACAGGATCGCCGCGATCAACAGGGCGAAGATCATCGCGAAACCGGCGGCGGAACCGACTTGCAGAATCAGCTCCACGGGCAGCAGCGCGATGATGCCGAACGCCACCGCACCACTCGAAAGCAGCACCCCCAGGAAGTTGAAGAACCCGGACCAGGCCACCGCCAGGTTTGGCGGCATCGAGTTGGTGTAAATCACCGTGGCGACGGCGTTGGCGGTGTCGTGGAAACCGTTGACGAACTCAAAGCCCAGGGCGATCAGCAGCGCCACACCCAACAGCAGGAACGGCGTCCAGGTGGTGACCACCGTGCCGAGTTCGCTCATGTCGTGCATCAGGCTGTAAGCAGTGAACAACAGTCCGCTGGCCAGCAAACCGAAGAAGATCACGAGGGTCAACAGGCTGGGTTTTTTGTCGAATTGCGGCTTGGCGCTTCTGGTGGCCGCTTGCGTCTGGGCAGAGAGGGAAGGCGTAGCCATGACGGACAGTCCTGGGGAGGGAAGGAGTGTCGCCCATGATCGTTGCTGAATGTTACAGAGGAATTGCGTCAGGTCAGGGTTTGGTTTTTTAAGGGCCGAATGATCGTTCCCACGCTCCGCGTGGGAATGCCGCCCGGGACGCTCCGCGTCCCTTCCCGGTGTGACGCGGAGCGTCAATGGATGCATTCCCACGCGGAGCGTGGGAACGATCACGTGTGGAGGGTCAATAATCCTGACGCTTGCGAAACGCCCAGCGCCCGGCGATCAGGGTAAACGTCGCCACCAGTGCCACCAGAATCCAGAACCCCTCAGGATCCCCGGCCAGCGGCACCCCGCCCACGTTCATCCCGAAGAAACCGGCGATGATGTTGATCGGCAGCGCCAGCACCGTGACCACGGTCAGGGTGAACAGCGTGCGGTTGCTTTGTTCGTTGAGGTTGGCCGCGATTTCTTCCTGCAACAGCTTGATCCGCTCACCCAGCGCCGTGAGGTCGTTGATGATCAGCGCAAACTCCTCGGTGGACTTGCGCAGTTCCTTGACGTCCTCTTTCTGCAACCATTGCGGCGGACGGTTGAGCAGGCGCAACAACGACCCCGGCTCCAGCGCCAACAACCGCTGCAAACGCACCAGCACCCGGCGATTGGCGCCCAGCTCGGCGCGGTTGGTCGACAGTCGCGAGGACAGCAACTCATCCTCAATCTGATCGACACTGAGGCTGGTCTTGCGCACGATCTGAGTCAGCACTTCACCTTGATCGCGCAGCAAATGCACCAGCAACTCCAGCGGTGAGCGAAAGCGCTCGCCGGCTTTCACCGAGGAACGCAGCTTGTCCACCGAGTGCAGCGGTTGCAGGCGCGCGCTGATGATCAACCGACTGCGGGCGCAGACCCACAGTGTCGAGACATCCGACGACACCATGCTTGAGAGGTTGAACACCACATCGTTGACCACCGCCAGCAACGCCGAATCGACATGCTCGATGCGCGTCGACCGCGAGCCTTCATGCAGCGCTTCGAAAAACTCTTCCGGCAGTTCCAGGTGGCTTTTCATCCAGCGCTCGCAGGCGGCATGCGCGAGGTTGAGGTGCAGCCAGAGGAATTCGTCGCTGTCGTCCGGTTGTTGCAAGCATTGCAGCGCCTTGGCCGAATCGATCTCGCGACCGCGCTCGCCCGGGCGAAAACTGAAACCGTAGAGCAGACCGAACAGGTCCGTGTCGCGATGGGTTTGGTCGATGCTGTGGTTCATGAGGGCTCGCAAGGAGAGGCGCCTGTCGCGGGTTTTACAGGTTCACTTGGGCCGCATCATCGCAAGGCACGATGACATTTTTGTGACACAAAAATAGCCGCAAACGATTGCTTTGCCGGTGGTCGGATTAAGCTCAAGAACCGCTTTGGTACGCCGATCACAACGCATGTGGCCGTGGCCACCAGCCAATGTTGCAGACAGGGATGTCCGAATGCCTTTCACGCTTTGTTCGGCGTGTTCCACCCCTGTCGTGAGTATCACTCGATGCTGCAAAAATCCCTGAGAGCACAAATTCTCGCCTTGTTGAGCGGTAGCCTGTTGGCGATGTTGTTGATCGCTCTGGCCTGCTTTCATTTCCTGTCCAGCGGTGTCCAGAGCTACGCGAATCTGATTGACGGGCCGCTGCACACCTCGCAATTGATCGATGAGGCCAACCTGCAATTCAAGGTGCAGGTCCAGGAATGGAAAAACGTCCTGCTGCGCGGCAAGCAACCGGCGGATCTGGACAAATACTGGAAGCAATTCGAAGACCGCCAGCGTGATGTGCAGGGCATCCTTGGCGAGCTGGCCGGGCAGAAGGGGATCGACTCGCAACTCAAGACCCGCATCGAACGCCTGCGTGACGAACACCGTTCGTTGGGCGCGGCCTACCAGAAGGGCCGCGATGCGTACGTGGCCGCGGGTGCCGATCCAACGGCGGGTGACACGGCGGTCAAAGGGGTGGACCGCGCAACCAGCGATCAGATGAGCGAACTGGTCAGTGAATTGCGCAAGCAGGGCACCGAGCAATCGAAGCTGATCAGTGCCGGCGCCGATCGCACGGTGCTGCTGGGAACCATCGTGATGCTCGCCTCGGGCTTGCTGATTGGCCTGTTGAGCCTGTGGCTGGTTAACCGCAACCTGGTTGAACCGATTCGCAAGCTGATCGAATACGTCGCGCAACTCAGCCAGGGCAAATTCGCCGATCGTGTGGCCAGCACCCGTCAGGATGAGCTGGGCAAGTTGGCGACAGCCGCCAACACCCTGCGTGATTTCCTCGCCGACACCTTCAGCCGCTTGCAGCGCAGCACCAAGGACCTGGACAGCGCCAGCGGTGAACTGAACTCCATCGCCAGCCTCATGGCCAGCGGCACCAACGATCAGTTCAACCGCACCGATCAGGTGGCCACGGCGATGAACGAAATGTCCGCCACCGCCCAGGAAGTCGCGCGTCATGCCGCCGATGCGGCACGTGCTGCCGACGATGCCGACCAGTCCGCCCAGCAAGGCGAAAAAGTCATGCAGGGCACCATTCACACCATTACCCGGATGCGTGGCGAAATCGCCAATACCGCCACGGTCATTCGCCAACTGGAAACCGACAGCGGGCGGATCGGCAAGGTGCTGGAAGTGATTCGCGGCATCGCCGAGCAAACCAACCTGCTGGCGCTCAACGCGGCGATCGAAGCGGCACGTGCCGGTGAAGCCGGGCGTGGTTTTGCGGTGGTTGCCGATGAAGTACGCAGCCTGGCCCAGCGCACGGCAGCATCGATCATCGAGATCAACCAGATTATTCAAACCGTACAAACCGGCGCAGTCGATGCGGCCCAGGCCATTGAAAGCGGGCAGTCGCGCAGTGAAGAAAGCGTCGAGCAAGTGACCCAGGCCGGCGCCATGCTGGAGCGGATCACCCATGCCGTGGAAGCCATTCGCGACATGAACCGCCAGATCGCCACCGCCGCCGAAGAGCAAACCTCGGTGGCCGAAGACATCTCACGCAACCTCACCGAAATCACCAGCATCGCCAGCACCAACCTGGACAGCGTGCGGCGCACCGAAGCGGCCAGCCACAATCTGCACGGCTTGTCGGGGCAGTTGAATGAAGTGACATCGCGACTGAGCGCCTGATGGCAATGGCTGTGTACCGGTTTGCTTACCGAGTCGGTACACAGTCGATCTCAAGTCCGCTGAACGGATGTCGATGACCGGATTACCCTGAACCCTTAAAGGATCAATCCCATGGTCAGCATCAGCTCCGTCTCGATCAATCAAACCCTCTCCACGCCCACCAGCAAAACCACGATCAGTGACAAGACTGACGACACTTCCACCACGGCAACCGGCACCGCGTCTGCCGACAGCACCAAGGTGGCTGCCGGTGGCGCGCCCGCGTCAGGTGGCAGCAGCTCCAGTAGCAGCAGCGAAGAATCCGATTCGGTGAAAGCCCTGCGCAAGCAGATTGCCGAGTTGCAAAAGCAATTGCAGGAGGAACAGCAACGACTGCAAGCCGCCCAGGCCAAGCAGGAAAGTGCTGATGCCAAAGCGGCTGACGTAGCGGCGGCGCAGTCGCAGATTGCGACCACCTCGGGTTCATTGCAGACGGCGACGGCGGCGTTGTTGCAGGCGTTGCAGCAATCCAGTTCCAGCACATCGGGTTCGTTGGTCAGCACGACGGCTTGATGCTCGAAGGCTGAACGTCATCCCCTTCATCAGGAGCTGAATGCAAAAAAGCCGCACGATCCGAAGATCGCGCGGCTTTGTTTTGTGTGCATCAGACGTCTTGTTTGTTGCTCAGGACTTTGCCGGTGGCGGCGTCGAAGTCCACGTCGAATTCTTTGCCGTCAGCGGTTTTCAGTTCCACTTCGTATTCGTAGCCATTGAAGTGGTTATCCAGATCGGTGTCGGTGATGGTCGCACCCGGGTGCAGTTTCAACGCGGCCTGGTTCATGTCTTCCAGTGGCTTGATCTTGCCGCTCTTGACCAGTTCAGGGATCTGGTCGACGCGGACATCTGCATGGGCCAGGCCAGCGGTGAATGTCAGGGCGGCGGCAGTGAACAGGGCAGTCAGGGTTTTCATGAAGTTCTTTCCTTGGGTGATCCGTTTAAGTGGATCATGTTAACCAAGGCAACTTAATTCACCCTTAATTCCTCCGGCATCGCCGCCGAGCCGATGCCCACAGGACCACATGGACCCTGTGGGAGCGTGGCTTGCCCGCGATGGGCACACCTCGGTCCTGGATCAGTAGCCGTTGTTCTGCAACAACTGCGCAACAGTCCCCGCCGCCGGACGCTTGTAGAACTTCAGCAGTTCACTGGCGCGGTTGGTGAAGATGCCATCGACACCGGCGTCCATGACTTTCTGATAATCAACGGCATCGTCGATGGTGTAGGCGTGCACCAACAGACCCTGATCGTGGGTGTACTGGTTCATCCACGGTTGCACCAGGTCGGAGTAGCTCTGATCACCACCCTTGGTCAGCGCGGCTGACGGGCCGGTGCCGATTGCGCCCTGGGCCTTGGCGTAGTCGATCCATTGCTGGAATTCGGCTTTGTCCTTCGGTTGTTGCTTGGCGTAGTAGGTCGCCTTGTCCTTGTCGCCGGACTCGGCAAACGTCACCTTGGATTTGGGCTCGATGCTGCCTTCGCCGACCCACAGCAACAGGATCTTGGGCACTTGTGGCATTTCTTTTTGCAGCAGTTCCAGGCTGCTCTTCTCGAAGGTTTGCAGCACGACTTTGCCTTTGCCCTGGCCAACCCCCAACTCGCTTTTGGCCAGTTTCGAGCCCGCCGGACTCAACCAGCCGCGGTCCTGGAGTTTTTCCTTGAGGTCATGCTCGATGCCGGGGAATTGCTTGGGTTCCTTGGTCTCGATGTACAGACCAGGCTTGTGCAGCGGATTGCCCCGGGCGATGTCGATGATTTCGTCGAGGGTCAGAATCTTCAGGCCGACGAAGGCGGGGCGGGCACGATCCGGGTAGGCGGTGTTGAACCAGCTGCCGGCATCCAGGGTTTTCAGTTCGGCGATGGTGAACGCATTGGCCGGGCTGTCCTTGCGCTCCGGGAATTTGCTCGCAACATCGGTGGTGCGTTGCAGGTTGTTGTCGTGCAGGGCAAACAGCACGCCGTCCTTGCTGCGTTGCAGGTCCATTTCCAGGTAGTCGGCACCCAGGTCGCGGGCCAGTTTGTAGGAAGCGGCTGTGGATTCCGGTGCATCGAACGATGCGCCGCGGTGGGCAATGACAGCCGGGTGAGGGATGCCCAGACGGGTCGCCAGCGCAGTCGGGCCTGGCTCGCTGGCAGCCTGTGCCTGGCCGAGGCCGAGCAGCATGCTCAGCAGCAGGGCACTTTTCGTGAAGGTAACAGGCATGGTCGAATTCCTTTCGCGATGTATTTTCAAAGACGTACCTTTTAACAACTGAGCGCCGCTTACGCTATCGCCAGACCGACATAAACGTGTTTAAAGCAGATTTTTCCAGCGCTTTTGTGCGGTTCTTTGCAGTACCCTTGGCGTCGGCAGTTTCCCCGGCAGAGGGAAATCCGAGTGCTTTCCTTGCGTGTAAACCATCGATCACCGGTCGTTAACGACCTTTTTGTGAGGTTTATATGCGCATCACTTCCGAACTCATCTGTCAGGCCGCCGACCAACTCAAAGGCTTCGTCGGCCTCAATCGCAAGACCGGCCAATACATTGTGCGTTTCAGCGAAGACTCTTTCGGGATGGACGTCGCCGATGACGGCATCATTCCTGTCAGCGAGTTTGTCTGGGCACCGGGACCGGAGCAGACCATGACCCTCAAGCGTGAGCTGATTCAGCTGTTGTTGGACCAGAACATCGATGACCGGATCAACATCACCGAGCCGTTGCGGGTGTACATGAGTCGGCAGGAAGTGCCGGAGATTGCGGCGATTCGGAGTCTGGTGCGGGGCTGAGTTTTGTAGTGTCTTTGCTGGCCCCATCGCCAGCAGGCTAGCTCCCACATTGGTGTTGTGTACGACACATCTCCCTTGTGGGAGCATTTTTGTGGTGCTTTTGAGGGCCCCATCGCAGGCAAGCCAGCTCCCACACTGGTTTTGTGAACGGCACATAACCCTGTGGGAGCTAGCCTGCTAGCGATGGCGGCCTAAAAATCACCGCCCACATTTACTGCTTGAACGCATACGCCCGCTCAACCTTGCACACCCGCGTATGACACGCCGAATACCACGTCGAGCGCCCACGCTCGCGAATCTCGCTGTGCTCGGGATGATGCTTCCACGCCAGAATCGCCGCTTCACTGGCCCAATAGGAAACAGTAATCCCCAACCCATCCTCGCTCCGAGCCGATTCCACACCCAGAAACCCCGGTTGCTCTCGGGCCAATTCCAGCATGCGCTCAGCAGCCTCGGCGTAACCTTGATCACCCTCGGTGCGCAGCGAGGTAAAAATCACCGCGTAATAAGGTGTTGCCGGTGTCGGAGCGATCATGATTTCTGTCTCGAGCAGGCTTCGATCAGCGCGCGCACCAGCGGCGGTGGCGTGCCGTTGAGCGCTGCGCGTTCAGGCTGGAACAGCGTGGCGACGAAAAACGGATGCCCCTGGAGTTCCACCGCCCGCAAGTCGCCGGCTGAATCGTGGCCAACGGCGCGCAGCTGTTGGGTCAATAACTCACGCTCGAACTGCGGATTAACTCCGTACCGGCAGTGATATCCCTCGATGATGTCAGCGCTTTCGTACGCCTTGGCGATCAACGAGCCTTCAACCAGATGAATGCTGTCCACGGCTTCAACCAGTGAACAGGTCAATGGCGTGAGCAACGCGCGCGCTGCATCGGGATGGGTTTCGCCGTGTTCGGCGTCTTTCCAGCCCAACACGTTTCGGGCGAACTCAAGCACCGCATGTTGAAACCCGCCACAGGTGCCGAGGAACGGGCGCTGCCGTTCACGGGCAAAACGGATCGCGCGCAACGCGCCATCCATGTCGCGATAAGGGCTGCCAGGCACGCACCAGAAACCGTCGAAGTGTTGTAAAGGGGTGTCGGCGTTGATGTGATCGGTGGCCAGCCACTGAAATTGCACATCCAGATTCAGCTGTTCGGCCGTCATGCCTAGTGCCACGGGAATGGCTTGATGGGCGGTGATCTGTGGGTCGTAATCACCGATCAGGGCGATGCGAATTGCGCTGGTTTCCATGAGTGATCCCCGGGGTTGTTGATTCCTGATGCCCACTATAGATTGGCGTTCACGCAATCAATATTGGCGTTATCCCAAGTGATCAATGCACCTGCGCACTATCGACTGGACTATCCCGACCTGGCGCTGATCCTCGCCCTGGTGCGCGGTGGCTCTCTGGCAAGGGCTTCCGCGCTGTTGAAGGTCGACGTGTCGACGGTGTTTCGCGCCGTTCGCCGACTGGAAGCTGCGTTGGGCCAGCAACTGTTCGAAAAAAGCCGCGCCGGGTACCTGCCGACCACGTTGGCGCAATCCCTGGCCGAGCAAGCGGAACGCGCCGAACAAGCGTTGGACGCGGCGCGCATAGGCGTGGAGCAGGGCGGTGAAGTCATCAGCGGCACCGTGCGCCTGACCTGCACCGATTCGGTTCTGCAAGGTTTGCTGTTGCCGGCACTGGCGCAGTTCATGCCTTCCTACCCGGCGCTGACCCTCGAATTGAGCACCTCCAACGACTTTGCCAATCTGAGCCGGCGCGATGCCGACATTGCCTTGCGCCTGACTCGCACACCGCCGGAGCATCTGGTCGGTCGACGTCTGGCGGATATTTCCTACCGGGTTTGCGCCAGCGCGGCGTATCTGAAATCGGTCGATGCGCACGACCTGGCGTCGCTGACCTGGATCGCGCCGGATGACTTTCTGCCCGACCATCCCACCGTGGCGTGACGGCGTCAGCAGTTCCCCGGCGTGACGCCCGGTTATCGCTGCAACAGCATGCTGTCGGTCACCGAACTGGTGCGCGCCGGACTGGGCGTCGCGGCGTTACCGGATTTTTTGATCGGCGACCAACTGCAACCACTGACCGGCCCTTTGCACGGATACGACACCGCGCTCTGGTTGCTGACCCGTCCGGATTGCCGAGCGTTGCGCTCGGTGGTGACGTTGTTTGATGAATTGGGACGGGCGCTTCGATTGCCTTGACCGATTGTTAAGTCTTCGACTGATCGTGGTTCAACACGTGTTGATGCACTTCCGAGGTCAGGCTTTCGATGCGTTCAGTCAGGCTCTTGGTCATTTCCGTCAACCGGGTGTTTTGTTCGAGCAATTCCATGAGTTGTGCGGTGTTCTTCGCCGCTTGTGCCTGGCGTTCGCTATTGGCCACCGCGAGGGATTCCCGGTGCAAGGCGTCGGCGTCTGACTGGGCCTTGTCCCGCGCTGCCTGACGGGTCTGGGCCAGCAAAATCAGGGGGGCGGCATACGCTGCTTGCAGGCTGAACGCCAGGTTGAGCAGGATGAATGGATAGACGTCGAAGTGGGTCACGCCAAAAACGTTAAGGCATATCCAGAGCGCGACGATCAACGTCTGGGCGCCCAGAAAGGTCGGCGTACCGAAGAACCGCGCAAACGCCTCGGCGCGCAAGGCAAACTTGTCAGTGCCGAACGTAGGTTCCAGGTGCGCGTGAGGGCGGTGAAAGCGCAGGTGATCGACGGGAGCCGCGGCAGTGGTGTCTTTAGGCTTGGTGGTCATGATGCTCTCTGCGTGATGCTGGGAAATAGCGTCACTATAGCCCTCACGCAAGTTTCATTCTGAAACACATTTCAGTGTTGAATTTCAGAGTGACCGGTGGGGATGGGCTAGGCAGAACGTGTCATTTTTTGCACCCGGATTCAGCACTGGTAGCAGGCCAGGAACATGTCCAGCGCCGACTCCACCACGGTGTTCTGCATCTCCTCCGCCAGTGGAGGCAGTCCCATGGAAATCTGCGGCCAGAACGCAAAGGACTTGAGCATTCCCTGGATCTGTTGCGCGGCAAATTGTGGGTCGACCTGTTTCAGGCGACCGTCGGCCTGAGCGGCGCGAATCCACACCGTCAGTCCTTCTTCACGCTCGCCCATTCGCTCGACCATGTTCTGCGCGCGCTCGGGGGAATGGATGGTGGCAGCAATCGCGACCCGCGCCAGGTCGAGAAAATTGTCATCGCCCAGCATCTGCAACTTTGCCTTCAACATCAGGCGCATTTGCTCGCGCAGTGGCTGATCGTGGCGGTAGGCGGTTTCCTGCTCGTCCGTCACCCGCGCCCACAATTGATTGAGGATTTCGGCGAACAACTCTTCCTTGCTCGGAAAGTGGTTGTACACCGTGCGCTTCGACACGCCGGCGGTGGCCGCGATCTTGTCCATGCTGGTGATGTCGAAACCGTTGGCACGGAATTCGGCAATCGCCGCCTGAATGATGGCTTCGCGTTTACGGTCGGTGAGTCGCTGTGGAGCTGTCATAAGTACGCTTCGGCAGGAGGCAATGGAGAATTACACTTGGTAGTTTACTTGTGAACGGGTTTGATGCAACCTTGAAACTACACTGTGCAGTGTAATGTTTTGTTAATCCTGCACCGTCAAGAATAGAGTCTCCGGCTGATGCGTGCGTGCCTTGGCCATTTATTGTCCCACCGTGGAAAACCGCCATTTGCGGTTTTTCTGGAGTCACTCAGTCATGGCCACTTCAATGTCCTCAACGGAAAATGCTGCCCCCACACCTGAAGCGTCCCGTCAGGTAGAAGGGCTCTTTCGCAACCATTCACCCGTGCAGCGTGAAGGCTTTCGCAAGATGTTGCGCATCATGTGGAACATGGTCTTCCACAAACCGAGCGACACCCGTCCGACGGCGCCTGTTCCGGTGCAAGCCTTGACCCAAGCTGCGTTGATTGCAGCTCCCAACCACAGCGTTTACCGACTCGGTCATTCCACCGTGCTGCTGAAATTGCGAGACAAGTTCTGGATCACCGACCCGGTCTTCGCCGAGCGCGCCTCGCCGGTGCAGTGGGCCGGCCCGAAGCGTTTCCACCAGCCGCCAATCAGCCTGGAACAATTGCCACCGATTGAAGCGGTGATCCTGTCCCACGATCACTACGACCACCTCGACTATGAAGCGGTGCTCAAACTGGCGGACAAGGCCAACTACTTCCTGACCCCGCTGGGTGTGGGCGACACGTTGATCAAGTGGGGCATCGACGCCAGCAAAGTGCGCCAACTGGATTGGTGGCAGGACACCGAAGTCGAGGGCATGCAGTTCATCGCCACGCCGTCGCAACACTTTTCCGGGCGGGGCCTGTTCGATGGCAACAGCACGCTCTGGGCTTCTTGGGTGATGATCGACGGCGACACGCGGATCTTCTTCAGCGGCGACAGCGGTTATTTCGATGGCTTCAAACGCATCGGCGAACAGCACGGCCCGTTCGACCTGACCCTCATGGAAACCGGCGCCTACAACGTCGAGTGGCCTCACGTGCACATGCAGCCCGAGCAAACCCTGCAAGCGCACATCGACCTCAAGGGCCGTTGGTTACTGCCGATTCACAACGGCACCTTCGACCTGTCGATGCACGCCTGGTATGAACCCTTCGACCGGATACTGGCGTTGGCCTGGGAGCGCAATGTGTCGATCACCACCCCGCAAATGGGCGAGGCGTTCAACGTCATGTACCCGCAGCGGGGGAGCGCCTGGTGGTCAGGAGTGGCAGAAGAAAGTGAGCAGATCACCGCTCAGAACGCTTGATCCTCTGCCGCCGGGCCGCGCACTTTGGCGCGGCCCGTGATCTTCGCCACCGTCAGATCGCTAACGTGCCCGTCGAGAATTTCATCCAGCTCCGACGACAACAGCCCAAGCCTTTTCGCCGCTTCAGCCTTATCCAGCTGACCGGTATCGAGGAGCATCCCGACCTTCATCAGGCATTCGGCCTTGGCCCTCATCTCGCCCCCATCGGCATCCCCCGAAGACGCCTGAGCGCGTCGGTTGTATTCATCGAATCCATTCATCAGCTGACACCTCACTCGACCATCGCATAGTCCGCCCGACCCACCGGATCAGGCGTCGACCCTCGCACATTCATCCCTCGACCCGGCGCAAAACCGGGGAAGAACACCAGACCTTCCGATTCAAACCGATACGCCAACGCCAGCCGCGTGACATCCAGCACATCGCGCTCGGCCTCAAATCGTTGAATGGCGTCCACGGAGACACCGGATTCCTGCGAAAGCTCTTCCACACTCCAACCCAGCATCGCTCGGGCCTGGGCACAGTGGGCCGGGGTGAATTGGAAAAGGGCGATACGTTCCAGGGTGATTTTCATCGCAAGAGAGGCCATGGTGTTCTCCGGGCTCGAGAGTGCTAATCCAAAAAGTACTGTGATTTTGTACAGTTGTTTTGCGCCCGGATCAAACTCAATTTTTGATTTTTGCTATTTCGTGGCGTTCATCCAGACGGACGGTAGGGATGCCGTCACGCTCGATTTCTCGGTTGGTTCTGGATGGATTTTTGGCAACAATAAGGGCCTGACCGTCTGAGAGTTTTCAAAGGAGGCTGCCATGCCGATCCTCGAAAGTGACTGGAAGAAATTCAAGGAGCTGCGCGAAATTGCACTCGATCGTTTCTGTCAGGGCGTCCTGAATGACGCAAAAACAATTGCCGAGCACGGTTCACTTTCGGCTCATGCCAGGTATCGAATGCTCTATCGCCTGATGCGAGATCGTGACAAAGACATAGTCAGGACGTTTGACGATAACAGCCAGTCCCGTTCCAGTGCGCTCCGTGGCTTGTGGTTGATGGTCATGCATGACTTGCTGACCGAAGCAGAATTATCGGTTCTCAGTGAAGCTGCGCTGGACTGCATCTCGGATGTCGTTCGTCAGCCCTATGAACTCGAGTGGGTTGAAGAGACTGCGCGAAGCGACTGATACCAGTAAAAACGAATCAAGGACCAAGGATGTTGATCTTCAATTGCACCGAAGCGGCCAGCAAATTTTTTAGTCGTGTCCACAAGGGCAAAACAATCACGCCTGTGCAGAAACCGCCGTCGCCCGTTATCGAGGACGATGAGCCAGTCGAATACGCCGAACAATGGCTGGTCCATGCCATCAGCGTCCAACGCAAACACGTGCTGTTCGTCATCCATGTGCAAACCCGTTATTGCATGATTTTCGCCGACGCGAAAAAAGCCGATATCGAAGGGTTTATTCATCGTTTTGCCGAGCGTTGGATACACGGCCTGATGCGTCATGCGGGGCAACACGATCTCCTGCGCTGGATCGATGACGAGCCGATGATGGAGCGTTTCCTGGTGAGTTGCAGCGAGTATGTGTTTTACAAGCGCGGCCATCGCGGTGCGCAACAACACATCAATGAAATCGCCTGGATATTTGAGGCGCGCGCGGCTGACTGGGGTACTTTGCCGTCGGACGAGTTCTCAGCGGCGCGCGTCGATGGTGATATGAACGACACACCAAGAGGTAGCAAAGGGCACAAGGACTATTACTTCCCTGATGAGGAAATGATCGTTCATTGGTTGCGCCGTTATGGCGGCTTGGATGAGCCCGCTGTTGAGGCAGCCCGCGAGCGGCGCATGGAGGTGAAACGGGAGATACGGGCGTTCGAAAGGCAGCTTGCACTCGAAGCGCAATGAGTCGTCGTGATAACACCGTAGCCCGGTCTTTTACCCATCGAGCCCCGGCGCTTCCCGAATAATGAAGTGATCCAGGTTCTCAATATTCGCACTGAACACCCCGAACGTCTGCTCGGGGTTTTTCTTGCTTGGCACCTGCTTCAACTCCGGCGTCACACCATAAAAGAAGCAATACAACTCAGCCTCACTGTCGATGGCATGCTTGATCTCTTCCAGAAACGCTTTGCGCTTGCGGTAGTTCTCGATCAACTTCTTGCTCAAGTAAACGTTCACCGAATAAGGCTTCTTCTTCGCCTCGTCCGCCTGCTTGAACCAGACCTTCTGCTCGAAATCGATACGAAAGCTCTGGGTGTAATCCTTGATCTCCTTGATCTTGCCCCAGTAAATCAGCCCCTTGTTGTCCGTCAGGTATTCGATCTTCTTGAAGAACGACCCATAAGGCGCCGTGTGCTCGCCAATCTTCAGCGGCATGCGCTTGAGCAGCTCCTTGTCCCCGAAGTTCGAAACAAAACACTCCACTGGATGCGCGAAGACACTGGTCTTGTCCGGCGCTGATTCACGACTCGGTTGCTCCGTGTGACTGTCCACCGAAGCGGCTTGCGGGGCATCGCGCACCACATCCGCAGTCACCGCCGGGTTCGACGGCTTACGCACATACTGACGCCGAGTCAGCAACAACTCCGACGGGAAATGCTCCTCGCGACTGTCATCCGTTTCCGCACCGTCCGCGTCCACACCCGACGCCGGCGCCTTGAGACTGGCATAAGGACAACCCGCCATATGCCGCGTGCTGGGCGTGTTCTTGAAGTGCGGGGTGCGAACGTAATTCACGTTCTTGGCGTTGAACGTGGTCAGCACATTTGCTGCATCGAAAGCCAAGCGGCATGCGTCATTGGGACATTGGAAGTGTTCCTTGGCGGAATCGAACTCCATCGTCTCGTCGAAATTCAAATCGCGCACGTCATAGATCGACAGCTTGTCGTCGAGGCTGAGGCAGTAGGCGAGGTCGAATTTCATGACGGGCTCGGGTCCTTGAGTGGGGAAGGGTATTAATAGCGGGAGGCGGGCTGCAGCGCACTTATTCTTTTGAAATTCTGCTTGCCATGTCCCCATAATCTCGTTTGCCGCTACTCATGCTAATAATCGGAAAGGACCCACGCTTATGTCTGACGGTAATCACATCAATATCGGTTCCATGGGCGATGCAAATCACATCAATATTGCCCAGCATCATTCGTTGCAGCCAACCGCCATTCAGTTCGATATTGACACGAGCAGCGTCGAGCGGCTGAGTCGCAAAAACGTGAATAAGGGGGCTGTGGGTTTTTTTCTGTCTCTGCCGTTACTGGCTCTCTCCTTCATGTCGATAGTGGCTGACGCTTTCGGCATTCTTTCGTATTTCAATATCGGATCGAGAGTCCCTGCTTACGTGATCATGGTTATTGCGATGCTCGGTCTACTATTTTTTAATCAAAAACGAAAAATTGCCACGACCACCATCCCGCCAAATCAGGCGAAATTTATCGATGGTCGTTGGGTCGAGCGAGATGAAAATGGCGACTATCTCCTCTACCGCAAGGCTGCCCCGTGTAATTACAAAGACTGTCGTGGAACCGTACATATTCAAACTCCACCGCCTCGCGAACTCCATAATCACGACTTAATTGGCGTTTGCGACATCGGTGGTAAACAGCATACCTATCGCGTCGATTTCAATGGCATTGGCGAGCGGCAGCACTTTGATTGGAGGCCCGCCGAGCAGAACAAACCTTGAATGCATGGATATTCACGTTGATGGAGTGAACATCGGTGCAGTGGTTCAAGCCATCACTCGATAATTAGGCGTTTTACCTTTCTGTAAAGCGACAATTTGAAGTCATGCTTGTCGCTTGATAGGTGGCAGCGTCGGTGACAGTTCGGGCATAGCGCGACTGCGTTAGTAATGCTGTCGGACCCTTTCTGCGCCAAATGCTTCACATGGTGCACTTCAAGAAATGGCAAACCATCGACTTCGAATGGGGCGTTCTGACCGCAGCCTTCGCAGACACCTTTCGCCAATTCAGCCACCCATGCCCGAATCTTAGGATCTCGGGCATAAGACATGGTGGTGACGCTGACTTGTTGCGGGTTCGCGTTACCTTTAGGCTCAACTTTGAGCCCTTTTTTTTGCAGGTTCGCAGCTCGACTGATCAACGTAAGGTGATGAGCAGTTGGAGCTGACTCGCCCGCGCCAGGCACTACTTTTTTATCTAAGATGTTGCGAATTCGTTGGCCAATACCCATGCCGAAGTTCTTGGCAGGCATGTAGCCTTCAATCCGCGGGAAGTCCATTTGCTCCAACACTGCAGAGATGTTCTGCATGCGGTACTCAATCGACGATGCACTGCGTTTGCTCAATGGCCCGTCACGCAAGAGTTGGTTTTCGACCGATTTCTTGAACGTCAGACCATTTTGTTCACTGCTCATCATCTTTAGATAAGCATCGATTGAAGCCTCAAGCTCCTGATCACTCCAGCCACTTCTTTCTTTTGAGGTATCCATACAGTCGCCGAGGGTTGAAAACCCTCGGACGATACTGAGTGGCCATTACGGCTGTCTACGAAAATTCCTACAGAAAAGACCGACGCTTCTTTCAGTCGATCCTACAAAGGCTAATTCACCGAATACTTTGAAAACTGAAACGGCTCCAAAACCTTTCGCCACCAAGGCTTAACCACTGGCACCCGCCGCCGCGTGCGATTAAGCAACAGAAAAGGCATGTCCCGCAGCCGAATCCAGCCTTCATCTTGCCAATGCAACAGGCTCAACGACATCTCCGGCCAATCCAACAAGCTCAACATCGGTCTATCCGTATTTTTCGTCTGCCCCGCATCACGCAATGCTGGGACCACCTGATGAGTCAACCACTCACGTAACAACCGATTCTCCGGCGCGTAGTGATACACCAACAACGCATACGCACCGGATTCACTGAGCATTAACCGCTTTTCTGGTTGGCCGTTGTAGTCAATCAACAACGTATGCCGCTGATCTTCGTCGAGTTTGCTGACCACCCGATCACCCAGATGAAAACCCATCAGTCGACCCAAATCGCGGGCGCAGAACCATGGCTGGTTTTCCAGGAGCAGGGCATGAAGGACTAGATTGTGGCGGGAGAAGGCCATTACGGAGAAGGGATCAGACATGGCTGATCACCAGAATTTCGAGAGTACGGGGTTGATCAAGTTTAGGCATATCCATTACCTCTACGTTTAGATTTTGGGGGGCCTGAACCCAACGTAGAGTGGACTTAAGAAATCCCAACGAACACAGCCAGCACGCATCTTAACGACACGAATCACCTAAAGGTGATTGCGCATCTGAGCGATTGGCCAAGCTTTCTACGTTGGGCGTTTCTTAGGCACCTGCAATGGAGCTTAGTGGTGCTTTGAGTGGACATCAATGCGGAAGCAGCTGTAAGTGCTGTAGGAGTTCTGACGCAGTAGCGTAGGGGTGAAAGGTAGGAATTCATTCCCCAATAAAAAAGCCCCGATCAGATCGGGGCTTTTAATTTTTCGACTTGTCGATTCAGGCAGCAATCGTCAAATCGTGGCGAGCGAGACTATTAGTCCCAGCTAAGCGCACCACCAGTTTGGTATTCGATCACGCGAGTCTCAAAGAAATTCTTCTCTTTCTTCAAGTCCATAATCTCGCTCATCCAAGGGAACGGATTCGTAGTCCCCGGATACTCTTCCTTCAACCCAATCTGAGACAAGCGACGGTTAGCGATGAACTTCAGGTAGTCCTCCATCATCGCCGCGTTCATGCCCAATACGCCGCGAGGCATGGTGTCACGTGCGTATTCGATCTCCAGCTGAGTGCCCTGCAGAATCATCTGCGAAGCCTCTTCCTTCATCTCAGCATCCCACAAGTGCGGGTTTTCGATTTTGATCTGGTTGATCACGTCGATGCCGAAGTTCAGGTGCATGGATTCGTCGCGCAGGATGTACTGGAACTGCTCGGCGACGCCGGTCATTTTGTTGCGGCGGCCCATGGAGAGGATCTGGGTGAAGCCGCAGTAGAAGAAGATGCCTTCCAGAACGCAGTAGTAGGCGATCAGGTTGCGCAGCAGCTCTTTGTCGGTTTCGACGGTGCCGGTTTCGAACTTCGGATCGGAGATCGAACGGGTGTATTTGAGGCCCCAGGTGGCTTTTTTCGCGACCGATGGGATCTCGTGGTACATGTTGAAGATCTCGCCTTCATCCATGGCCAACGATTCGATGCAGTACTGGTAGGCGTGGGTGTGGATCGCTTCCTCGAAAGCCTGGCGCAGGATGTACTGGCGGCATTCCGGGTTGGTGATCAGGCGGTACACGGCCAGGACCAGGTTGTTGGCAACCAGGGAGTCAGCGGTGGAGAAGAAGCCGAGGTTGCGCATGACGATGCGGCGCTCGTCGTCGGTCAGGCCTTCCGGATCTTTCCAGAGGGCGATGTCGGCGGTCATGTTGACTTCTTGCGGCATCCAGTGGTTTGCGCAACCGTCCAGATACTTCTGCCAGGCCCAGTCGTACTTGAATGGTACGAGTTGGTTGAGGTCGGCGCGGCAGTTGATCATGCGCTTTTCGTCGACGGCGACGCGGGCGGAGGCGCCTTCGAGTTCGGCGAGGCCTTCGGCGATGTCGAGGTTGTCCAGGGCAGCTTTTGCACGGGCGATAGCGGCAGAGTCGGTCGCGGTTACGGCGCGAGCTTCTTGAGCGGCGACACCACCAGCGGTGTCGAGTCGGTCCATGTTGGCTTCAGTCGCGTGGCCGGCGTTGGCGCCTTTTACCACGGTCTCGCCGCTGTCTTCTTTGTCGAATTCGTCCCAGCTCAGCATGACGTGTCGTCTCCTGCGTGAGGGCCAGATGCCCGTGTGAAAACTGAATGGTTGGTTTTTCACACGACCTTACTGGCCGCGTTGGATAGCGTTTTTTGCAGCGGTACACGCAGGCAAATAAACATAATTTTGTACGGGGTTCCGAGAGCCTCTGAGGGGCGCAGAAATCGGTGAGGACTTCGGCGTGGGCTTCAGACTGGCTGTTATCCCTGTAAGGGAATATTGCAGGCCCGTTTAAGGCGGCATTATAGGGAAATTTTTGCGGCCGTGGTGGGGCGAATCCGCGCATGGGGCGGTCGAGAAGGCGGGTTTTTCGGTCGGAGCGAGGGTTTACAGGGCTTTGGCTGGATATCGCGGGTGAAGATTTTTTTTCATAAATTTTGGCGAGCAAATTTTTTGTTCAAAAAATAGCCAAAAAAACCGGTTTTTCACTACATGTTGTGTTTTGAATCGGTTTTCGGTGGCTCCAGACACAACTAAGCCCGACCGAAGTCGGGCTGTAAGTCACGCTCGGTGATCAGCTGAAGCGAGCGGCACCAACGCGGTCAGCACCATCGGCAGCAACCTTGGCGGCGCCAGTGTGATCAGAACCATCGGCAGCGACTTTGGCGGCGCCAGTGTGATCAAAACCGTCAGCGGCGAGTTTGCCTGCACCGATGTGGTCGGCGCCATCAGCGGCGAAGGAGGCCGAGCCGGTGTGGTCGTAGCCGTCAGCAGCGACAGCCGATTCAGTGGTGAAAGCCGCCGAGCCGGTGCGGTCGTAACCGTCAGCAGCGAAGGTGTTGGCAGCCAGGACAGACAGGGTCAGGGCGAGGATCAGTTTGGTTTTCATGGTAGTGGCTCCAGGTTCGTGGGCGTTTTATGCCTTGGGTGTGGAATTCATACTACGCCGACAAATTTGATTAAAAAGCGCTAATAAATGCTTAAAACAATCGTAAAAATCGATCTATACGGTTCGGCGCTTCATCTGCCTGAAACAGCGGGCGGATGGGTCGAACCGTTTAGGGGAGTGCCGGGTGATTAGCCGTTAGAGCAGCCGTTACCCATGATGCTGTAGCGAAGAATATGGCGTTGACCGTTGGAGTCGTCGTATTCCATTTTCATTGGAACGACGCCACACACATCCGGTACTTCACTCATGGAGATAACTTTGGCGATGTCCAGGTGAGTGGAGTAAGTGTATTCCTCGATGGCCGGTTTTTGCTGCGCAACATCAGTCGGAGCCTCGTCTGCCATGGCGGTTACGCACAGACTGCTGAGGGCCAGAACTAATAAAGCTTTCATTTCTTTTTTACCTTTTAGAGGTCGAGTGGGGTCACGCAACCTTTTTGGGGTTGCGTGTGGAACTTGATCACTGGTTGGTTGATTAACTGCCTTCGTGGGGGCTGCAACTTGGTTAATCAGGGTTTGCCTTGTTGGCGAGGCTGATTTTAGGCGTGGGGTCTGCATTCATATAGGTGGGCTTTTGATAAACACCTTTGACAGATTTCGTAACAATCACCGATTAACGTCGTAGAAGGCGGTTTGTTGGCTAAATAACGACGTGGTTTTTCACGCGGGCCGCGTCATCGTTTTTCGCGGACAAGTCACGTTCCCAGTGGGCTGGCGGTGTGTTTGGGACGTGCGTTCCAGGCATGTCCCGGGCTTATCACGATATTTTGTAGGGGCTTGTTACTACCATCGTCGAATGGTTCTATAGGCCCGGCCCGGCTACAACAGGGTCATACAAAAACAACTATTCCACCGAGGTAAGAAAGATGAGTGCGGCTTCCCTGTATCCCGTTCGTCCCGAGGTTCTGGCCAACACGCTGACTGACGAGGCGACCTACAAGGCGATGTACCAGCAGTCTGTCGTCAACCCGGACGGCTTCTGGCGCGAACAAGCCAAGCGCCTCGACTGGATCAAGCCTTTCACCACGGTGAAGCAGACGTCCTTCGACGATCACCATGTCGACATCAAATGGTTCGCCGACGGCACCCTGAACGTTTCCTACAACTGCCTCGACCGCCATCTGGCCGAACGCGGCGATCAAATCGCGATCATCTGGGAGGGCGATGACCCTGCCGAGAGCCGCAACATCACCTACCGCGAGCTGCACGAACAAGTCTGCAAGTTCGCCAACGCCCTGCGCGGCCAGGATGTGCACCGCGGCGACGTGGTGACTATCTATATGCCGATGATCCCCGAAGCCGTGGTCGCCATGCTGGCGTGCACCCGGATCGGCGCGATTCACTCGGTGGTCTTCGGTGGCTTCTCGCCGGAAGCCCTGGCGGGCCGCATCATAGACTGCAAATCCAAGGTAGTGATCACGGCTGACGAAGGCATTCGTGCCGGCAAGAGGATCCCGCTCAAGTCCAACGTCGACGACGCCCTGACCAACCCGGAAACCAGCAGCATTCAAAAAGTCATCGTGTGCAAGCGCACCGGTGGCGACATCAAGTGGAACCAGCATCGTGACATCTGGTTTGAAGACCTGATGAAAGTGGCGGGCGCGGTTTGCGCGCCGAAAGAAATGGGCGCTGAAGAAGCGCTGTTCATCCTTTACACCTCCGGTTCGACCGGCAAGCCAAAAGGTGTCCAGCACACCACTGGCGGTTATCTGCTGTACGCGGCGATGACCCACGAGCGCGTGTTCGACTACCGTCCAGGCGAGATTTATTGGTGCACCGCCGACGTCGGCTGGGTCACCGGCCACACTTATATTGTCTATGGCCCGCTGGCCAACGGCGCGACCACGGTGCTGTTCGAAGGCGTGCCAAACTACCCGGACATCACGCGGGTAGCGAAGATCGTCGACAAGCACAAGGTCAACATCCTCTACACCGCACCGACCGCGATTCGCGCGATGATGGCGTCGGGTACTGCCGCTGTTGAAGGTGCCGATGGCAGCAGCCTGCGTCTGTTGGGTTCGGTCGGTGAGCCGATCAACCCGGAAGCGTGGGATTGGTACTACAAAAACGTCGGCCAGTCCCGTTGCCCGATCGTTGATACCTGGTGGCAGACCGAAACCGGCGGCAACATGATGAGCCCGCTGCCGGGTGCTCACGCGCTCAAGCCGGGTTCTGCGGCACGTCCGTTCTTCGGCGTGGTGCCAGCCTTGGTGGATAACCTGGGCAACATCATCGAAGGCGCTGCCGAGGGCAATCTGGTGATTCTCGATTCGTGGCCAGGCCAGGCGCGCACGCTGTACGGCGACCACGATCGTTTCGTCGACACCTACTTCAAGACTTTCCGTGGCATGTACTTCACCGGTGACGGCGCCCGTCGCGACGAAGACGGTTACTACTGGATCACCGGTCGCGTGGATGACGTGCTCAACGTCTCCGGCCACCGCATGGGCACCGCCGAAATCGAAAGCGCGATGGTTGCTCACCCGAAAGTCGCCGAGGCTGCCGTCGTCGGTGTGCCGCACGACATCAAGGGGCAGGGCATCTATGTCTACGTCACGCTGATCAGTGGCGAAGAGCCGAGCGAGCAGTTGCGTCTGGAGCTGAAAAACTGGGTGCGTAAGGAGATCGGTCCGATTGCATCCCCGGATGTTATCCAGTGGGCGCCAGGTTTGCCGAAAACCCGCTCGGGCAAAATCATGCGCCGCATCCTGCGCAAGATTGCGACGGCCGAATACGATGGGTTGGGAGATATCTCCACCCTGGCGGATCCGGGTGTGGTGCAGCATTTGATCGAGACGCACAAGACCATGAATGTTGCGTAAGTAACAATTCTTGAGTCATCGAAGCCCCGCCAGGCATTGCGCCTGGCGGGGCTTTTTCATACTGATCGTACCGATACCGATCGTTCCCACGCTCCGCGTGGGAATGCCGCCCGGGACGCTCTGCGTCCCTTACTGCGTGTGACGCAGAGCGTCACTGGATGCATTCCCACGCGGAGCGTGGGAACGATCAGTGTTGATTTTCAACCAATATTTATCGGCTCACCTGTCAGCCCATTCCTACTGTTACCCGCCACCCTTCAAGTAACTGAATGTGTAACCGCTTGAACCGATACGGGGCATTGAGAAACGCATCTCCCCATTCCCGGGCCTCTGCAGCCACCTAGAA
The DNA here is from genome assembly GCF_019823085.1 of Pseudomonas sp. DR48. Classification (NCBI taxonomy): domain Bacteria; kingdom Pseudomonadati; phylum Pseudomonadota; class Gammaproteobacteria; order Pseudomonadales; family Pseudomonadaceae; genus Pseudomonas; species Pseudomonas sp. DR48. The sequence continues at coordinate 302,675 of NZ_CP081946.1, read as the reverse complement.
AAATAAGACACAACGCTGCGCTTGCCGGATTAGAAGGGTTTGCCAATAATAGGCCCGCAATTTGCAGCATAGATCGGTTCACTGTCTTTTGCTCTTGCATGAATTTGCAAGGCTGTCAACGCGCCCAAGCGGCTTTCTCGGTGCTTCTGTAATTAGTTGTCGCATTGAAGAAATATCGGCTTCGGGCCTGTCGTTAGAATGCCGATCACTCGCTCGTTGTCGCCCGCGTTGAAAATAACGCGCGATTCCTACAACGCAGCATCGCTTTTCCGGTTCCACTCATTCGCATATTGGGCTGTCGCTCACTCTGCCGTTTTAGCCCTTTACCGATGGAGTCCCAAGATGAAGAAACTCGTGCTGCTTGGCGCCCTGGCACTGTCCGTGCTGTCTCTGCCAACCTTCGCCGATGAAAAGCCTCTGAAAATTGGCATCGAAGCGGCTTACCCTCCGTTCGCCTCCAAAGCGCCGGACGGCAGCATCGTTGGTTTCGACTACGACATCGGCAACGCCCTGTGCGAACAGATGCAGGTCAAGTGCGTGTGGGTCGAGCAAGAGTTCGACGGTCTGATTCCGGCGCTTAAAGTGCGCAAAATCGACGCGATCCTGTCGTCCATGTCGATCACTGAAGACCGCAAGAAATCCGTGGACTTCACCAACAAGTACTACAACACCCCGGCTCGCCTGGTCATGAAGGCCGGTACTCCGGTCAGCGACAGCCTGGCTGAGCTCAAGGGCAAGAACATCGGCGTGCAACGTGGTTCGATCCACGAGCGTTTCGCTCGCGAAGTCCTGGCCCCGTTGGGTGCCGAGATCAAGCCTTACGGTTCGCAGAACGAAATCTACCTCGACGTGGCTGCTGGCCGTCTCGACGGCACCGTGGCAGACGCTACGCTGCTGGATGACGGTTTCCTGAAAACCGACGCCGGCAAAGGTTTCGCTTTCGTTGGCCCTGCCTTCACCGACGTCAAATACTTCGGCGACGGCGTGGGTATCGCGGTTCGCAAGGGCGACGCGTTGAAAGACAAGATCAACACGGCGATCGCTGCCATTCGCGAGAACGGCAAGTACAAGCAAATCCAGGACAAATACTTCGCCTTCGATATCTACGGCAAGTAAGACGTCCAAGCGACAAGTCCGAAATGGCGCAAGCAACAGGATCTCTGAGGTTTGCGCCATTTTTTCATCCCAACATTCGAGGACCTGAATCATGTTGAAAGGCTACGGGGCTGTCATCCTCGATGGCGCATGGCTGACGCTTCAGCTCGCCTTGTCGTCCATGGCCCTGGCCATCGTTCTGGGTCTGATCGGCGTTGCATTGCGTCTGTCACCGGTTCGCTGGCTGGCATGGCTGGGCGATCTGTACTCCACGGTGATCCGCGGTATTCCCGATCTGGTGCTGATCCTGCTGATTTTCTACGGCGGCCAGGATTTGCTTAACCGTGTCGCACCGATGCTTGGCTTTAACGACTACATCGACCTGAACCCGTTGGCCGCCGGTATCGGCACCCTGGGCTTCATCTTCGGTGCGTACCTGTCGGAAACCTTCCGTGGCGCCTTCATGGCGATCCCCAAAGGTCAGGCAGAAGCCGGCATGGCGTACGGCATGAGCAGTTTTCAGGTGTTCTTCCGGGTCTTGGTGCCACAGATGATTCGTCTGGCGATCCCGGGCTTCACCAACAACTGGCTGGTATTGACCAAGGCGACTGCGCTGATTTCGGTGGTCGGTCTGCAAGACATGATGTTCAAGGCCAAGCAGGCGGCAGATGCCACCCGCGAGCCTTTCACCTTCTTCCTCGCAGTGGCGGCGATGTACCTGGTGATCACCAGCGTCTCGTTGCTGGCATTGCGTCACCTTGAGAAGCGCTACTCGGTAGGCGTAAGGGCGGCTGATCTATGATCTTCGACTACAACGTCATTTGGGAGGCCTTGCCGCTGTACTTCGGCGGCCTGGTGACCACCCTCAAATTGCTCGCGCTGTCGCTGTTTTTCGGCCTGCTGTGCGCCTTGCCACTGGGCTTGATGCGCGTGTCCAAGCAGCCGGTCGTCAACATGACGGCCTGGCTCTACACCTACGTGATCCGCGGCACCCCGATGCTGGTGCAGTTGTTCCTGATCTACTACGGTCTGGCGCAATTCGAAGCGGTACGTGAAAGCTTCCTGTGGCCGTGGCTGTCCAGCGCAACGTTCTGTGCGTGCCTGGCGTTCGCGATCAACACCAGTGCCTACACCGCTGAAATCATCGCCGGCAGCCTGCGCGCTACGCCGAACGGTGAGATCGAAGCGGCCAAGGCGATGGGCATGTCGCGCTACAAAATGTACAAGCGCATCCTGCTGCCGTCGGCCCTGCGCCGGGCGCTGCCGCAGTACAGCAACGAAGTGATCATGATGCTGCAGACCACCAGTCTGGCGTCCATCGTGACCCTGATCGACATCACCGGTGCCGCGCGCACGGTCAACGCCCAGTTCTACTTGCCGTTCGAAGCCTACATCACCGCCGGTGTGTTCTACCTGTGCCTGACCTTCATTCTGGTCAAGCTGTTCAAACTGGCCGAGCGCCGCTGGCTGGGCTATCTGGCCCCGCGGAAGCACTGATATGGAACGCATCGATCATTCATTGCCGTGGAGCCACCTGGGTAGCGAACGCCAGATTTCGGTGTTCCGCTTCGGTACCGGCGAGCGTAAAGCCTATATTCAGGCCAGCCTGCACGCCGATGAGCTGCCGGGGATGCGCACGGCTTGGGAGCTGAAAAAGCGCCTGACCGAACTCGAAGCCCAAGGCTTGCTCAACGGTGTGATCGAACTGGTGCCAGTGGCCAACCCACTGGGCCTCGGTCAGCTGTTGCAAGGCAACCATCAAGGACGTTTCGAGGCGGGCAGCGGCAAGAACTTCAACCGCGATTTCGTCGAGCTGAGCGCGCCAGTGGCCGCTGCGCTGGACGGGCATCTGGGTGATGATCCGCACGCCAACATCCGCATGATTCGCCAGGCCATGAGCGATGCGCTCGACGCCTTGCCGCCGGCCGCGAGCCAGTTGCAAGGCATGCAGCGCATCTTGCTCAGCCACGCTTGCACCGCCGATGTGGTGCTGGATCTGCATTGCGATGCCGAAGCGGCGCTGCACATGTATGCCTTGCCGCAGCACTGGCCGCAATGGCGTTCCCTCGCCGCGCACCTGGACGTGAAAGTGGGGCTGCTGGCGGAAGATTCCGGTGGCAGTTCCTTCGATGAAGCCTGCTCGCTGCCGTGGTTGCGGCTGTCGCGTCAGTTTCCCGATGCGCAAATCCCGCTGGCTTGCCTGGCGACTACCATTGAATTGGGTGGTCAGGCCGACACCGGTCGCGCTGAAGCCTGTGCTTATGCCGAAGGCATTCTGGCGTTCCTTGCCGAGCAAGGGCTGATCAGCGGCGAATGGCCAAAACCTGCGCAGGAAGCGTGCGAAGGCCTGCCGTTCGAAGGCACCGAATTGCTGTTTGCACCGCACCCGGGTGTGGTGAGTTTCCTGCGTAAACCCGGTGAATGGATTGAAGCCGGCGACGAAATTTTCGAAGTGATCGATCCGTTAGCGGATCGGGTCAGCACGGTGTGTGCTGGTACGTCCGGGGTGCTGTTTGCCATTGAACGGCTGCGTTATGCCCAACCCGGTTTCTGGCTGGCCAAGGTGGCGGGGCGCGAAGCGCTGCGTCACGGGCGCTTGCTCAACGACTGACTGACTGTTTTTGTGAGAACCGACCGCATGTACAAACTTGAAGTCCAAGACCTGCATAAACGCTATGGCAGTCACGAAGTGCTCAAGGGCGTGTCCCTGAAAGCGGCGGCTGGCGATGTGATCAGCATCATCGGCTCCAGTGGCTCCGGCAAAAGTACCTTCCTGCGCTGCATCAACCTGCTGGAGCAGCCGCACGCGGGCAAGATTCTGCTCAACAACGAAGAGCTGAAACTGGTCGCCAACAAGGACGGCGCCCTGAAGGCCGCCGACCCGAAACAGCTGCAACGCATGCGTTCGCGCCTATCGATGGTGTTCCAGCATTTCAACCTGTGGTCGCACATGACCGCGTTGGAAAACATCATGGAAGCGCCGGTTCACGTGCTTGGCATGTCCAAGGCTGAAGCCCGTGAAAAGGCCGAGCACTACTTGAACAAAGTGGGCGTGGGCCACCGCAAGGATGCCTACCCGGGCCACATGTCCGGCGGCGAGCAGCAGCGCGTGGCGATTGCCCGTGCGCTGGCGATGGAACCTGAGGTGATGCTGTTCGACGAACCGACTTCCGCCCTCGACCCTGAACTGGTCGGCGATGTGTTGAAGGTAATGCAGGCCCTGGCGCAAGAAGGCCGGACCATGGTGGTGGTCACGCACGAAATGGGTTTTGCCCGTGAAGTGTCGAACCAGCTGGTGTTCCTGCACAAAGGTGTCGTTGAGGAAAGCGGCAACCCGCGTGAGGTACTGGTCAATCCACAGTCCGAACGCCTGCAACAATTCCTCTCGGGTAGCCTGAAGTAAACCGAACTCCCGTTGCGCACCGGGATAGTGCATGCTTCGCAACCTAAAGGCTGGCCCCTATCCCCTGTGGGAGCGGGCTTGCTCGCGAAAGCGGTGGTTCAGTCAACATCGTTGTTATCTGAACCACCGCTTTCGCGAGCAAGCCCGCTCCCACAATGGATCTGTGTTGGTTTCGAGATATGCGTTCATTTACGGGCTAGCATTGGCCCATGCCTTCATCACTGTTTCGTTTCGGATTGCCCGCCATGACTGCCCATCGAATTGGTTTCCTGATTTGGCCCAGCACTAAAGCACTGACGCTTGCGCTGGCTGAGGAGGCCTTGCGTGTTGCCCAGCGTGTGCATCCGGACGTTGTCTACGAACTGTCGTTTTTACAGGCCGAACCGCCGACCGAAGGCGCCTGGCAACTGCCGGGTGAGCCGTGGGCCGGCAAGCTCGAAAATTTTCAGAAACTGTTTTTACTCGCCGATGAGCCGCCGACCACACTCGCGCCGGCGCTCAGCAGTTCGTTGAAGCAGTTGGTGCGAGCCGGTTGTGTGATTGGTGGTTTGTCGGCCGGTGTCTACCCGTTGGCTCAACTGGGTTTGCTCGATGGCTACCGCGCCGCCGTGCATTGGCGCTGGCAAGACGATTTCGCCGAACGTTTCCCGAAAGTCATCGCCACCAGTCATCTGTTCGACTGGGATCGTGATCGCCTGACCGCGTGCGGTGGCTTGTCGGTTCTCGACTTGCTGCTGGCGGTGTTGGCCCGTGATCACGGCGCTGAACTGGCCGGTGCGGTCTCCGAAGAACTGGTGGTCGAGCGCATCCGCGAAGGCGGCGAGCGCCAACGTATTCCGCTGCAGAACCGTCTCGGTTCCAGCCATCCGAAGCTCACGCAAGCCGTGTTGCTGATGGAAGCCAACATCGAAGAACCGCTGACCACCGACGAAATCGCCCAGCACGTGTGCGTATCCCGTCGGCAGTTGGAGCGGATCTTCAAGCAATACCTCAACCGCGTGCCGAGCCAGTACTACCTGGAACTGCGCCTGAACAAGGCCCGGCAGATGTTGATGCAAACCAGCAAGTCGATCATCCAGATCGGCCTGTCGTGTGGCTTCTCGTCAGGGCCGCATTTCTCCAGCGCCTACCGCAACTTCTTCGGCGCCACGCCGCGGGAAGATCGCAACCAGCGGCGTAGCAGCAGCCCGTTCGAGTTGTCGTCGGTGCCGTCGGAACGAGGCTGACGGCGAATTTATTCGTCTATTTCGGACTCTTCCGCGGACGACATTTGCATCTCGCCTCGATTGATCACCTCTTCTACGCCGAAATCCATGCCCGTCTTTTCGAAGTAGCTGATCATTTGCAGCAGCGCTTCTTCGGTAAACGGATTGCCCCGTAAGTTTATGGTTTCCGCTACTTCCAACGGCAATTCCATAAAGTCGCTCGGGATGTCGGCGATTGCGTTGTCGCTCAAATCTACCCAATCCAGCTGGGCTAGCGAAAACAGGCCGTTGGGTATGGTCGTAATACCGGTTCTCGAGAGTAGAACGGTCGCAAGCTCTGTCATTTGGCTCAAGTCAGGTGTGCGCGCCAGTGGGTTCAGGCTCAAGTCGAGATAATCGAGCTGTTCCATTCCGGCCAATGCGTTGACCGAGTCGGCAGACAGACTGATGCGACAGTCGGGCAGTGACAGTGAGCGCAACTGACCCATCTTGAATACCGCTTCGGGAATGTCGGCGATGTCGAAGTCACGCAGCCTCAAGCTTTTCAGGTTGGGGAAGGACTCCAGGAAACGCCCGACCCGAGTCACGCCATCGGCGCTCCGCAGCTCCAGTGCAGACACATGACTGAAGTCGGCGCTGAGTGGCGGAAGTTCTCCATGGATGGGCTGATCGAAGACAAGCTCATACGTTGGCTCAAGCGAATCATTGAAATCATCCAGTTCGGACTCTTGCCGCCAGCATCGCTCCAGCACTCTCGCGAATTCGTCGCGGTTGGCATGTTCGGCAAACAACTGGAAAGCATTGAACGGTTCGCCGGTCAGCGGGTGCAGGGGCGGCAGGTCGGCGGTCCAGGCTGCCAGATCATTGTTTAGCCGAGCGAGCTCCGCTTCCAGACGGGTCAGCTCTATGCGGCCATCTTCCAGCGTGCCCGGCAAATCGTAGACAAACTCGCTGGCCTGTTCGATCTCCCGGGTCGGGTAGAGCGCCCTGACGCGCTGGATATCGGCGTCCGGGGCATTGACGCCCACATCGAAGGTGGTTTCCAGGTAATGAAGTTTGATGAGTTGTCGTGCCCTGTCGGTCAGCGGGTTTGATGACAGGTGCACACCGCGTTTGTCGTACAGCGAACTGTCGAAAAAACCGGGCGGCAGTTCGGTGATGCCGTTGTTCATTAACAGGAGGGTGTCGAGTTTCGGGTGGCGCAGTGCGCTGCCGGGGATGTCGATCAAGCCTGTTTCGCTCAGGTCCAGGTGCACGAGTTCTGGAAACGAGTCGATGTTGGGAACCGTATCGAAAGGATTTCGGTGCAGGTCCAGCATCACCATTTTTTTCAGGGGGGACAGTTTTGACCACGCGAGGGCGTCAAACCTGATGGCGCAATCGTTGAGCACCAATGCGTCGAGGTTGGCCATTTTGGGGATGGCGTCGGGCAGGACGGTCAGGGTGAAACGGCGCAAATCGAGGCGACGCAGATGAGTGAAACGCTGCAGGAAATTGTGAATACCTTGTTCCGCACGACGGCCTTCAAGCGCAAGCAGTGAGACGTGGCTGAAGTCGGCCGTCAGTGTTGGCAGATCGCCCAGGATCGGTTCATTGAACCGCAATGCGTAGCGGGGGCCGATGCCTGGTGCATCCAAGTCCGGTTCCGATTGGCGACGCCAGCTGCGCTGGATTTCCTGGGCCAGCAATTGACGATTTTGCAGTTCGACCTGTCGTTCCAGATTCGTCAGCGCAAGCCTGGTTTCAGGGTGGACGGTGGGCGCCTCGTTTACCCATCGGTGCAGGTCTTGATGCAGTCGGGCAAGTTCGCGGCTCAGGCGGGACAGCTCGACGCGAGCGCCATCGGGATGTTGCTGCAAGCGACTGACCAGCGTCTGCAGTTCCTGTGGAGCAAGGTCGTGATAGACCTCGCGCACCCTGTCATCGAGCGAGGGCGAATTGGGGTCAACGCGACCATAACCATCAGTCCCGCCCGGCAGGCGCATGGTCGTCGGGTCATAGTAAGGTTTTCGCTGCGGATGTTTCGCAAACACGCTACGTAGACCCGGTTGGTTCTGTGCGTGCTCGGCGATGTGCTGTTTGAAAGCCAAGCTGTCTTCAAGCGAAAAGCCCAGCGTAGTGCGCTCGGAATCCGGCAGTGCCTGAAGAATGGCCTGATAAAAATTGACGGGCACATCAGAGACTTCATGGACCTGGTAACTGCCGTCATCTGCGTGCACCAGCGTTCTGACGAGGGTGGCGTTTTCCTGGCCGATGCTGTCGCGCAAGGTGCCTTCAGAGGAATATTCCCTGACCTCGATGCGCAGCCCGAGCGGCCAGCCGGGTAACGACTCGAGGCTATGCAACGCCAGTCGATGGGTGTCCGTTGTGTCCATGCCCTCGAGATAAAATCCCTCAAACGCCCGGGCGCCGCGCACCGCCTCCATGGCTTTCACCGCCACATCCTTGAGGCGCTGCGGCACACGACCATTCTCCAGTTGCATCAGCTCGGTGCCGGTTGTGTTGCTCACCAGTTCTTGTGCGATGTCTGTTGGCAAACCTTGAGCGCTTCCGAGCACCAGTTGAACGTGTGGGTCGTCGGTTTTTTCAAGCTCACGGTAACGCGATTCGAACAACGATTTGCGCTGGTTGAGGGCCTGGTAAAGATCGGGGTGATCGCCAAGGGGCTGCTCGACGATGGCCTGAATCTCGCGGTCGATTTTAAAACGCTTGATGGTGTCGGTCAGTAGCGAAGGCGGGCGTTGGTTCTCGACATGCGTCTCGCGCAGGACATTGTCGTGGAAGCCGCTGATCTGCAGGATCTGTTCGCGCTCGGTATTGCTGAACGACTCTACGCTGTGGCCGAGGCGGCGCATCACGGTTTCCCGGTCCCACGTCAGAGGTTGCTCCAGAGTGGTCTGCCAGGCGCCATGCCGGTTGTGCCGCAGGGGCGGTTGATAGGCGTCGGCTCGATGCGGATGCTCAATCTGAAACTGCGCTGTTTCACTGTCCGGCTTGACGCTATAGAGCTTGCCCTCAAGGTGCAGCAACGTCTTGCCCTGATGCTGATACAAACCCAGGTGATCGGGTTTGACGACAGTGGGCAAATCGACGGACTGTTCGTACGGTGTCAGGTCCGGCTTCCAGTATCGGGTTTTGCCCGCCGGGGTATCGACTGCCTTGAGCGGCGAAAGCAGCGCCACGGTTTCGCGGGACAGCAGACGGCTGAATGCACCCGCCGCCATGGCGCCGCCGACTGCGAATGCCCCCACTTCAACCACAGCTTCGACGAGCGTCATCAATTGTTCGAAGGCTGCTGTTTTCAGACCTTCGGCCCAATCGATGATGCCTTCAAATGTTTCGTCGAGTACCTGATAAGCCATGTAGGCCAGCATCACCTCTCCCAGGAAAGGCACAAAAGGCAATGCAACGAACGATGCCACTTCAAGAATCGATTTGGCGACATGGCTGAAGGCGTCCCACGCCGCCCATCGTGCGTTTTGGTCGGCACGGGCGGTCGAGACCGCGAGGGTGCGTGCGTCGTTGAGGATTTTGTTCAGTTGTTGCTGATAGAGGTGAATCCACAGGCAGCTGTTGATCGGGCTCAGCGAAAACTGCAGGTTCGGCTTGTCGATGGGTGTGTCGCGCCAGCTGGGCCGTGGATCGCCGCGCGTGTGCTCATGCCAGGTCACGCCGCTGAGTCGACGGTTGAGGTCGGCGAAAAATTCACCTCGTTGCCCATGATCGACAAAACGGCTGAAGAAGGTTTGGTAGGCGGGGGAGCGCAGTTTGCGGGTCAGGTCGGCCATGAACGACAAGGTATCGGGGTACTGTTTGAGCGGATGTTCCGGGTCGTCGGGAATGTAGACGACGATTCGCGATGCTTGCGATTTGAGATCGAGTCGCGGCGCAAAAATGACGATTCCGGTCAGTACTGAGGACATCACTTTCAGGTCATTGGCGTGCAGTCGCCAGTTGCCGAGCATCACGTTTTTGCGGCCCTCGACGATGGCGAGAATCGAACGATACGCATCGGCCGGCAGGTCTGCGCGAACGTGAGCCAATTGCAGTGCGGAGCGAAGGGCTGCCTTGTGCGTCGCGATGACACTCGACTTCAATACCGCGCCGGCCACGGGGTTGGTAAACCCTAGGTTGTCTTTGAGGTGCGCTTCGTACTGAGCGCCGATATCCAGTTCCCTGCACAACCGGGTGAAGTCCTGAATGGACAGTCGGGGTTTGATCGTCGGCAACGTATCGAGTTGCCCGGTGGACGAAGGTTTGGTGATGAATGTCGAGACGGATTCATAAGCATCCGACGCGGTCTCCGAGTCCTCGAAATTGTGCAGCGCCGCATCGAGCAGTGAAACCGTCCAGGTGCGGGCAGCACCAGTCTTGATCGCGAACCATGGCGTGGTTTGCGGGATGTACAGGCGCAGGAAGGTTGTTTCGACGTCCAGCTCCAGGCCGAAGCGACTCTTTAATGCATCACTCAGGAGGGGTTTGGCGAAGTCTCGGGCGTTTTGCAGCTTATCCAGCATCGACTCCAGCTTGTTGCGCTGAGTCCAGTGTTGCGCGCTGGTGGCTTTCAATGACAGCAACTGTTCGCGGGTGGCGGTGGTGTGCCATTCGGGCACTGCCACTGAAGCGCTTTTCAGTGCGCCTCGCGTTGCCGGTGATGCTTTCAAGACCCAGTCGGGCAGATTGTTGAACGCATGTTGGAAATGCGCGTCTGGTTGAGCCATTGGCTCCGGTTCTTGCTGATTCATGCGCTATTCCCTTAGCGGCTGGATGGACGCCAAGCAAAACAAACGATGAAGCACCGTGTGCGGTACATATTTACCGCACCGGTCGACAAGCCTGCCTATAACCTGTGCCGGCGGTTTAAACTGCGCCTTTGCGACCCTATATGTCGCATTGCCGTAAACCCGGGAAAAACCGGGGTTTGCGCTATAAGAAGTTGTCGCTTGGCGGCAAGGCCGGGCTGAAAACTGTCCTTACAATCCTCACCAAGCTCGCCAGTTCCCGGCGAGTGTTCCTCATCAGGAGACTCCGATGTCCGTTGAGCACGCTGCGGTAGAACGCGCCGATTTTGACCAGGTAATGGTTCCCAACTATGCGCCTGCCGCATTCATCCCTGTGCGTGGCGCCGGTTCCCGCGTTTGGGACCAATCCGGCCGCGAGCTGATCGACTTCGCAGGCGGGATTGCCGTCAACGTATTGGGTCATGCGCATCCCGTGCTGGTCAGTGCCTTGACCGAACAGGCGAACAAGCTGTGGCACGTGTCCAACGTGTTCACCAATGAGCCGGCCCTGCGCCTGGCACACAAGCTGGTCAACGCCACTTTTGCCGAGCGTGCATTCTTCTGCAACTCCGGCGCCGAAGCCAACGAGGCCGCCTTCAAGCTGGCCCGTCGCGTCGGTTTCGATCGGTTCGGCAGCGAGAAGTACGAAATCATCGCCGCACTCAACAGCTTCCACGGTCGTACCCTGTTCACCGTGAACGTCGGTGGCCAGTCGAAGTATTCCGATGGCTTCGGTCCGAAGATCACCGGGATTACCCACGTGCCGTACAACGATCTGGCTGCTTTGAAGGCCGCCATTTCCGACAAGACCTGCGCTGTGGTGCTGGAGCCGATCCAGGGCGAGAGCGGTGTCATTCCGGCCGAACTCGAATACCTGCAAGGTGCCCGCGATCTGTGCACCGCGCACAACGCACTACTGATTTTCGACGAAGTGCAGACTGGCATGGGCCGTACCGGTCACCTGTTCGCCTATCAACATTACGGCGTGATCCCGGACATCCTGACCAGCGCCAAGAGCCTGGGCGGCGGTTTCCCGATCGCGGCAATGCTGACCACCGAAGACCTGGCCAAACACCTGGTCGTCGGCACCCACGGCACTACTTACGGCGGCAACCCGCTGGCGTGCGCTGTTGCGGAAGCTGTTATCGACGTGGTCAACACCCCTGAAGTGCTGGCCGGCGTCAAAGCCAAGCACAACAAGTTCAAGGCTCGCCTGGAGCAGATCGGCGAGAAGTACGGCCTGTTCACCAAGGTTCGCGGCATGGGCCTGTTGATCGGTTGTGTGCTGAGCGATGCCTGGAAAGGCAAGGCGAAGGACATTTTCAACGCCGCCGAACGTGAAGGCTTGATGATTCTGCAAGCTGGCCCGGACGTGGTGCGTTTCGCGCCAAGCCTGGTGGTTGAAGACGCGGATATCGATGAAGGTCTGGACCGCTTCGAACGCGCTGCCGCCAAACTGACGCAAGCCTGATAGACCCTTCGACGCCTGACCATTCAGGCGTCGAACCCGATTTTTTATGCCGGACCGGATCAAATGTGGGAGCGGGCTTGCTCGCGAAAGCGGTGGGTCAGACAGCGATAATGTCGACTGATGCACCGCTTTCGCGAGCAAGCCCGCTCCCACGTTAGTCCAAGTGCTTGCAATGACTGCCGGTTATTTTTCCTAAAAGAGTTTTTCGAGAAAAGGAGTGACACCATGCTGGTGATGCGCCCCGCGCAAATGGCTGATCTGGGCGAGGTACAGCGTCTGGCTGCGGACAGCCCGATTGGTGTCACTTCCTTGCCGGATGACGTTGAACGACTCAGCGACAAGATCGCAGCAAGCGAAGCTTCGTTTGCCGCCGAAGTCAGCTTCAATGGCGAAGAGAGCTATTTCTTCGTCCTTGAAGACACGGCCACCGGCAAACTGGTCGGCTGCTCGGCGATCGTTGCCTCGGCCGGTTATTCCGAGCCGTTCTACAGCTTTCGAAATGAAACCTTCGTGCACGCCTCCCGCGAGCTGAAGATTCATAACAAGATTCACGTGCTTTCCCAGTGCCACGACCTGACCGGCAACAGCTTGCTGACCAGTTTCTACGTGCAGCGCGAGTTGGTCGGGTCGCCTTGGGCGGAACTCAACTCCCGTGGTCGTCTGCTGTTCGTGGCCAGCCATCCGGAGCGTTTTGCCGATTCCGTGGTGACCGAGATCGTCGGCTACAGCGATGAGAATGGCGACTCGCCGTTCTGGGATGCCATCGGCCGCAACTTCTTTGACCTCAACTACGCTGAAGCCGAGCGCCTGTGCGGCCTGAAGAGCCGGACGTTTTTGGCCGAGCTGATGCCGCATTACCCGATTTACGTGCCGCTGCTGCCGGACTCCGCTCAAGAAGCGATGGGCCAGGTGCACCCTCGCGCGCAAATCACTTTCGACATCCTGATGCGCGAAGGCTTCGAGACCGATCACTACATCGACATTTTCGACGGCGGCCCAACCTTGCACGCCCGTGTTTCGGGGATTCGTTCCATCGCCCAGAGCCGTGTGGTGCCAGTGAAAATCGGCGAGGCAGTCAAAGGTGTCGGTCGTCAGTACCTGGTGGCCAACGCCCAGTTGCAGGATTACCGCGCCGTGTTGCTTGAGCTCGATTACGCGCCAGGCAAACCCGTGACTCTGGATCTGGAAGCGGCCGAAGCCCTGGGCGTCGGTGAAGGTGCGAGCGTGCGCCTGGTGGCGGTTTAACGCCTGCTGCTATGCCTGGAAAGAATGCCTAGTAAGCAACAGTGTTTCGCGGGTGGCGCAAGCGGCCCGTCTGAGGAGATAGCATGATCGTTCGTCCCGTACGCAGCAGCGATTTACCCGCTCTGATCGACCTGGCCCGCAGCACCGGCACCGGCCTGACTACGTTGCCGGCCAATGAAGAGCGTCTGGCCCACCGGGTTGGCTGGGCTGAGAGGACCTTTCGCGGCGAAGCCGGGCGGGCCGATGCGGACTACCTGTTCGTACTCGAAGACGATAACGGGCGCGTGGTGGGCATTTCCGCCATCGCCGGCGCTGTCGGCCTGCGTGAGCCCTGGTACAACTTCCGCGTTGGCCTCACGGTCAGTGCCTCGCAAGAGCTGAATATCTACCGCGAGATTCCGACGCTGTTCCTGGCCAACGACCTGACCGGCAACTCGGAATTGTGCTCGCTGTTCCTGCACGCCGATTACCGCACGGGCCTCAATGGCCGCATGCTGGCCAAGGCGCGGATGCTGTTCATCGCCGAGTTCCCGCAACTGTTCGGCAACAAGATCATCGCCGAGATGCGCGGTGTGTCCGACGAAGCAGGGCGCTCGCCGTTCTGGGAAAGCCTGGGCCGTCACTTCTTCAAAATGGAATTCAGCCAGGCCGATTACCTGACCGGCGTGGGCAACAAGGCGTTCATTGCCGAACTGATGCCCAAGTTCCCGCTGTACACCTGCTTCCTGTCGCCGGACGCGCGCAATGTCATCGGTCAGGTTCACCCGGACACCGAGCCGGCCCTGGCGATGCTCAAGAGTGAAGGGTTCAGCTATCAAGGCTATGTCGACATCTTCGACGCCGGCCCTGCGGTCGAGTGCGAAACCGGCAAGATCCGCGCGGTTCGCGACAGCCAGGCACTGGTGTTGGCCATCGGCACGCCGGGTGACGACGCGACGCCTTTCCTGATTCACAACCGCAAACGCGAAGACTGCCGGATGACCGCCGCGCCAGCACGTCTCGCCGCCGGTACGTTGGTGGTCGATCCACTGACCGCCAAACGTCTTCAACTCAATGCCGGCGATCAAGTGCGCGCCGTTGCGTTGTCTGCTGCTCGGGAGTCGAAATAATGAATTCGCTATACATCGCAGGTGAATGGCTGGCCGGTCAGGGCGAAGCCTTTCAATCGCTGAACCCGGTCACCCAGCAAGTGCTGTGGGCCGGCGAGGGCGCAACCGCTGCTCAGGTGGAATCGGCCGTGCAAGCCGCGCGTCAGGCGTTCCCGGGCTGGGCCCGTCGTACCCTGGACGAACGCATTGCCGTGCTTGAGGCCTTTGCCGCTGCACTGAAAAATAACGCTGACGAACTGGCGCGTTGCATCGGCGAAGAAACCGGCAAGCCGCTGTGGGAATCGGCAACTGAAGTGACCAGCATGGTCAACAAGATTGCGATCTCGGTGCAAAGCTACCGCGAACGTACCGGCGAGAAGAGCGGCCCGTTGGGCGACGCCACCGCTGTATTGCGCCACAAGCCGCACGGCGTGGTCGCAGTGTTTGGTCCTTACAACTTCCCGGGCCATTTGCCGAACGGCCATATCGTTCCAGCGCTGCTGGCCGGTAATAGCGTGCTGTTCAAACCGAGCGAGCTGACCCCGAAAGTCGCTGAGCTGACGGTCAAGTGCTGGATCGAGGCGGGCCTGCCTGCCGGCGTGCTGAACCTGCTGCAAGGCGCTCGCGAAACCGGTATCGCCCTGGCGGCGAACCCGGGCATTGACGGTTTGTTCTTCACCGGGTCGAGCCGTACCGGCAACCATCTGCACCAGCAATTTGCCGGTCGTCCGGACAAGATCCTCGCGCTGGAAATGGGCGGTAACAACCCGCTGGTGGTCGATCAAGTGAAAGACCTTGATGCCGCCGTTTACACCATCATTCAGTCGGCATTCATCTCTGCTGGCCAGCGTTGCACCTGTGCGCGGCGCTTGCTGGTGCCGCAAGGTGCCTGGGGCGATTCGTTGCTGGAACGCCTGGTGGAGGTCAGTTCGACCATTGAAGTCGGAGCCTTCGACAAGCAACCGGCGCCATTCATGGGCTCGGTGATTTCCTTGGGCGCTGCCAAAGCGCTGATGGATGCGCAGGAACAGTTGATGGCCAATGGCGCCGTGGCGCTGCTGGAAATGACTCAGCCTCAGGCGCAAGCCGCGTTGCTGACCCCTGGCATCCTGGACGTGACGGCCGTGGTCGATCGCCCAGATGAAGAGCTGTTCGGTCCATTGCTGCAAGTGATCCGCTACGCTGATTTTGAGGCGGCGATCGCGGAAGCCAACGACACCGCTTATGGCCTGGCGGCTGGTTTGCTGTCCGATTCCGAAGCGCGTTATCAGCAGTTCTGGCTGGAAAGCCGCGCCGGTATCGTCAACTGGAACAAGCAACTGACCGGTGCAGCGAGCAGCGCGCCATTCGGCGGCATCGGCGCCTCGGGCAACCACCGCGCCAGCGCGTACTACGCCGCAGACTATTGCGCGTACCCGGTGGCATCGCTGGAAACCCCGAGCCTGGTGTTGCCTGCCTCGCTGACGCCTGGCGTGAAGATGGCGTAAGCCCAATCGCGGGCAAGCCCGCTCCCACAGGATTTGCGTCGGTCACAATATGTGTGAATACCACCGAACCTGTAGGAGCGGGCTTGCCCGCGAAGGCCGCGACGCGGTTTTACTGAACAGTTACTGAAGCCTATAACAACAGATTCTTGTGGAGCCTCGCTGATGAAATCCTATGAAGTCAATTTTGACGGTCTAGTGGGGCCGACCCATAACTACGGCGGCCTGTCCTACGGCAACGTCGCGTCCCAGAGCAACAGCCAGCAATCGTCGAACCCGAAGGAAGCTGCGCTGCAAGGCCTGGCGAAGATGAAAGCGCTGATGGAAATGGGCTTTCAGCAAGGCGTTCTGGCACCGCAAGAACGTCCAGACGTCGCCGCGCTGCGTCGCTTGGGTTTCAGCGGCACCGACGCACAAGTGATCGAGCAGGCAGCGAAAGACGCGATGCCGTTGCTGGTCGCCAGTTGCTCGGCGTCGAGCATGTGGGTAGCCAACGCCGCCACGGTCAGCCCGAGTGCCGACACGGCCGACGGTCGCGTGCATTTCACCGCTGCCAACCTCAATTGCAAATACCACCGCAGCATCGAACACCCGACGACCAGCCGAGTGCTGGGTGCCATGTTCGCTGACCAGAAGCACTTCGCTCACCACGCCGCATTGCCGGCCGTTGCACAATTTGGTGATGAAGGCGCTGCCAACCACACGCGTTTCTGCCGTGAATACGGTGAAGCCGGCGTCGAGTTCTTCGTGTTCGGTCGCAGCGCGTTCGACACCCGCTACCCGGCGCCGCAGAAATACCCGGCGCGCCAGACCCTCGAAGCCTCGCAAGCGGTGGCCCGTCTGCACGGCTTGAGCGAGAGCGGTGTGGTCTACGCCCAGCAGAACCCTTCGGTGATCGATCAGGGCGTGTTCCACAACGACGTGATCGCGGTGGGTAATGGCGAGGTGCTGTTCTATCACGAGGACGCGTTCCTCGACACCGAACAGATGCTCGCTGAACTGCAAAGCAAACTGGCCAAGGTCGGCGGCAAATTCCAGTCAATCTGCGTGCCGCGTTCCGCCGTAACCGTCGAAGACGCCGTTCGTTCCTACCTGTTCAACAGTCAGCTGCTGACGCGTCCTGACGGTTCGATGCTGTTGATCGTGCCGGAAGAGTGCCGTGGCAACGAGCGTGTCTGGCAATACCTGCAAAGCTTGACCAGCTCCGGCGGCCTGATTCGCGAGGTGAAGGTTTTTGATCTGAAACAAAGCATGCAAAACGGCGGTGGCCCGGCTTGCCTGCGCTTGCGCGTTGCTTTGAATGAAACCGAACTGGCGGCCGTCAATCCAGGGGTTATCATGACGGCACCGTTGTACGGCACCCTGACCGAATGGGTCGACAAGCACTACCGCGACCGCATGACCGAAAATGATCTTGCGGACCCGCAATTGCTGCTTGAATGCCGGACGGCACTGGATGAACTGACGCAAATCCTTAAACTGGGCGCGGTTTATCCATTCCAGATTAATTGAAAGTCGAGAGCGTAAAGACATGAGCGATACCCTGCAGCTGATCCTTGAAGACACCGACGGCACGCAACTGGAAACTTCCTGCACCCGCGTCGCGGTCATGTGGCAAGGCAAAGAGCTGTGGATCCAGCAAGATGGCCGCGGCCAGCTGCTGATCGGCGTGGACGTCGAAGAGGGTGATGCCGAATACGCTAACCTGCTGCTGCGCCCATTGGCGACTAATCTGGTAAGTCTGCAACTGGAAATGGAACCGGCTGAAGTCGGTGACGAAGACCACGTGCACGGCCCGGATTGCGCACACGACCACTAAGGAAACCGCTCTATGCTCGCCCTCGGCAAACTGCTTGAACTGACGCTCGCCGGCCGCGAACCGGCGGAGAAGACTCAACTGACTGTCGAAGGCGTACGCATGCGCTGGTTGAGCGAAGGTGCGCTGGAAGTCCGGCCACCCGAAGCTCGCGACAATGGCCTGGACCTGCTGCTGTCAGCCGGTATCCATGGCAATGAAACAGCGCCGATCGAGTTGCTCGATCGCCTGTTGCACGACATTGCCCGCGGCGATATCAAGCCG
The DNA here is from genome assembly GCF_019823085.1 of Pseudomonas sp. DR48. Lineage (NCBI taxonomy): Bacteria > Pseudomonadati > Pseudomonadota > Gammaproteobacteria > Pseudomonadales > Pseudomonadaceae > Pseudomonas > Pseudomonas sp. DR48. The sequence continues at coordinate 284,823 of NZ_CP081946.1, read as the reverse complement.
CGCGCCCGTATTCTGTTTCTGTTCGGTAACCCTGAAGCCATTCGCAAAGGCGAGCGTTTCGTTGAGCAGGACGTCAATCGGCTGTTTAATGGCCGTCACGAACAAACCAGCGGCTCCGAAGCCCTGCGCGCGTGTGAACTGGAACGGTTGGCCGCGAGTTTCTTCAGCTTGCCGGACCGCAACCGTCTGCATTACGACCTGCACACGGCGATCCGTGGCTCGAAAATCGAGCAGTTCGCGCTGTATCCGTGGAAAGAAGGTCGCCAGCATTCACGCGTAGAGCTGGCTCGCCTGCGCGCCGCCGGCATGGAAGCGGTATTGCTGCAGAACAAACCGTCCATCGTGTTCAGCTCCTACACCTACGACAAGCTCGGTGCCGAGTCTTTTACCCTTGAGTTGGGCAAGGCGCGGCCGTTCGGGCAGAACGAAGGGGTTAACGTCTCGCTGCTGGAAAAGCGTCTGCAGCAGATTATCGAAGGCAACGAACCGCCGATGGCTGATGACGACCTCAATGGTTTGCAGCTGTTTAGCGTGGCCCGGGAAATCATCAAGCACAGCGATAGCTTCCGCTTGAACCTGCCAGCAGACATTGAGAATTTTTCGGAATTGGATGTGGGTTACGTGCTGGCCGAAGACATCGCCCAGACCCGCTGGATCATCGAAGAGCAGGGCGCGCGGATCATCTTCCCCAACCCCAAGGTCAAGAACGGCTTGCGTGCCGGCATCCTGATCGTGCCCACCACCGACGAAAACCTCGCCTGAATTCGCCGCAAACCAATGTGGGAGCTAGCCTGCTGGCGATAGCAATGTGTCAGTCACCCTGGTTGTCGACTGATACTCCGCTATCGCCAGCAGGCTAGCTCCCACATTTTTGTCCGGTGTTTAGACGGCTACTGCGCGATGTTCTGTGCGACGCAACGCACGCATCTTGTGCAGTGTATCGGCACACGTCTTCGCTGCTTCCTGACCTTTATGCACGAAATGCTCGAAGAAGAACTTCTGATGTTCTTCGCCGGCATGGAAGTGATGAGGGGTCAACACCACCGAGAACACCGGCACTTCGGTTTCCAGCTGAACCTGCATCAGGCCGCTGATCACCGACTGGGCAACGAATTCGTGACGGTAGATGCCGCCATCAACCACCAAGCCAGCAGCGACGATACCGGCGTATCGGCCGGACTTGGCCAGCAGCTTGGCGTGCAATGGAATTTCAAAGGCGCCGCCGACTTCGAAGAAATCGATGTCCGACTCCTGATAACCCTGCGCAATCATTTCGGTGACGAAGCCTTTACGGCTCTGGTCGACAATTTCCTTGTGCCAGCAGGCCTGGATGAACGCAACGCGCTCGCCCTGATGGTTTTTGCTTTTGCTATCGATTGCGGTGGGTTGCATGTTCTGACTCCTGTTTATGTATAAAACAGGGCATATGAATCGAATGGGATTTAAGGGTGCGCACGCTTGCACGGATGCCTGCGGACGGCCCTTTGGCGCCAATCCCGTTCTCTCTTCATCCGGACTATGACCGTCGGCCCCGGGATCACACCGGGTCTGCTGACCTTGTCGCCAGTACGGCCATTGCCGTGTCAGTCGCCAAGCGCTCGCGGGCTATACGCATTGCGCGCAATTACCGCCGGTGGGGAGTTGCACCCCGCCCTGAGAACGTTTTTGCCGCCAGATTGTTTGGCGGCGAAGCGTTTTTAACACATATTTGTGGGCTGCGCACCGCTGCTTTCTGATGATTGATATCGAGATTTTCACTGATACGGCGGGTCTTTTCCGTGCTCAAGGGTTGATTATTCATCGTCATGACCGCAGTACTTCCTTCCTGAAAGGGATTTTCCCCTGCTTACCGAGGCCAGATTCATGAGCGTTATCGATCTTCGCAGCGACACCGTCACCCAACCGACCGCAGGGATGCTCGACGCGATGGCCAACGCGGCCACCGGGGACGACGTTTATGGCGAGGATCCGACGGTCAATCGTCTGGAAGCGGAATTGGCAAAACGCCTGGGTTTCGCCGCGGCGCTGTTCGTGCCGACGGGCACCATGAGCAACCTGCTGGGCCTGATGGCTCACTGCGAGCGCGGCGATGAATACATCGTTGGCCAACAAGCGCATACCTATAAGTACGAAGGTGGCGGCGCGGCGGTGCTCGGCTCGATCCAGCCACAACCGCTGGAGGTGCAGGCCGACGGTTCGCTGGACCTGGCGCACGTGGCGGCGGCGATCAAGCCGGACGATTTCCACTTCGCCCGCACGCGCCTGCTGGCGCTGGAAAACACCATGCAAGGCAAAGTGTTGCCACTGGAGTATCTGGCGCGGGCCCGCAGCTTCACCCAGGAACATGGCCTGGCCTTGCACCTGGACGGTGCCCGGTTGTACAACGCGGCGGTCAAATTGGGTGTTGATGCCCGGCAGATCACTCAGTATTTTGATTCGGTCTCGGTCTGCCTGTCCAAAGGTCTGGGCGCGCCGGTTGGTTCGGTGCTGTGCGGTTCCGCCGAACTGATCGGCAAGGCGCGGCGTCTGCGCAAGATGGTCGGCGGCGGCATGCGCCAGGCCGGCATTCTGGCGGCGGCGGGGCTGTACGCCCTGGACAATAATGTCCAGCGTCTGGCCGATGATCATGCCAATGCTCAATTGTTGGCCGAGGGGCTGCGCGCGGCGGGTTACGAAGTCGAGCCGGTGCAGACCAACATGGTCTATGTGCAGATGGGCGACAAGGCTGAGGCGATCAAGGCGTTTGCCGGCGAACGCGGGATCAAGCTGAGCGCCGCAGGTCGCTTGCGAATGGTCACGCACATGGACGTGAGCCGTGCTCAAATCGAGCAGGTCGTCGCGACATTCGTCGACTTTTCTCGCAACTGATCGCGTCAGCGGTCCAATTGACCGTTTCTATCGTATAAACACGCTGTACCCCGCGCGCTGGGCCGATATAATGCGGCCCTTTGCCGTCGCTTCGTCTGTTGACGTTTCGAACAGGCCTTTGGCCGCAGCCTCCGTGGAAGAACCTAATGAAAAGCGCAGAAATCCGTGAAGCCTTCCTTCGCTTCTTCGAAGAGCAAGGCCACACCCGTGTAGCCTCCAGCTCTTTGATTCCGGGCAACGACCCAACCCTGCTGTTCACTAACGCGGGGATGAACCAGTTCAAGGACTGCTTCCTGGGCCAGGAAAAGCGCGCGTACACCCGCGCGGTCTCCAGCCAGAAATGCGTGCGCGCCGGCGGTAAGCACAACGACCTGGAAAACGTCGGTTATACCGCTCGTCACCACACGTTCTTCGAAATGCTGGGTAACTTCAGCTTTGGTGATTATTTCAAGCGCGACGCGATCACCTACGCGTGGAACTTCCTGACCTCCGAAAAGTGGCTGAACCTGCCCAAGGAAAAGCTCTGGGTCACCGTTTACGCCAGCGATGACGAGGCGTACGACATCTGGACCAAGGAAATCGGCGTTCCGGCCGAGCGCATGGTTCGCATCGGCGACAACAAGGGCGCGCCGTACGCTTCCGACAACTTCTGGACCATGGGCGATACCGGCCCGTGCGGTCCTTGCACCGAGATTTTCTACGATCACGGCGCCGACATCTGGGGCGGCCCACCGGGCTCGCCGGAAGAAGACGGCGACCGTTACATCGAGATCTGGAACAACGTCTTCATGCAGTTCAACCGCACCGCCGATGGCGTGTTGCACCCGCTGCCAGCACCGTCGGTCGATACCGGCATGGGCCTGGAGCGGATCAGTGCCGTGCTGCAGCACGTTCACTCGAACTATGAAATCGACCTGTTCCAGAGCCTGCTGAGCGCATCGGCCAAGGCCATCGGTTGCACCAACGACAACCAGGCTTCCCTGAAAGTCGTGGCCGACCACATTCGTTCGTGCGGCTTCCTGATTGCCGACGGCGTGCTGCCATCCAACGAAGGCCGTGGCTACGTGCTGCGCCGGATCATCCGTCGCGCCTGCCGTCACGGCAACAAACTGGGCGCCAAAGGCAGCTTCTTCTATCAGATCGTTGCAGCCCTCGTGGCTGAGATGGGCGAAGCGTTCCCTGAGCTGAAATCCCAGCAGGCGCACATCGAGCGCGTCCTGAAAGCCGAAGAAGAGCAATTCGCCAAGACCCTGGAGCAGGGCCTGAAAATCCTCGAGCAGGATCTGGCCGAGCTCAAGGGCGACGTAGTGCCGGGCGACGTGGTGTTCAAACTCTACGACACCTACGGTTTCCCGATGGACCTGACGGGCGACATCGCTCGCGAGCGCAACCTGACCATCGACGAAGAAGGCTTCGAGCGCGAGATGGAAGCCCAGCGAGTCCGTGCCCGTTCCGCCAGCTCCTTCGGCATGGACTACAACAGCCTGGTCAAGGTTGACGTGGCCACCGAATTCACCGGCTATCAAGCGACTAAAGGTTCGGCGAAAGTCGTTGGTCTCTATAAAGATGGCCAGTCGGTCGACGTACTGAGCGAAGGCGAAGAGGGTGTGGTCGTACTGAACCAGACGCCGTTCTACGCTGAATCCGGCGGTCAGATTGGTGACTGCGGTTATCTTCAGGTCGGCAACGCACGCTTCGACGTACGCGATACCACCAAAACCGGCGGCGCTTTCTTGCATCACGGCGTGCTGGCCTCGGGCAGCCTGACCATTGGTGCGCCGGTAGAGACTCATGTTGATGCCGAAGTGCGTCACGCCACGTCGTTGAACCACTCGGCGACTCACTTGCTGCACGCCGCACTGCGTCAGGTGCTGGGCGATCACGTCCAGCAGAAAGGCTCGTTGGTCGACAGTCAGCGCCTGCGCTTTGACTTCAGCCACTTCGAAGCCATCAAGCCTGAGCAATTGAAGGCGCTGGAAGATATCGTCAACGCCGAGATTCGCAAGAACTCCGAAGTTGAAACCGAAGAAACCGACATCGAAACCGCCAAGAAAAAAGGCGCCATGGCGCTGTTTGGCGAGAAGTACGGTGACAACGTGCGCGTACTGAGCATGGGCGGCGATTTCTCCGTCGAGCTGTGCGGCGGTATCCACGCCAACCGTACCGGCGACATCGGCCTGCTGAAAATCATCAGCGAAGGCGGTGTAGCCTCTGGCGTACGTCGTATCGAAGCGGTCACCGGTGCTGCGGCATTGGCATACTTGAACGCTGCGGAAGAACAACTCAAGGAAGCGGCTAACCTGGTCAAGGGCAGCCGCGACAACCTGATCGACAAGCTGTCGGCTGTGCTGGAGCGCAACCGTCTGCTGGAGAAGCAACTCGAGCAGTTGCAGGCCAAGGCTGCCAGCGCGGCGGGCGACGATCTGTCGGCTTCCGCTCTGGACGTCAAAGGCGTGAAAGTGCTGGCCGTGCGTCTGGACGGTCAGGACGGCAAGGCGCTGCTGGCGCTGGTCGATCAACTGAAAAACAAACTCGGCCGCGCAGTGATCCTGCTCGGCAGTGTCCATGAGGAAAAGGTCGTTCTGGTTGCAGGCGTAACCAAAGACCTGACTGGCCAACTCAAAGCCGGTGATTTGATGAAGCAAGCCGCTGCGGCAGTGGGCGGGAAGGGCGGTGGTCGTCCAGATATGGCGCAGGGCGGTGGTACTGACGCTGGCGCACTGGATGCCGCATTGGCCCTGACCGTTCCATTTGTAGAGCAGGGTTTATAAGGCAGTGTGTACGGCCCGCAGTCTAGTGGCGGGCCGCAACGCTGTTTGAGTGATTATTTGGGCGCCCTTCATGGGCTGAGGCGGCTTTGAAATGGCTTTGATCGTACAGAAATTTGGAGGCACCTCAGTCGGTACTGTCGAGAGAATCGAGCAGGTCGCCGACAAGGTTAAGAAATTCCGCGATGCCGGCGATGACCTGGTGGTTGTGCTGTCTGCAATGAGCGGCGAAACCAACCGTCTGATCGATCTGGCCAAGCAAATCAGTGGCGACGGCCAACCGGTTCCGCGCGAGCTGGACGTGATCGTCTCCACCGGTGAGCAGGTGACGATTGCGCTGTTGGCGATGGCGCTGATCAAGCGCGGCGTGCCAGCGGTGTCGTACACCGGCAATCAGGTGCGGATTCTGACGGACAGCGCGCACAATAAAGCGCGGATCTTGCAGATTGATGACCAGAAGATTCGCGGTGATCTGAAGGCGGGTCGTGTAGTAGTTGTCGCCGGTTTCCAGGGCGTCGACGAGCACGGCAACATCACCACCCTCGGTCGTGGCGGTTCCGACACCACCGGCGTGGCGCTGGCGGCAGCCTTGAAGGCTGACGAATGCCAGATCTACACCGACGTCGATGGCGTCTACACCACCGATCCGCGTGTTGTGTCCATGGCTCAGCGCCTGGACAAGATTACCTTTGAAGAGATGCTGGAAATGGCCAGCCTCGGTTCCAAGGTGTTGCAGATCCGTGCGGTGGAATTCGCCGGCAAGTACAACGTTCCGCTGCGCGTACTGCACAGCTTCAAGGAGGGTCCGGGCACCCTCATTACTATTGATGAAGAGGAAACCATGGAACAGCCGATCATTTCCGGCATCGCTTTCAACCGCGATGAAGCCAAGCTGACCATCCGTGGCGTGCCAGACACCCCAGGCGTGGCGTTCAAGATTCTCGGCCCGATCAGTGCCGCGAACATCGAAGTCGACATGATCGTGCAGAACGTCGCGCACGATAACACCACCGACTTCACCTTCACCGTGCACCGCAATGACTTCCAGGCTGCACAGACCGTGCTGGAAAACACCGCTCGCGAGATCGGTGCCCGTGAAGTGGTTGGCGACATCAAGATCGCCAAGGTCTCGATCGTCGGCGTCGGCATGCGTTCCCACGCAGGCGTGGCCAGCCGTATGTTCGAATCGCTGGCAAAAGAAAGCATCAACATCCAGATGATCTCGACCTCGGAAATCAAGGTTTCCGTGGTGATCGAAGAGAAGTACCTGGAACTGGCTGTGCGCGCCCTGCACACAGCTTTCGAACTGGACGCTCCGGCCCGACAGGGCGAGTGATGCGTTTTGCCAAAGGGCGCGGTCTGACCGCGCCCTTTGTCTTTTTTGAATGGCGCGACCCAGGAACTGTTCTTTTGCTCGCGCTGGTCAATACTCAGGCATGTAGGCCGCGATCGTTCAGGTTGTAGGTCGAGTGCCTTTTTTTTGCAGACTGCTGTCCCTGAAATGAAATGCGTGAGGAGAAAGGTATGCTGATTCTGACTCGTCGGTGCGCAGAAAGCCTGATTATTGGTGATGGCGAAATCACCGTGACCGTGCTCGGCGTTAAAGGAAATCAAGTGCGCATCGGTGTCAACGCCCCGAAAGAGGTTGCGGTCCACCGTGAGGAAATTTACCTGCGTATAAAGAAAGAGAAGGACGAAGAACCAAGCCATTAATTTTTATCGTTTTTTATGTTTGCAAACGGGGAAGAAGCTGGTTAATATACGCCCCGTGTTGCGGAGAGCTGGCCGAGTGGCCGAAGGCGCTCCCCTGCTAAGGGAGTACACCTCAAAAGGGTGTCGGGGGTTCGAATCCCCCGTTCTCCGCCATTATTTGCGTAGTACGTTGTAATCTGGCTTTTTCGGTAAGTGTTTGAAATTACTAGAAAAAGTGCTTTACATAGAGATTAAACGGCCTATAATGCGCGGCAACAAATGCACTCGTAGCTCAGCTGGATAGAGTACTCGGCTACGAACCGAGCGGTCACAGGTTCGAATCCTGTCGAGTGCACCATTTAAGAGTCAGTTGCAGTAATGTGAATGACTTGGCTTCAACCAGTTGTGATCTGGTCTAAAAACACAAATGCACTCGTAGCTCAGCTGGATAGAGTACTCGGCTACGAACCGAGCGGTCACAGGTTCGAATCCTGTCGAGTGCACCAAACACCAAAAAGCCCGCGTTTAACGCGGGCTTTTTGCCGTCTGGGATTTGGCTTTTCCTTTAGTACATCCTTTCTCATCGAACTCCACGTTTGCGCTACGACCTCGCTTGGTGTCGTAGCGGTAGCTCGTGGCTGAATTGCGAACGCTGACCTTGTCTGGCTTGCCAAGGGCGCTCTCGACGTCCTGCTGGCTCATGCCGGCGATGACCCGTTGATTGATGATCGCTTCGCGCCGCTCCCTGGCGCTGATCAGGTTTCCACATTTATCTTCGGTCTTGCCGACAATGACCGGTTCTCTTCTTTTTACTTTCGTGTCAGTTTTTTCGCGATTGTCGGCTTCCGGCATGACAGCCACTGTGCTGCTTGGCGGGAGTGCGCGGACATCCTGCAGCGAGAGGTTTTCTCCGGCTGTACAACTGAGAGTGGTGAACGTAATGCGCCCGTCATCGGCTTCGCAGCGGTGAATTGTCTGTGCGTTCACGCAGGGCGGCAGACAGAGCAGGATGCTCAGCAAAAAATAATGTGAATGAGATGGCATTTGGCGTCCTCCATGACGGTCCAAGCCAAAGGGTAGTCGCTGCATTTTTCAACGGTGGTGTGTTTTCTTTTCAGAATGAGTCGTCGCAGTTTGAGAGATCAGGACTGCACTCAGCTTTGTCTTGCAACCGCTTGTTTCAGCCACGATTTTTTAACGTTTTAAACCGTCGGGCGGTGTATCATTGCGCCCGTCAGCCCCGCCGGGGCTTGTGGAATACCTCCATGGACTTACCCAGTAGTTACTCAGTATCCCGTTTTTCCAATCATGAATTGACTGATTGATCCTTCCGGCGTGCCCCGCTGCTGGGAGTGGAGTTCGCCTATGTCCGATGTTGAAGTAAAGAAAACACAAGAAAGCTTGCAGGACCGCCTTGCTCAAGTCATTGAGCTGCTGCAACGCCAGCGCGTGGTCGAAGACCTGACTCACCGCCAGGAAGGTCCGCATCACGACCGGGTCGAGAACCTGGTCCACCGGCAAAACCTCGTCGAGCTGCAGCGCAAGCTCGATGATCTGCACTCCGCCGACGTTGCCTATATCCTTGAAGCCTTGCCGCTGGACGACCGTCTGACGCTCTGGCAACTGGTCAAGGCTGATCGCGACGGCGACATCCTCCTCGAAGTATCCGACTCGGTTCGTGAAACCCTGATCGCCGACATGGACGATCACGAGCTCCTGGCTGCGGCCAAGGACATGGACGCCGACGAACTCGCTGACCTGGCCTCCGAGCTGCCGCGAGACGTCGTCCACGAGCTGATGGAAACCCTCGACACTCAACAACGCGAGCGCGTGCGCTCTGCGTTGTCCTATGACGAGGAGCAAGTCGGTGCGCTGATGGACTTCGAGATGGTGACCATCCGTGAGGACGTCAGTCTCGAAGTGGTTTTGCGTTACCTGCGTCGTCTCAAGGAGTTGCCGGGCCACACCGACAAGTTGTTTGTGGTCGACAGCGACGGCGTGCTCAAGGGCGTGCTGCCAATCAAGCGTCTGCTGGTCAACGATCCGGAAAAGCAGGTGTCGGAAGTCATGGCCAGCGACCCGGTGAGTTTTCACCCGGACGAGGACGCTTACGACGCGGCTCAGGCATTCGAACGTTACGACTTGATCTCGGCCCCTGTGGTCGACAAGAACGGCAAGTTGATCGGCCGTCTGACCATCGATGAAATGGTCGACCTGATTCGTGAAGAGAGCGAAAGCGAAGTGCTCAACATGGCGGGTCTGCGCGAAGAAGAAGACATCTTCGCCTCGGTCTGGAAATCCCTGCGCAACCGTTGGGCCTGGCTGGCAGTCAACTTGATCACCGCATTTCTCGCCTCCCGGGTGATCGGTCTGTTCGAAGGCTCCATCGAAAAACTGGTGGCGCTGGCGGCATTGATGCCAATCGTGGCGGGTATCGGCGGTAACTCGGGCAACCAGACCATCACCATGATCGTTCGCGCCATGGCGCTGGATCAGGTGAGCACCGGCAACACCTCGCGTCTGATGCGCAAAGAGTTGGCCGTCGGTTTGATCAACGGACTGGTGTGGGGTGGCGTGATTGGTATCGTCGCCTATCTGTTGTATGGCAGTTGGTCCCTGGGGGTGGTGATGACTGCCGCCATGACGCTTAACCTTTTACTGGCGGCGTTGGCGGGGGTGTTGATTCCGATGACGCTGGCGCGGCTTGGGCGCGATCCTGCGATGGGGGCCAGTGTGATGATCACCGCCATGACCGACAGTGGCGGCTTCTTCATCTTCCTCGGGCTGGCGACAATATTCCTGCTGTGAGTTGAATGCCCATTAAGAACCCGCCAATCGGCGGGTTTTTTGTGGTCGAATTTCAGGCAAAAAAAAGCCAGCAATTACGCTGGCTTGAACTTTCGGGTTGAATCAGGAAGCGTCTGCGGCCAATTCGGCATCATGCGCGATCAGCGAAACAAGAGCGTTTTGCTGGCGGTGGGAGAGCTGGCGGAAACGTTGAAGCAATTCGCGTTCGTGCAATGACAGCTCCGGGCTGTCCAGGCGCATGCTTAATTCTTCGCCCAGTGCGCCTTCCTGAATAAGACTCTGCTCAAGGCGCGCAATGATTTCGGAGTTCATGCTGCGATGATGATTGCGAGCCACCTCGGCAATGCGTTCACGCATTCCGTCTGGCAGACGTACGACGAACTTGTCAGCCGTACGGCTGGAATAAATTGCCTGTTTCAATGGGCGCATATATTTAACCGGTTAGTTCAGGGGAGCGGTTCTCGGGATTGGCCGCAGGATGTCAAATAGGACAAGCACTATGGCCAAATGTTCAACCTGAATTGATAGAGGCTCGCATCATGCCTCAAAGAAGCCAGATCATTGGCGTCAATTCTGTGACAAATATTGAACTGGATAAAGGCGTTATGCCAGCACCAATTATCAGAAATGCGGACTGGTTTGAAAAGTTTGCTCCAGTGCCATTTCGCTGATCGCGTCCTTTGCCCGACAGGTGGTGTCCAAATACGCCTGAAGGTGCATGCTATGCGGATTCGATCCGTGGTCCTTACCTTAACAGGATAGTGGCAAATGGCCGATTTACTAGTGGCGCATGCGCACAGAGGGATGATTCAGGATGGATGGCAGGCTGATTTATTTGATGGGGCCCTCCGGATCAGGCAAGGACAGCCTCATCGAAGCGGCGCGCAAACCCCTTCAGTCGTTTGACTGCGAAGTGGTACGACGGGTCATCACGCGCTCCGCCGAATCCGTGGGCGAGGATGCCATCGGCGTCAGCCATGAAACATTCGAGCGACGTCGGCAGGCGGGTGAGTTCGCGTTGTCCTGGAATGCCAATGGGCTGGATTACGGTATTCCGATCCAGATCGATCATTGGCTCAAGGAAGGTCGGCAGGTATTGGTCAACGGATCTCGCGGCCATCTGGCCGAAGCGCTGCAGCGCTATCCCACGCTGCTGCCAGTGCTGTTGACGGTCAAGGAAGAGGTACTTCGCGAGCGACTGTTACGGCGTAATCGAGAGAGTCTTGTGCAAATTGAAGAGAGATTGCGCCGTAACGCGCTATTTACGGCAAGCGATTGCGTCGGTGACGTGCAAATTCATCTGCTCGACAACTCTGGCGAGCTGGCCGTCACCGTTGAAAACCTTCTGAAGTTGATCACGGTTAGCGCAGAACCGGATCGAACTTGAATTTGCGACCGGCAATCAGCGCCAGCACGAACAGCGCGCTGAAAACGCCGCAAGCAATCAGCGGCAGAGTTACAACCGCGTCCTGAATCAATGACAGATGAAGAATGCCGCTCAGTAAGGCAAGGATCAGAAATCCTGCGGCTGATTTGGACATGCTGTGCTCCTGATAGGGGTAAATCAAAATACCAAGCGTTCGGAAGACTGTGTTGCTGGCGGATCGTATTGCTGGCTTACGTCTTGACCAACAAAGACACGCTGATCGCTCATGACGGCCAATTGCGGGGCTTTTTGCAGTTGAAGGTAATGAGGCATGCGTTGGGCGACGACCTGGACAGCACCGTTCTCGGGGGCAAAATGAAATCCCAACAGAATGGCCAGGGCGATCGCATTCGAGAGTAATAGGGCGCTGTTCATGAGGCTGACCTCCGTTGTTCTTGGGAACAGCTAAAGCAGCCCGCGTGCCAACAGTCTAACGGCTATTAAATCCTTTAAAAACAAGCAATTAAGTTAATGTTGCGAAAGCCGTTCATTGCAAATTGCAATGATGGCACTTTGAGAGGATGCAAATTGCACGGTAAACAAAAGCTACGGTGTCGAGGGGCGTCTGCCTACACTTAAAAAGCCCAAGGACGACATGACAAACGCAGGCCTGCCCGTTAACATGCACGCCGTCTATCGCACCGCATTTTTTGCGGAGCGACTTGTGTCTCAGTAGCTCAATTGGATAGAGCATCCCCCTCCTAAGGGGAAGGTTGGCAGTTCGAACCTGCCCTGGGACACCACATTGATTTCAGCCTCGCGCTGCAAAACGAAAGCCCTGCCGGAAACCTTCCTCCGGCAGGGCTTTTTTGTGTCCTCGAAACCGACGATCTACATGGAAAGTCTTTGATTGCTGTGCCTTACTCCAGATACGAAACAAGGAGCGAAGCAATGCGACGCAGAGGCGCACAGTTCTGGCTATGGACCAACACCCGGTTGCCTCTCCACACCCACGAAGAAGTGCTCAGCGACGGCGTACAGGTCGAAGTCCAGGCGCGGGTGAGTCATACAGGCGTCACTCAGGTGTTTATCGGGATATATGCCGACAGTGGTTGGGCGATTTGCGAAGAGTTTCATGACCGCTGTGTCGGTGAGTTTTACTGCACTGCGTTGAAGTGGGGCGCGCGGCGAGCCAGAGAGCTGGTGGCCGATACTCGGGCGTTTGTGGCTCCGCATCGGGTGCAGCTGACGTTGGACCCGGTGATCACCGATGAAACAACGCTGGCTCTGCGACGGATGGAAATGACCGAGCGTGAACGTCTGAAGATCCGCACCGACGACGCCTGGTTGGAATACGTGGCAGCGAAGGAGGCGATGCTCGATTTGATGCGCGCGCCCAAAGTCGATCCCGGGATCTGGGCGGACCATAAAGAGCGACTCAGGCAAGCAATTGATCGGCGCATCAGCGTGCAACGCGCCTATTTGTGTTGAGTCATTTGCCCATCGATACGCTCTTGGAGCGTAGTGCCTCAATGGTTTCGATCAACTCCTCGTAGGACACCGGTTTTCCCACGTGCTGGTCAAAGCCCGATTGCCGGGACTTTGTGATGTCGTTGTGGGCGCCATAGCCCGTCAGCGCAATGGCCGGCACATCCTTGGCGAGCGGTAGCTGACGTAACGCGCTCATCAGCTCGTGACCGCTCATGACCGGCATGCCAAGGTCCGAAATGATGAGGTCGAAATGCATGCTTTTCGCTGCATCCAGAGCTTCCACCGGGCGGTCGAAGGCGATGACTTCGGCGCCTTCCATTTCCAGCAGAACTTTCAAGGTTTCCAGCACATCGGCAGAGTCATCGACCAGCAGAATGGTTAAACCGCTCAGCCTTCCGCTAGCTTCTTCGTGCTGCGGGGCAGGGTGAGCCTCGCCATCCGTCCTGGCCATCGGCAGGCAGACGCTGAACGTACAGCCTGCCCCCAGCCCTGGCGAGCTGACTTCAACCGTGCCTTGCTGTGCTTCTGTCAATTGGCGCACCAGCGACAGGCCAATGCCCAGTCCCTCGCGGTGGTGCGAAGCGTGCTGCTTCTCAGCCTGCCCGAACAGATCGAACACGTGCTCGAGGTTCTCGGCGGCGATGCCGGTGCCGTTGTCTTTGACGTCCAGTCGCACCTTGTCGCCGTCCTGGCTGGCGATCAGTTGCACGCGACCGTTGGGCGGGGTGAATTTCAGTGCGTTGTTCACCAGATTCCAGATGATCTGCTCCAGGCGCGTCGGGTCGGCGTGAACCATCAACGGCTGCGAAGGCACTTCAAGCTCGACCGTGGTTTCGTGCTGTTCGTTGAGGACGACCGTATGAATGTCGCGCAGCACGCTGACCAGGTCCACGGTGACCGATTGCAGCTTGAGCTTGCCGGTTCGCACCCGCGCGACATCCAGCAGGTCGTCGATGATCCGCGCCTGGCTGTTGACGGCATCGCAGATCGTGTTGACGGCCTTGGCGGCCGGGGCCACAGACTTGGTCACCGGCAACCGGCGCAGCAGCTCGGCGTTGAGCTGGATCAGGTTCAATGGATGCTTGAGTTCATGGGACATGACCGCGAAGAACTCATCCTTGAGGTAGCTGGTGTTGCGGGTCTCGGCCAGTGCCTGGCTTTGTTCCTCGTGCTGGCGCTTGTGGCCGGTCAGGTCGCGGGCGATTTTCACGTAGCCACGCAGATTGTCGCCAGTGAGTAGCGTCACCTCACCACTGCAATAGAAGCGGCTGCCATCCTTGCGCTGGTACCAGCGTTCGTCTTCGCTGCGACCTTGGGTGCGGACCCTCTGCAGCTCGGATTTGGGGATGCCGGAGGCGCGGTCTTCTTCGGAGAAAATGAAGTCGTAATAAGCGCCTTCAGCCTCGGCCTTGCTGTAGCCGAAAATCAACTCGGCGCCTTTGTTCCAGCTGGTGATCACACCTTGTTCATCGAGGGTGATGATTGCGTAATCGCGGGTGCTTTCAGCCACCAGGCGCATGCGTTCTTCGCCCAGGCGCAGCTCTTCTTCGGCGGCGCGGCGCTTGGTGATGTCGATGAAGGTCAGCACCGTGCCGTCGATGTGGTCTTCGCTGGAGCGGTAAGGCAGAAGACGGGCGATGTACCAGCGATTGTCGGTGCTGCTGATTTCACGTTCGATCATGTTCAACGATTCGAATACCAGCGCGGCATCTTTGGCCAGGTCGTCGTATTGCAGGCGATGGGTGATATCGAGCAAGGATCGTCCGGTATCCACCGGCAACATGCTGAAGATGTCCGTGGCGCGCGGCGTGAACCATTTGATCCGCATACCCCGGTCGACAAACACCGTGGCGATGTCGGTCGAGGCGATCAGGTTGGTCAGGTAGTCGTTGATCTTGTCGGTTTCTTCAACTTTGGTTTTCAGCTCGTAGTTGACCGTCAACAACTCTTCGTTGATCGACTGCAGCTCTTCCTTGCTGGTTTCCAGCTCTTCGGTGGCCGAGCGCAGTTCTTCGTTGATCGCCTGCATTTCTTCGTTGGAGGCCTTGAGCTCTTCGCTGGAGACTTCCGATTGTTCAATGGTGTCCTGCAAGTGCAATTTGGTGCGTTGCAGTTCCCGTTCAAGGTTGGACAGGACCTGGCTTTCGGTTTGCAACAGGGTCGTTGCTTCCTGTTCGGACGGGTCGATTTCGGCTTCTTCGAAAATCACCAGGACAAATTCGCCTTCCGACTCGTCGTCCTTATACGGCTGCGCCAGCAGGTCGATCCTGTAGCGTCGATTGTCGCGCGTGATAGGCACCGCGCGGGATTTGACCGCCAGGCCGCTTTGTTGAACCTGGAACAGCGTGGTGCGGATTTCCAGGCGCAACTCAGGAAGGATCAGCGTCAGCAGGTTGCGTGACAACTCACCGCCCACATAGCGCAGGAAACGTCCGGCGCTTTCGCTCATGTGCAGGATGTCGGCGTTGGCATCGACAATCATGCTCGGTGGCGCTGTCCGTTCCAGGGCGCGCTGATGAATGTCACTGAAGGACAGCTTGCGCTGCACCGCGTTTTGCGGGGTCTCGCGGGAAACATTGGAGCGCACGTAACCACCACGCGGCATGGTCGGGGTTCGACGGCTGTTGGCGGTGCCGGTTTTGGCGCGGAAGATCCGGTTGCGCTTGTCCACTGGGGCGAATAGCTCGTGGCACGCGTCCGCGCTTTCGGAGGAGCCCAAAAACAGAAAACCGCCCGGGCGTAGCGCAAAGTGGAACATCTGCAGAATTTCGCGTTGCACTTCGCGATCCAGATAGATCAACAGGTTCCGGCAAACGATCAGGTCGATTTGCGAGAAGGGCGGGTCGGACAACAGGCTGTGTTTGGCAAACAGGACTTTTTCGCGCAGCTCCTTGCGAATCCGGTAGTGGTCGTCTTCCTTGACGAAATAATTGCGCAGGCGCGTTGGCGGCACATCGGTCACGATTGCTTGCGGATACAGGCCTGCGCGGCCGACGCTGATGGCACGTTCGTCGATGTCGGTGGCGAACAATTGCAAGGTGGCTTTGCTGGAGTCGAGTTGCAGCTGGTCACTGAGCAGCATCGCCAGGCTGTAGGCTTCCTCGCCCGTGGAGCAGCCCGCCGACCAGACGCGGATTTCTTCTTTTTCGGGTTGCGCCGACACGGCCGCGCTGACTAGTTGCGGCAGCACATCGCGTTCCAGAGCCTCGAACGCTTCGCGATCGCGAAAGAAATTGGTCACGCCAATCAGCATGTCGCCCAGCAGGGCCTTGGTTTCTTCCGGGTTGTTTTGCAGGTAGTGATAATAGGCCGCGAGGTCAGGTTGTGCCGTAACCTGCATCCGGCGCTCGATACGCCGCAGCACGGTTGCGCGCTTGTAGTGCTTGAAGTCGTGACCGGTGCCGGTGCGTAACTGGATCAGGATGTCGTGCAGCAATTGCTCGGCGATCGCCGCATCGCGCTCGGACACGGACGCGAAGGATTGCAGTTCCGGGTCGTTGGCGGTGGGCAAGCTGATTTCCTGGGAGTTGTGCCACAACTCCAGCAGCTTCTGCGGCATTTCCACCACCGGTAACACCAGGTCGACCATGCCCGTCTCGATGGCGGCGCGGGGCATGCCGTCGAATTGGGCATCTTCCGGCGCCTGCGCCATGGTGATCCCGCCATGCTCCTTGATGCGCGACAAACCGACCGCACCGTCGGAGCCGCTGCCCGACAGCACCAGACAGAACGCGCGCTCGCGGTGCACTTCGGCCAGGTCGCGGAAGAACAGGTCAATGGAGGCGTGTCGGCTCTCCTTCAGGTCGTTGTTGCTGACCTCCAGCACACCGTCGCTCATCGTCAGCCGTTGAGCCGGGGAAATGACGTAGATGTGGTTCTTCTCGATCGGCACCGTTTCAGTGACTTGCAGCACCGGCATCCGGGTCGATTCCTGGATGATCTTGTCCGCGATGCTCTGGTGGTCGGGCGACAGGTGAAGAATGATCACGAACGCCATGCCGTTGTCGTGTGGCATGTGTTCGAAAAACAATTTGATGGCTTGCAGTCCGCCCGCCGATGCGCCAATGCCGACCACCGGAAAGTCCAGGGTGCTGGGGCTCAAGGCTTTTCGCTTGGGAGCGTTGGCCGAGTGGGGGGGAGTGCTGGTCATTTCTGCTGCCTTAGCCGGCGTTAGGGGCATTGAATTCAAATAGGTCTGAACGGGCTTTAATAAAGCAGGATAATCCCGTTTTTCAATAGCGCCTTCAAATATTTAGAGGCACTTTGCTGGCATGCGTTCTCAAGTGAACGGCACTGCTGGCCGATAACCCGATCGGTCATGGTCTTCTCCTTAAACTGCCTGGAAATCTTCGATGCTGTCGTATCACCAAAAGCGTTTTCTGATCGTCGATGATTTCTCGGACTTTCGCAGTTCCGTCAGGTCCATGCTGCGCGAATTGGGGGTCAAGGACGTCGACACCGCGGACTCCGGTGAACAGGCGCTGCGCATGTGCTCGCAGAAGGCCTACGACTTTATCCTGCAGGATTTTCACCTCGGCGACGGCAAGAAAAACGGTCAGCAGGTGCTCGAAGACTTGATGGTCGAGAAGCTGATCAGCCATGAAAGTGTGTTCGTCATGGTCACCGCCGAAACCAGCCAGGCGATGGTACTCAGTGCGCTGGAGCATGAACCCGACGCTTACCTGACCAAGCCGTTCAACCGCTCGGGTCTTGCGCAGCGCCTGGAGCGTCTGGAACAACGCAAGAACCTGCTCAAGCCGATTCTGCAAGCGCTTGATCGCGGCAAGCCGATGGAAGTGCTCAATGCCTGTATCGAGCTGTGCAAGAAGGACATCCGTTATTCGCCACTGTGCCTGCGATATCGCGCGGACGCGTTGCGTGACTTGAATCAGAACGAAGCGCTGGAACGCCTCTACGACGGCATCATTGCTGATCGGCCTTTGCCTTGGGCGTTTGCCGGGCTGGGCAAATTGCTGTTCAAGCGTGGTCAGGTCAGCCAAGCCAAAGGCGTCTACGAAAAAGCCTTGAAGGTGTTTCCGATGATGCCGGCGCTGTATGACGGCATGGCCGACGTGCTGGTGGCCGAAGGTGACAACAAGGGCGCACAGAAGGTGCTGGAAGAGGCCATTCGCCTGTCGCCGCTGGCGGTGCGCCGGCAAGCGCAGCTGGGCAAGCTGGCGATGGCCAACGAAGATTTCGAAACGGCCTCCAAGGCTTATCGCCAGGCCGTGTCCCAGGGTGCTCAATCACGTTTCAAGGATGCCGAAAGCAACCTGGGCCTGGCCCACGCCTTGATCAGCAAAGGCAGCGAGAAAGGCCTGGATACCCGCACCCGGCTGGAGATCAACACGACACTCAGCCAGGTCGCCAAGGAGAACCCGTCTGACCCGGGCCTGCAAATCCGTGCGCGGCTGATGAAGGCCACCAGCCTGTTGCTCAACGACGCGGAAACCGCGGAAAAACTCACCGAGCAAGCAATGATGCGCCTGGACGGCATGGAGCAGTTCATGAGCGCCGAAGCGGCGCTGCTGGTGGCCAAGCAGCTGCAAATGCTCGGGCAGGCCAGTGCCGGTGCGTCGATGTTGAAGAACTGCGCGGAAATTTACGGTGACGACCCTGTGGTGATGCAAGGGATCGCCAAATTGACCGATGATCCGACGATTCTGAATTCAGGCAACGTGGCCTCCGATCTCAACCGCCAAGGCGTGCAGATATACAAGACCGGCAACCTGGTCGAAGCCCGGGCGGTGTTTCGCAAAGCGCTGGCCCTGCAACCGAAAAACATCAGTATCGCGCTCAATATGGCGCAGTCGTTGTTGCACGGCACGGACACCAGCGTGCCTTCGCCCGAGCTTGAAGAATGTCGCGCCTGCCTGAAACAGGTCGGCATGATGCCCGACACCGACGCGCGTTATCCGCGCTACCAGAAACTGAAAATCAAGGCGTTCAGCGGATGAGCCAAGAGTACCCTGCACTGGATTTCTCCACGGTGATTGCCTCCACCGTGCACGACATGAAGAACTCGCTGGCTATGCTGATGCAGGCTCACAGCCAATGGATGGGGCGCTTGCCCAACTCTGAGCGGCAGAGTCCGGAGCAGGGCGTCATCGAGTTCGAGTTCGCTCACCTCAACGGCATGCTGGTGCAGTTGCTGGGGCTGTACAAGCTGGGCGTCAATCAGATGCCGTTGCAGCCGGCCTACCATGAGCTGGATGATTTCATCGAAGCGCAATTGGCCGCTCATCAAGAAGTGTTCGCCAGTCGCGGCATTATCGCGACCTATGAAGTCGACCCCCTGTGTCCCTTGGGGTTCTTCGACCGGGAGCTGGTTGCCTCGGTGCTGGCCAACACCATCAACAACGCCATTCGTTACGCCCGCCAGTCGCTGCTGATCAGTGTCAGCGACGAGGCCGGTCAGTTGATGCTGACCATCAATGACGATGGCGACGGCTATCCCGTCGAGATGATCGAGCGTCAGGCCGACTATGTGCAGGGCATCAATCACAGCAGCGGCAGCACAGGCCTGGGCTTGTATTTCGCCGGCCGGATCGCCGCCTTGCATCAGCGCAATGGCGTGGAAGGGCGCACCCGGATCAGCAACGGCGGCCCGTTGGGTGGCGGCGTGTTCAGCCTCTATCTGCCCTGACGTTTCTTTTTGTGTGTGCTGCTTGATATTCCGAACAGGCGGAGCCTATTTTGTACGGGTCGCCGTTCGCGGCTTGCACCACTACAAAGGATTGCGTCATGACAACCGATGGCCAGCGTTCACTCGCGCAGCGATTGACCGGCATTGACGAGATTGAATGTGTCACGCCGGACTTGAACGGCGTGCCGCGCGGCAAAGTAATGACCGCCGAAGGATTCCTTGAAGGGCGACGTTTGCAGATGGCGCGGGGTGTGCTGCTGCAATGCATCATGGGCGGCTACCCGCCGGCACGGTTTTACGGCAGTGACGACGGCGACCTGGCGCTGGTGCCTGATCCGGCGCAGATCCATCGCCTGCCCTGGAGCAATCCACCGCGGGCGTTGGCCATTTGTGACGCCGACGAACTGACCGGCGAACACTCGAACCTGTCGACCCGTGGCCAGCTCAAGGCGGTCATCGCGCGTTACGCGGCCCTGGGCCTGGCGCCAGTGGTGGCGACCGAGGTGGAATTCTTCGTGTTCGCCCCCAATCCCGATCCGACCCAGCCGTTCCAGCCGCCGCTGGGCCTGGACGGTCGACGCGAAGACGGTCATTCGGCGTTCAGTGTCAGTTCCAATAACGGTTTGCGGCCATTCTTCAGTGACGTCTATCAATGCATGGCGGCGTTGGGCCTGCCGCGCGACACCTTTATGCACGAGATGGGCGTCAGCCAGTTCGAGATCAATTTGCTGCACGGCGATCCGTTGCTGCTGGCCGACCAGACGCTACTGTTCAAGCATCTGCTCAAAGAAGTCGCGCTCAAGCATGGCTTGACCGTGGTCTGCATGGCCAAACCCTTGGCTCACACGCCGGGCAGTTCGATGCACATTCACCAGAGCATCGTCGAGATCGGCAGCGGGCGTAATGTATTCAGCGACGAGGCCGGGCAGCCGACCGCCACCTTCCGTCATTTCATCGGCGGCCAGCAGGCCTGCATGGCGGATTTCACCGCGCTGTTTGCGCCGAACGTAAACTCCTATCAGCGCTTGTGCCATCCCTACGCGTCACCGAATAATGCCTGCTGGTCCCACGACAACCGAGCCGCCGGGTTGCGCATTCCCGCCAGTTCGCCGGCCGCTCGTCGGGTCGAGAACCGTCTGCCGGGCGCCGATGCCAATCCGTACCTGGCGATCGCTGCCAGCCTTGCCGCCGGTTTGCACGGTATTGAAAACGAACTGGAGCCGAGCGAGGCGATCCAGGGTGAATTCCAGGTGCCGGATAATCTTTCGTTGCCGTGTACCTTGCATGCCGCTCTTGAACGTCTGAAACGTAGCCAATTGGCGAAGGAACTGTTTGGCAATGAGTTCATCGAAGGCTACGTCGCTTCGAAGACCATGGAGTTGACCAGCTTCTTCGATGAAATTACGCCCTGGGAGCGCCGTGTCCTGGCTGCTCAGGCCTGACGATCCATCGTCTACGGTCTATCTTTTCGGATAGCCCGACTCTCACTGCAAGGAGCCGCTCGGAACGCCGATGCGCCAAATCTGGAAACCTTTTCGAGCGCTTTATTTTGCCTCGCTGATGATGTTGATCGGCTCTGGCTTGCTGAGTACGTACCTGGGCTTGCGCCTGGCGGCCGATCACGTCGACAGCCTGTGGGTCGGTGCGTTGATGGCGGCCAACTATTTTGGCCTGGTGCTGGGCGGCAAGATCGGGCACCGGCTGATTGCCCGGGTCGGACACATTCGAGCCTATTCGGCCTGCGCCGGTATCGTTGGCGCGGCGGTACTCGGCCACGGCCTGATCGACTGGCTGCCAGCCTGGATATTCCTGCGGATCATCGTCGGCCTGGGCATGATGTGCCAGTACATGGTCATTGAAAGCTGGCTCAACGAGCAGGCCGAAGCTTCGCAGCGTGGCACGGTGTTCAGCGGCTACATGATCGCCTCCTACCTGGGGCTGGTGCTGGGTCAGCTGATTCTGGTCATGCACCCGGCGCTGGGCCTGGAGCTGCTGATGCTGGTCGCCTTGTGCTTCGCGCTGTGCCTGGTGCCGGTGGCCCTGACACGCCGGATTCACCCGGCACCGTTGCATCCGGCGCCAATGGAGCCGCGGTTCTTCATCAAGCGTGTGCCGCAGTCGTTGAGTACGGTGCTGGGGGCGGGGCTGATCATTGGCTCGTTCTACGGTCTGGCGCCGTTGTATGCCTCGCAGCAAGGGTTGTCCACCGAGCAGGTTGGTCTGTTCATGGGTAGCTGTATTTTTGCCGGACTGGTGGTGCAGTGGCCGTTGGGCTGGCTGTCCGACCGTTATGACCGGGCATTGTTGATCCGCTGTTTTGCGGTGGTGCTGGCCCTGACTGCGTTGCCGCTGGCCATCATGCAGCAGGTGCCGCTGGAGATTTTGTTTGTCGCCGGGTTCTTCTGTTCGCTGGTGATGTTCTGCCTGTATCCGCTGGCGGTGGCATTCTCCAATGACCATGTCGAAGGGGATCGTCGTGTCTCGCTGACTGCCATGCTGCTGGTGACCTACGGCGTTGGCGCCAGTATCGGGCCGTTGGTGGCCGGTGTACTGATGAAGCTGTTTGGCAGCCACATGCTTTATGCCTTTTTCAGTTTCTTTGCGCTGGTGCTGGTGTGGCGCATCCGCCCCAAAGCCGTCACCAACCTGCATCAGGTCGACGATGCGCCGCTGCATCACGTGGCCATGCCGGACAGCATGTCCAGTTCGCCGCTGGTGGCGTGCCTCGATCCGCGTGTCGATGAGCAGGTGGTGCAAGACCAGATGCAGAGCCCGATCAGCCCCGAACCGGAGCCTGAACCGGAAATGGAACCGCAGGCGGATCCTCCACCTGAAGATCCGGACGCGGGCCGCGAGCAGAGTTTTACCGAGGCCCGGCCATAGGCCAAGGCATAAAAAAAACGGGCAGTCACCGCAAGGGACTGCCCGTTTTTTTGTTGACGCGTCGTATTACATGTCGTCTTTGTCGAAACGTCGTGCTTCGCGTTGCAACTGATAGACGAAGCGCTCGACTTGCCGCTGCACCAGTCCGCTCATGTTATGGAAGCGAACACCGGCAAAGGTAGTGGAGATCTTCTCTTCGAAGTGCAGGTAACGCAGCTCGACCGGCGCGGTCATGTTGCCGAAGGGCAGGGCGGCGACGAAGCGGTCATAGACCTGGCCCAGTTGCAGGCTGCTGGTGATGTCGCCTTCAAAACGCAGCTTGCAGCCGGTGGCCGAGATGTCCAGCAGCTTGCCGCCCAGGCTCGACTTGAGTTTGTCGCCACCCAGTTCGACGCTGACCAGTTGCGCCAGTTTCAACGCTGCACGGAACGCATTGCGGCGCTGGTGATAAACCACTTCAGCGGGCAGGGGGCCACGATAGCAGCGAGTATCGCCGGACTCATCGATGGTCAGCGCGCCATTGCTTTCCCAGGCGATGCGCACACCGTCGTGGAAGCCTTCAACTTTGTACGGTTCTCCGGCCAGCAGAAACCGTTCTCCGTCACGCGGGATCATTTCATCCAGGGCGATCATGTTGCGGTCGCGATCAACGTCCACCAGATAGCTCTGAAAGCGCTGGGTGCGCTCATGGAACGTGATGATCAGTGGGTCATGGCTGTCCTGAAGCTGGCGCAGGTTGCTGGAGATTTCCAGAGGTGTGGTAAGCACCTTGGGTGGCTGCGGGGCGTCTTCCGCGCTTTGGGTATTGAACACGGTTAATCAATCTCCAGGCAAAAAATGACTACGGCGAGCCAGCATTTTGCCAGCATGTTTCGTGTCTTGATAGGGCGTGTCGATGCAAAGGCTCAAGCCTGACTGAGCGGGCGCGGCTTCGCAAGCTTGGCGGTGGATCCGCGAGCATCATAAAGTGCGGGTGGTTCGCCGCCGGTGAGGATTTTCAGCTGATTGGCCGTAGCGGCTTGCTGAACCAGAATGGACTGGCCGTTACTGGCGTTCGCAGCCTGGCACTGAGCCAGGAGGTCAGTCAGTACATCGCTCTGTGCCAGCAACTGTTCGCCAATGCTGGAATGGCTGGCAAGTTGCTCGAGGCCTGTGCGATCGAGCGGCAGGTTGAGGCTGGCGAGGATTTCACTGCGCTTGCGGCCATGCTGGTCAAGCAAAACGATCAGTGCCTGTTTCTGCGCGAGAATCTCCTCGAGCAGTTGCATGTCACGACCATGCAAGGCGAGGGACTCGGTTTGCAGTAACTCCAGCAAGTGTTGCGCCGGGGCAAAGTCGTCGATGATCAGTTGCAGTAAATTAGTATCGTGCATGGCTGGCCTTGGGGTTTAAGCGTCCAAAAGCCTGGCGCAGGCAATGGCCTAGCGCTGGGCTTCGAAGTTGAGCAGTTTGCTGGCTACACGGTTGCTGTCGACTTTATAGCTGCCATCGGCGATTGCTGCTTTCAACTCTGCCACGCGGGCGTTGTCGACGGCAGGCTGATCGCGCAGCTTGTCAGTGACCTTCTGCAACTGTTGAGCCTCATTACTGAGGTGTACCGATTCCCCGCTTGTGACGGTACTGGCCTGTTCGGCCGGGGTATTCAGCGGCGCGGATTTGCCGGCTTCGGCTGTTTCCTTCGCGGCGCTGGTACGCGTACTGCCGGTAAGTGGCGAGGAGCTGTTTAAACGGCTGAAATCGATGACCATGATAAAAAACCTCTGGGTATTTGGACGCTTGCCATGTTTTCGGCTCTCCCTGCAAAAACTTTAGGCCCATTTATCAATGAGCGTGCAAGTGCCAGTGCTTGTCCTGCCTGGTGCACAGTTTAGGGAACCGCCGGGCAACGCGCCATCTCTTCACCCATAGAGCCAGAGATATCTACATAGCCACTTCCACTTGGCCTGGCGCGATCACCTGCGCCTTGATGACCCGGTTGGAATTAAGGTTTTTCACTCGAATCTGTTCACGCAAGCCGCCGTTGGACAGCGCTTCGCCGGGCATGCGCACACTGAGCGTACCACTGCGCGCGGTAATCACCACTTGGTCGCCCTTGCTGATGACTTCCGCCTGTTCCAGATGGACCAGCGTCAGGACCTGATCGGCGACCGTTGGTCGGGTAAGTTTTTGTCCAATGGCTTGATCCAGCGCGGTGAAATAACCCTGGTTGATCAGACTGATGTCGCGTTCGCGCAGCATCACGTCGCTGGGCTCGATGATACCGGCGCGCTTGAGCGGCCGAGTGGTCGTGACAACGTCCCGAAACAGGCGGACTTGAGCGGGTACGAACACGGTCCAAGGCGATGAGCTATCACAGCGAACCTTGACCGTGACCCGTCCGATCGGAGTCGCCGGGCTCTCCAGAGTGGCTGTCAATTCCTTGTCGCACATGGGCATATGCATACGTGGATCGAGTCGGTTGACTTCGATTTCGTAGCGGCCTTCGGTTTGACTGGTAGCCAAATAGTCTTCTACGGTGAACTCAAGAAAGCCCTGAGTGACGCCGATAAGCATGTCAGGCAAGGTAACCGCGTCAGCAAGGGCAGGGCTGCCAGCGTTGAACAGGCAAACGGCCGATATCGCACAAAGCAATTTGCGGGAAGTTGATGTCAGGCGTCGGAAAAATGTCGGTTCTGTGTTCATAAGAGTTAAAAAGCAAGCGCCGTGCCGTTTAGCAATGAATGGGCGTCGCAACACACTTAGCGTTGGTGTAGGAGTCTGTGCATGGCTGGTGTAATGGATGCGGTAAACCAGCGCACGCAACTGGTGGGGCAGAATCGCCTTGAGCTGTTGTTGTTCCGTCTTGACGGCCAGCAGCTGTATGGGATCAACGTGTTCAAGGTTCGTGAGGTGCTGCAATGCCCCAAGCTGACCCTGATGCCCAAGTCCAGTCCTGTCGTGTGCGGTGTAGCAAATATCCGAGGGGCGACCATTCCGATTCTTGATCTGGCAATGGCAACCGGCTCCGGCGCGCTTAAGGATCAGAGCAATCCGTTTGTGATCATTACGGAGTACAACACCAAGACCCAGGGTTTCCTGGTGCGCTCGGTGGAGCGCATCGTCAACATGAACTGGGAGGAAATTCATCCGCCTCCCAAGGGCACCGGGCGCGATCATTACCTGACCGCTGTGACTCGGGTCGACAATCAGCTAGTCGAAATCATCGACGTCGAGAAAGTGCTGGCGGAAGTGGCGCCGACACCGGAAGCGATTTCGGTCGGCGTGGTGGATGTCGAAACCCAGCACAAAGCATTGTCGCTGCGGGTCTTGACGGTCGATGACTCATCGGTGGCGCGCAAGCAAGTGACGCGCTGCCTGCAAACGGTCGGCGTCGAAGTGGTGGCGTTGAACGACGGTCGGCAAGCGCTGGAATACCTGCGCAAGCTGGTCGACGAGGGCAAGAAGCCGGAAGAAGAGTTCCTGATGATGATTTCCGACATCGAGATGCCGGAAATGGACGGGTACACCCTTACGGCGGAGATCCGCGCCGACCCGCGCATGCAAAAGCTTCATATCATCCTGCATACTTCGTTGTCGGGCGTATTCAATCAGGCGATGGTCAAGAAAGTCGGTGCTGATGACTTTCTTGCCAAATTCCGCCCTGATGACCTGGCATCCCGGGTAGTCGACCGGATCAAAGCAGCAGATATCAGCTAGGGGCCTTTTGTCCCTGGCGGTTCAACACGATTTAAGAGGCGGTATCTTTGTCTACGGGTAATTTGGATTTCGAACAGTTCCGGGTATTCCTGGAAAAAGCCTGTGGCATTTTGCTCGGTGAAAACAAGCAATACCTGGTCTCGAGCCGTCTCAACAAACTGATGGAACAGCAGGGTATCAAGTCGTTGGGTGAACTGGTCCAGCGCATTCAGACCCAGCCGCGCAGTGGTTTGCGCGAGATGGTGGTGGATGCCATGACCACCAACGAAACCCTGTGGTTTCGTGACACCTATCCGTTTGAAGTCTTGAAGAACAAGGTGCTGCCCGAAGCGATCAAGGCGGCCCCCGGCCAACGTCTGCGGATCTGGTCGGCGGCGTGCTCGTCGGGTCAGGAACCGTATTCGCTGTCGATGTCCATCGATGAGTTCGAGCGGGTCAACATGGGCCAGTTGAAAATGGGTGTGCAGATCGTTGCCACTGATTTGTCCGGCACCATGCTGACCAACTGCAAGACCGGCGAGTACGACAGCCTGGCCATCGGCCGTGGCCTGTCGCCCGAACGCCTTCAGCGTTATTTCGACCCCAAGGGGCCGGGACGCTGGGCCATCAAGGCGCCGATCAAGAGCCGTGTGGAGTTTCGCTCGTTCAACCTGCTCGACAGCTACGCGGCCCTGGGCAAGTTCGATATCGTGTTCTGCCGCAACGTGTTGATCTACTTTTCCGCCGAGGTGAAGAAAGACATCCTGTTGCGCATTCACAGCACCCTCAAGCCCGGCGGTTATCTGTTCCTCGGCGCCTCCGAAGCGCTGAACGGTTTGCCGGATCACTACCAGATGGTCCAGTGCAGCCCGGGGATCATTTACCAGGCGAAGTGATGGATTGGCGGCACACATGAAAACGGGAGTCCTCAGGGGCTCCCGTTTTTTTGTGCCTGTCGATATCCCGCAAACACTCCAATTCAAATGTGGGAGCGGGCTTGCTCGCGAAGGCGTCGTGTCAGTCGACATCTGCTTTGATTGACACCCCGCCTTCGCGAGCAAGCCCGCTCCCACATTCGAATAGGTGCTGCCGGTGGGAAAGCGGCAGAAAAGCGGCAGACGGCGGAAACCGGTTGCCGCTTTTCTGGCATTGCCGTCTTGCCACCACCCCGCAAAGCCCCGGTTTACGGGCTTTTTTGAATTGGCACGCCGCTTGCTAAGTCTCTGTTACGAAAATCAGGTCACCCGAAGGTTTCCCGACATGAGCATCAGCTTCGATAAAGCGCTCGGTATCCACGAACAAGCCTTGGGCTTTCGCGCCCAGCGTGCCGAAGTCCTGGCCAACAACATTGCCAACGCCGATACCCCGAACTACAAGGCTCGGGATCTGGAGTTCTCCAAAGTGCTCGCTGCACAGAACGAGAAAACCAACGGCGGCACCTTTGCCTTGAACATGACCAACAACCGTCATATCGAAGCACAAGGCCTGGGTAACGGCGACGAATCGCTGATGTATCGCACCCCGATGCAACCGTCGATCGACCAGAACACCGTGGACGCTCAACTGGAACAGTCGAATTACGCGGAAAACGCGGTCGGCTTCCAGGCCAGCTTCACCCTGCTCAACAGCAAATTCAAAGGGCTGATGTCAGCCCTGCGCGGAGAGTAAATCATGTCTCTATCCAGTGTTTTCAACATTGCCGGTAGCGGCATGAGTGCCCAGACCACTCGCTTGAACACCGTGGCTTCGAACATCGCCAACGCCGAAACCGTTTCGTCGAGCATCGACCAGACCTATCGCGCCCGTCACCCCGTGTTCGCCACCATGTTCCAGGGCGGCCAGAGCGGCGGCAGTGATTCGCTGTTCCAGAACCAGGACGCGGCCGGTCAAGGCGTACAAGTGCTGGGCGTGGTTGAGGATCAGAGCAACCTTGAGGCGCGTTACGAGCCGAACCATCCGGCGGCCGACGCCAAGGGCTACGTCTACTACCCGAACGTCAACGTCGTGGAAGAAATGGCCGACATGATTTCCGCCAGTCGTTCGTTCCAGACCAACGCCGAAATGATGAACACCGCCAAAACCATGATGCAAAAGGTCCTGACTCTAGGTCAGTGATAAGGGGCAACTCAGATGAGTGTTACCGATTCCACCAGCAGCCTCAGCGTCAATGACATTCTGGCGAACTCTTCCGTCAAGTCCAGCAGCTCCACGTCGGGCGGCATTGCCTCCGCGACCAACAGCGCGACGGGTGGTCAGGCGCTGGGCAAGGATGCGTTCCTGCAATTGCTGGTGACCCAGCTCAAAAACCAGAACCCGCTGGACCCGCAGGACAACAGCGCGTTCGTCGCCCAGTTGGCCCAGTTCAGCAGCCTGGAAGGCATCACCACGCTCAACAGCACGGTCAGCTCGATTGCCGGCAACTACAGCTCTTCGCAAGCGTTGCAGGCGTCTTCCCTGGTCGGCCGTTCCGTGATCGTGCAGACCAACAACATCCAGGTCGATGATCCGACCAAGGCCGTCAACGGCTCGGTCAACCTGACGTCGTCCATCGCCAGCGGCACCGTGACCGTTGCCGACAGCACTGGCAAAACCATCAGAACCATCGATCTGGGCACCCGTGCGGTCGGTAGTTCCAGCTTTACCTGGGATGGCAAGGACTCGAGCGGCAATCCCGTTCCGGTCGGCGCCTACACCATCAAGGCCAGTGCACCGGTCAACGGCACGGCGACGGACCTGGCGGTTTACCTGCCGGCCACCGTCAACAGCGTAACCTTGAGCCAGACCGGCGGCGAGCTGACGCTCAACCTGGCGGGCCTGGGCCCCGTCGCCCTGTCCAAAGTTCAAACCATTGGTATATAGAGCCGACTAACCCGGCACAAAGGAGTGGAATATGTCTTTCAATATCGGCCTTAGCGGTCTCTATGCAGCCAACAAACAACTGGACGTGACCGGTAACAACATCGCCAACGTCGCGACCACCGGTTTCAAATCCTCCCGCACTGAATTTGAAGACGTCTACTCGGCGACCAAACTCGGCAGCGGCGGCAAAGTGGTCGGCAGCGGCGTGCGCCTGGCCAACGTGTCCCAGCAGTTCACCCAGGGTGACATCAACAACACCGGTAACGTGCTGGACATGGGCATCAACGGTTCGGGTTTCTTCGCCTTGAGCAATAACGGTTCGGTGTCCTACACCCGTAACGGTACGTTCAAGGTCGACAAGGACGGCTTCATCACCAACACCGATTACACGTCCCGCCTGCAAGGCTACGGCGTGGATGCCAACGGCAAGATCATCAACGGCGTGTTGACTGACCTGAAACTGGACACCTCGAACCTGGCGCCGAAGTCCACTTCGGCTGTGGCATCGACGATCAACTTGAACTCGACGGCTCCGGTCATCGACGATACCGTCCCGGCGGGCAAGTTCGACCCGACACTGACGGCGACCTACACCAAGTCGTTCAGCACTCCGATCTATGACAGCCAGGGCAACCAGCACACCATGGATCAGTACATGGTGAAAACGGCTGGCAACACCTGGAAGGTTTATACCCTGGTCGATGGTCGTAACCCGGATGCTACCGGCAGCGACCCGAAAGTCACTGCCCCGGTCGCTTCGACACTGTCGTTCGACTCTGGCGGCAAGTTGACTCAGGTCAGCACGCCCCCTGGAGTCATCAGCACTGACTTGAAGCTGAACAACTGGGTACCAGGCACCGTGACCAATGGCGTCTGGACAGCCAACGGTGCCGCCGCCAACCCGGCAGGCGTAACCATTTCGTTGGCCAAGACTACCCAGTACAACGCTGACACCGCCCGTTCCATCCCGACCCAGGACGGTTACGCCACTGGCCAGATCACCAACCTGACCATCGACGGCACCGGCACCCTGTTCGCCAACTTCAGCAACAACCAGAGCAAGGCCATCGGCCAGGTTGCGCTGGCCAGCTTCACTAACGAACAAGGCCTGCAAGCGATTGGCGGTACCAGCTGGAAAGAGACTTACGCCTCGGGTATCCCGGGCTATGACGCTCCGGAAACCGGGACCCTGGGCTCCATCCAGTCCAACTCCCTGGAAGAGTCCAACGTCAACCTGACCAACGAACTGGTCAACCTGATCAAGGCGCAGAGCAACTACCAGGCGAACGCCAAGACCATCTCCACCCAGAGCACCATCATGCAGACCATCATTCAGATGACCTGATGCGGGTTAGCGCTGCATAAAGAACCCCTCGCAAGAGGGGTTTTTTTTTGCCGGGATTATTTATGTGGTGCCGAAGTTTTGGTGGTATGTGCAGGCCTCTTCGCGGGCAAGCCCGCTCCCACAGGCGACCGGGGTGGCCCAGAGAAATGCGATCACAGTGGGAGCGGGCTTGCCCGCGAAGGCGTCAGCCCGGCCGCCACTTTCCTTGAGGTAAAAGAAAACCCCCGACAGTCCAGAGGACTGATCGGGGGTTTTCGAGTCAGCGCCTTTCAGCGCTCACCGGTTCAGCTTATTGGCAAGCTTCGCAATCCGGCTCGTCGATGGCGCAAGCCTTCGGTACTGGAGCAGGACCGGCTGGAGCTGCCAGGACCGAATCTTCACCGTGGTTGCCGCCGCTGGAAACAGCGTTCAGTTTGCCGGTGTTGATGGTCGACTTCTCGGTGCTGGTCGCGGCCAGGGCACGGAGGTAGTAAGTGGTTTTCAGACCACGGTACCAAGCCATGCGGTAGGTCACGTCCAGCTTCTTGCCCGAGGCGCCGGCGATGTACAGGTTCAGCGATTGAGCCTGGTCGATCCACTTCTGACGACGGCTTGCCGCGTCAACGATCCACTTGGTGTCCACTTCGAACGCAGTCGCGTAGAGCTCTTTGAGTTCTTGCGGGATGCGCTCGATCTGCTGCACCGAACCGTCGTAGTACTTCAGGTCGTTGATCATGACCGCGTCCCACAGACCGCGAGCCTTCAGGTCGCGAACCAGGTACGGGTTGATCACGGTGAATTCGCCCGACAGGTTCGATTTCACGTAGAGGTTCTGGTAGGTCGGTTCGATCGACTGCGATACGCCAGTGATGTTGGCGATGGTCGCGGTCGGTGCGATGGCCATGATGTTGGAGTTACGAATGCCTTTCTGTACACGGGCACGAACTGGTGCCCAGTCCAGGGATTCGTTCAGGTCAACATCAATGTACTTCTGGCCACGCTGTTCGATCAGGATCTGTTGCGAATCCAGCGGCAGGATGCCTTTGGACCACAGCGAACCCTGGAACGTCTCGTAGGCGCCGCGCTCGTCGGCCAGGTCGCAGGAAGCCTGGATCGCGTAGTAGCTGACCGCTTCCATCGACTTGTCGGCGAACTCGACGGCAGCGTCGGAACCGTAAGGAATGTGCTGCAGGTACAGCGCGTCCTGGAAGCCCATGATGCCCAGGCCGACCGGACGGTGCTTGAAGTTGGAGTTCTTCGCTTGCGGCACCGAGTAGTAGTTGATGTCGATCACGTTATCGAGCATGCGAACGGCGGTGTTCACGGTGCGTTCCAGCTTGGCGGTGTCCAGCTTGCCGTTGACGATGTGGTTCGGCAGGTTGATCGAGCCCAGGTTGCAAACGGCGATCTCGTCCTTGTTGGTGTTCAAGGTGATCTCGGTGCAAAGGTTCGAGCTGTGGACCACGCCCACGTGCTGCTGCGGGCTGCGCAGGTTGCACGGGTCTTTGAAGGTCAGCCATGGGTGGCCGGTTTCAAACAGCATGGACAGCATTTTGCGCCACAGGTCTTTGGCCTGGATGGTCTTGAACAATTTGACCTTGCCTGGGTATTCGGTCAGGGCTTCGTAGTACTCGTAACGCTCTTCGAAAGCCTTGCCGGTCAGGTCGTGCAGGTCAGGCACTTCGGATGGCGAGAACAGGGTCCACTTGCCGTCATCGAAGACGCGCTTCATGAACAGGTCAGGGATCCAGTTGGCGGTGTTCATGTCGTGGGTACGACGACGGTCGTCACCGGTGTTCTTGCGCAGCTCGATGAACTCTTCGATGTCCATGTGCCAGGTTTCCAGGTAGGCACAGACAGCGCCTTTGCGCTTGCCACCTTGGTTAACGGCGACGGCGGTGTCGTTCACCACTTTCAGGAACGGTACAACGCCCTGGGATTTGCCGTTGGTGCCCTTGATGTACGAACCCAGTGCACGAACCGGTGTCCAGTCGTTGCCCAGGCCGCCAGCGAATTTGGACAACATGGCGTTGTCGTGGATCGCGTGGTAGATGCCGGACAGGTCATCCGGCACGGTGGTCAGGTAGCAGCTCGACAGCTGTGGACGCAGGGTGCCGGCGTTGAACAGGGTCGGGGTCGAGGACATGTAGTCGAAGGACGACAACAGGTTGTAGAACTCGATCGCACGGTCTTCCTTGTTCTTCTCTTCGATCGCCAGGCCCATGGCCACGCGCATGAAGAAAATCTGCGGCAGTTCGAAGCGGATACCGTCCTTGTGGATGAAGTAACGGTCGTACAGGGTTTGCAGGCCCAGGTACGTGAACTGCTGATCGCGCTCGTGGTTGATCGCCTTGCCGAGTTTTTCCAGGTCAAACGTGGCCAGGACCGGGTTCAGCAATTCGAACTCGATACCCTTGGCGATGTACGCAGGCAGGGCCTTGGCGTACAGGTCGACCATTTCGTGGTGGGTCGCGCTTTCGGCGACGTTCAGGAAGCTCAGGCCTTCGGCACGCAGGGTGTCCATCAGCAGGCGGGCGGTCACGAACGAGTAGTTCGGCTCACGCTCGACCAGAGTACGGGCGGTCATCACCAGGGCGGTGTTGACGTCGGTCAGGGCCACGCCGTCGTACAGGTTCTTCAGGGTTTCGCGCTGGATCAGGTCGCCGTCGACTTCTTCCAGGCCTTCGCACGCTTCGGTGACGATGGTGTTCAGGCGGCCCATGTCCAGCGGAGCAAAGGTGCCATCGGCGCGGGTGATGCGGATCGACGGGTGAGCGTTGACGGCTTCTTCGGCCGGTGCGTGGGCAGCGCGTTCTTTGGAACGGCCGTCACGGTAGATCACGTAGTCGCGAGCCACTTTCTGCTCGCCGGCACGCATCAGGGCCAGTTCGACCTGGTCCTGGATTTCTTCGATGTGGATGGTGCCGCCCGATGGCATGCGACGCTTGAAGGTCGCGGTGACTTGTTCGGTCAGGCGGGCAACGGTGTCATGGATTCGCGACGAGGCGGCAGCGGTGCCGCCTTCAACTGCGAGAAACGCTTTGGTGATCGCGACGGTGATCTTGTCATCGGTGTAAGGAACGACAGTGCCGTTACGCTTGATCACGCGCAGTTGACCAGGCGCGGTGGCGGACAGATCCGAAGTCGAATCAGCGGCCTGCGGCAAGGTGCCCTGCGGGTTCTCGCGAGTTGTGTCGGTTTGCATGGGGGGTTGTCTCCACATTCTCTATGTTTGTTTGGGCACCATCACGGTGCCCACCGTTCTGTCCTGAAGCACTACAACCGACGAGATGCCGGGTATAACAACTTCGAGACAGTAGGAAAAAGGCTAATGATGCCGCTTCCTTGCCGAAGTCTTTGGCCGCGAGCCTGGGCTCGAAGCCGGATTCCTTTCAGGGTGCCAGTTATGACTGCAACACCCGTACCGTTCTGACCGTTCAGGCCTGGAAAAACGGTGCCATCCGCGCACGCGGTTTGGGCTTGTAAATTCGTGCTTGGTTCAACCTGCAACACGCAATAAAGCGCTTGAGTTTCAGGTCTGAAATGTGGTTGGGCTTTTAAGCTAAAACCCTACATGTAGGGTTTTTTTCGCGCCGAGGTACAAGATAATGCGTTTTGGAGGGTGTTGCAACGTACTACCTGTGGATAAACCTGTGCGTAAATTGTGTGTGAAACGTGGAACGGGCGTGTAGGCCGCGACCTAGCTGGAGCGAACCGTTTTCCACTGATTTTCAGCGATTGAAAACAGTCATTCGGATTTTTAAGGGCGCGAACCCTATCACAAAAAATCCGCTTGTCCGAACGCATCTGTCGGCTTGTGTTCTCGGCGTTCGGCGTTTATACAATCGGCCAGTGCGTACGCATTCTTATCCTCCCCAATCATTACAAAAAGACGGGCGGATCCTTCCTTATAAGTGTTGTTGGCAAGCAGAGGTCACCGTGGAGCAAGAAGCCTGGCAGGTATTGATTGTGGAGGACGACCAGCGTCTGGCCGAACTGACCCGCGAATATCTGGAAGCCAACGGCCTGCGCGTGTCGATCGAAGGCAATGGCGCGCTGGCCGCTGCGCGCATCATCAACGAGAAGCCGGACCTGGTGATCCTCGACCTGATGCTGCCGGGCGAAGACGGCCTGAGCATCTGCCGCAAGGTGCGCGACAAATATGACGGCCCGATCCTGATGCTCACCGCCCGCACCGACGACACCGATCAAATTCTTGGCCTCGACCTGGGTGCCGACGATTACGTGTGCAAACCGGTGCGCCCGCGTCTGTTGCTGGCACGGATCCAGGCGCTGTTGCGCCGCAGTGAAGCCCCTGAGGTGGCCCCGGAAAAACAACGGCGCCTGCAGTTCGGTCCGCTGGTGGTGGACAACGCGCTGCGCGAAGCCTGGCTCAATGACAGCGGTATCGAACTGACCAGCGCCGAGTTCGACCTGCTGTGGTTGCTGGTGGCCAACGCGGGCCGAATCCTGTCCCGGGAAGAGATTTTCACCGCGCTGCGCGGCATCGGCTATGACGGCCAGGACCGCTCCATCGACGTGCGCATCTCGCGCATACGTCCCAAAATCGGCGACGACCCGGATCATCCGCGACTGATCAAAACCATCCGCAGCAAGGGTTATCTGTTCGTTCCGGAAGCCTGCACCCCGTGAACTCGATCTTCCTGCGCATCTACGGCGGCATGTGCGCGGCGCTGATTCTGGTGGCTGTGCTGGGCGTGCTGGCGTTGCATTTGCTCAATCAGGTGCGCAGCGAGCAATACCGCGAGCGCCTGGCCCACGGCACCTTTTCGCTGATGGCCGACAACCTGCAACCGATGAACGATACCGAGCGCCACCGGGCCTTGCTGGTGTGGGAACGCTTGCTCGGCATTCCATTGGCGTTGAACACCTTCGCCCAGACCGACCTCGACCTCACTCAGCGCACCCGCGTGCTGCGTGGCCAAGCGCTGGTGGAACAGACCGGCCCGCATGCGGCGAAGGTTTACCGTCTGGTCAGCGAGAAGGAACAGCTCGTTCTCACGGGTGAAGTCCAGCAGATCAGTGAGCAACTGGCGCGGGCCACCATTTATCTGTTGGCCGACGAACTGGTGCGCGTACCGGTGGCCGAACAGCCCAAGCGTCTGGCGCAATTGAAGAAAGACAAAGGTTTTGGTTTCGACCTGCGCCTGGTCACCGTCGACCAGGCGGACATGGACGAGGACCAGAGCCGCCGCATCTCCGAGGGCGACACGGTGATGGCGCTGGGCAAGGGCGGCGATTCGATCCGGGTGTTCGCCGGCATGGTCGGCACGCCGTGGGTGCTGGAAATCGGCCCGCTGTATCAGATGAATCCGTATCCGCCGGAATGGCTGGTGTTGATCGCGGCCCTGGGGTTGAGCCTGATCGGTTTGATCGTCTATCTATTGGTGCGTCAACTGGAGCGCCGCTTGCGTGGCCTCGAAGCCGCCGCCACGCGCATTGCCAAAGGCAGCCTGGAAACCCGTGTGCCGGCACGTGGCGCCGATTCGGTGGGGCGCCTGGCCTCGGCGTTCAACGGCATGGCCGAGCACTTGCAGCAGTTGCTGGCCATCCAGCGTGAACTGGTGCGCGCGGTCTCCCACGAATTGCGCACACCGGTGGCGCGCCTGCGTTTCGGCCTGGAGATGATCGGCTCGGCCACCACGCCGCAGGCGCTGGAGAAATACCTTGAAGGCATGGACCATGACATCGAGGACCTCGACAAACTGGTCGATGAGATGCTGACGTACGCGCGGCTGGAGCAGGGCTCGCCGGCGCTGAATTTTCAACGGATCGACCTGGATGCGCTGGTGACTCAGGTGATCGAGGAGCTGGCGCCATTGCGCGCCGATGTCACCGTGCAGCGTGGTTTGTGTTTGTCGGCTGCCGATTGTGATGACGCCTGGGTTGAAGCCGAGCCGCGCTATCTACACCGGGCGATGCAGAACCTGGTGAGCAACGCCATGCGCCATGCGTCGTCGCGGGTGACTGTCAGTTATCAGGTTGGGCAGCAGCGTTGCCGGGTGGACATCGAAGATGATGGGCCGGGCGTGCCGGAGTCGGCGTGGGAGAAAATCTTCACGCCGTTCCTGCGCCTCGATGACAGCCGAACTCGCGCCTCGGGTGGGCATGGTCTGGGCCTGTCGATCGTGCGACGGATCATCCATTGGCATGACGGGCGGGCGTTGATCAGCAAGAGCAAAAGCCTGGGCGGGGCGTGTTTCAGCCTGAGTTGGCCGAGGAGTCAGGAGAGGCGCTGAGATTGTTGGTGTTCTTTAGGGCCTCATCGCGGGCAAGCCCGCTCCCACAGGGATCTCAGGTGCTGCGTAGATCGTGTGGGAGCGGGCTTGCTCGCGATGAGGCCAGTACACGCACCGAAAATCCTCAGGCCTTGATGCTTACCAGACTCAACAGCTGCCCATCCTTGATCCCAAACTGCGCGTCCAGCTCAGTGCCGTTGCGCCACTCGGCGGACAAATCCGTCAGCAAGCGCAACCTCACTTCACCAGTCTCACTCCACTCCAGCACTTCAGCGTGCTCAAAATAAAAACGCTGCTGGACAATCGGATACAGCGCCTTGAACAAGCTTTCCTTCACCGAAAATGTCAGCGTCACCAGCAGCGCCAACTGATCGCGAGCACCGGCTGCCATGCGCTGCATCTCCGCCGGTATAAGGATTTCCCCGGCCAGGCGCTCGGCCCGTTCCGGGTTGAGCAGGTTTTCCAGGTCCATCCCCAAACCGCGCCAATCACTTTTCTTCGCCACAATCGCCGCCGCACGGCCGGTGCTGTGGGTGATGGAGCCGCTTATATGCGCAGGCCACACCGGGGCACGATCGTCACCGATGGCCGGGATGAAACTCAGCCCTTCCAGTTGTTGCAACGCGGCGCGTGCACAAACACGCCCGGCGAGAAACTCGGCCTGACGCTTGGCGACCGAGCGCTGAATGCTCGCTGGCGGCTCGATGGCGCTGCGCTGGAAATCATCGCTGGCCAGTTGCGCGGTATCGAAGTGAGTGCTCAACAGCACGGTATCGGGCAGCACAAACGGCAGCGGCCAATGGGCATCGAGTGGGGTGCAGCATACGGGCAGGGCGGGGACGGAATTCATGTCGGGCATTTTGCCGGGTTGCTCTCGGGCTGGGTAGTGCAAAGGTTCAAACCGAGGCGCGGCCATCGCGGGCAAGCCCGCTCCCACATGGATTTGTGTTGCAATATAGATCCAGTGTGGGAGCGGGCTTGCCCGCGATGGCCGCGCCTCGGTCTGTCCGATCAGCCAAAAATCTTCTTGAAAAACGCCTGCATGTCCGCCCAGGATTTTTCATCCGCCGATTTGTTATAGCCAATGTCCGGCCCGCCGTGATCGCCATGGCTCAAGCGATCTGCATCCGGATTGCTGAACCCGTGCTTGGCGCCTTCAAGGCTGACGAACTTGTAGTCAGCCCCGGCCTTGTCCATTTCAGCCTTGAACGCCGCCACATTGTCCGCCGTCACCATGCTGTCCAGAGCGCCATGCTCCACCAGGATTTTCGCCTTCACGCTCCCCGGTGTCGCTGGCGTCTGGGTCGCCAGCGCGCCGTGGAAGCTCACGACACCGGCCAATGGCACGCCTTGGCGCGCCGCATTCAGCACCACGCCGCCACCGAAGCAGTAACCGATGGCGGCGATTTTATTCGGGTCGGTCTGCGCCTGTTTCTTCAGCAAGTCGAGCCCGGCCTTGAAGCGCGCACTGGACGCGGCACTGTCTTTAACCGCCGCCTGCATGAAGGTCATGGCGTCCTTGGGATGTTCGGTGTTCTTACCGTCGCCATACATGTCGATGGCCAGGGTGCTGTAGCCCAGGCCGGCCAAGTCGCGGGCGCGGCGTTTGGTGTAGTCATTGAGTCCCCACCATTCGTGCACCACCACCACGCCAGGTCGTTGGCCTTTGATCGCGTCGTCGTAAGCGTAATAGCCGATCAGGTGGGTGCCGTCAGGGCTCTGATAGGGGATTTCCTGAGTCTTGATCGCGGCTTGGCTAAGCCCGCTCAAGGCCAGTAATAGGAGGGCGAGGCAAACACGCATGGTCGGATCTCCTGCAATAAAGTCATCAAAACCGTCGGGTGGATGAGATTCAGCTTATGTTCAGAGTGCGTTCAGGGTGGTGTGCGTAACCTTGACCAGTGTCCAAAAGCTAATGGCGCATGAGGAAATGCCCCAATGGCTCGCTTAAAAAGCTGCTTGCGGCCTTTACCGTCTGGGGCGTGAGCACCACTGTTTTTGCCAACGGCGACAATTTCGCCAGCCTTACTCTTGGACAGACCAGCGACAGGATTAAAAAGTCCCACACCCGAACGACAACGTGTCGGTCTCGCACAATGGCATTAAACTGCATCAGGAAAACCTGCTGGGGCAGCTACGAACTATCCTGCCCGGTGAGGATTGCGCGGCTTACCTGACTGGCGAAACCATGCTTTGGAGATGTTGATTTGCCTAGGAGCGCGTTATGAAACTGCTGGTCGTTGAAGACGAAGCGCTGTTGCGCCATCACCTGCAAACCCGCCTGACGGAAAGCGGCCATGTGGTCGAGTCCGTGGCCAATGCTGAAGAAGCGCTCTACCAGACCGAGCAGTTCAACCATGACCTGGCGGTGATCGACCTCGGCCTGCCGGGCATGGGTGGGCTCGATTTGATTCGTCAGCTGCGCTCACGCGGCAATACCTTCCCGATCCTGATCCTCACCGCACGCGGCAACTGGCAGGACAAGGTCGAAGGCCTCGCCGCCGGCGCCGACGATTACGTGGTCAAGCCGTTCCAGTTCGAGGAGCTCGACGCACGCCTGAACGCCTTGCTGCGCCGCTCCAGCGGTTTTACGCAGTCGACCATCGTCGCCGGACCGCTGCTGCTGGACCTCAATCGCAAACAGGCCACCCTCGACGAAAAACCGCTGGCCCTGACCGCGTACGAATACCGGATCCTGGAATACCTCATGCGTCATCATCAGCAAGTGGTGGCCAAGGATCGCCTGATGGAGCAACTCTACCCGGACGACGATGAGCGCGATCCGAACGTCATCGAAGTGCTGGTCGGCCGTCTGCGCCGCAAACTCGAAGGCCCGACCGGTTTCAAGCCGATCGACACCGTGCGTGGCCTCGGCTACCTGTTCAATGAGCGCTGCACTTGATTCGATCCCTTCGTGTCCGTTTGATGCTCGCCGCCACCTTGCTGGCGGTGTTGTTCATGCTGGCGTTGCTGCCCGCGATGCAGGGCGCGTTCAGCCTCGCGTTACAGGATTCCATCGAGCAGCGCCTGGCGTCGGACGTGACCACGCTGATCTCCGCCGCGCGGATGGAAAACAACACCCTGCAAATGCCCGTGCAGTTGCCCGATGAACGCTTCAACCTGACCGACAGCCG
Source organism: Pseudomonas sp. DR48 (assembly GCF_019823085.1). Classification (NCBI taxonomy): domain Bacteria; kingdom Pseudomonadati; phylum Pseudomonadota; class Gammaproteobacteria; order Pseudomonadales; family Pseudomonadaceae; genus Pseudomonas; species Pseudomonas sp. DR48. Next base: position 245,049 of record NZ_CP081946.1, on the reverse strand, counting down.
CTTGCTCGGCTACATCTACGACCGTGAAGGGCATCTGGTGTGGCGTTCCAGAGCCACCCGCGAAGAAATGCTCAACTACAAACCGCGCTACGACGGACTCGGCAGCGAATTTGCGCGCATTCGCGAAGCCAATGGTCAGGAGTTCTTCGTCTACGACGTCGAAGTCAAACTGCTCGGCGGTAAAAACGCGGCATTCAGCTTCGTTGCCCTGCAACCGGTGCGCGAATACGAAGCGACCCTCGAAGGCTTGCGCGAAAATCTCTACCTGGGTTTCGGCGCCGCGTTGCTGGTGCTGCTCGCCTTGCTGTGGATCGGTTTGACCTGGGGTTTGCAGGCCTTGCGCCGGCTTAGTCAGGAACTCGACGAAATCGAAAACGGCGCCCGCGAAAGCCTCAGCGAACAACACCCACGCGAACTGCTGCGCCTGACCGGTTCCCTCAACCGTTTGCTACACAGCGAACGGGAACAGCGCAGCCGCTACCGCGACTCCCTCGACGACCTGGCCCACAGCCTGAAAACCCCGCTGACCGTGCTGCAAGGCGTCAGCGAAGACATGGCCAAACGCCCGCAAGACCGCGATCAGGCGCGGGTACTGCAAAACCAGATCGAACGCATGAGCCAGCAGATCAGCTATCAACTGCAACGCGCCAGCCTGCGCAAAAGCGGTCTGGTGCGCCATCAGGTGCGCCTGCGCCCAGTGTTGAAAAGCCTGTGCGACACGCTGGACAAGGTCTACCGCGACAAACCCGTGCGCGTCGCTTTCGATCTGCCGGACCCGTGTTACGTGCCGATCGAGCAGGGAGCCTTGCTGGAAATGATGGGCAACCTGCTGGAAAACGCCTACCGCCTGTGCCTGGGCGAAGTGCGCATCAGCGTGCGCGAAACCCTGAACGGCGTTGAGCTGTGCGTTGAAGATGACGGACCGGGCGTACCGCCGGACCAGCGGGCACGGATCCTCGAGCGCGGCGAGCGGCTGGACCGGCAACATCCGGGTCAGGGCATTGGCCTGGCAGTGGTCAAGGACATCATCGAGAGCTACAGCGCCAAGCTGACGCTGGGGGATTCGCCGATGGGCGGGGCGGCGTTCCGGATTCATTTTCCGGTGGTTTGATGTGGGTGCCTGGCCGAAAAGATCGCAGCCTCGTTGCACTCGACAGCTCCTACAGGCGCACGCAAATCCCTGTAGGAGCTGTCGAGTGCAACGAGGCTGCGATCTTTTGATTTTAAACAGCGCTGTTTAAAACACATCTCCAGACACTCACTCAGGCTACACATCCTTGCGCCGTAACCTACGGCTACGCCAGAATCCGCTGGCTTGTGCGCCTGGGGCGTGGACTCTATCGTTTGCGGGTCGCTGACGAATCAGCGATCGGGTTTAGCGATCCGATGCCCCGCAGCTGTAACACTCCAGTCTCAAATGCAGTTTTTCCTCTGCACTTTGCGTAATGGTGGCTGTGCGTGGGAGACCTTCGGGTCTACCCGGGGTTTCTGTGTCCCGGATCGCTAACCTGCGTACAGCCGCCACCTTTTACTTGTTTAGCGATAGGTCGTGGTGGCTCCACCAATCACGGAGATTCAAGCATGTTCAAAATCACACCCAACCCACCCGACGCCGACGACGTTTCCCCCTACGAATCCACTGATTCGAAAAAATTCAACGAAGCCGCCGACCGCGCCCTCGACTACTACCTCAAGCCCGCAGCGCTCAACGAGGCACCGCGCAAACCCAGCACCCTCTACTTCGTCGACCCCGACACCGACGACGAAACCCTGCTGGTCAACGCCTGTGAGTCCCTGGCGTCGGCGAGTGTGATGCTGAGTAATTTCGCGGGGTTGATCGAGGGCTCCCATCGCCACACGGTTTTGGGGATTCAGCAAGTCGTGATGCTCGGTGAGCTGGCGGTGAACCGGATGCTGGACAGGCTCGATCCGCCGTAGTCGTTCAGTCGGGCAGACCGCGTCATCGTTCTTCGCGAGCAAGCCCGCTCCCACAAGGGATCTTCGGTGACCACACTATTTGTGGATACCCGAGATCAAATGTGGGAGCGGGCTTGCTCGCGAAGAGGCCAGTCGATTCAACGCAACAAATCAGTTCTCTTGCGCGCGGTAAGCCCCTGGCGTCACCCCGGTCCATTTCTTGAACGCCCGGTGAAATGCCGAAGGTTCGGAAAACCCCAACTGCTCGGCGATCTGTTGCAACGACAGGTCCGCACGCCCCAGATGATAAATCGCAATGTCGCGGCGCAACTGATCCTTCAATTCCTGAAAGCTTGATCCTTCTTCACGCAAATGCCGGCGCAGGGTCTGTGGACTGATGTGCAGGTGTGCCGCCACGGCTTCGAGGTCCGGCCAGCGCGAACTGTCGCGGCTGAGCAAGCGGCGCAACTGGCTGCTCAGGCTGTCGCCGTCATCCGGGCGCGAGAGCAGGTCGGCGGGGGAGTGTTCGAGGAAGTGCTTGAGGGTGCGCTCGTCTTGTAACAACGGCATGTTCAAGTAACGACTGTGAAACAGCAGGCTGCTTTGCGCCGAGGAAAACACCATGGGGCAGGGGAACAGCAAGTCGTATTCCGCGCCGTGCTCCGGCTTTGGATAACTGAAGGTCGCCTGTTCCAGCCGGATACGCTGACCGATCAGCCAGCTGCCGAGACGATGCCATACCATCAATTGGCTTTCGGTCAGGAAATGGTCCGGGTCCTGGAACTTCGAATCGTCGAGGCTCAGGCGGATCATTTCATCTTCGCGGGTCAGGGTCAGACGCGGGCCGTCGGGGAATAGGCTATAAAATAATAAGCCGCGATGCAGTGCTTTTTCCAGATTGCGGCAGTGAATCACGGCATGGCACATCATCGCGAACGTGCCGGTTTTGCTGGGCACCGGCCCGAAGCCGAGGTATTCGTCGTCCAGTGCCAGCCACAAACCCTGGATCAAACGGGTGAACTGCTCAGGGGCAATACGCGCGCGCGGCTCATCCAGCACCTCGGAGCTGATGCCCAGTTGTTGCAACAGAGTGGAACAGTCATACCCGAGGCGTCTTGCGCCACCAAGGGCGGCACGGGCGAAATGACTGGCGATGGTGCGTTCGCGCATAGGAGGCAGGTCCGTCCATTGAACGGCGGATGGTAGCCGCGGTGCGCGACGATGAACAAGGCGGATATCCGCCAAATTGCAGGATGAGGTCTGGTTGATGGGCGGAAACCCGCCACATTGTTCTCGCCGATGGGTGGTATGAAAAAGCTGTAACCCCTGATGTCAAAAGGCTTGCGGGGATTTTGCAGAAGGTGGCACGGGCCTTGCGATACAACCGGCAGATGCTTGCCGATGCGCAGCTCGACAAAACAAATCCCTCCAGTGCAGGAGGGTTCGCAATTGAAGTGTTCAGGGCAACAGATGGATGTTGTCACCGGGCACTCTTGAGGAACTTTGCAATGACGACTCGTCAGCCACTGTACAAATCCCTGTATTTCCAGGTGATCGTTGCCATCGCCATCGGCATCCTGGTCGGTCACTTCTACCCACAGACCGGTGTGGCCCTCAAGCCGCTGGGTGACGGGTTCATCAAACTGATCAAAATGATCATCGCCCCGATCATCTTCTGCACCGTTGTCAGCGGTATCGCGGGCATGCAGAGCATGAAGTCGGTCGGCAAGACCGGCGGTTACGCGCTGCTGTACTTCGAAATCGTGTCGACCATTGCATTGCTGGTCGGTCTGGTTGTAGTCAACATCGTGCAGCCGGGCGCCGGCATGCACATCGACGTGACCACGCTGGATGCCTCCAAAGTCGCTCAATACGTCGCGGCCGGTGCTGATCAAAGCGTCGTTGGCTTCCTGCTGAACGTGATCCCGAACACTATCTTCGGCGCATTCGCCACCGGCGATATCCTGCAAGTGCTGATGTTCTCGGTGATCTTCGGTTTCGCTCTGCATCGCCTGGGTGCCTACGGCAAGCCGATTCTGGACTTCATCGATCGCTTCGCGCACGTCATGTTCAACATCATCAACATGATCATGAAGCTCGCGCCACTCGGTGCCCTGGGCGCCATGGCGTTCACCATCGGTGCCTACGGTGTGGGTTCGCTGGTGCAACTGGGTCAACTGATGGCCTGCTTCTACATCACTTGCATCGTGTTCGTACTGGTCGTGCTGGGCGCTATCGCTCGCGCTCACGGTTTCAGCGTGCTGAAAGTGATTCGCTACATCCGTGAAGAACTGCTGATCGTGCTGGGTACCTCTTCTTCGGAATCGGTACTGCCACGCATGCTGATCAAGATGGAACGCCTGGGCGCGCAGAAATCCGTGGTGGGTCTGGTGATCCCGACCGGTTACTCGTTCAACCTCGACGGTACTGCGATCTACCTGACCATGGCGGCGGTGTTCATTGCTCAGGCAACCGACACCCACATGGACATCACGCACCAGATCACCCTGCTGGTGGTGTTGCTGCTGTCCTCCAAAGGCGCTGCCGGCGTGACCGGTTCGGGCTTCATCGTATTGGCCGCTACCCTGTCCGCCGTTGGCCACCTGCCGGTTGCCGGTCTGGCGCTGATTCTGGGTATCGACCGCTTCATGTCCGAGGCTCGCGCACTGACCAACCTGGTGGGTAACGCGGTTGCCACCCTGGTTGTGGCCAAGTGGGTCAAGGAGCTGGACGTTGACGTGATGCACGCAGAACTGGCTTCTGGCGGTCGCGGTATCTCCGACGAACGCGTTGAAGACGACCTGGGTGTAGCCGAAGGCGCCACCCCAAGCAACGTCAAGTAAGACTTGCTGCAATGAAGAAACCCGCTTCGGCGGGTTTTTTCATGCCCGGGATTTGAGCGTAACGGTCACAGCCGCTGACACTTCAGGTGATTGCTGCAACGCCATTGCCTGCCTAGGCTTGAAGCATCGCTCACGGAGATTGCTCATGCTCGGTCCACTGGCATCACTCAAGGTTCTGGATTTTTCGACATTGCTGCCGGGGCCATTTGCCTCGTTATTGCTGGCGGACATGGGCGCCGAGGTATTGCGCATCGAATCGCCGACCCGCATGGACCTGCTACGGGTCTTGCCGCCGCACGATCACGGTGTGTCTGCCAGCCACGCCTACCTCAATCGCAACAAGCGCAGCCTGGCGCTGGACCTCAAGCAACCCGAGGCGCTGGAGGTGATCAAGCAGTTGCTGGCGGACCACGACATCGTGCTGGAGCAATTCCGTCCCGGCGTGATGGAACGCCTGGGGCTGGGGTATGAAGCGTTGAAGGCGATCAATCCGAGGCTGATCTACGTGTCGATCACCGGCTACGGGCAGACCGGCCCCTACAAGGATCGCGCCGGCCACGACATCAATTACCTGGCGCTGGCAGGGTTGGCGAGCTACACCGGTCGCGCCGACAGTGGGCCGTTGCCGCTGGGCATGCAGGTGGCGGATGTCGCCGGCGGCTCGCTGCATGGGGTCATCGGCCTGCTGGCGGCAGTGATCGCCCGGCAACAATCCGGGGTGGGGCAGCACCTGGACGTGAGCATGACCGACTGCGCCTTCAGCCTGAACGCCATGACGGGCGCCGGTTACCTGGCGTGCGGCGTGGAGCCGGGCAGGGAAGATCAAATGCTCAATGGCGGCAGCTTCTACGACTATTACCGCTCGCGGGACGGGCGCTGGTTATCGGTGGGCAGTCTGGAGCCGGGCTTCATGAAGCAATTGTGTACGGCGTTGGGGCTGGAGGAGCTGTCGGCGCTGGGCTTGTCGCCTCAGCCGGCCCAGCAAAAGAAGCTCAAGGAAGCGCTGAAGACCGAATTCGAGAAGCACGACTTTGCCGAGTTGTGTTCCCTGTTTGCCGAACTCGATGCGTGTGTCGAACCGGTATTGAGCCTGGGTGAGGCGGTGCGGCATCCGCAGCTCAAGGCGCGCGAGCTGGTGACTGAGGTGCCGCGTGGGGATGGCTCGACCCAGCCACAGATGGCTTGTCCGTTGAAGTTTTCAGATGGATTGCCAGAACCCCGGCATGTTGGCGCGTCGCTGGGGCAGCATACGGATGAGGTGTTGGCGGAGTTGGGGTTTAGCGCGCAACGGATTGAAGCATTGCGGCGCGCCCAGGTGATTCTCTAGCGCCTGTGGCGGCCTCTTCGCGGGCAAGCCCGCTCCCACAGGGGATTTTCGGCGTGACATAAATCCAGTGTGGGAGCGGGCTTGCCCGCGAAGAGGCCAGACCAGACACCACAAATCGGACCTATTCGACCCGCATCTCCCCGCTAAACACCAATGTACTGCGGCATCTGCGGCACAAATACCGCCGCCCTTGCCGCACCAGGCTATGGCGCTGGGCGGAAAACGGAAAGTCGCTGTCGGCGCACGGGCATTTATAGATATAGCGCGTCACGCTGCGGCGTTTGACGTCGTAGGTGTGGCAGCGGTTGGGCGGCAATTCATACACGCCGCGCATGATCAATTGCCACTCTTCGCCGTGCGGCTGGATGCGGTCGCCGAACAGTTGATGGGCGATCAGGTGCGCGACTTCATGGGCCACGGTCTGCTTGAGGAAGTCTTCGGTGTTTTCCCGGTACAACTGAGGATTGAAGCGCAGCAGGTTCTCGTGCAAATGCGCGACACCGGCTTTTTGCCCGCGCAGCTTGAGGCTCACCACGGGGCGTTTGAAAGAGCGTTTGAAAAAGGATTCGGCGAGTTGGTAACAGTCTTCGACGCGGGTATTGAGTTGCTCGGGCATGCTTGATGGATCTCCAGAGACGTCGAGTATGCCGCAACGCCGGGGCCTTGCGAATCGTCGATGTGCCGAGTGGTCGTCACCTTCTTTGTGCTTGGGCATTAGAAGGCCGCCTTGCGGCGGCCTGTATTGGCAGATCTGGTTATTAGTGGGTGAGTTGCTAATTGGTATAGACCGGCCCCACGCCGAGTCCCCAGACAATAACGGTAAACGCCATGATGGCCACCAGCACCACCAGGCCTACGGCTAGCACTGAACTGGAAAACAGGAATCCCTCGTCCGATGGAATGTTCATGAAGGTTGGTAAGCCCACATACAACAGGTAAACGGTATAGCAGATGGCCGCCGTCCCGACGATCATCCCCAGCCACATGTGTGGATACAGCGCCGCCAGACCGCCAATGAACAGCGGTGTCGCGGTATAGGTTGCAAACGCAACACAACGGGCCAGACTCGGATTGGCGTCATACGTGCGGGCCATCCAGTGGATGAATGCGCCCATCACCGCGACACCGCCGAGCATCGCCAGGTACGACATGATTGTCATCCATAGCGCGCTTTCATGGGTCAGCATCACCGGAGCCCGGCTGCCAATGACCCAGCCGACCTGAGTGGTGCCGATAAATGCCGACACGGCAGGGATCGCCGCCAGAATCAGCGTGTGAGTCAGGTACATGTGGCTGATGCTTTCCTCTTGGTCGCCACGGATTTGTTTCCATTCCTGGTCGGGGTGGGTGAAGAGCCCCACTACGTGATGGATCATGCCAGTCACTCCTCTTGTTTTTACCGTCGCCCCCCAGTGGAGCGCTTACAGGCCAAAGTGGCCAAGTAAGTAATAGGTCTGGATATGTCAGCGACCTTATGTCGCAGTATAGAAAGGTCTTTACGGCGCAGGTGCAGGGGCGTTAGAGCAAATCGCGCTGTAAACAGACCTGTTAATCGCTGCGGGGTCTGTCACCACAATCCCTGTGGGACGGGCTTGCTTGCGAAAGCGGAGTGTCAGGCAATATGGTTTCGACTGACACTCCGTCTTCGCGAGCAAGCCCGCTCCCACAGTGGACGGTGGGCCCTTCGCCCACGGAGCGTTTTTGCGTAAAATGCCGGCCTTTCGTCACATTCACGGATTCGCGTCATGGGCACACTCACGGTCAACCAGAACAAACTGCAAAAGCGCCTGCGCCGTCAGGCCGGTGAAGCTGTTGCCGATTTCAACATGATTGAAGACGGCGACAAGGTCATGGTCTGCCTGTCCGGGGGCAAGGACAGCTACACCATGCTCGACGTGCTGCTGCATTTGCAGAAGGTCGCGCCGATCAAGTTTGAAATCGTGGCCGTGAACATGGACCAGAAACAGCCAGGCTTCCCCGAAGAAGTGCTGCCGGCTTACTTGAAAACCCTGGGCATCGAGTACCACATCGTCGAGAAAGACACCTATTCAGTGGTCAAGGAGCTGATCCCGGAAGGCAAGACCACCTGCTCGTTGTGCTCACGCCTGCGTCGCGGCACGCTCTACACCTTCGCCGACGAAATCGGTGCGACCAAAATGGCCCTGGGTCACCACCGCGACGACATCGTCGAGACGTTCTTCCTCAATATGTTCTTCAACGGCTCGCTCAAAGCCATGCCACCCAAGTTGCGCGCCGACGATGGCCGCAACGTGGTGATCCGCCCGCTGGCCTACTGCAACGAAAAAGACATCCAGGCGTACTCGGACTTAAAGCAATTCCCGATCATCCCGTGCAACCTCTGCGGTTCTCAGGAAAACCTGCAGCGCCAAGTGGTCAAGGAGATGTTGCAGGAGTGGGAGCGCAAGACCCCGGGACGCACCGAAAGCATCTTCCGCAGCTTGCAAAACGTCATCCCGTCGCAACTGGCGGACCGCAACCTGTTCGACTTCACCAACCTGCGTATCGACGAAACCGCCGCGTCGCGGTTCGTCAATGTCGTGAACCTCTAAACACAATCACTGTGGGAGCTAGCCTGCTGGCGATGGCGGTGGGTCAGACACATCATTGTTGACTGACCCACCGCCATCGCCAGCAGGCTGGCTCCCACATGGGTCTATTTCACTTATTCATCTGGAGAGGGCATGCGCGATTACAAGTGGCTGCACGAATACTGTCTGAACCGCTTCGGTTCGGCGGCTGAACTGGAAGCCCATCTGCCCGTTCCCAAGACCCCGGCGCAATTGCGCAAGATCAGCGATGATCGCTACCTTTCGACCATGGCGCTGCGCGTGTTTCGCGCCGGCCTCAAGCACAGCCTGGTGGATGCCAAGTGGCCGGCCTTCGAAGAAGTGTTCTTCAAGTTCGACCCGGAAAAAGTCGTGCTGATGAGCGCCGAGCACCTGGAGCGCCTGATGCAGGACGCGCGGATCATCCGTCACTTGGGCAAGCTCAAGAGCGTGCCGCGCAATGCGCAGTTCATTCTGGATGTGGCTCATGAAAAGGGCAGCTTTGGCGAATTGATCGCCGACTGGCCGGTGACCGACATCGTCGGCTTGTGGACCTTCCTGAAAAAACGCGGGCATCAATTGGGCGGGCTGTCGGCGCCGCGCTTCTTGCGCATGGTCGGCAAGGACACGTTTGTACCGAGCTACGACGTGGTCGCAGCGTTGAACGCGCAGAAGATCGTCGACAAGGTGCCGACCAGTCTGCGCGATCAGGCGTTGGTGCAGGATGTGTTCAACCAGTGGCATGAACAGAGCGGCGGTCGGGCGATGAGCCAGATTTCGATGATGCTCGCGTACACCGTCAATCATTGAGACCGAGTCGCGGCAATCGCCAGCAGGCTGGCTCCCACATTGGATCTGTGGCGTACACAGGTCCAATGTGGGAGCCAGCCTGCTGGCGATTGCAATCTGTCAGGCAGCGGAAGTCTCGCCTTCGCCGGCGAGCTTGCGATTCAACTGAAACCGCCACCGCACATACAGCAACGCCGAGCAAAACACCGCCAGGCTTGCGCCCATCTCCAGCAAACCGAACAGCTGCCGGTTCGGGTCATACGCGGCCAACGCGCCCTTGATGAAATACAGGTTCACCACAAAACACATCCACGAATGCCCGCGTGCGCTGCCGACTATCATCCCCGGCGCCAATAACAGCAGGGGCACCAACTCGATCAGCAGAATCACCCACGGCCGCGCGCCATGCAGGTCGGCGACCAGCAGGTAGTAGACGCACAACAACCCCACCAGTCCGAAAAAGCACAACAGGCTGACAACCCGCATCGCCCGGACTCTCGGTTCGAGCCATTCGATGGCGGGCAGAATCTTTGGCTTCTTCGCCATGTCAGCCCTCCAGCTTCAGTGCAGTCTTCGCCAGCCGCAGGCCAAGCGCCCGGCACAGTGCGACTTCATGCTGGTTCAATCCCTGTTTGCCATCGGCCCCGGCGTGATGGCTGGCACCGTAAGGCGTGCCGCCGCCGCGGGTTTCCAGCAGGGCCGATTCGCTGTAGGGCAGGCCAGTGATCAGCATGCCGTGGTGCAGCAACGGCAGCATCATCGACAGCAGCGTGGTTTCCTGGCCGCCGTGCAGGCTTGCGGTCGAGGTGAAGACGCCAGCCGGTTTGCCCACCAGGGCGCCGGTCAGCCACAGGTTGCTGGTGCCATCGAGAAAGTACTTGAGCGGCGCCGCCATGTTGCCGAAACGGGTCGGGCTGCCCAAGGCCAGGCCTGCGCAGTTTTTCAAATCGTCGAGGCTGGCGTACAGCGCGCCTTCGTCGGGAATGTCCGGCGACACGGCTTCGCATTCGGTGGAGATCGCCGGCACGGTGCGCAACCGCGCTTCCATTCCGGCCTGTTCGACACCACGGGCAATCTGCCGCGCCATTTCATTGGTCGAGCCGCTACGGCTGTAATACAGAACCAGAATGTACGGTGCGCTCACGGCAGCAACTCCAGCACATTTTCCGGCGGACGGCCGATGATAGCTTTATCGCCGACTTCCAGAATCGGTCGCTCCATGAGTTTCGGGTGAGCGGCGATGGCAGCGATCAATTGCGCCTCGCTCAGGCTGGCGTCGGCCAGGTTGAGGGTTTTGTACTCCTCCTCACCGGTGCGCAGCAGTTGCCGGGCGCTGATGCCGAGCTTGGTCAGCAGACTCTGGATTTGCGCGGCGTCCAGCGGCGTTTCCAGGTAACGGACCACGGTCGGGGCCAGGCCACGGGCTTCGAGCAGTTCGAGCGCACCGCGGGATTTCGAGCAGCGCGGATTGTGATAAAGCGTCAGATCGGTCATGTGCGGGTCGCATCTTGCGTAAGGTGGCGGCTATTCTAACTGGGCAGCGCGCAATCCAGAACCTTGCGAGGCGATGGGTCGCAGGCGCATTCAATTTTGAACAAGGAACACGACATGACAAGGCGACTGGCAGCGGCATTGGCAATCATTGGCGCGTTGATGCTGGGGGGCTGCGGCAACGACTATGGCATCGACCAGAACGGTCACAAAGTCGCCGCCGAACGCCTGGACAAACAATGGGTGGTGCTCAACTACTGGGCCGAATGGTGTGGCCCGTGCCGGACGGAGATTCCGGAGTTGAATGTGCTGGCCGAGCAGTTGAAAGACAAAAAGATCGGTGTGTTCGGGGTCAATTTCGACAATGTGCAGGGTGAAGAGCTGAAAAGCGCCAGTGAAAAACTGGGGATCAAGTTCACGGTGCTGGCGTCGGACCCGGCCGATCTTTTTGAATTGCCACGCAGCGAGGCGCTGCCGGTGACGTACATCATCGATAACCGGGGCAAGGTGCGTGAACAACTGATGGGCGAGCAGACAGCGGCGGGGGTAATGGCCAAGCTCCAGGCGTTGCAGGCGGTCAAATGACCCGCTGATGATGATCGTTCCCACGCTCTGCGTGGGAATGCCGCCCGGGACGCTCCGCGTCCCTTCGCAAATCGTGACGCAGAGCGTCACAGGATGCATTCCCACGCAGAGCGTGGGAACGATCAGCACGCCTCGACGTGGGAACGATCAGCCAGAGGGATCAACCTTCTTCAAGCCACCAGCGCAACGGCTTGCCCTCGGCCGGCCAGAAACGCATCTGCTCGATCGGCGATACGTCCCAGCGCTGCACGCCTTCCAGCGCCTGCAAGAAGCGCTGTTCCTGCTCCATGACTGCCGGCGCACACAGCTTGCGGGTGCTGCCGATCTTGCCGAAGCTCAGCTTATCGCCATCTATCGTGTACGGCGCGAACCAATGGTTGCAGCCGCCGTTACCGTAGGCCCGACCGTCATCACCCAGGGTGATGGTCAGGTGGCTGTAATCCATCAGCGGACGTTCGCCGATCCATTCCAGAATGTAGCTGCGATTTTGTTCAAGTTGTACCGGCTCGGCAGCGCAGCCCATCAGGCTGGCACCAACGATTGCGGGTAGAGCAAGGCGTTTCATTACGCGGGCTCCTGGCATTTCGGGCACAGGTGCTTCTCGCCAACGGTGGTCCAGCCCAGCTCGGCAATCCGCGCGGTGGCCGCCGGTTTTTCAGCCTTGTTGCCCAGCTTGGCGTCGACCGCAAACTCGAAACTCAGCTCTTTGGCGCAGCTGTCGCAATTGACTTTCCAGGTGTGGATCGCCAATTCGCCAAACACCGGACCACTGGCCACTGCGACCCATTGGCCTGGCGGATTGATCAAGTGGCGAACCGTTTCAACGGTCAGGCGCATGGACAAGTCCTTGGCACCTTTGAGGGTCACGACCAGCACGTCATTATTACGAATCGAGCCGCCGTTGCCGGTGACTTGATAACGCCCCGGCACGAGGGCGCGGCATTCGGTGAGGGTGTGTTGCGGGTTCATCAGGCTGTAGCGGAAATCGTGTTCGACCATGGGTCCTCCAAATATGCGCGGTATGCTATCACGGGCCTGCACGCAGCATGGCGCGGGCAGATGACCTTCGATCAGGTTCAAATTACCCACCGACTCATGGCAAACTGCCGCTTTTGCATCTCTAAGGAACGGACATGGCGTTAATCGAATGTTATGAGTGCAAGCAGAGCATCAGCTCCACGGCGCCTGCTTGCATTCATTGCGGTGCCCCGGCGGGAACGGTGCAAGCGACCACGTCGACGCCAGCGCCTGCAGCAGCACCGCTTTCTTTCGGGCGTTTGCCGGCGGATGAGAAAGTGGCAAGGGTGACCCCGGCTGCATTTGGACGCAAACGCAAAACCCAGGGCCCGGCCGAGGTTCAGGCCGCCACACCAACACCGGTTCTCAACGGGCCGCGTCCGGTGGAGCTCTGGCTGAAACTGATGATTTTCTTCATGCCGCCGTTTTTTGTCTGGTTCCTGCTGCGTCGCGGGCATTCAGTGGGGCAGCGTTTGCTGGGCTTCGGCTGGCTGGGGCTGATGATCCTGTTGTCCAAGGCCTGATAGCAATCAACCCTCGACCTGATTCAGCGGCGTTCCGGCGGCCCAGGCTGCGATGTTCTGCAAGGTCGTCGCGGCAATCGCCGCCAAGGCTTCGCGGGTCAGGAAGGCCTGGTGCGCGGTGATGATCACGTTCGGAAAGGTCAGCAACCGCGCCAGCACATCGTCCTGCAACGGCAAGTCGGAACGATCCTCGAAGAACAACTGCGCCTCTTCTTCATACACATCCAGCCCCAGATAACCCAGTTGGCCGTCCTTCAGTGCGTCAATCAGCGCTGGCGTGTCGACCAAGCCGCCACGCCCGGTGTTGATCAACATGGCGCCGGGCTGCATGTGCGCCAGTGATTCGCTGTTGATCAAGTGTTTGCTCTGCTCATTCAGTGGGCAGTGCAGGCTGATGATCTGCGACTCGGCCAACAGTTGCGGCAAACTGAGGTAGCGGGCGCCAAGGGCCTCGACCTGAGGATTCGGATAGGGATCGTAGGCCAGCAACTGGCAGCCGAAGCCGTTCATGATTTTGGCGAAGGTCGCGCCGATCTGCCCGGTGCCGACCACGCCGACGGTCTTGCCCACCAAATCGAACCCCGTCAGCCCGTGCAAGCTGAAATCCCCTTCGCGAGTGCGGTTGTAGGCGCGGTGCAAGCGGCGATTGAGCGCCAGGATCAGCGCCACCGCGTGCTCGGCCACGGCATGCGGCGAATAGGCCGGGACCCGCACAACCGAAAGTCCCAAGCGCTTTGCCGCTGCCAGATCAACGTGGTTGTAGCCGGCCGAGCGCAGGGCGATCAGCCGTGTGCCGCCCGCCGCCAAACGTTCGAGCACCGGGGCGCTGAGGTCATCATTGATAAAGGCGCAGACCACCTCGTGAGCATCGGCCAGCGCCACCGTGTCGAGGCTCAGCCGTGCGGACTGAAACTGCAGTTCAATACCGGCGGGCAGATCGCAGCTCAGAAAGCTGTCGCGGTCGTAGGTCTGGCTGCTGAATAGAATCGTGCGCATGGTGGCCTCCTGGATAACGTGGTCAAGACTTACAGGACCCCACTGAGATTAGCGCTGGTGGAGATCAGCGCCATTGCGCTGCATCAAGCGTTGATCCGGGCGTGGGCGGCCAGGCGATTGATCGCGCGGTCGAGTTCTTCCAGCGCTCCGGTGGCTTTGGGGTCCTGTTGCTTGAGCAAGGTTTCGCTGCGCTGACAGGCAGCACGCAGTTGCGGCACACCGCAATAACGCGTCGCCCCGTGCAAGCGGTGAACGCGCTCGATCAGGGCGTTGTGGTCGTTGTTCTCACGAGCAACGCGAATCGCCTCGCGGTCCGCCTCCAGGGACGCCAGCAACATCGCCAGCATATCCGCCGCCAGATCGGCTTTGCCGGCGGCCAAGCGCAAACCTTCGTCGTGGTCGAGCACCTGCAACTCATGAGCGATGCCTAGGCTGTCGCTGGAACGCTCCGGTCCGTGATTGCGCAACGCCAGGCCGGTCCACTTCAGCACCACCTGCGCCAGTTGCCGCTCGCTGATCGGTTTGGTCAGGTAGTCGTCCATACCACTTTGCAGCAGGGCGCGTTTTTCGTTGGCCATGGCGTGGGCGGTGAGGGCGACAATGGGCAACGGCGTGCAGTGCCGTTCGGTTTCCCATTGGCGAATCGCTTCGGTGCTTTGGCGCCCGTCCATGCCGGGCATTTGCACGTCCATCAGCACCAGGTCGAAGGTTTCGGTTTGCACAGCTTTGACCGCCGCGTAACCGCTTTCCACCGCAAGAACCTTGGCGCCCATGTCTTCGAGCAGGGTTTGCACCAGCAACAGGTTGGCCGGGTTGTCGTCGACGCACAGCACTTTCGGCGCGCGGCTCGACACCGGCTCGCCAGGCTCGCTGCGCTGTTGGCGCGGGTTGACCAGATCGGACAATGCCCGACGCAGTTTGCGGGTGCAGGCCGGTTTGGCTTGAAGCTGGCTGTGCGGATTGGGTACCGAAAGATGAAACAGCGTCTGTTCGGTGGTCGGGCACAGCACCAGCACTTTGCAGCCCAGGTGTTCGAGGTCCCAGATGTGCTGGTTGAGGCGCTCGGGCGGCATGTCGTTGCTGGTGATGCCGAGCACCGCCAGATCGATCGCCTGATCGGTCTGATGCGCGCCGGTCACGCCATTGGCCAGGCTTTCCAGGGTATTGAACGGCGTCACCGCGAGGCCGCAATCCTCCAGTTGATGTTGCAATGCCTGACGCGCCAGCTCATGGTTTTCCAGCACCGCCACGCGGCGCCCGAGCAACGGCGGGCCGGGCAGGTCTTCGGCATCATCGCGGGTTTTGGGCAGGCTGAGGCTGATCCAGAATTCCGAGCCTTCCCCCGGCGTGCTGTCGACACCGATCTCGCCACCCATCTGTTCGATCAACCGCTTGGAAATCACCAGCCCCAGGCCGGTGCCCCCCGGCTGGCGCGACAGCGAATTGTCGGCCTGGCTGAACGCCTGGAACAGCGCACGCACGTCCTGGTTCGACAGGCCGATGCCGGTGTCCTGAATGCTGATACGCAGTTGCACGCTGTCTTCATGCTCTTCTTCAAGCATGGCGCGGGCGACGATGGTGCCCTCGCGGGTGAACTTGATTGCGTTGCTCACCAGGTTGGTGAGGATCTGCTTGAGTCGCAGCGGATCGCCCACCAGCGATAACGGCGTGTCGCGGTACACCAGGCTCACCAGTTCAAGCTGTTTGGCGTGGGCGGCCGGGGCGAGGATGGTCAAGGTGTCTTGCAGCAGGTCGCGCAGGTTGAACGGGATATTGTCGAGTACCAGTTTGCCGGCCTCGATTTTCGAGAAGTCGAGGATCTCGTTGATGATCCCCAGCAGGCTGTCGGCGGATTTCTCGATCGTGCCTAGATAATCGAGCTGGCGTGGGGTCAATTCGCTTTTTTGCAGCAGGTGGGTGAAGCCGAGAATGCCGTTGAGCGGCGTGCGGATTTCATGACTCATGTTGGCCAGGAACTCGGATTTGATCCGGCTCGCTTCCAGCGCTTCCTTGCGTGCCAGGTCCAGCTCGATGTTCTGGATCTCGATGGTTTCCAGGTTCTGGCGCACGTCTTCGGTGGCCTGATCGACGCTGTGCTGCAATTCTTCCTGAGCGTTTTGCAACGTGCCGGCCATGCGGTTGATGCCGGACGCCAACTCATCCAGTTCCTGGCTGCCAAGCGGCGGCAGGCGGGTTTCGAGGTGACCGTCCTTGAGTTGCGCCACCGCCAGTTTGATCTGGCTGATCGGTCGGTTGATCGTGCGGCCCATGCGCAACGCCAACAGTGTCGCACCGGCCAGGCCAGCGCCGATCAACAGCAGGCTGGCGAACAGGCTGCGGTAACCGCGCAGCAGCATGCCGTTGTGGGACAGTTCGAGTTCGACCCAGCCCAGTAGCAGATCGGCTTCTTCGGGAATCAAGTCACCGGCCAGGTTGCGGTGTTTGCCGAACACCGGCAGCAGATAACGTGTGGCATCGTTGCCACTGCGGCGCAGCATCTGCGAGCCATTGCCCATGGGCGCCTGATTGAGCATGGTCGGGCCGGCATGGGCCAGCGGCGTGCGGTCGGGGGCGAGGAAGGTCACGGCGCGAACGTCGGTTGTTTCCAGCGACTGGGTAGCGATGCGCTCCAGCAGCTCGCTGTCCTTGTGGCTCATGGCCGGAGCGACCAGCGGCGCGAGCTGTTCGGCGATCATTTCACCGCGTTGCATCAGTTGGGTTTGCAGGTCCGATTGCTGCATCCAGGTGAAATAGCCGCCCAGGACCAACGCCATCAGGGTGGTCGGCAACAGGGTCAGCAACAGCACGCGGCCTTTAATTCCCAGTTTCGTGAGCACGCATCTCTCCTGCATCCAGCTATTGATTGACCTGCGCGTACATCCGGCACGCGCCACTTGGGCAGTGTAGCGATTTGCATGCGGGCAATCTTCGTAAAATTGATGTCGTTATTCGTCGACCGGATCAGCGCTTTAGCGTCATGGGCAAAGCTTGGGTTGCCCATCGGCAGGCAATCTTGAATAATCGACAACTGAGAATTATTTGCAGATACTCATGACTCCCATCTCTGTTGGCCATCCCCGAATCCTGTCCATCGAAGACGACCTTGTGCTTGGTGCTTACGTGCACGAGCATTTGGGGCGCTGTGGGTTTCAGGTGACCTGGTGCCAGAACGGCCGAGAGGGCCTGGCCATCGCGCGTGCGCAAACCTTCGATGTGGTGTTGATGGATATTCTGCTGCCGGGGCTGGACGGGCTCAACGTGCTGACGCAATTGCGACAAAGTCATTCCACCCCGGTGGTGCTGATGTCGGCGCTGGGCGCCGAGGCGGACCGCATCAGCGGTTTTCGTCTGGGGGCCGACGATTACTTGCCCAAACCCTTCAGTATCGCCGAGTTGCGGGTGCGCATCGAGGCGATCCTGCGCCGGGTAGCGCTTGACCGTCGACCGCAACCGTCACCGATTGCGCCTTCCCTGGATAGCCTGCGTTTTGACGATGAACGGTACGAGGTTTTTTACGGCGAGCATGCCGCCGGCCTGACCCGCAGCGAGTACCGTTTGCTGGAAACGCTCAACCGCAATGGCGATGAAGTGTTGAGCAAGGCCTTCCTTTATCAGCACGTGCTGCAACGCGGGTACGCGGCCCATGACCGCAGCCTGGACATGCATATCAGCCAGATCCGTCGCAAGCTCAACGCCATCGGTTACACCGAGCGCAAAGTGCGCACGGTCTGGGGCAAGGGTTACGTCTTGAGTGCCGGCGATGAAATGGTCTGACCTGCCGGGCCGGCATTCACTGTTCTGGAAACTGGCGTGCCTTTTGGTGGCGTTCTGTCTGTTGATGATCTGGCTGAGCTGGTCCTGGGGTCGATACATGGAGCAGAAGAACCTGTTCCTCTCCGACGAGGCCCGGGGCACGCTGACCCGCTACGCCGCCGAAGCCGAGCATGCCTGGAATCACCGCCAGAACGCAGGCATCGATGCCTGGCTGCAGGAGCTGGGCACGCGTGAAACCACGTGGGTCGGAGTCATCGGAGGTGATTTGCAGTCCTTGAGCAGCTACCCGCTGACCGACAAGGAAGTCCAGCGCCTGACCTTTTTGCGTGGGCTGGATTGGCCAACGAGTCTCCATACCAAGGGGCTGCCCTGGTTGAGAATCCCTTTTCCAAACGACCCGGCGGTCGGCAGCCTGGTGATCGAACTGCCCCAGCGCTTCATGCCCGGCCAATACCGGGTGTTCTGGCGCGTGATCACCAACGGCATCATTCCCGGGCTATTCACGTTATTGCTGTGCGTCGGTCTTTATCGGCTGCTGGTCGTACCGTTGAACAGCTTGCGTGAACAAGCCAACGCCTGGCGCGTCGACCAGTTGAATGTGCGCCTATCGAGCAACACCACCAATCGTCCGGATGAACTGGGTGAGCTGGGTCGGGCGTTCGATCACATGGCCGAGCGCCTGCAAAGCAGCGTGGCCCTGCAACAGCAATTACTGCGCGACCTGTCCCACGAACTGCGGACGCCGCTGAGCCGATTGCGGGTCGCCAGCGAAAGCGAGCAGGGGCTGCCGCAATTGCGTGAGCGTATCGCTCGGGAAGTCGATGGCATGCAGCGTCTGGTGGAGGACACGCTGCAACTGGCCTGGCTCGACACCGAACGCGCACCGCTGCCCGACGACGCGATCCAGATTCAGGCGCTGTGGGAAATGCTCACGGAAAACGCCTGCTATGAAACTGGCTGGCCGGCCAGTCAGTTGCACTGTTCGGTGGATTCGTCGTGCTGGGTTCGCGGCCATCTCAACACCTTGGCGCAGGCGCTGGAAAACATCCTGCGCAATGCCATTCGTCATTCCCCAAGCGGCGGCATCGTCCGTCTTGGCGCAGAGCGCGATGGTGACTTCTGGCAGGTGTGGCTGGAGGATGAGGGCGGCGGGGTGGCTGACGCGGATCTTGAGCGGATCTTCAGTCCGTTCATTCGCCTCGACGGCTCGCGGCCGGGGGATGGCGGGTTTGGCTTGGGATTGAGCATCGCCAGGAATGCGGTGAAGCGTCAGGGCGGGAGCCTTTGGGCCGAGAACACCGGGACCGGGTTGCGGTTGAATATGCGGTTGGTGGCGGATGATGACATTGCCAGTGATGACGCCATCGCGAGCAGGCTCACTCCCACATTAGATGTGTGTCGCCCACAAATGGTGTGATCACCCCCAATCCCCCTGTAGGAGTGAGCCTGCTCGCGATGAGGCCCTCCCAGCCACCAAAAAGCCGGTTTCGCCGGAGCGTTCCCGTTTTTTTGTACGACGTTTCCTAAAGCGTATTACCGACACCTTCAGCTTGACTCTACTGAATAGACTCGCGTTTTTCCTCTTCCTCAGGAGTCCGGCATGAATGCATCCAGCGTCCCCGACAATGCAACCGACGACCGCTTCAATGAAGTGCTTGCACTGATTCAACGTGCCAAACAGCAGGCCATGCAGGCGGTGAATACCCAGTTGATTGAGCTGTATTGGCAGGTGGGTGCTTACATCAGTCGCAAGCTGGAACGGGCCGAGTGGGGGGACTCAGTGGTCAGTCAGTTGGCTGAGCATCTGGCCAGCACTCAGCCGGGGTTGCGTGGCTTTACCCGGTCAAACTTGTTTCGCATGCGCCAGTTCTATGAGACTTATCACGCTGAAGAGAAAGTCGCACCACTGGTGCGACAATTGTCCTGGTCGCACAACCTGATCATTTTCAGCCAGAGTAAACGGCCGGAAGAGCGGGAGTTTTACGTCCGATTGGCAGTTCAGGAAAAATGGTCGAAGCGCGAACTCGAACGTCAGTTCAAGGCCGCACTTTTTGAGCGCAGTGTGACCCAACCGGCAAAAATATCTGCGGTGCTGAGACAAACTCATCCGTCAGCGCTTGAGATATTCCGTGATGCCTACATGCTCGAGTTTCTCGACTTGCCCGGCAGCCATGCTGAAACCGATTTACATAAAGGGTTGATGGCGCGGCTCAAAGAGTTTCTGAGCGAGCTCGGTCGCGATTTCTGTTTTGTCGGTTCCGAGTATCCGCTGCAAGTGGGTGGGTGTGATTTTGCACTGGATCTACTGTTCTTCCACCGTGGCCTTAATTGTCTTGTAGCCATTGAGCTTAAGGTCGGTCGGTTTAAACCGGAGTATTTGGGCAAGCTGAACTTCTATCTGGAAGCGCTGGATCGCAAGGAGCGCAAACCCCACGAAAACCCCTCCATCGGTGTATTGCTCTGCGCCAGCAAAGAGGACGAGGTAGTCGAATACGCACTTAACCGCAGTCTGTCGCCTGCACTGATCGCCGAGTATCAGGTCCAGCTACCGGACAAGCAGCTGTTGCAGGCCAAATTGCATGAGTTCTATGCATTGAATGTCGCGCAAGCGGAGGAATTCTGAACACGCTCAGGCTGCTTATTCCCATAAGCCATAAGCACCGCACTTTGCGTGATATGGCCTGCGCACGTTTGCCGGTATGATAGGCGCCCCCGCAGTCTGGATTGCGAATACGCCATGACCTTGCAGTACCCAACCATCGCCGATTGCGTCGGCAACACTCCGCTGGTCCGTTTGCAGCGCCTGCCTGGCGCCACCAGCAACACCCTTTTGCTCAAGCTCGAAGGGAATAACCCGGCGGGTTCGGTCAAGGACCGTCCGGCGCTGTCGATGATCACCCGCGCTGAACTGCGCGGGCAGATTCATGTCGGCGATACGCTGATCGAAGCGACCTCGGGCAACACCGGGATCGCCCTGGCGATGGCCGCGGCGATCAAGGGTTACAAGATGATCCTGATCATGCCGGACAACTCCAGCGCCGAGCGCAAGGCCGCGATGACGGCGTATGGCGCCGAGCTGATCCTGGTCACCCAGGAAGAAGGCATGGAAGGCGCTCGCGATCTTGCCCAGCGCATGGAGGCCGAAGGCCGGGGCAAGGTGCTGGACCAGTTCGCCAACGGCGATAACCCCGAGGCGCATTACACCACCACCGGCCCGGAAATCTGGCGTCAGACCGAGGGCACCATCACGCATTTCGTCAGCTCGATGGGCACCACTGGCACCATCATGGGCGTCTCGCGCTACTTGAAAGAGCAGAACGAGAACGTACAGATCATCGGCCTGCAACCGATGGAAGGCTCGGCGATTCCGGGCATCCGTCGCTGGCCGCAAGAATACCTGCCGAAGATTTACCAGGCTGATCGCGTTGACCGGATCGTCGACATGGCGCAAAGCGAGGCCGAAGACGTAACCCGTCGTCTGGCCCGCGAAGAAGGCATCTTCTGCGGCGTTTCTTCGGGCGGCGCGGTGGCCGCGATGCTGCGTCTTTCCAAAGAAGTTGAAAACGCGGTGATCGTCGCGATCATCTGCGACCGAGGCGACCGTTACTTGTCGACCGGCATTTTCGACGCGCCCAACTGATGGCCAAGCAAGAGAGAGGCCTGCGCTTCCAGCCCACCGGCGGTAGCAAGGCCCCGCAAATCCCGACCGGCAAAAAGCAGCGCTTGAGCATCGAGCGCCTCGCCAATGACGGTCGTGGCATCGCGTTTTTCGAAGGTCGCACCTGGTTCGTCATCGGCGCATTGGCGGGTGAAGAGGTTGAGGTGCGCGTGTTGGGTGCCCGCGGCAAAGTCGTCGAGGCACGCACCGAGCGTGTATTCCAGGCCAGCGAATTGCGTCGTCCGGCGCCGTGTCCGCATGCCGGTCGCTGTGGCGGTTGCAGCGTGCAACACCTGCCGCACAACGAACAACTCGCCCTCAAGCAGAGCATGCTCGCCGAGCAACTGTCGAAGGTCGCCGGCGTTGAACCCCAAGAGTGGGCGGCACCGTTGAGCGGACCGGAATTCGGTTACCGTCGTCGCGCCCGCGTGGCGGTGCGCTGGGACATGAAAGCGAAAAAACTCGAAGTCGGTTTCCGTGCGGCGGGCAGTCAGGACATCGTTGCAATCAATGAATGCCCGGTGCTGGTTCAGCCCTTGCAGCCCATCATGACCGGCTTGCCGGAAATGTTGCGGCGCTTGAGCAAACCGCAAGCGCTGGGCCATGTGGAGTTGTTCAGCGGCTCGTCATTGGCGGTGTTGCTGCGGCACATGGCGCCGTTGTCCGATGCCGACCTGACCATTCTCAAGGAATTCTGCGCCGCCCATGAAGCCCAGCTGTGGCTGCACGGGGAAGGTGAACCGCAACCGGTCGAGGCGGGGCAATCCCTGGGTTATCGCCTTGAACAGTGGGACTTGAACCTGGCGTACCGGCCCGGAGATTTCATTCAGGTCAACGCCGGGGTCAACGAAGCGATGATTGCCCAGGCACTGGACTGGTTGAAGCCGACAGCGCAGGAACGGGTTCTCGATCTATTCTGTGGGTTAGGCAACTTCGCCTTGCCGCTGGCCAAAGCCGTTCGCGAAGTGGTGGCGGTCGAAGGCGTGCAAGCGATGGTCGAGCGGGCGGCCGAAAATGCGGCTAGCAATAATCTTCATAATGCGCATTTTTTTCAGGCCGATTTATCCCAGCCTTTGACCGATGCCGAGTGGGCGCGCGAAGGCTTTTGTGCGGTACTCTTGGACCCACCGCGTGACGGTGCTTTCGAGGTCGTGCGCACGCTGGCATCGCTGGGTGCCAAGCGGTTGGTGTATGTGTCGTGCAACCCGGCAACGCTGGCGCGCGACACGGTTGAATTGATCAAGCAGGGCTACCGGTTAAAACGTGCCGGGATTCTCGATATGTTTCCTCAGACGGCACATGTCGAGGCCATGGCGTTATTTGAAGCGAGCTAGGACGGCTCGTCTGGTCCGACTGGCCGCCCGTGCAGCTCTCGCATTAGCCCCGTGAGGGCAATCGGGCAATGAAGGTCAGCGAATTGACGCATTGAATCTGCGTCGTAGGGAAGGTAAGCAAGATGGTACAGGTGAGAGCACACCAGCCGATCAACACCGACGGCAGTATCAATCTCGAGGCTTGGCTCGATCACGCGGTCAGTGTCGATCTGGCACTGGATCGCGAAGCCTTGAAGGAAGCGTGCGAGTTCGCTCGTACGTCTGAACAACAAGCCAATGCGGCGAAAAACCTGTGGTCCGAAGGGACCTCCAGTTTCCGCACGGGCCTTGAGATCGCCGAGATTCTCGCCGACCTCAAACTTGATCAGGATTCGTTGGTCGCGGCGGTCTTGTACCGCGGCGTGCGCGAAGGCCAGATCGAATTGCCGGCCGTGAGCCAGCGCTTCGGTCCGGTGGTCGCCAAACTTATCGACGGCGTGTTGCGCATGGCGGCGATCAGCGCCAGCCTGAGCCCCCGTCAATCGCTGGTGCTGGGCACTCAGGGCCAGGTCGAAAACCTGCGCAAGATGCTCGTGGCGATGGTCGACGACGTTCGCGTCGCGCTGATCAAGCTGGCCGAACGCACCTGTGCGATCCGTGCGGTGAAAACCGCCGACGATGAAAAGCGCAATCGCGTGGCCCGTGAAGTCTTCGACATCTACGCGCCGCTGGCTCACCGTCTCGGTATCGGTCATATCAAGTGGGAGCTGGAGGACTTGTCCTTCCGTTACCTCGAGCCCGATCAGTACAAGCAGATCGCCAAGTTGCTCCACGAGCGGCGGCTGGATCGCGAGCGCTTCATCGCCGATGTGATGAGTCAGCTGAAGAATGAGCTGACCGCTACCGGCGTCGACGCCGACATCAGTGGCCGGGCCAAACACATCTATTCGATCTGGCGCAAAATGCAGCGCAAGGGTCTGGAGTTCAGCCAGATCTACGACGTGCGTGCCGTGCGCGTGCTGGTGCCGGAAATGCGCGATTGCTACACCGCGCTCGGCATCGTCCACACCTTGTGGCGGCACATCCCGAAAGAATTCGACGACTACATCGCCAACCCGAAAGAGAACGGCTACCGCTCGCTGCACACCGCAGTGATCGGCCCCGAAGGCAAAGTGCTGGAGGTGCAGATCCGCACCCACGCCATGCACGAGGAAGCCGAGCTGGGCGTTTGCGCGCACTGGCGCTACAAGGGCACCGACGTCAAATCCGGCTCCAATCACTACGAAGAGAAAATCTCCTGGCTACGTCAGGTGCTCGAGTGGCATGAAGAGCTGGGCGATATCGGTGGTCTGGCCGAGCAGCTGCGTGTCGATATCGAACCGGACCGGGTCTACATCTTCACCCCGGACGGCCACGCCATCGACTTGCCCAAGGGCGCGACGCCGCTGGACTTCGCCTACCGTGTGCACACCGAAATCGGCCACAACTGCCGTGGCGCGAAGATCAACGGGCGCATCGTACCGCTCAACTACAGCCTGCAAACCGGTGAACAGGTCGAGATCATCACCAGCAAGCACGGCACGCCGAGCCGCGACTGGCTGAACCCGAACCTGGGTTACATCACCACTTCGCGGGCGCGGGCGAAGATCGTTCACTGGTTCAAATTGCAGGCTCGCGACCAGAACGTCGCGGCCGGCAAAACCTTGCTCGAACGTGAGCTGAGTCGCCTCGGTCTGCCGGCGGTGGACTTCGACAAGCTGGCCGACAAGGCCAACATGAAGACCGCCGAGGACATGTACGCGGCGTTGGGCGCCGGCGATTTGCGCCTGGCGCAACTGGTGAACCTGGCGCAGCAACTGGTCGAGCCGGAACGCGGCAACGAACAGCTGGAACTGATCCCGCGCAAAGCCACCGGCTACAAACCGGGCAAGCGTGGCGACATTCAGATCCAGGGCGTCGGCAACCTGATGACGCAAATGGCCGGCTGCTGCCAGCCGTTGCCGGGCGATGCGATCGTCGGTTACATCACCCAGGGTCGCGGCGTGAGCATTCACCGTCAGGACTGCGCCTCGGTGCTGCAACTGGCCGGGCGCGAGCCGGAGCGGATCATCCAGGTCAGCTGGGGCCCGGTGCCGGTGCTCACTTACCCGGTGGACATCATCATCCGCGCTTACGACCGTTCCGGTTTGCTGCGTGACGTGTCGCAGGTGCTGCTTAACGAGCGGATCAACGTGCTGGCGGTCAACACCCGCTCGAATAAAGAGGACAACACCGCGTTGATGTCCCTGACCATCGAGATTCCCGGGCTGGATGCACTGGGGCGGTTGCTGGGACGGATTTCCCAGTTGCCGAACATCATCGAAACCCGGCGTAACCGGACACCTTGAAGATGTACCCGTGTGGGAGCTGGCCTGCCAGCGATGCAGGCACCTCGGTCTTTCAGTAGCGTCGAGGTGATGTCATCGCTGGCAGGCCAGCTCCCACAGGTTCTTGTAGAGACTGATTGATGTATTCACTCGAAGACTTGCTGCACCTGATGAGCCGCTTGCGCGACCCGCAATTCGGTTGCCCGTGGGACATCAAGCAAACCTACGCCACCATCGTCCCGCATACCCTTGAGGAAGCCTACGAGGTCGCCGATGCCATCGAGCGCGGTGACTTCGATCACTTGCAGGGTGAGCTTGGTGATTTGCTGTTCCAGGTGGTTTATTACAGCCAGCTGGCCCGGGAAGAAGGGCGCTTCGAATTCGCCGGGGTGATCGACAGCATTACGCGCAAGCTGATCCGTCGTCATCCGCACGTGTTTCCGACCGGCGATCTGTACGCACCGCTGGATGTCCCGCGCCTGAGTGAAGAACAGGTCAAGCAGCGCTGGGAAGAGATCAAGGCCGAAGAACGTGCCGAGAAATCTGTCGCCCCGCAGCAGCTGTCATTGCTCGACGACGTGCCCGCCGCGTTGCCGGCGTTGTCTCGTTCGGCCAAATTGCAAAAGCGCGCAGGGCAGGTCGGTTTCGACTGGCCGCACGCCTTGCCGGTGCTGGACAAGGTTCGCGAAGAGCTCGATGAAATACTCGAAGCCATGGCCGATAACGATCCGGTAGCGATTGCCGATGAAGTCGGCGACTTGCTGTTTTCCGTGGTCAATCTGGCGCGTCATCTGAAGGTCGATCCGGAAACTGCATTGCGTGGCGCCAACAGCAAGTTCGAAAGACGCTTCCGTTTTATCGAACAGGCATTGCGCGACACCCATCGTCCCATGGAAGATTGCACCCTCGAAGAGTTGGACGCCTTGTGGGGCGAAGCCAAACGTCAGGAAAAGAATGTGTCCAGCTGCGGTTGAGCAGTGGCCTAAGTGAGAAATAAGCACCATGAGCATTTCCCTTCGCGACCAGTTGCTCAAAGCAGGGCTGGTCAACCAGAAGCAGGCCAAACAGGTCGGCAAAGAGAAGCAGAAGCAGCAGCGCCTGGCCCATAAAGGTCAGATCGAACTCGATGACTCGCAGCAGCGTGCGGCCCAGGAAGCGATGGCCGAGAAGGTCAAGCGTGACCAGGAGCTGAACCGTCAGCAACAGGAGAAAGCCGAGGCGAAGGCCCGTGCGGCCCAGGTCAAGCAATTGATCGAAGTCTCGCGCCTGCCGAAGCTGACCACCGAGGACTACTACAACTTCGTCGATGACAAGAAGGTCAAGCGCATCTGCGTCAACACCCTGATGCGCAACAAGCTCAGCAACGGTTCGCTGGCGATCGTGCACCATGCCGGCGGCTATGAAGTGATCCCGCGTGAAGCCGCTCTGAAGATTCAGGAGCGCGATCCGCAGCGTATCGTGCAGATGAACGTGAAGACCGAAGACGTCATCGCCGAGGACGATCCGTATGCGGCCTATCAGATTCCTGATGATCTGATGTGGTAAGGCTGTAGAGACCGCAATCGCAATAAAGACAAACCCCGCTCATGGCGGGGTTTGTCGTTTTCAATGCTGTCATTGCTTATGCGGATCGGAGCTCTCGTTGTTGCTCCAGTTTTTCCAGTTCGGCCTTGTAGCTGTGGGCATCGGTCTCGGAGTGGAACATCCCCACCAGCATGTCTTGTTGATGTACGTCCCAGATGCGGATACCGGCGGCTACGCCTTCATGGGATTTATGTGAATCGTCGCGTTCAGTTACTTTTACAGTCATCTGCTAGCTCCAATCTCTGTTATCTGCAGCAAGGCATGTGCAGGACTCCGTTATAAGTTTTGTTAGCCTGCTAAGTAAATAACCGGATTTTGTAATGGACAATTGCCAATTCTGCAAAAGTCCTGCAGCCCTTCAAGCCCGCGGCATTCGGTCGCAGGGCGTTGGGTTTTATGACAAAAACTTCATGTTTTCATTGAAGAAAACCCGGGTTCAACACCGACACTGTGGGAGTGAGCCTGCTCGCGATTGCGGTGTTTCAGTCGACGGATGTGTTGTCTGGACATCCGCTATCGCGAGCAGGCTCACTCCCACACGGTGTTCTCCATTATTCAGGCGAAAAAAAACGCCCCGAACCAGTCGGGGCGTTTTTTGTGCTGCGAGACGGCGGAGTATTACTTGCCGGTCCAGCGCTTCAGTACCAGCGTGGCATTGGTGCCACCGAAGCCGAAGCTGTTGCTCATCACGGTGTTGATGGTGGCGTCTTCGCGCGTCTTGGTCAGGATCGGCATGTCTGCCACTTCCGGGTCCAGTTCGTCGATGTTGGCGGAACCCGCCATGAAGTTGCCTTCCATCATCAGCATGCAGTAGATCGCTTCGTGAACGCCGGCGGCGCCCAGGGAGTGACCCGACAGGCTCTTGGTGGAGCTGATGGCCGGAGCCTTGTCGCCGAACACTTCACGCACACCTTTCATTTCCATGACGTCGCCGACCGGAGTCGAGGTGCCGTGGGTGTTCAGGTAGTCGATCGGAGCATCGACGGTGGACATGGCCATCTGCATGCAGCGGATGGCGCCTTCGCCGCTTGGAGCGACCATGTCGTAGCCGTCGGAGGTCGCGCCGTAGCCAACGATTTCCGCGTAGATCTTCGCGCCGCGAGCCAGAGCGTGTTCCAGCTCCTCGACCACGACCATGCCGCCACCGCCGGCGATGACGAAACCGTCACGCTTGGCGTCGTAGGCACGGGAAGCTTTTTCCGGGGTTTCGTTGTACTGGCTGGACAGTGCGCCCATGGCGTCGAACAGGAACGACTGGCTCCAATGTTCTTCTTCACCGCCGCCAGCGAACACGATGTCCTGCTTGCCCATCTGGATCTGTTCCATGGCGGTACCGATGCAGTGAGCACTGGTGGCGCAGGCAGAAGCGATGGAGTAGTTCAGGCCCTTGATCTTGAACGGGGTGGCCAGGCAAGCGGAAACAGTGCTGCTCATGGTCCGCGTGACGCGGTATGGGCCAACGCGCTTCACGCCTTTCTCGCGCAGGATGTCCAGCGCTTCCATCTGGTTCAGCGTGGAGGCACCACCGGAACCGGCGATCAGGCCGGTACGCGGGTTGGAGACTTGCTCTTCGGTCAGACCGGAGTCGGCGATAGCGTCTTTCATGGCCAGGTAGGCGTAAGCCGCCGCGTGGCCGACGAAGCGATAGATCTTGCGATCGATCAGCTCTTCGAGTGGAAGGTCGATGGAGCCGGAAACCTGGCTACGCAGACCCATTTCAGCATATTCCGGGTTGAACCGGATGCCAGGGCGGCTTGCACGCAGGTTAGCGGAGACGGTCTCTTTGTCATTGCCCAGGCACGAAACGATGCCCAGACCAGTGATAACGACGCGGCGCATGCGGATAACCCTTAGAAGTTGTCAGTGGAGGTGAAAACGCCGACCCGAAGGCCTTCGGCGGTGTAGATCTCGCGGCCGTCGACACTGACCGAACCATCGGCGATGGCCAGGTTCAGCTTGCCCTTGAGCACGCGCTTGATCTGAATGTTATAGGTAACTTTCTTGGCGGTCGGCAGGACCTGGCCGAAGAATTTCACTTCGCCCGAACCCAGCGCACGACCACGGCCCGGCAGACCTTGCCAGCCGAGGAAGAAGCCGACCAGTTGCCACATGGCGTCGAGGCCCAGGCAGCCTGGCATCACCGGATCACCTTCGAAGTGGCAGGCGAAAAACCACAGGTCCGGAGTGATATCCAGCTCGGCGACCAATTCACCTTTGCCGTACTTGCCACCCTCGGCACTGATATGGGTGATGCGATCCACCATCAGCATGTTCGGGGCGGGCAGTTGTGCGTTACCTGGGCCGAACAGCTCACCGCGACTGCAGCGCAGCAGGTCTTCCCGAGTAAAGGCGTTTTGTTGGGTCATGCGAGCTCCTCAATAGTCCCATGCGGCAGGGTGGGGCAAATCTTCCCGGCCGATCGAGGCGTTCATGCCTCGAGTCAGCAGCCTACTCATAGACTATTGCGTTGTGGTGAAAGTCACAGCACCAAGGACATGAATGTACACTTGTGCACTGAAATTATTATTCAAGCCCCTTTTCGGGCTTGTTCGGGTGCCTAAGACTGCCGCACTTTCGACTTTCACGCCAGTCGCAGATGGTCGAAAGGCCTGCACTACTGCACCCAGCGCTGCAGAATTTGCTGCAGATCCGTGCGTTTGAACGGCTTGGCCAGGTAATCGTTCATTCCTGCCGATAAACATGCTTCCCGGTCGCCCTGCAAGGCGTTGGCGGTCAGGGCGATGATCGGCAGGTCCACGCAGCCCGGCAACTGGCGAATCTGGCGAGTGGCTTCATAGCCATCAATGATCGGCAGCCGGCAGTCCATCAGAATCGCTTCGAAAATCAGGCTTTCGGCACTGAGCACCGCTTGCGCGCCATCGGTGGCGACGCTGACAGTAAAGCCCAGGCTGCGCAACATTGCTTCAATGACTGTCTGGTTGACCGGGTTGTCTTCCACCAGCAACACATTGCGCCCTTCGCCATGGCTGTCTCCGGTCAGGGCGCGCGGCAACCGCTCCGGCAACGACTGCTTATAAAGCGCCAGCGGAATTTCCAGGGTAAACACCGACCCCACACCTTCCTGGCTCTGTGCACGCAAGGTGCCGCCCATGCGTTCGGCCAGGGTGCGGGCAATCGGCAGGCCCAGCCCGGTGCCGCCGTAACGCCTTGAAATAGAGCTGTCGGCCTGCTGGAACGCGTTGAACATCAATTCCAGGCTTTCGGCCGAGATGCCGATCCCGCTGTCGCGCACGGTGCAGGTAAACCACAGCAATTCATGGTCCAGCGACTGCCACTGCGGCTCGATGCTGACTCGGCCGTGCTCGGTGAATTTCAGCGCATTGCCCACCAGGTTGACCAGAATCTGCCTGATTCGTGTGGGATCGCCCTGGACCTGCAACGCGCGCATGTCCTCGGGAATCGTCAACGCCAGGTCGAGCCCGCGTTGCGCCGCGCCGTGCGAAAAGGACTGGGCGCAGCTGCTGATCAGGTCCGCGAGGTTGAACGGGATGTGTTCCAGCTCCAGTTCCGAGCGCTCGATGCGCGAGAAGTCGAGAATGTCATTGATCACTTTGAGCAAGTGTTCGGTGGACTCCGAAGCCAGTGCCGCATATTCCACCTGCTCCTCGGTCATGTCGGTGGTTTCCAGCAGTTGCAGCATTCCGAGCACGCCGTTCATCGGAGTGCGCAGTTCGTGGCTCATCATCGCCAGGAAGTCAGACTTGGCGTTGTTGGCTTTTTCCGCTTCTTCACGCGTCTTGATCAACTGTGCCATGGCCTGATGCTGTTCGCGGCTGGCTTGTTCGAGGCCGTGGGCAAGATTATTGATGTGTTGCGACAGCGCGCCCAGTTCGGTGTCGTCGACTATCGGTAGGGGCTTCTTGTAGTCGCCCTGCTGAATCGCTTTCACGGCGTGGCCAATGTCGCGAATCGGCTGCGACAAGCTGCCGGCCAGGCGTCGGGCCACCAGAAAGGTAAACAGCAGGGCGAACAAGGCGAGGATCCCGGCCTTGAACAGGATTTCCTGCTGGCGCTGGCTGAACGCATCATTGGACAAGCCGACAATCACCCGGCCCAGATAGTCCTCGGGCGGCGCGGTGTTGGCCGCTTTGTTGCCCTGGAAAAAATCAGTGTTCAGGGCGATCCGCTGCAACCGTACCGGTGCCTGGAACACTTCGACCTGGTGTGAACGCGTGTGGGTTTCCGACGGTTGCTCGACATACACCAGAATCCGGTTGGCGCTGTCCTGGACTTCCAGAAAGCGCACGTTGGGCGTGGCCAGCGTCGCCTTGAGCAAGCTTTCGAGGACGTCGTTGTTGCCTGAAATCACCCCGTATTCCGTGGCCGGTGCCAGCTGGTTGGCGATCATCTGACCGGTGTGATTGAGTTCCTGACGCAGGTCCTGAAGGCGCACGAAGGTGAAGAAGCTGATCAGCAGCAGCGTCAGCAACAGGGCAGGGCCGAGGCTGATCATCTGCGTGCGGGTGTTGATGTCCCAACGGCGTCGGAAGGTCATGGACGGTTTTCTCCTTCAGCCAGCTGGGTGGCGACAGACGCTTCATTCAACGGCTCAATACCTAATGAACGAGCCACCTGCGGGTTGCTTAAAACTTTGAAGTGGTGCGGATAGAGCATGCGTGGCCAACTGCTGGGTGAACGGTCGAGCAATTCGTTGAGCACCGCCAGCCAGTCATGTTGATCGCTGTAGGTGCTGGCCAGGCTGCCGGCCTTGACGAATGCGGCGTTGGGGCCGATCAGCGCCAGTTGCCGCGTATAGCTGCTCAGCAGCAGGTTTTTCGCGGTTTTGGGGTTGTACACATTGGGATCGTCGAGCCCCAGCAGCACGTCGCTGCTTTTCAACAGGGCCTGCAAGGGGCGACTGTCGCTGGTGTTATCCCAGCGCTCGGTGACCAGTTCAAGTCCCAAAGTCTGAGCGGCCAGATGCAGTTCTTGCAAAAGGAATTCACTGTGACTGTCGTACAGCACGCCGACCCGATGGGCCTGGGGCAGGATGAGCCGGATCAGGCGCAATTGACGATCCAGTGGCGGATCACTCCAGAGTAGACTCAAGTGCGGCGGCAGGTGAGTGCCGAAGCGTTGGTGGGCCTGCAAGCGGCTGATGCGCAGGACCAGCGTCGCCGGGCCTTGGGCGTCTTGCAGGCGCCAGTCGAGACTCGGCAGATCGAGCAGGATCAGCCGGGTGCTGACTGGCAGCTTGCCAGGGACCGGAAGACTCGCCAAGGTCTGGAAACGCACGGTGTCGGCAGGGCGCAGTTCACTCAGTGCGTGGGCGAAAGATTGCACGCCGGGGTTGTCTTCTACGCCGGTCAACAGAATGTCGGCAGCCTGTGTTGGAAGGCAGCCAAGCAGGCCAGCCAGGAGCAGGCACAACCCTGCCAGCAGGCGGCCAAGGCTTGGCAACTTCCGCGACAGGCGACGCAGCATTTAAAACGTCAGCTCCGCGCTGAAGTAGAGCACCCGGCGCTCGTCATAGTTGTTCTCGAACATGTCCGGCGAGCGGACGGCTTGCGAATACACGGCGCCCAAGCCGTGGCGCGGGGTGATCAGATAATAGTTGACGGCGACCCGTGGGGTCAGCGAGCTGCCAGTCAATTGCGTGTCTTCGAACATTGCTCCGCCCTGCCGCAACCAGTGTTCGGTGGCCCGCCACTCGAGTTGGCCAAATGTCCGCCAGGTGGTGTCGTCGAGCGTGCCGTTAAAGCAGGTCTCGGATTCTGCCCGGTCGTAACGATAGTTCATGCCGCTGACCAGTCGCAGGCTGTCGGACAGGCTGAGAGTGTCCTGCAATTCGAGGTCGTAGCGCGACTCCCGGGTGCTCTGGTCTTGTCGAGGAACAAGTCGTCGGGCAGCGCTGGCGAGCTGAAAATCAGTGCCAGGACCAGCGGCGAGCGAGGTGAAGGAGTGCCTAACGACACGAAACATCCCTGATAGCGATTAGTTGGCGCGCATGTTAACCGAGCGCTACTACTTTTCCAGTCACGATGAAGGCATTTTCCTCGTGTTTGTTGGTCTTCTTCCTACAAATACCGGTAATTGATGCGGGGACTGGCCGCCACTGGGCCGCTCCGTATAATGCCGACATCGCCACTGGTATGGATTAACGGATTACATATGACTGAACAGCGCCCAATTGCGGTCCTGGGAGGCGGAAGTTTTGGTACCGCCGTGGCCAATCTACTGGCCGAGAACGGGCATCAGGTCCGGCAGTGGATGCGTGACCCTGAACAGGCCGAGTCCATTCGGGTCAATCGCGAGAACCCGCGTTACCTCAAAGGCATCAAGATTCTGCCGGCCGTGGAGCCGGTGACCGACATGCAGGCAACCCTGCAAGCCTGCGACTTGTGTTTTGTCGCACTGCCGTCCAGCGCGCTGCGCTCGGTGCTGGCCCCGCATGCCGAGCTTTTGAGCGGCAAATTGCTGGTGAGCCTGACCAAAGGCATCGAAGCCCACACGTTCAAGCTCATGAGCCAGATCCTCGAAGAAATCGCACCGCAAGCGCGCATCGGCGTGTTGTCCGGGCCGAACCTGGCCCGTGAAATCGCCGAACACGCGCTGACCGCCACGGTGGTGGCCAGCGAAGACGAAGAATTGTGCCAACGCGTCCAGGAAGCGCTGCACGGCCGCACTTTTCGTGTCTACGCCAGTGCGGACCGCTTTGGCGTGGAGTTGGGCGGGGCGTTGAAGAATGTCTACGCGATCATCGCCGGCATGGCGGTGGCACTGGGCATGGGTGAAAACACCAAGAGCATGCTGATCACCCGCGCACTGGCGGAAATGACTCGTTTCGCGGTCAATCAGGGCGCCAACCCGATGACGTTCCTGGGGCTCGCCGGTGTCGGCGACCTGATCGTGACTTGCTCCTCACCCAAAAGCCGTAACTATCAGGTCGGTTTTGCCCTCGGTCAGGGCTTGAGCCTTGAGGAGGCGGTGACCCGCCTGGGCGAAGTGGCCGAAGGGGTGAATACACTGAAAGTGCTCAAGGCCAAGGCTCAGGAGGTCGGCGTCTATATGCCGCTGGTCGCCGGATTGCACGCGATCCTGTTCGAAGGGCGCACGCTTGATCAAGTGATTGGGCTGTTGATGCGCGGCGAACCGAAAACCGACGTCGACTTTATTTCGACCAGCGGTTTCAACTGAGCACGCTTTCCAAAAGGAGCAGGAGATAGCTATGAACGATCCGAAAACAGAATCCGGTTACGAATCCATCTTGCTGCGCGTGCTGTGGATGATCGTCTTCTTGCTGGTCTGGCAAGTGGCGCAGTTCATCCTTGGCGCGGTGGTGCTGGTCCAACTGATCTATCGTTTGATTTATGGCGCCCCGAGCGCCAGCCTGATGAACTTCGGCGACAGCCTGAGCCAGTTTTTGGCGCAGATCGGTCGTTTCGGCAGCTTTCACAGCGACCAGAAGCCCTGGCCGTTCGCCGACTGGCCGACGCCGCGTACTCCGGAAGGTGAAGCGCCGCACGTCGTGGCGCCTGCGCCACATCCGGCCCGAGATGAGGAGCCCAAGCTATGAAACTCTGGGTATTGCGTCATGGTGAAGCCGAGCCACACGGTTCCAAGAACCACGATTCGGAACGGGCATTGACGGACAATGGTCGTAAAGAAGTGCTGCGCAGCGCTGCCAAGTTAATTGGCGAACCGCTTACCGCGATCTACGCCAGCCCGTATCGCAGAGCGCAGGAAACTGCTCAACTGGTGCGAGAAGCACTGGGTTTCGAACCGGAGATCCGCACTGTCGAGTGGCTCACCCCGGAAATCGACCCGGACAAGGTGGCCGAGCAGTTGGTGTCAGTGAGTAACGTTCTTTTGGTCAGCCACAATCCGCTGGTGGGTAACTTGCTCAGCTATCTGCAACATGGCGCTGGATATCCTCCGGAGAAGGTCGGTACTGCCGGACTGGCCGAGCTTGAGGGCAATGAACTGTTGATTGGATCGATGAAGCTCAACGGCATAAAGCACCCCTAGTAACTTCAAAAACCGTATCCCTGTGGGAGCGTGGCTTGCCCGCGATGCAGGCACCACGCTCTTCCAGAAAGACCGGGTCGATGCTTTCGCGGGCAAGCCCGCTCCCACAGGGTCGGCGGTGCTGCTGATTTTCTAGTGAAATAGTTAACCAAGCAACCGCTTGGTTGACTACGCTTGCTCCAGACCAAAAAAAGGAGCGAGTCGCATGCCTGCTGCTGTTCGTTTGCCGCTGGACGTCTTTTACGAGCGCGAAGCCCGCCATCCCCGCCAGCGTTTTCTGGTCCAGCCCACGGGCGGCGGACAAGTCGAGACCCTGACCTGGGCCGACGTCGGCCATCAGGCCCGCTGCGCTGCGCACTGGCTGCGAGCCCGCGAACTGCCCCAAGGCAGCCACATCGCCCTGATCTCGAAAAACTGCGCCCACTGGATCATCGCCGACCTGGCGATCTGGATGGCTGGCCACGTGTCGGTGCCGCTGTACCCCAACCTCACCGCCGAGTCCGTGGCGCAAGTGCTCGACCACTCCGAAGCGGCGCTGGCGTTCATCGGCAAGCTCGATGACTGGCCGAGTATGTCCCGCGGTGTCAGCCCTGATCTGCCGACCATCAGCCTGCCGTTGCACCCGCCCGGGCGCTTCGATTTCAGCTGGGACGATCTGCAAAAAAGCTCGCCGATCCAGGACGACCCCAAACCGGCGGCCGATCAGTTGGCAACCATCATCTACACCTCCGGCACCACCGGCCTGCCCAAGGGCGTGATGCACAGTTTCGGCAACCTGGGATTCGCCACCACGCATGGCACCCAGTTGTTTGGCCTCAATGAATCGGACCGTTTGTTGTCCTATCTGCCGCTGTGCCATGTTGCGGAGCGCATGTTCGTCGAACTGGCATCGATCTACACCGGCCAAACCGTGTTCTTTGCCGAGAGCCTCGACACTTTCCTCACAGACTTGCAGCGCGCACGCCCGACCGCGCTGTTCGGTGTGCCGCGCATCTGGACCAAGTTCCAGATGGGCGTGTACAGCAAGATCCCGGCGAAACGCCTCGACTTCCTGCTCGGGCTGCCCTTCATTGGCAAGCGGGTCGGGCACAAAGTGCTCGCCGGGTTGGGACTGGATGCGTTGCGCATCGCCTTGTCTGGCGCCGCGCCCGTGCCGCAGACCTTGTTGCTGTGGTACCGCAAACTGGGGCTGGATGTGCTGGAGGTCTACGGCATGACCGAGAGCTGCGGGTATTCCCATATCTGCCACCCTGGCGAGAACAAACCCGGCTGGATCGGCAAACCCTGCCCAGAGGTCGAAGTGCGGATCGCCGAATCAGGCGAGGTCATGGTGCGCAGTGGCGCGACCATGCTTGGCTATTTCAAGGAACCCGGGAAAACCGCTGAAACCATCACCGAGGATGGCTTCCTGCGCACCGGCGACAAGGGCGAGCAAGATGCCGAGGGTAACCTGCGCCTGACCGGGCGACTGAAGGAAATCTTCAAGACCAGCAAAGGCAAATACGTTGCCCCGGCGCCGATCGAAAACCGTCTGGCGGTGCATTCGCGGATCGAACAGGTGTGCGTGGTGGGCGATGGCTTGAGTGCGCCGCTGGGGTTGTGCGTGCTGTCGGCAGTCGGCCAGCAGGACGCCAGCGGAACGGCGCGGGCCGGGCTGCATTCGAGCCTGGAAAAACTGCTGGAGGAGGTCAACGCTGCGCTCGACAAGCACGAACGCCTGCGCCGGTTGGTGGTGGTCAAGGACAGTTGGGCGGTGGAAAACGGCTTTCTGACGCCGACGCTGAAGATCAAGCGCAACGTGATCGAGGCGGCTTATGGCGCGCGCTTCGAAGAATGGAGCGAGCGCAGCGAGGCGGTGCTGTGGCAGGATTGAGCCACGAACAAAATCCAATAAAGGAAAGCAACGATGAGTCTGTGGCGTACTACTCCCAACATCGAGCAGTTGAACGCAATCCAGAAAAACACCATCGGCGAAGTGCTGGATATTCGCTTCGAAGCCTTCGACGAAGAGTCCCTGACCGCCAGCATGGTCATCGACCACCGCACTCACCAGCCTTACGGGTTGCTGCACGGCGGCGCGTCGGTGGTGCTGGCCGAATCGGTCGGTTCAATGGCCAGTTACCTGTGCATCGATGCGAGCAAGTTCTATTGCGTGGGCCTGGAAATCAACGCCAACCATTTGCGCGGACTGCGTAGTGGGCGGGTGACCGCGGTGGCCAAGGCGATTCACATCGGACGCACGACGCATGTCTGGGATATTCGCCTGACCAGCGATGAGGGCAAGGCCAGTTGCGTGTCCCGGCTGACGATGGCGGTGGTGTCGCTGGGTGAGAATCCTCCCGCGCGTTGATGTTTATTAATCAAAGGATCGCAGCCTCGTTGCACTCGATAGCTCCTACAGGGGAATGTGTAGGAGCTGTCGAGTGCAACGAGGCTGCGATCTTTTGATCTGCGCGATATCTCCTACCACCATTCCTGGCAGTTATGGTCATTGCCGTAGGGCGTGGTCTTACGGACAATCAGCCTTTGTTTTCGTTGATGGATCGACCGGTATGTCGCAACAGATCTTTTTCGCCCACGCCAATGGCTTTCCTTCGGGGACCTACGGCAAGTTGTTCGCGGCGCTGGCGCCCGAGTACCAGGTGACGCATCTGGAACAGCACGCCCACGACCCGCGTTTCCCGGCGGACGATAACTGGCACAACCTGGTGGACGAACTGATCCATCACCTCAAGCAACAACCGGAACCGGTGTGGGGCGTCGGCCATTCCTTCGGTGGCGTGTTGCACCTGCACGCGGCGCTGCGTTGCCCAGAGTTGTACCGCGGTGTGGTGATGCTCGATTCGCCGGTGCTGACCCGCGCCGATCAATGGGTGATTCGCGCTGCCAAGCGCTTCGGTTTTATTGATCGCCTGACGCCCGCTGGCCGTACGCTGGGGCGGCGGGAAGAGTTCGCTGACCTGGAAGCGGCGCGACTCTATTTCGCCGGCAAAACCCTGTTCCGTGGCTTTGATCCGGAGTGCTTCGACGCCTACCTGCAACACGGTTTGCAAAAGGTCGGCGACAAGCTGCGTCTGCGCTTCGACCCTGCCACGGAAATCAGCATCTACCGCGGCGTGCCGCACACCAGTCCCGGTCGTGCCCGACAATTGAAAGTGCCACTGGCGGTGGTTCGTGGGCACAAGAGCCGCGTGGTGATGCGTCATCATGCAAGCTCGGTTGGGCGCATGCCGCTGGGTGAGTCCCTGACGATGCCCGGCGGCCACATGTTTCCCCTCGAACGTCCACAGGACACCGCCACGCTGCTGAAAAACCTGTTCAGCCGCTGGGAAGGTCGTCGTCAACAGGATTGCGCATGAACCACGTCGTCGAAGAAGTTCGCCTGAGCCTGCCGCACATCGAACTGGCGGCGCACTTGTTCGGCCCCGAAGACGGTTTGCCGGTGATTGCCTTGCACGGCTGGCTGGACAACGCCAACAGCTTCGCCCGGTTGGCGCCGAAGCTCAAAGGGCTGCGCATCATTGCGCTGGACATGGCCGGCCACGGTCATTCCGGGCATCGACCGCCCGGTGCCGGTTACGCAATGTGGGACTACGCCCATGACGTGCTGCAAGTCGCCGAACAGCTTGGACTGAAGCGATTTGCCCTGATGGGGCATTCCATGGGCGCGATCGCTTCGTTGATTATCGCCGGCTCAATGCCCGAGCGCGTCACGCATCTGGCGTTGATCGACGGAGTCATTCCTCCTACAGACAAAGGCGAAAATGCCGCCGAACGCATGGGCATGGCCCTGCAGGCGCAACTGGATCTCCAGGAGAAGCGCAAACCGGTCTACACCACGCTGGACCGTGCCATCGAGGCACGCATGAAAGGCCTGGTGGCGGTCAGTCGCGAGGCTGCCGAACTGTTGGCCCAACGTGGACTGATGCCCGTGCCGGGCGGTTACACCTGGCGCACCGACAACCGCCTTACGCTGCCATCGCCGCTGCGTCTGACAACCGAACAGGCAATGGCCTTCGTCCAGCGGGTCAGTTGTCCTGCGCTGTTGGTGGTTGCAGCCGACGGCATGCTCGCCAAACATCCCGAATTGCTGGAGCGTCTACCCTTTAGCCGTGAACAGCTGCCTGGCGGCCATCATTTGCACCTCAATGATGAACCCGGCGCCGACCTTGTCGCAGACTGTTTCAATCGGTTCTTCGCCGTTCCTTGACTTGCGCCGGGCAACTGTCGAGGCTGGGCGGGTTGAAATGGGAGACAACCATGATAGATCTCTACACCGCTGCGACCCCGAATGGCCACAAGGTCTCTATCGTGCTCGAGGAACTCGGCCTGCCCTACACGGTGCATGCCTTGAGTTTCGACAAAAAGGAACAGAAGTCCGAGGACTTCCTCAAGATCAATCCCAATGGCCGGATTCCGGCGATTGTCGACCGCGCCAACGGTGATTTCGCCGTATTTGAATCTGGCGCGATCCTGATTTACCTCGCAGAACTCAGCGGCAAGCTGATGCCCCAGGACCCTAAAGGGCGCTCGGTGGTGTTGCAGTGGCTGATGTTCCAGATGGGCGGAATCGGTCCGATGCAGGGCCAGGCCAATGTGTTTTTCCGCTATTTCCCGGAAAAGCTTCAGGGCGCCATCGATCGTTATCAACATGAAACCCGTCGCCTCTATGAAGTGCTCGACACGCGCCTGCAAGCCGTGGAGTTTCTGGCCGGCGAGTACAGCATTGCCGACATCGCCACCTTCCCGTGGGTCCGCGGCCATGAGTGGTCCGGTGTCTCGGTGGAGGGCCTGACGGCCTTGCAGCGCTGGATGTCGACCCTGGAGGCGCGTCCGGCGGTGCAGCGTGGTTTGCTGGTGCCGGAGCGTACTGATGAAGCCAGTATCATCAAGGGTGCCCAGGCCATGCTGATCCGATGAGTCTATTCATGCGTTCATTCAGTGTGCTGGCGCTGTGTTGTTTCAGTCCCTTGTTGTTTGCCGCCGATGTCCCGGGCAGTCAGGACTTGCCGATCGTGCCGCGTCTGGCCGATGCGCAGATCGTCGACTATCGCCCGGCGGTGGAACTCGAGCGGATCTATCCGCTGGGCTCGATCCGCAAGATCAGCGGCCAGTTGCGTTTTGACGGCCAGGTCAGCGCCCGCGGCCAAACCACATCGGTGACCTATGAGCTGCCGGCGGAACACACCTCCACGGAAGCCTTTACGGCCGCCCGCGAAGCCTTGCAAAAGCAGGGCGCCGAGCTGCTGTTCTGGTGCCAGGCGCGCGATTGCGGCGAAAGCAGCCTGTGGGCCAATGAAGTGTTCACCAACGCCAAACTCTACGGGGCCGACGACCAGCAGGCGTACTTGCTGCTGCGACTGGCCGCGCCACGGGACAACACGCTCGTCGCGCTTTACGGGATCACGCGCGGCAATCGCAAAGCGTATCTGCATGTCGAACAATTCGACGCCGCAGCCCCGCTGGGCGATTTGCAGCCGACGTCGGCGACCCTGCTGCGACAACTCAAAAGCACGGGTGAACTCGATTTTCCCAAACTGAGCGCCGATCCTGATGAGACCTGGTTGCGTTTGATTTCCCGTGGGTTGAATCTGGACACCACGTTGCGCATCACTGTTTCAGGGGCCAAGGCCGAAGCCTGGCGTCAGGCGCTGATCGGGCAGGGCGTGCGTGCGGCGCGGATGGAAACCGGCACTGCCGAAGGCTCTGGCCTGCGCATCGAACTGTTGCGATAAGCTTCACAGTCGAACGCGCACCTCGCGTTCGCCTACTTTTGATTGACTGACTTTTCTCGAGACTCTACATGCCCAATAACGATCGGCTGTTGGTGCAGATTCTGCTCCTGGTGCTGTTTGGCGCGAGCTTCTGGGTGATGGCGCCGTTCTGGTCGGCGCTGTTCTGGGGGGCGGTGCTGGCGTTTGCCAGTTGGCCGTTGATGCGTTTGCTCACTCGCTGGCTCAACGGTCGTGAATCCCTTGCAGCGGCGCTGCTGACCCTCGGCTGGATGTTGCTGGTGGCTGTGCCGCTGGTATGGCTGGGCTTCAACCTGGCAGATCATGTGCGCGATGCCACGGCATTCATCAAGGATGTACAGGTCGACGGTCTGCCTGAAGCACCGGTCTGGCTGGGCAGCGTTCCCCTGGTTGGCGCGCGGCTGGTGGTGATCTGGAACAGCATCGACCAGCAGGGCGCGGCGGCGATGGTGGCCGTCAAACCTTATCTGGGGCAAGTCGGCAACTGGTTGCTGGCGCGCAGTGCCCAGATCGGTGGCGGGATTCTGGAGCTGACGCTGAGCATTGTCTTCGTGTTCTTTTTCTACCGGGACGGGCCGCGATTGGCGGTATTTGTTCATGGCTTGCTGGAGCGGCTGATCGGTGATCGCGCCGGTTATTACATCGAGTTGGTGGCGGGGACGGTGCAGCGGGTGGTGAATGGGGTGATAGGGACCGCGGCGGCGCAGGCGGTGCTCGCCTTGATCGGCTTCCTGATTGCCGGGGTGCCCGGGGCGTTGGTGCTAGGCATCGTGACGTTCCTTCTGAGTCTGATTCCGATGGGGCCACCCCTGGTCTGGATTCCGGCCACCGCGTGGCTGGCCTGGAAAGGCGAATACGGAATGGCGGTGTTCCTCGGGATTTGGGGGACATTCATCATCAGCGGCGTCGACAACGTGCTGAAGCCGTACCTGATCAGCCGCGGCGGAAATTTGCCGCTGGTGATCGTGTTGCTCGGCGTGTTTGGCGGGTTGATTGCGTTTGGCTTTATCGGATTGTTCATCGGGCCGACGTTGCTGGCGGTCGCGTACAGTCTGTTGACTGACTGGAGCAAGAGTCAGGCGCGGGTAGAAGATCGCCGGCCTTAAGGTTTTTCGTTGAGGCTCAGGGCCTCATCGCGGGCAAGCCCGCTCCCACAGTGTTGCGCGGTGTTCACACGTTATGTGTTTTCATCCGGATTCCTGTGGGAGCGGGCTTGCCCGCGATGCTTTTGACTCAGGTCGACACGTTCAGGTACTTGCCCACACTCGCCACGTTATCGAGCGAATACTGCTTGCTCAGGTTGGCGATCATCTTGTTCAGCGCGTCATTGACGTTGAACTGATCGGTGGAACTGTCGCTGGTTTTCTCGCGACCGGCTTGCAACGCAGCCTTGAGTTCATCGCTACTGACGCCACCGCTGCTGTCGCTGTCCAGCGCTTTGAGTAGCGCAGCGCTGGTGTCGGTGCCGGTCGATGACGTGCCGTTGCTTGCCTGCAGCGCGCTGTTCAGTTCATCGCTGCTGAGGGTGCCGTCACCGTTGGCGTCCAGGGCGCTGATCAGTGCGTCGGCCAGTTCGGTGCTCGGAGGCTGGTCATGCTGTGATGGCGGCGGCGGAGCCATTGCGGCCATTTCTTCGCTGCTCAGGTTGCCGCTGCTGTCGCTGTCGAGGTTGGCGAAGTTTTTGCTCAGGCTGACCAACAGGCCATCGTCGGCTTTCTGCGACAGGGCGTTTTTCAATTCGTCCTGATCCACCGCCCCGTCGCTGTTGCTGTCGAGCTTGGCGAACAGTTCTTTCTGGAATTGCTGGCTGCGGGCGTTGTTGGTTGTGGCGGTGCTGGCGCTGGTGGCGCTGGTATAGGCGGTGTAGTTGCTGACGCTACCGATCATTGGACTCACTCCCTGGAATGGAAAGCCGGTGGGTACACCGGCTTATGCAGCGTCAGGGGGCAAGTTGTCGTCGGTATGTGGGATTTGTACCGTTCGCAACACACAAATCTCAGGTTAAACCCCGACCCTGTGGGAGCGGGCTTGCCCGCGATAGCGGTGTATCAGGCAACATTGATATCGACTGACACGCCCTCATCGCGGGCAAGCCCGCTCCCACAGGGGATGTATGTTTGGTTCAGGTGCGGGGCAGGCGGATGACGGCGGTCAGGCCGCCACCGGGGGTTTCTTCCAGGCTCAATTGCCCGCCTAGCCGTTCCGCCGCTTCGCGGGCGATGGTCATGCCCAGGCCGACGCCACCGGAGTTGCGGTTACGCGATCCCTCAAGGCGAAAGAACGGTTCGAACACCGCCTCACGTTTATCCGCGGCAATACCCGGGCCGTGATCGATGACCCGGATCACCAGAAGGTCGCGATTGTCTTCAAGTGTGATCAGCGCCTGTCCGGCATAGCGCAAGGCGTTGTCCAACAGATTATTGATGCACGAGCGCAA
Source organism: Pseudomonas sp. DR48 (assembly GCF_019823085.1). Lineage (NCBI taxonomy): Bacteria > Pseudomonadati > Pseudomonadota > Gammaproteobacteria > Pseudomonadales > Pseudomonadaceae > Pseudomonas > Pseudomonas sp. DR48. Next base: position 202,119 of record NZ_CP081946.1, on the reverse strand, counting down.
GGCCATCGGCTGCACTTGCAGCGGCGCGCAGTGGCCGCTGGCCTGGACGTCGGCGCCCTGGTCCTGGGCGTTTTCGCTCAAGGATTCCACCAGCGCTTGCACATCCATCCACTGCCGAGCCTCACTGGTGCGCTGCTCGTGCAGATAAGTGAGAGTGGCATCGAGCATGCCGATCATGTCATCCAGGTCCTGGCGCATCTGGCCCTGCAACTTGACGTCGTCGATTTTCTCCAGCCGCAGCTTGAGGCGAGACAGCGGCGTACGCAGGTCATGGGACACCGCGCCGAGCATCCGCGAGCGCTGCTGCACTTGTTCGATGATGCGTTTTTGCATCAAGTTAAAGGTGTAGGCCGCTTGCCGGGCTTCCCGTGGACCGGATTCTTCCAGCGGCGCGCTGTCGAGGTTCTCACTCAGGCGCTCGGCGGCATCGCTTAAACGCTGGATCGGTCGACTGAGCAACTTGGCGCCGTACCAGGCGGCAATGATCAACGAGACACACTGGAAGGTCAGCGGCACCAACGGGCCGCCGAACCACGGTCGCGGTGGCCGGTTTTCGAAGCGCGGGCCCATCGGTGGACGCTGCCCCTCGATGCCTTGGGAAAACCCGGGCGGCGGTGGGGGCGGGGGAGGCCCGTAATGGTGAAACCAGGCAAACGCCAACAAGTGCGCCAGGATGATCGCCAGCAGCAGCACGCCAAACAGACGGCCGAACAGCGTATCGAAGCGCGCCCGCATCAGCCGATGTCTCGTGCGTCGAACAGATAACCTTCACCGCGAACGGTTTTGATCAATTGTGGGGCTTTGGGGTCATCGCCCAGCTTCTGGCGCAAGCGCGAGACCAGCAAGTCGATGCTGCGATCAAAGGCTTCGATCGAGCGACCGCGGGCGGCGTCGAGCAGTTGCTCGCGGCTGAGTACCCGGCGCGGACGTTCGATGAACACCCAGAGCAAACGAAATTCGGCGTTGGACAGCGGCACGACAAGGCCATCGGCCGCGATCAGTTGGCGCAGCACGCTATTGAGGCGCCAGTTGTCGAAGCGAATGTTCGCACGCTGTTCAGTGCGATCGTCACGCACCCGACGCAGAATGGTCTGAATCCGCGCGACCAGTTCACGCGGTTCGAACGGCTTGGCCATGTAGTCGTCGGCGCCCAGCTCCAGGCCGATGATCCGGTCGGTGGGTTCGCAGCGTGCGGTCAGCATCAGGATCGGAATGTCCGATTCGGCGCGCAGCCAGCGGCACAGCGACAATCCGTCTTCGCCAGGGAGCATCAGGTCGAGCACCACCACGTCGAAATGCTCGGCTTGCAGTGCCAGGCGCATCGCGGCACCGTCGGTGACGCCGCTGGCGTGAATGTTGAACCGGGCGAGATAGTCGATCATCAGCTCGCGGATCGGGACGTCATCGTCGACGATCAGGGCGCGAATGCTCCAGCGCTTGTCGTCGCCGGGCGCTTTTTGATCGTCGTTCAAGGGTGCTGGGGTGCTGTGCATGCGTGCGTTCATCTGCCAGGTAGGCTGCCAACCACAAAGATAGGCTGCGAGGTTGTGGCTTCAGCATAGGCGTCCGGCCCGGAGGCGGGAAGTGCTGTAAGGACGTGTTGCGGCTGCCGAAGGTAATGATGAAGGGTGTTGTGGGCGTGTCGGGTGTGTATCAGGCTCGACACAATCGGCGCAGCAGCTAGTCTTGCCTGAGTCTTCGGGACGATTTACCGATCATCGGGTCCCGCAGCGGCGCTGGTTCCGCTACAATGCGCGCCGATTTCGTCCTGCCTGAGAGCCCGCACATGTCCGTCTGCCAGACTCCTATCATCGTCGCCCTGGATTTCCCCACCCGTGACGCCGCACTGAAGCTGGCCGACCAGTTGGACCCGAAACTGTGCCGGGTAAAAGTCGGCAAGGAACTGTTCACCAGCTGCGCCTCGGAAATTGTCGGCACCTTGCGCGACAAGGGCTTCGAAGTGTTCCTGGACCTCAAGTTCCACGACATTCCGAACACCACGGCCATGGCGGTCAAGGCGGCAGCGGAAATGGGCGTGTGGATGGTCAATGTGCACTGCTCCGGCGGTCTGCGCATGATGGCGGCCTGCCGTGAAGTGCTCGACCAGCGCACCGGCCCCAAGCCGCTGTTGATCGGCGTGACCGTGCTGACCAGCATGGAGCGTGAAGACCTGGCGGGTATCGGCCTGGATATCGCGCCGCAGGAGCAGGTGCTGCGCCTGGCGGCACTGGCAGAAAAAGCCGGAATGGACGGTCTGGTGTGCTCGGCTCTGGAAGCCCAGGCCTTGAAATCGGCTCACCCTTCGCTGCAACTGGTGACCCCGGGGATTCGCCCGGCGGGCAGTGCGCAGGACGATCAACGCCGTATCCTGACGCCGCGTCAGGCGCTGGCTGCCGGTTCCGATTATCTGGTGATCGGCCGTCCGATCAGCCAGGCGGCCGATCCGGCCAAGGCGTTGGCCGACGTTGTAGCTGAAATCGCCTGATCTAACACCGAAGATCGACTGTGGGAGCGGGCTTGCTCGCGAAGGCGGCGTGTCAGGCAACATTGATGTCAACTGACACTCCGTCTTCGCGAGCAAGCCCGCTCCCACATTGGTTTTGTGGCTACCTCGAACGCTGGGTTAGACCTTCAGTACGAGCTTCCCGAAATTCTCGCCGCTGAACAATTTCATCAGCGTTTCCGGGAACGTCTCCAGGCCTTCAACGATATCTTCCTTGCTCTTGAGCTGCCCCTTGGCCATCCAGCCGGCCATTTCCTGTCCGGCGGCGGCGAACTGCGCCGCATAGTCCATCACCACAAAACCTTCCATCCGCGCGCGATTGACCAGCAACGCCAGGTAGTTGGCCGGGCCCTTGACCGCTTCCTTGTTGTTGTACTGGCTGATGGCGCCGCAGATCACTACTCGCGCCTTCAAATTGATGCGGCTCAGCACCGCGTCGAGAATATCGCCGCCAACGTTATCGAAGTACACGTCGACGCCTTTCGGGCATTCACGCTTGAGTCCGGCGTGGACGTCTTCGTTTTTGTAGTCGATGGCGCCGTCGAACCCCAGTTCGTCGATCAGGAACTTGCACTTGTCCGCGCCGCCCGCGATGCCGATCACGCGACAGCCTTTGATCTTGGCAATCTGCCCGGCAATGCTGCCCACTGCACCGGCCGCGCCTGACAGCACCACGGTGTCACCTTCTTTGGGGGCGCCGACATCGAGCAGGGCGAAGTACGCGGTCATGCCGGTCATGCCCAGGGCGGACAGGTAACGCGGCAGCGGTGCCAGTTTCGGATCGACCTTGTAGAAACCCCGTGGCTCGCCAAGGAAATAATCCTGCACGCCCACGGCGCCGTTGACGTAGTCCCCGACTGCAAAGCCGGGATTGTTTGAGGCAACGACTTTGCCTACGCCCAATGCGCGCATGACTTCACCGATACCGACCGGTGGAATGTAGGACTTGCCTTCGTTCATCCAGCCACGCATGGCCGGGTCCAGGGACAGGTATTCGTTTTTGACCAGGATCTGACCCGCGGCCGGTTCGCCGACCGGTACTTCCTGATAGGTAAAGGTCTCGCGGGTCGCCGCGCCCACCGGTCGTTTGGCAAGCAGGAATTGGCGATTGGTCTGGGTAGTCATGACAGGCACTCAAGATGAATGAAGCCTTGTTGATAGACCTTCATGATCGAAGCCGCAAGTTTGGCTGATGCGGCGAATGCACATCAATCCAGTGCAGTGATAGTCAGTGCGGCAGTTCTATCACTGCAACTCATGGTCACCCAACCGGGCCTCTGATAGTGCTGCCGTGTCGAAAGGCCTGTGCCTAGACTGGGAACACGCGATCCCCCGCATTCTTCTTCCAGAGGACATAACAATGAGCATGACGTTTTCCGGCCAGGTCGCTGTTGTGACAGGCGCTGCCAACGGTATTGGCCGCGCGACCGCCCAGGCATTCGCCGCTGAAGGCTTGAAAGTGGTGGTGGCCGACCTCGACACGGCCGGAGGCGAAGGCACCGTAGCGTTGATTCGTGCGGCGGGCGGCGAAGCGACCTTCGTGCGCTGCAACGTCACGGTGGAGAGCGAAGTCAAACATCTGATGGACGAAGTGGTGAAAACTTACGGCCGTCTGGACTATGCCTTCAACAACGCGGGCATCGAGATCGAGAAAGGTAAATTGGCCGACGGTACCCTCGACGAGTTCGACGCGATCATGGGCGTCAACGTCAAAGGCGTCTGGTTGTGCATGAAGTACCAGTTGCCCTTGCTGCTGGCCCAAGGCGGCGGTGCGATCGTCAACACGGCTTCGGTAGCAGGTCTTGGCGCTGCGCCGAAGATGAGCATCTATGCGGCATCGAAACATGCGGTGATCGGCCTGACCAAGTCAGCGGCCATTGAGTACGCCAAGAAAAAGATCCGCGTGAATGCGGTCTGCCCGGCGGTGATCGACACCGACATGTTCCGCCGAGCCTACGAAACGGACCCGAAGAAGGGCGAGTTTGCCAACGCGATGCACCCGGTCGGGCGCATCGGCAAGGTCGAGGAAATTGCCAGCGCCGTGCTCTACCTGTGCAGCGACGGCGCGGCGTTCACCACCGGTCACTCGCTAGCGGTGGATGGTGGCGTCACGGCGTTCTAAAACCAGGACTTGCCGAGTAGGAAAAAGCCCGCATCCGTGCGGGCTTTTTCATGGTCGCGGGAAAGGGCCCGACAATGTGTTTCAAATGGTTAGAACCGAGGGTTTTGGCGGCGTTGTCGCACAGCCGATCCGGCACACCTGTGATTAACTGTTTCCCGCAAATGGACAGGAGTTTGCTTGCTCATGGAATTGAGAATTGATCGACAGGCATTGGTGCCGGTCGTACAGCAAATCGTCGACGCGTTGGCCGGCTGGGTGCGTCATAACGAGTTGATGCCGGGAGCGCGTCTGCCTTCGGCGCGGCACATCGCGAGGGTCAATCTGCTCAGTCAGTCTTGCGTCGTCGAAGCCTGCGAGCGCCTGGTGGCAGAAGGGGTTTTGGCATCGCGTCATCGCGCCGGTTTTATTGTTGCCGTCCCTGCACCTGTCTCTCAGGAGCAGCAGGATTGTCCGTGGTTCGAGGGCGCAGACTTTAAGCACGGCGGCGCTGCGGGTGAACTAAAACTGGGTTGTGGCGGGTTGCCCGAGAGCTGGCGGGAAACGGACGACCTGAGCTACGCGATTCGTCAGGTCAGCCGTACCGACATGGCCGGGTTGTTCAGCTACAGCACCTCCCTGGGGTTGCCGGCCTTGCGCCAGCAGATTCGCAAGCGCCTCGAACTGCTCAGCATTGAAGTCGACGAGAACCGCATCCTGACGACCGCGGGGGGCAGTCACGGCCTCGACCTGATCGTGCGCACCTTGCTCAATCCCGGGGATTGCGTGGTAGTGGAAAGTCCAGGTTATTCGCTGTTGTTCGATCTGCTCAGGCTGCACGGAGTGCAGATGATCGAGGTGCCGCGCACCCCGCTCGGGCCAGATGTGCAGGTGCTTCAAACGCTGTTGGCGAAGTACAGGCCCCGTGCGCTGTTCATCAACAGCTTCTGCCATAACCCGACGGGCAGCAGCCTGGTACCCGTGGTGGCGCGGCAGATTGCGCAACTGACCAAGACCCATGGCGTGCTGGTGATCGAAGATGACGTCTACGCGGACTTGCACAGTGGCCCCGGCACTCGCCTCGCCGCGTTGGGTATCGATGACCACGTGATTTACGTCGGCAGCTATTCCAAAACCCTCAGCAGTTCATTGCGGCTCGGTTTTGTCGTGGCCGGTAGCGAGGTTATTTCGCGGCTGGCCGAGGTCAAGATGATCAGCAGCATGGGAGCCTCAAGGTTCGGCGAATCGGTGCTGGCCTGCCTGTTGGCCAGCGGCGCCTATCGCAAACTGGTTCAACGCCAGCGCCTGCGTTTGAACACTGACAGGCAGGCCGCCTTGCAAGTGCTCGAGGACGCCGAATGGGAGGTCTTCGGCAAGCCCGACGCAGGCTTGTTCATCTGGGCGCGATCACGGATGTCCGACTATGCTCAGGTGCGCACGCTAGCCCGGCGTTTTGGTGTGTTGCTGTCTTCTGCCAGCGCATTCAACCCCGGCGGCGACGCTGGTGACTGGCAACGTATCAACGTGGCATATGCCTGTGATCCTCGTGCCCGGGCATTTTTTCAGGCTACCGCTCTGAATCGACCTTAAACGTTCTGAAAACGACGTGGGCGTAGCTTTTTGCCATTATTCCGACGCCAGAGACTTGTGTTGGCGTATGCCCATTGCGAATCTGCGACAACAGACTATGTCAGGGGACTAAGCGCAATGATTTCGGCCGTGCAAGGACGTTTTGCCAACCTCGGTATGGCGAAAAAAATGGGTGTCGGGTTTGTATTGGTGCTGCTGCTGACAGCACTGGTGGCAGCCATCGGCGTATGGTCCCTGCAAACCATCAGTCATCGCTTCGACGGGCTCAAGCAGATGTCGTCGCTCAACAGCGGCTTGCTCAAGGTGCGACTGCTGGAGCAGGAGTACGCCTTGCACGGCAACCCGAAAACCGCTGATGCGCTGCGCGAAGGCGTAGACGCCCTGATCGCCCTGGCGAATCAGCTCAAGGCTCAAACGGCCGCCAATGTTCCAGTGATGAACGACGTCGAGCAGTCTCTGGGCGCTTACCGCAAGGCGTTCGACGAGTTCGTCTCGCTGAGTCAGGCCAAGGACCTGGCGCTGGAAATGGCCAGTTGGTCGGTGTCCAGCGTGGCCAATAACCTTGATGTGCTGCAGTCCGGGCTGGCTGATGACGGCGCCTATACCTTGAAACAGTCCGAGGGCAAGGACGGCGGGCAGTTTATCGAACAGGCCAGTCAGGTCAGCCAGGTGTCGCGGTTGATGCTACAGGCCATGAACGAAGCGCGTGTGCGTCTGGACCAGAGCCGCAAGGGTGACGACAGCGCAGGCCAGGGCAAGATCGAGCAGGCCGATCAGGCGCTGGCTCAGGCCGAGCAGTTGAAAAGCACGGTCAAGGATGAGGGCTATCTGACGGTCCTTAATGAAGTGTCTGGCCACATCGGCGGTTTCAGCGAAAAACTGGCTGAGTACACCGGCTTGTTGGCCCAGGAAAAAACCGTCTATGAGCAATTGCACCAGCGCGCCGAGCAGGTGATGGCGCGGGTGGATCAGGCCTATGTCGCCGAAGACCAGTCGATGCAGACCGAACTGAAAAAGAATTCAATGCTGATCATCGGGTCCTCTGCACTGGCGTTGCTGGTGGGGTTGATTGCGGCCTGGGTGATTACCCGTTTGATCGTGGCGCCGCTGCGCAGTGTGATCCGTGTTGCTCAGCAGATCGCCGCCGGCGACTTGAGTGCAACGGTTGAAGTGACTCGCCGCGACGAAATCGGCCAGTTGATGCAGGCGATGCAGCAGATGGGGGCGGGCCTGAGCACCATTGTCAGTGGCTTGCAGGCTGGCATCGAGCAGTTGGCGAACTCGGCACAGTCGCTGTCGGCGGTGACCGAGCAGACCAACCTTGAGGTCAGTAGCCAGAAGGAAGAAACCGAGCAGGTCGCCACGGCGATGAATCAGATGACGGCGACGGTGCACGATGTTGCGCGTAATGCCGAGGAAGCTGCGCAAGCTGCACAGACGGCCGATGGCAAGGTTGAAAGCGGCCAGCAGGTGGTGCGTCAGAGCATGGCGCGGATCGAGCAGTTGGCGGATTCGGCGACGTCGGCCAGTTCAAGTATCGAAAGTTTAAGTGCGGAAATTCAGAACATTGGCACGGTGCTCAGTGTGATCAAAAGTGTTGCCGAGCAAACCAATCTGTTGGCGCTCAATGCGGCTATCGAGGCGGCACGGGCCGGTGAGCAGGGCAGGGGGTTCGCGGTGGTGGCTGATGAGGTTCGGGCGTTGGCCAAGCGGACTCAGCAATCGACTGAGGAAATCGAGCGTCTGGTAAGTGCCTTGCGTTCGGCGGCGCAGTCGTCGGTGCAGCAGATTCAGAACAGTGGTGAGTTGGTGAAGCTGGCGGTGAGTGACGCTTTGCAGACTGAGAGTGCGTTGGGGAGTATTGCGGCGGCGGTGTCGTTGATTCAGCAGATGAACCAGCAGATTGCGGCGGCAGCCGAGGAGCAGAGTTCGGTGGCTGAGGAGATTAATCGCAGTGTGACGAGTATTCGGGCGAGTGCGGATCAGTCTTCGTTGGCGATGCAGGGGAATGCGGCGTCGAGTATTGAGCTGGCGCAGTTGGGGGTTGAGTTGAAGGGGATGGTCGGGCACTTTCGGCTCTGACCATTTGGGCTGTGTAGTGGCGGCCTTCGGGCCGACCATGTTTTGGGTTGGCTGGGTACATATCCGTTGCTGCGGTAACGGCGGCTTAGGGTTTCGCCCTGACGGCGACTCCCTTTGGCAAACGCCCCAAAGGAAGCAAAGGTCTTTGCCCCGGCGTTCGGCCCCTCGCTTAGGCTCGGTGTTCCTTCGCTCCGGCATTCATCTGGGGGCATCGCCTCCGGTCTGCTTCGCTACGACCTCCTCTCGATGTGTTCGACTTCGTCGAACGGCGCTACGCGCCTGCCCCCCAGATAAACGCCTCCACTCAGCCTGCCGAAGGGGCGGATGGATCAAAATCAAAAGCAGGCGAGCTACCGCTCGGCCTATTGAGTGGTGTAGAGCGAGGCATGTACGCCGATCTATTGTGGGAGCTGGCCTGCCGGCGATGGCGGTCTGCCTGCCAACCAATCTCTTGCAGGTGTACACCAAACCCTGTGGGAGCTGGCCTGCCAGCGATGGCGGCCTGACAGCCGACCAATCTCCTGCAGGTATACACCGAACCCTGTGGGAGCTGGCTTGCCGGCGATGGCGGCCTGACAGCCGACCAATCTCCTGCAGGTGTACACCGAACCTTGTGGGAGCTGGCCTGCCAGCGATGGCGGCCTGACAGCCGACCAATCTCCTGCACTCGATGTGTTCGACTTCGTCGAACGGCGCTACGCGCCTGCCCCCCAGATAAACGCCTCCACTCAGCCTGCCGAAGGGGCGGGTGGATCAAGATCAAAAGCAGGCGAGCTACCGCTCGGCCTATTGAGTGGTGAAGAGCGGGCGGGGTAGACACCGGTCCATTGTGGGAGCTGGCCTGCCGGCGATGGCGGCCTGACAGCCGACCAATCTCTTGCAGGTGTACACCGAACCCTGTGGGAGCTGGCCTGCCGGCGATGGCGGCCTGCCAGCCAACCAATCTCCTGCAGGTGTACACCGAACCCTGTGGGAGCCGGCCTGGCAGCGATGGCGGTCTGCCAGCCAACCAATCTCTTGCAGGTGTACACCGAACCCTGTGGGAGCTGGCCTGCCAGCGATGGCGGCCTGACAGCCGACCAATCTCCTGCACTCGATGTGTTCGACTTCGTCGAACGGCGCTACGCGCCTGCCCCCCAGATAAACGCCTCCACTCAGCCTGCCGAAGGGGCGGGTGGATCAAGATCAAAAGCAGGCGAGCTACCGCTCGGCCTATTGAGTGGTGTAGAGCGAGGCGTGTACGCCGATCTATTGTGGGAGCTGGCCTGCCGGCGATGGCGGCCTGCCAGCCGACCAATCTCTTGCAGTTGTACTCCGAACCCTGTGGGAGCTGGCCTGCCGGCGATGGCGGCCTGACAGCCGACCAATCTCTTGCAGGTGTACACCAAACCCTGTGGGAGCTGGCTTGCCAGCGAAGACGGCATGCCAGCCGACCAATCTCCTGCAGGTGTACTCCGAACCCTGTGGGAGCTGGCTTGCCAGCGATGGCGGTCTGCCAGCCAACCCAGTCTCTTCGGATGTATTTCCCATTCAAATCCAACCCAAAAAAAGCCACCTTGCGGTGGCTCGATTAATTCTTCCGATCAGTCGTAGATCACTTTCTTCTTCCAGTCTGCGTCCGCCTCGACTTCTTTGAGGCCTTCGTTCAATTGGTTTGTTTCGCTTTCAACCGCTGCGATGTTGTCCATCACCATGGCGTTGGCGCGGGCCAGGAGTTTTTCCAGGTATTCGAGTTGTTCGGCGTAGGCCTGGGGTTCCTGTTGTTTGCGCAGGTATTGCACGCCGCGTTCGAAAGCAAGACGGGCCTGGCCTGGCTGGTTCTGTTGCAGGCATTGCTGGCCAAGGTTGTTGAAGAACTCGATGTGCAGCAGCACCAGTATGTGGCGCACTTCGCGGATCCAGCGCTTGGCTTCGTTGGTCGGCAGGAAGCCGTCCTGGGCGGCGCGGGTGATTTGGCCATGCAGGGCTTCGAGCAGGAAGCGCACATCTTTGGCTTTGGCTTCGGTCTGGATCGGGGCCGGGGGGTTGTTGACCGGGATTGAGTCGCCTTGGGCGACAAGGGCTTGCAGTTCGCTGACGCGGGCCTTGAGGTTGCTGCTGGTTTTTTCCAGGTTGAGCAGGCGCTGGCAGACGTTCAGTTCCAGGCGAGTCAGCAGCAGCTTGAGCCCCGGCGTCATCAACTGGCCAGGGAAGGTCTCGGTGATTTCACCGCAGCGACGCAGGCGGTCGTTGAGTTCAACCTTGGTACGGGCCTTTTCCAGCTTGTTGTTTTCCACCACATGGTTCATGTAGCCAATGGCGATCAATAGTGCGATCCCGGCTACGACTAGCAGGGTGATCATGAGTGGTGTCACCGGTAAGACCTCTTTATAGGGTTCGCGATCGAGTGTAGTAGCTTGGCATTTGGACGCATAGGGCCGCTCGACGAGTTGGATCGGTCGTGGCTCTATCTGTATCGGCCGCGATTGCGCTTATATAAGTGGTGGCAAATATGAAGCAGATTGCCATTACTCCGTTGCCGTCGACTATAACGTCTTGCCGGGTATCGGAATATAGCCACCCAAGGCCGTCAGACGGAAAAGCCCGAATCGCCTCGCAAAGCAGGGCGAAGTCATTGATTTAAATAAATTTATATCAGGGGGTTGACGACCCCTCAATCCATCCATAGAATGCGCGCCACTTACAGCGTAAAGCACACAGCGAAACGCGGTAGGGAGTGAATGTTGTACGTGTGTCCCCTTCGTCTAGTGGCCTAGGACACCGCCCTTTCACGGCGGTAACAGGGGTTCGAGTCCCCTAGGGGACGCCAATGCGGGAATAGCTCAGTTGGTAGAGCACGACCTTGCCAAGGTCGGGGTCGCGAGTTCGAGTCTCGTTTCCCGCTCCAATTTTAAGCAGCGTTGCTTTCGGGCAGGGCTGAGTGAAGCCAGAGCCGACATCTTCGGATGCGGATTTGGGCACTGAAATACACACCATGTGTTTCAGTTAGCGTGTCCCCTTCGTCTAGTGGCCTAGGACACCGCCCTTTCACGGCGGTAACAGGGGTTCGAGTCCCCTAGGGGACGCCATTTGCGGGAATAGCTCAGTTGGTAGAGCACGACCTTGCCAAGGTCGGGGTCGCGAGTTCGAGTCTCGTTTCCCGCTCCATATTTAACGAAAACGCCGCTCAGCAATGAGCGGCGTTTTTGTTTGTGCGTTTTTTACCTTTTGCTGATCGACGCTCTGTCGCAATCAGGTCGATCAAATCGTTGGGCCCACCAGAACAGTGGGCCCAACAAGGCAATCAGAGCGTCGGCAACTGCCCGATACGTCCCATCATCTCGGTTACGATCTGCAGATCCAGCAGGAACTGGTCGACGGTCTTGAACTCATTGTCGGTGTGCCCCGTGTATTTATTCTCGGGTCTGGCCAAACCAAATTGCACGCCATTGGGCAATTCATGGACCGAAGTGGCGCCCGCGGAAGTACCGAACTTGTGCTCCATGCCCAGGTTTTCGCTGGACACGGCCAGCAAGGCCTTGACCCATTCGCCCTCAGGATTGCGGTACATCGGCTCGGCGATCGAGTAGTCGATTGCAGGAGTGATGTGGGTCTTGTTGCTCCAGGCACTCAGTTTGTTGGCGATTTCGGTCTTGAGCGTTTCCGGGGATTTGCCCTTTGGCACCCGCAGATTAACTGCAAGCTTGAAGACTTTTTCATCCATGGCCACGTAGGTCAGGGAAGCGGTCAGTGGTCCCATGAACGCATCGGAGAAGCCAACGCCCAGATTTGCGCCCAGGTAATCCAGTCCCCAGTTGTCGGCGGCATAGCGGGCAGCGTCGGTGATGTGGTTGTGCTTGAGCGCGACTTTGCCGTCAAGGCTGTTGATGAAGCCCAGCATCCTGGCCACCGGGTTAACGCCTGACTCGGGCTCGGAGGAGTGGGCTGAAACGCCGGTGATCGTCAGCTTGACGTCTTTGCCAACGACTTTGGCGCTGACCTCGAAGTTGCCGCCATTTTGCTTGGCATACGCAGCGCCAGCCTTGTTCAAGCTGGCAGCTAGGTCGGCAGGTTTCTCGCTCAAAAGGGTGGCCACCGATGTCGATGGAATCTGGTTGGTGGCCATGCCGCCGGTCATCGATATGATTTCAGCGCCTTTGCCATCCGCCTTGCGTTTGGTGAAGTTCGCCATGACGGTGCCGTAGCCTTTCTCGGCAATTACCACCGGATAGCCGCCATCCAGCGCCAGGTTGTAGTTGGGCGTCGGGTTATGTTCGAAGTAATAGGGAATGGCGTCGCCGGTGGTTTCTTCGGTGGTGTCGACCAGCAGCTTGAAATTCCTGGCCAGTGGCAGCTTCTCTTCCTTGATGACTTTCATGGCGTACAGCGCCACCACGATACCGTTTTTGTCATCCTCGGTGCCTCGGCCGTACATGCGGTCGCCGATCAGCGTGACCTTGAACGGATCGAGTTTGGTGCCGTCTTTCAGCACCCAGTTCTCCGGGGTCACGGGGACTACGTCGGCATGGGCGTGAATGCCCACGACTTCGTCGCCACTGCCTTCGAGGGAAATTTCATAGACGCGGTTGTCGATGTTGCGGAAGTTCAGGTTGAACGTCTGGGCCAGGCCCTTGATCTTGTCGGCGATCTTGATGAATTCCGGATTGTCGTGCTGGGCAACGCCGTTCACTTGGAAGGTCGGAATGGCCACCAGCTCGCGCAGGGTCTCGGTGGCAGCCTTGCCGTATTTCACTCGCGTATACAGGCCCAGCAGGCGATGGATCTCGTTCTGCTGTTCAGCCGAGAGGGTCTTGTTGTCGAGGAAGGCACTGATGGCTGGATTGAGGTCACTGGTGTTGGCCAGGTCGCTTTTGGCCAGCCCACCCAGGAACTGCCTGAAATCCGTGACTGATGCGTCACTGAACGTCTTGAGGATGGCCGCGCTCTGTTGCGGGGTGATGTTGGCGTGTGCGGCCAGTGTGTACGACGACAGGCCGGCCACTATCAGGGTTGACGCAGCCAGGTGCTTGAATGAGAAATTCATTGTTGAGGGCATTCCTTTGCAGGCAGTTTGTGAGAAATTTCTGATCGATAAGACAGAAAGTTTTCCAAGCTAACACCCTGAAGGCACGATAGGGGAGCCTTCAAGCGGGATCTGTCGCACAAAAATGCAAAAGCGACGCACAAACGAAAAAGGCCCGCCAGTCAGACTGAGCGGGCCTTTTTCGTGGGCGCAGGTCTTACATCGACAGCATCAGGCGCCCGGCGAACAGGATCAGAATCACCCCCATGGTCCGTTCAAACCAATGCCCCATGCGCATGAACAGCAAGCGCACCCGGGCACTGGAAAAGAACAGTGCGACGATCACAAACCACAGCGCATTCACCAAGCACATCCACACGCCGTAGAGCGCCTGGATCTTCAGTGGCGTCGTGGCGCTGATGATCGTGGTGAAAATCGCCAGGAAAAACAGGGTCGCCTTGGGGTTGGTCGCGTTAGTGAGAAACCCGGTGGTGAACGCCTTCAGCAACGTTTGCTCAATGACCGGTTCGTCGGCGACCTTGTCACCTTCAAGTGCTGACTTGGGTTTGCTGCGCAACAGGCTGACACCTAGGTACAAGATATAGGCGCCACCGATGACCTTGGCCACGGTCAGCAGCCAGGGCGTCGAGTGCATCAGCGCGCCGACCCCGAGCAGGGTGTAAAGCACGTGCACGGAAATGCCCGCGCCAATGCCCAACGCCGTACAGATACCGACAAGCCGACCGAAACGTACACTCTGACGGATGGTGACGGCGAAGTCGGGTCCGGGTGCGACGACTGCCAGGAAGTGAATAGTCGCCAGCGCCAGGAACTCGCCCAGGTAATTCGAAAGCATCTCAACTCCAAAAAGTAAGGGGTGACGCATTGCCGCGATAGCCGACAAAGAACGAAAGGCTCAAGCGCGGCTCTTCCAGCCCCGGCGTCACGGAGTGCATGCGGCGCGAATTGAACATGATGAAATCACCCGGCTCGGGACGAATCTCCAGGGTCGGAGTGCCGAGCAGGTCGGGATCGATGCCGTAGCTGTCGCCGCGCATTTCGTCGAACTGGTCCGCAGAAATGTCGTGGTCCCACATCTGCAATGCACCGCCCTCGGTCGGCATGCTCAGGTAGACGTTGCAGGCGAACTGCGCTTCCAGGCTCCTGGCCTGAAAACTGTCCGGGGCGTCTTTGGCGAATATGTCGTGATGGGCAAGGAAGCAGACCCCGGGTTTTACCACCCGGGACAGCCCGACATACATTTTGCGACCGTAGAGATTTTCCAGATGCGCACCCGCAGGCCAGGTCTCATCGAGCATGCAGCGCAGGGTGTCGACCGGGGACGAGTAAGGCGCGCAACGGTTGCGCAGTTCGGCGATGTTGCGCGAGGCGCGCTCGAAGTAATCTTCGATCAGCAGTGGCTGGTTTTCCGCTTCATAGAACGCCATGCCGATGCGGCCAATGCTGGGCGCGTTGATATAGCCTTCGAAGCCTGGCGCAAGGATTTTTTCGCCAATCTGCTTCGCCAGCGGCCGGGGCAATAAGCCTTTGACGCGGATCGCGAGGACTTCTTCGTTGGCCAGTTTTTTTATGCACGTCTCATCGAGACGCTCGACGTCAAGCATCATGTTTTAGGTCCATCTATCAGATAGTCAACAGAGCCTGCGAACCCAGGCTCCCCCGGCGTCAGGCGATGACGGGGACGGCATCGCCCAAAAGCTCAATCCACGCTGTAGTGGACTGACAGCGTTCCCTTCTTCAGTGAAAGGGACGTGATCGTGACCGTGCCCAAATCCTTCAGGCTACGTACATGGGTGCCGCCGCAGCCGTAGGCGGGCAGTTCACCGAATCCAATTTCCCGGGAGCCTTCGCGCAAAGACGTCAGGCGTGGCAGGTCATTAGCCACCCATTGCGCGATGCCCTGTTGAATCATCCCGGCATCAACTTCTTTTGCTGAATCTGCCGGTTTGAACTGCACGCGTCCTTCGCCCGGCCAGTGATGAGCCTTGATCGGCATCCAGCCCAGGGCCTGGACAAAATGGCCGATCAGATGCCCGGCCGAATGCATGCGCGAATTGAACTGGCGACGTTGTTCATCAATCCGGATCTGGGTCATGCCCGGTTTAACCGGGCGGTCGACGAAATGAATGATGCGGTCCGGATCCTGCACTACGCGCAGAACCTGGCTTTCGCCAATCCACCCGGTGTCGTATGGCTGACCGCCACCTTGGGGGTGAAACAACGTGGCGCGCAGCACCACCGCGAATTCGTTCTCCTGGGGGGTGCAGTCCAGGACTTCCACATTGGCCTTGAGGTCATCACTATGGAAAAAGAGGCGAAGCGTCATATTCCATGTCCTCATTAGAGTTTCTTTTTTTATTATATGAAGCGTGGAATTGCGTGATAATCCGTTCAAACATCAAAGGACTGTTGCGCTGTGAGCATAAATCTTCCACTGCCTCTGCTCGGTGAAATGGCGATTTTCGTCAAGGTTGTCGAGACCGGCAGCTTTTCCGAAGCAGCGCGTCAATTGGGGTCGTCACCCTCGGCGGTCAGTCGCAGCATTTCGCGCCTGGAAAAGGCGTTGGCCACACGTCTGCTGCAGCGAACCACCCGCAAACTGCGGTTGAGCGATGGCGGCGAAGAAGTGTTCAAGCGTTGCCAGGAGATGGTCAGCGCGGCCAAGTCGGTGATGGAAATCAGCGGGCAGTTCACCCATGAGGCACAAGGACTGGTGCGGGTCAGCGTGCCCAAGGCTGTCGGTCGATTTGTGATTCATCCGCACATGCCAGAGTTTCTGCGGCGTTATCCCAAAGTGGACGTGGAGTTGTTGCTGGACGATCGGCAGGTGGACCTGATCGATGACAACGTCGATCTGGCCATTCGCATTACCGATCGACCACCCGCCGGTCTGGTCGGGCGGCAGTTGCTGACCATCGACCATCTACTTTGCGCGACACCGCAATATCTGGCCGAACACGGCACGCCCACCCATCCCCACGACTTGCTCAACCATAGCTGCATCTATTTGGGTGAAACCCCAAGCGATGCGCGCTGGAAGTTCAAGAAGGGCACCAAGGCCGTCACTGTCGGTGTGCGCGGACGCTATGCGGCGAATCACACCGGCGTGCGATTAGGCGCGGTGTTGCAGCACATCGGGATTGGCAGCCTGCCGTACTTCACCGCGCGCTATGCGCTGGAACAGGGCTTGATTGTGCAGGTCTTGCCGGACTGGACCTTTCTGGCGTCTTACCATGGCGGCGCGTGGTTGCTGCATTCGCCAACGCGTTATCTACCGCCGAAGTTGCGGGTGTTTATCGATTATCTGGTGGAATGCCTGGAGAAGGAGCCGACGCTTGGCAAGCCGGGGAAACCGGGAAAGGTCGCGGCGGAGTATGAATTGCCTGAGAGTGATGGGTTGCTCTGAAGACCGCGATCGCGAGCAGGCTCGCTCCCACAAGGGATCAGTGGTGAACACAAAATTTGTGAGCGACCGCAGTCAATGTGGGAGCGAGCCTGCTCGCGATGGGGCCGCCCAGACACCACATCACTTGCAAATGCCACAAAAAAAGGCCCGCATGAATCACCATGCGGGCCTTTTGCGTTTCCAGCCTGGAATCAGTGCTTCGGCTCGTCGTTCGACATCGCCAGCAGCTGTTTTTCCTGGTTCCAGTCGAACGGTTCGTCGTTCTGCTCGGCTTCGAAACGACGTTCTTCCAGCGCCTGGTACAAGTCGATTTCATCATCGGGCATGTAATGCAGGCAGTCCCCGGCGAAGTACCACAGCAGGTCGCGAGGGACCAGATGGGCGATTTGCGGGTAACGGGTGATCACCTGGCACAGAATGTCCTGGCCCAGGTATTGGCTTTCGATCGGGTCGACCGGCAGTAATGCACGCAGTTCGTCGAAGCGCTCCAGGAACAAGGCATGGCTTTCTTCGGGAACCTGTTCGGCCTCACCCACGGCGACCAGGAAGCTACGCAAGTGGTCAAGCAAGACGAGATGATCGGCAACGACGTTGGACACGAGATAAGTCCTCAAGAGCAAAACGGGCGCGGGAGTATAAAGCCCCCGCGCCCATTTTTACATGATAGTCGACTTGATCAGCGGACCTTTCCGTCGGCCCGCGCCAGCTCTTCCTTGGCGAAATCATCGACGTCGATCACCTTGCGCCGCGCTGCTTCGGCCTCACGCAGGGAATGCGCCTCACCCGCCTGCAATACTCCGGCTTCCAGCGCCGCATCGATCGCGTGTTCCCCGGCAGCCGGTTTGACCTGGCCACTTTTGAGCGCCACGTGCAGCTTTTTCTGCAACGGTTGAGCGGCGTTCAACAGGTTGCATGCGTGTTGCAGCGCTCCGACGGCGTCATCGGCCGATTGCGGACGGTAGCAACCGGCCAGCAACTCTTCGAGCGTCGGATCGCCCTTGGCCCGGCCAATCACTGCGGCCACTTCGGCAGCGAGTTTGTCCGACGGACCTTTGTGGCGACGACCCAGCGGGAACACGATAACGCGCAACAAGCAGCCCAGTACCTTGTTCGGGAAGTTGCTCAGCAACTCATCCAGCGCTCGTTCCGACTGGCCAAGACTCTCTTCCATGGCCCAGGTAAACAGCGGCGCCATATGCTCCGGCGAGTCTAGGTCGTGGTAACGCTTGAGCGCGGCGGAGGCGAGGTACATGTTGCTGAGCACATCCCCAAGCCGTGCCGAGAGGCGTTCGCGACGTTTCAGCTCACCGCCCAGCAACATCATGCTCAGGTCCGCGAGCATGGCGAACGCGGCAGCCTGACGATTGAGGGCACGGAAGTAACCCTGGCTGAGCTTGTTGCCTGGCGCGTGTTCAAAGTGACCGAAGCCGAGGTTCAGTACCAGTGTGCTGGCGGCGTTGCTCACGGCAAAACCGATGTGCTTGAGCAGCAGGCCATCGAATTCGGTGAGGGCCTGGTCCTTGTCTTCACGAGCGGCGAGGGCCATTTCCTTGAGCACGAACGGATGGCAGCGAATGGCGCCCTGGCCGAAGATCATCAGGTTGCGCGAGAGAATGTTGGCGCCTTCCACGGTGATGAAAATCGGTGCGCCATTCCAGCTGCGACCCAGGTAGTTGTTCGGGCCCATGATGATCGCCTTGCCGCCATGAACATCCATGGCGTGGCTGATGCATTCGCGGCCGCGTTCGGTGAGGTGGTATTTGAGAATCGCCGACAGCACCGACGGCTTCTCGCCGAGGTCGACTGCGTTGGCGGTCAGCATCCGCGCCGCATCCATCATCCAGGCGTTGCCACCGATACGCGCCATGGCTTCCTGAATGCCTTCGAATGCGGACAGCGGCACGTTGAATTGTTCGCGAACCTGCGCATATTGGCCGGTCACCAGGCTGGTGAATTTGGCGGCGCCGGTGCCGACCGCCGGCAGGGAAATCGAACGCCCGACCGACAGGCAGTTCATCAGCATCATCCAGCCCTTGCCGAGCATTTCCTGGCCGCCGATGAGGAAGTCCAGCGGCACGAATACGTCCTTGCCGGAGTTCGGGCCGTTCATGAACGCTGCACCTAGCGGCAGGTGGCGGCGGCCGATTTCAACACCGGCGGTGTCTGTCGGGATCAGCGCCAGGCTGATGCCCAGGTCTTCCTTGTCACCGAGCAAATGGTCCGGGTCATAAGCCTTGAAGGCCAGGCCGAGCAGGGTCGCCACCGGGCCCAGGGTGATGTAACGCTTTTCCCAGTTAAGGCGCAGACCAAGGGTTTCCTTGCCTTCCCATTCACCTTTGCAGATCACCCCGGTGTCGGGCATGGCACCGGCGTCGGAACCCGCCAGTGGCCCCGTCAATGCGAAGCAGGGAATGTCGTCGCCGCGTGCCAGCCGTGGCAGGTAATGGTTGCGCTGTTCCTCGGTGCCGTAATGCAGCAGCAGTTCGGCCGGGCCGAGGGAGTTGGGGACCATCACGGTGGACGCGAGGTCGCCGCTGCGGGTCGCCAGTTTCATCGCCACCTGGGAGTGGGCATAGGCCGAGAAGCCCTTGCCACCAAACTCCTTGGGGATGATCAGCGCGAAGAAACCGTTTTCCTTGATGTGAGCCCAGGCCTCGGCGGGCAAGTCCATGTCTTGTCCGATCTGCCAGTCGGTGACCATTGCGCAGAGCTCTTCGGTCGGACCGTCGATAAAGGCCTGTTCTTCTTCACTCAACTGCGCTTTTGGATAAGACAGCAGCTTGTCCCAGTCCGGGCGACCGCTGAACAGTTCGCCGTCCCACCACACCGTGCCGGCGTCTATTGCATCGCGTTCGGTCTGTGACATGGGCGGCAGGGTTTTCTGAAACCAGTTGAACAGCGGCGCGCTGAAGTATTTGCGACGCAGGTCGGGCAGCAACAACGGTGCCGCGACGGCAGCGATCAACACCCAGAGAACCAGCAACAGCCAGCCAGGCGCGCGGCTGAAGGCACCCATCGCGACGACAAAGACCGCGACGATGCACAGGGCGGGCAGGGGGGCGATGCGGCGGTGCGCCAAATAGGCTATCCCGACAACCAGAACCAGTATCCACAACAGCAGCATATTTAATCCTCCGTGAACCAGGGCAAAACCAACCTTCAGAGCTTAGACGGCATCCGCAAAACAGGGTGGTCGGAGCGAGGTGATTGAATTCGTGGGAAATCATGGGTGAGTTTTGTAGGTTGGGTTGGCAACACGCCCGTTAAATCGTTCGTTTCCTACGCGGCTATACGCCCATGTTTGGCTGAAACGTCGTTATCTCTGTGCTGATGGTCTCGCTAGACTCGTGGCTTCCCCAAGGAGATTGTTCTCATGCACGAGTACCTGACACCCGGTCGCTTCATCGATAGTGACCACCCGTCGGTGGTGGAGTTCGCCGAAAAACATCGCGGTGCCAGTCGCGACCCGCTCGAGCAGGCGATCAATCTCTATTACGCAGTCCGCGAAGCCGTGCGCTACAACCCCTACACCTTCAGTCGCGACCCGCAGACCTTGCGCGGCAGTCATGCATTGGCAACCGGGGAGAGTTATTGCGTACCCAAAGCCACACTGCTGGCAGGCGCCGCGCGTCATTGCGGCATCCCGGCGCGTATCGGCCTGGCGGATGTGCGCAATCACTTGTCGACCCCACGTTTGCTCGAGTTGCTCAGGAGCGACGTGTTCGCCATGCATGGTTATACGGAGTTGTACCTGAACGATCGCTGGGTCAAAGCTACACCGGCCTTCAACCAGAAACTCTGCGAACTGTTCAATGTGGCGCCGCTGGAGTTTGACGGGGTCAACGACAGTGTTTTCCATCCCTTCAATCGCGATGGCGAACAGTTGATGGAGTACCTGGTCGACCACGGCCAGTTCACCGATGTGCCCGAAGCATTCTTTTTCGAGCACCTGGAAAAGTGCTATCCGCACCTGTTCAGCGACACACTGCCCGTGCTCTTGGGTGATATGCAGAGCGATTTGAGCCGCGCCTGATCCGGCGTATGCTGCCTGCGCATTCATCCATAAAGAGGCGGTCATGCTGAAAATCTGGGGTCGGAAAAATTCGTCGAATGTCAGAAAGCCATTGTGGGCCGCCGAAGAGCTGGGCCTGGCGTACGAAGCCATCGATGCGGGCGGTGCCTTCGGTGTGGTGGATACGCCTGAGTATCGCGCGATGAATCCCAACGGCCGCGTGCCGGTGATCGAGGACGACGGCTTTGTGCTGTGGGAATCCAACGCCATCGTGCGCTACCTGATGGCTCGTCACGCCAGCGACACGGCCTGGTATCCAGCGGATTTGAAAGCTCGTGCCTCGGCCGACAAGTGGATGGACTGGACCACTTCGAGTTTCGCCGGCCCGTTTCGCACGGTGTTCTGGGGTGTGTTGCGCACGCCCAAGGATCAACAGGATTGGACCGCGATCAACGCCGCAATAAAAGAATGCGATGGCCTGCTGTCGATGGCCGACCAGATGCTGGCGACCCAACCGTACTTGTCGGGTGACGCCATTGGCATGGGCGATATCCCGCTCGGCAGTTTCATTTATGCCTGGTTCGAGATGCCGATCGAGCGTGCGCCGCAACCCAATCTTGAAGCCTGGTACGCCCGACTTAAGCAGCGGCCGGCGTATCGGAAAGCGGTGATGACCGCGTTGACTTAATACTCACTATCGACACACTTGACTGTACTTGTGTGGCGGCGACACGCACCATTGCGCTCAAGCGCCGTGGTTGTATTAGTCGCCGCCCGCCCTTATTTATCCCTTTCTTCCCTTCTTGGTGCGTAATCAGATATGAGTTCCGCTCTGTCCATCCGGCAGCTAACCAAAACCTACGGCAACGGTTTCCAGGCCTTGAGTGGTATCGATCTGGACGTCGCCGAAGGTGACTTTTTCGCCTTGCTCGGCCCCAACGGCGCGGGCAAATCCACGACCATCGGCATTCTCTCGACCCTGGTGAACAAGACCAGCGGCACGGTGAATATCTTCGGTCACGACCTGGACAAGAATCCTGCGCAGCTCAAGCGCTGCATCGGCGTGGTGCCCCAGGAATTCAACTTCAACCAGTTTGAAAAGACCTTCGACATTGTCGTGACCCAGGCCGGTTACTACGGCATCCCGCCGAAAATCGCCAAGGAACGCGCCGAGCAATACCTGACCCAACTCGGTCTGTGGGACAAGCGCGATGTGCCGTCGCGTTCACTGTCCGGGGGCATGAAGCGTCGATTGATGATCGCCCGCGCGCTGGTTCACGAACCGCGCCTGCTGATCCTCGACGAACCGACGGCGGGGGTGGACATCGAACTGCGTCGCTCGATGTGGACGTTCCTCACCGAGCTGAACCAGAAAGGCATCACCATCATCCTCACCACGCACTACCTGGAAGAGGCTGAGCAGTTGTGCCGCAACATCGGCATCATCGACCACGGCACCATCGTCGAGAACACCAGCATGAAACAGTTGCTGGGCCAGTTGCATGTGGAGACCTTCTTGCTGGATTTGAAGAACGGCTTGGGCGTTGCACCGCAGTTGATCGGTTACCCGACGCGGTTGCTCGACGGTCACACGCTGGAAGTCCAGGTGGACAAGGCCATGGGCATCACGTCGCTGTTTACCCAATTGGCGCAGCAGAACATCGAAGTGCTGAGCTTGCGTAACAAAACCAATCGCCTTGAGGAGTTGTTCGTGTCCCTGGTGGAGAAAAATCTGTCGAAGGTGGCGGTATGAGTTCCGAGCTGCAACCCAACCTCGTCGCCCTCAATACCATCGTTTACCGTGAGGTTCGCCGCTTCACCCGGATCTGGCCGCAGACCTTGCTGCCCCCGGCCATCACCATGGTTTTGTACTTCGTGATCTTCGGCAATCTGATCGGCAAGCAGATTGGCGGCATGGGTGGTTTCACCTACATGGAGTACATCGTCCCGGGGTTGATCATGATGTCGGTGATCACCAACTCCTACGGCAACGTGGTGTCGAGTTTCTTCGGCAGCAAGTTCCAGCGTTCCATCGAGGAATTGATGGTGTCGCCGGTGTCGCCGCACACCATTCTGATCGGCTACACCCTCGGCGGCGTCCTGCGTGGCTTGATGGTCGGGGTCATCGTGACGATGCTGTCGCTGTTCTTCACCGATTTGCAGGTCCATCACCTGGGCGTGACCATTCTGGTGGTGGTGCTGACGGCAACTATCTTCTCGCTGCTGGGTTTCATCAACGCTGTGTTTGCGCGCAACTTCGATGATATTTCGATCATCCCGACCTTCGTGCTGACACCGCTGACGTACCTGGGCGGGGTGTTTTACTCGATTAGCCTGCTGCCTCCGTTCTGGCAAACCGTGTCCCTGGCGAACCCGGTACTGCACATGGTCAACGCCTTCCGTTACGGCATTCTTGGCGTATCGGATATCAAGATCAGCGTAGCGATTACCTTCATGCTGGTGGCGACCGTTGCGTTGTATATCGGTTGTGCGCGGTTGCTGGTCAGTGGGCGCGGCATGCGTACCTGATCAAGACCGAGTCGCCCCTTTCGCGGGCAAGCCCGCTCCCACAAAACCTCTGGTGTCTGTGCGATTTGTGCTACTCAGCAGATCCCTGTGGGAGCGGGCTTGCCCGCGATGGCGTCAGCCCAGACATTGCAAAAAAAACGGCCTCCAACACTGGAGGCCGTTTTGCATTTCTACATCCGGTTTTTCTTGCGCCGCGTCCATTGCCGCGCAACCCACCAACGCCAATAGAGCATGGTCAGGCAATAGGCGAGGGCGCCCAGCACCAGCCCTGTCACCACCGATCCCAGCAGGAACGGTTGCCACAGCGTCGACAGCTCGCCGCTGATCCATTCCCAGCTCAACTCGTCCGGCAAATGCCTGGCAGGAACGTCCATCAACCACGCCCCGGTTTGATAGGTGCAGAAAAACACCGCCGGCATGGTGATCGGGTTGGTCAGCCAGACCAGGCTCACGGCAATCGGCATGTTGCCGCGCACCATGATGGCGAGGATGGCGGCCACCAGCATCTGCAACGGAATCGGCAGAAAGGCCGCAAACAAACCCACCGCCATGGCACGAGCGACCGAGTGACGGTTGAGGTGCCAGAGGTTCGGGTCATGCAGCAGGGTGCCGAGAAAGCGTAAGGATTTGTGTTCCCTGATGCTGGTCGGGTCTGGCATGTAACGTTTGAATAAGCGCCGGGGCATAAGGCTTCTCGGTCGGTTAAGGCGGCAAGTATGTCTGGATTCCATGAACGGCCCATTCAGACTTTGTGACAATTAATAACCGTGCCTGTGCGATCCGCCCGCTATGACTAGGGAGGGGACTCTCAAGGACGGGCTTATGCGCACAGGGATGATGGCGCTGGCGACGGGTTTGCTGGCGTTGCGTTTTTTACCGGAATTACCGCCGGTCTGGGTTTGGATGTTGCTGCCTGTGGTGGGGCTGATGCTGCTGCCGTTTCGCACGTACGCGTTGGCATTCTTTGTGTTCGGCTTCAGTTGGGCCTGCGCGAATGCACAGTGGGCGCTGGATGATCGTCTGCCGCTGAAGCTTGATGGTGAGACTCGCTGGGTCGAAGGGCGGGTGACAGGGTTGCCGCAGAATGCCGACGGTGTGGTGCGTTTTGAACTGAGTGACAGTCAATCGCGACGCACCCGCCTGCCCAGGCATTTACGCCTGGCCTGGTACGACGGCCCCGCCGTCAACGCCGGCGAACGGTGGCGGCTGGCAGTCAAGTTGAAGCGTCCCGCCGGGCTGCTCAATCCGCATGCGTTCGACTACGACGCCTGGTTGCTGGCGCAACGCATCGGTGCCACCGGGACGGTCAAGGCCGGTCAAAAGCTTGCCGATGCTCAATGGGCCTGGCGCGACAACATTCGTCAACGCCTGCAGGCCGTGGATGCACAAGGTCGAACGGGGGCGCTGACGGCCTTGGTGCTGGGGGATGGCGCCGGGCTGAGTCGCGAGGATTGGCAAGTCCTGCAAGACACCGGCACCGTACATCTGTTGGTGATTTCCGGGCAACACATCGGTTTGCTCGCGGGATTGGTGTATCTGCTGATCGCCGGGCTGGCCCGTTATGGCCTATGGCCGAATCGTTTGCCCTGGCTGCCGTGGGCGTGCGCGCTGGCGTTCGCCGCCGCGCTCGGTTACGGGCTGCTGGCCGGTTTCGAGGTGCCGGTGCGGCGCGCGTGCGTGATGATCGGCCTGATACTGTTATGGCGGCTGCGGTTTCGTCATCTCGGTGCGTGGTGGCCGCTATTGCTGGCGCTTGATGCGGTGTTGCTGCTGGACCCGCTGGCCAGTCTGCAACCGGGTTTCTGGTTGTCTTTCGCCGCAGTGGCCGTGCTGATCTTCACTTTTGGTGGACGGCTCGGGCCTTGGCGATGGTGGCAAACCTGGACCCGCGCGCAATGGCTGATCGCGATCGGTTTATGTCCGTTGCTGCTGGTGCTCGGCTTACCGATCAGCATCAGTGGCCCGCTGGTCAACTTGCTGGCGGTGCCCTGGATCAGTCTGGTTGTGCTGCCACCGGCCTTGCTGGGCACGCTGCTGTTGCCAGTGCCTTATGTGGGCGAGGGGTTGTTGTGGCTGGCGGGCGGTCTGATTGACTGGCTGTTCAAGGGACTGGCGTTGATGGCAGGCCGATTGCCTGCTTGGGTGCCGGCAGCGATCCCGCTGTGGAGTTGGGCGCTTGGCACGCTGGGGGCCATTGTTCTCTTGCTGCCCAAAGGTGTGCCGATGCGGCCGCTGGGTTGGCCGTTGCTGTTGCTGCTGGTTTTTCCACCTCGAGAACTGGTGCCTGCCGGCATGGCTGAAATCTGGCAACTGGATGTCGGCCAAGGATTGGCCATTCTCGTGCGCACGCGTCATCACACCTTGTTGTACGACACCGGCCCGCGTTTTGGCGATTTCGACCTGGGGGAGCGGGTGGTGCTGCCATCGTTGCGCAAACTGGGGGTGGACGGGCTCGATATGATGCTCATCAGTCACCCCGACGCCGATCACGCCGGCGGCGCACGAGCGGTGGCCAACGGATTGCCGGTGACCCGGGTCCTCGGCGGCGATCATCAGGCGCTGCCGGCCGAGTTACAGGCCGAAGCCTGTGAAAGTGGTCGGCGATGGACCTGGGACGGCGTGAACTTCCAGCTCTGGCAATGGGCTGCCGCCAGCGACAGCAATCAGAAATCCTGCGTCTTGCAGATCGAAGCCAACGGTGAGCGATTGCTGTTGACCGGCGATATAGATGTCGCCGCCGAACGGGCGCTGCTCGACAGTCCGCTCGCCGTGCCCACCGATTGGCTGCAATCACCGCACCACGGCAGCCGCAGTTCGTCGTCAATGGCGCTACTGGCCGTGCTTGAACCCCATACGGTGCTGATCTCCCGTGGCCAGGGCAATTCCTTTGGCCATCCACATCCAACGGTCATGGCGCGCTATCAAAAACGTGGCATGGCGATCTATGACAGCGCCGACCACGGCGCCATTCGTCTGCAACTCGGACGCTTCAAATCGCCCTGGTCGATGCGTCTGCAACGGCGTTTCTGGCGCGATTCGCCGCCGCTCAGCCAATAACCCGCAGTTATTACAGACCGACCGGATGCGACATCACGGTCTTCGGTGCATCCACCCCCTATGTTAGAGTGGCGCACTTTTTCGAGGGGACTGTCACTGTGTGGGAATTGGTCAAATCCGGCGGCTGGATGATGCTGCCGATCATTCTGAGTTCCATCGCGGCCATGGCAATCGTCGCCGAGCGTCTCTGGACCCTGCGTGCCAGCCGTGTAACCCCGGAGCATCTGCTCGGGCAGGTCTGGGTATGGATCAAGGACAAGCAACTCAACAAAGAAAAACTCAAGGAACTGCGCGCCCACTCACCGTTGGGCGAGATCCTGGCAGCCGGCCTCGCCAACTCCAAACATGGTCGAGAGATCATGAAAGAGTGCATCGAAGAAGCCGCTGCGCGGGTGATTCATGAGCTTGAACGCTACATCAATGCGCTGGGCACCATCGCCGCCATGGCCCCTTTGTTGGGGTTGCTGGGTACGGTGCTGGGCATGATCGATATTTTCAGTTCGTTCATGGGCACGGGCATGACCACCAATGCCGCAGTGCTGGCCGGCGGTATTTCCAAAGCCCTGATCACCACGGCTTCGGGCCTGATCGTCGGTATCCCGTCGGTCTTCTTCCACCGGTTCCTGCAACGGCGCATCGATGAGCTGGTGGTGGGGATGGAGCAGGAAGCGATCAAACTGGTCGAGGTCGTGCAGGGTGACCGTGACGTGGACCTGTCCGAGGGCAAAAAAGCGTGAAATTCCGCCGCAAGCAACGGGAGAACGTGGACATAAATCTTGTGTCGCTGATCGACGTGGTGTTTGTCCTGCTGCTGTTTTTCGTCGTGACCACCACCTTTACCCGTGAAACCCAGCTACGTGTCGAACTGCCGGAAGCGGTCAGCGGTTCGCCGGCAGAAGATCAGCAGATCAAGCAACTGGATATCGCCATCAATGCCGAAGGCGCGTTCTCGGTGAACAATCAGGTGCTGCAGAAAAACGATCTGGCGACCCTGATGGACGCGTTGCAAAAAGAATCCAATGGCGACACCAACCTGCCGCTGTCCATCAGCGCTGACGGCAAGACCCAGCATCAATCCGTCATCACCGCCATGGACGCTGCCGGCAAGCTCGGTTTCAGCCACTTGCGCATGACCACGGTCGAGGCGGCGCCCGCGCCCTGATGGCCATGTCCGATCGTTTGCTCGCCGCGTGGTACGAAGGTCATCCGGCCCTGAAACTGTTACAGCCACTGGAGTGGCTGTATCGGCGCGTGGTCATGAACAAGCGCAAACGCTTTCTGGCGGGCGAGGGCGAGATCTATCAGCCTCCCGTGCCTTTGATCGTGGTCGGTAACATCACGGTCGGCGGCACCGGCAAGACCCCGCTGATTTTGTGGATGATCGAGCATTGCCAGCGCAGTGGCCTGCGCGTCGGCGTGGTCAGCCGGGGTTACGGCGCCAAGCCGCCGCAGCTGCCGTGGCGCGTCGAGGCGGATCAAGGCGCCGAAATGGCCGGCGACGAGCCGCTGTTGATCGTCCAGCGCACCGGCGTGCCGTTGATGATCGACCCGGACCGCAGCAGTGCCGTCAAGGCTCTGCTGGCAAGCGAACCGCTGGACCTGATTCTCTCCGATGACGGTATGCAGCATTACCGCCTGGCGCGTGATCTTGAGCTGGTGCTGATCGACGCCGCGCGTGGCCTGGGCAATCGCCGTTGCCTGCCCGCCGGGCCGTTGCGCGAGCCGGTCGAGCGTCTGCAAAGCGTCGACGCGGTGCTGTACAACGGCGCGGCCAATGATCGCGAAGACGGTTTTGCCTTCCAGTTGCAACCCACCGAATTGGTCAATCTGCACAGCGGCGAACGGCGTCCTCTGGACCATTTTCCCCCTGGCCAGGCGCTGCATGCCGTGGCCGGGATCGGCAATCCCCAGCGTTTCTTCAAAACCCTCGAAACGCTACACTGGCAGCCAGTCCCACATGCGTTTGCCGACCACGCCGAATACAGCGTGCAGGCCTTGAATTTCACGCCGTCGTTGCCGTTGGTGATGACTGAGAAAGACGCGGTCAAGTGCCGTGCTTTCGCCGGGACCGACTGGTGGTACCTGGCGGTCGACGCTGCGCCATCGCAGGCCTTCGTGGCCTGGTTCGATACACAACTGATGCGCCTGTTGCCAGATCGTCTTCTGCCTTAACCGTTTTTATCCAGGGAATGTACATGGACACCAAATTGCTCGATATCCTCGCTTGCCCGGTCTGCAAAGGTCCTCTCAAGCTCAGCGCCGACAAAACCGAGCTGATCAGCAAAGGCGCAGGTCTGGCCTACCCGATTCGTGACGGGATTCCGGTCATGCTCGAAACCGAAGCCCGCACCCTGACCACCGAAGAGCGCCTGGATAAATGACCACAGCCTTTACTGTTGTCATTCCATCGCGTTATGCCTCGACCCGCCTGCCGGGCAAGCCGCTGCTGTTGATCGCCGGCAAGCCGATGATCCAGCACGTCTGGGAACAGGCGAGCAAAAGCAGTGCCCAGCGGGTCGTGGTCGCCACGGATGATGCGCGCATCGTCGAGGCCTGCAACGCCTTTGGCGCAGAAGTGGTGCTGACCCGTGAAGATCATAATTCCGGCACCGACCGTCTGGCCGAAGTGGCGGCGAAACTGGGGCTGGCGCCTGACGCCATCGTGGTTAACGTCCAGGGTGACGAGCCGTTGATCCCGCCGAGCGTGATCGATCAGGTCGCAGCCAACCTGGCCGCGCACACTGAAGCGCGCATGGCCACGTTGGCCGAGCCGATCGAAGACGTCGAAACCCTGTTCAATCCCAATGTGGTCAAGGTCGTCAGCGACCTCAATGGCCTCGCGCTGACCTTCAGTCGCGCCACGTTGCCGTGGGCCCGGGATGCATTCGCCAACAGCTGTGAGCAATTGCCAGAAGGCGTGCCGTATCGCCGCCACATCGGCATCTATGCCTACCGCGCCGGTTTCCTGCATGACTTCGTCAGCTGGGGGCCGTGCTGGCTGGAAAACACCGAATCCCTGGAACAGCTGCGTGCGCTGTGGCATGGCGTGCGAATTCACGTTGCCGATGCGCTGATCGCACCGCCGACCGGTGTCGACACGGTCGAAGACCTTGAGCGCGTTCGTCGCCTGCTGGAGGCCTGATGCGCGTTTTGTTCGTGTGCCTGGGCAACATCTGCCGGTCTCCCACGGCCGAAGGTGTGCTGCGCCATAAACTGCGTGAAGCCGGGCTGGCCGATCAGATCGAAGTCGCTTCCGCCGGCACCGGCGACTGGCATGTCGGCAAGGCGCCGGACAAGCGCAGCCAGGCGGCCGCAAAGCTGCGTGGTTACGACCTGTCCGCCCAGCGCGCCCAGCAAGTGACCCGCGCTGATTTCGCCGCCTATGACCTGATCCTGGCAATGGACAACAGCAACCTGCGCCACCTCAAGGCCCTGCAACCGGCCAAGGGCAAGGCGGAACTCGACCTGTTCCTGCGGCGTTATCAGTCGGAACTCGATGAAGTGCCGGATCCCTATTACGACGGCGACCAGGGTTTCGAACAAGTGCTGGACCTGATCGAGCGCGCCAGTGATTTGCTGGTGATCGAATTGAAGGGGCGGTTATGAGTTTGCAGGTTCAACCTCAGGTTTCGCTCAAGCCGTTCAATAGCTTTGGTGTCGACGTCAAGGCGCGTTTGTTTGCCGAGGCACACAGTGATGCCGATGTGCGCGAGGCCCTGGCCTATGCGACAGCGCATGAGGTGCCGCTGTTGGTAATCGGCGGTGGCAGCAACCTGCTGCTGACGGCCGATATCCCGGCGCTGGTGCTGCGCATGGCCACGCGCGGGATTCGGATCCTGAGCGATGACGGCAACAAAGTCGTCATCGAAGCCGAGGCCGGCGAGCCCTGGCACCCGTTTGTGCAACACACCCTCGCGCAGGGTTTGGCGGGGCTTGAAAACCTCAGCCTGATCCCCGGCACCGTGGGCGCGGCACCGATGCAGAACATCGGTGCTTATGGTGTCGAGATCAAGGACGTTTTCGCCGGCCTGACCGCTCTGGATCGCCAGAGCGGCGAGCTGCGGGACTTCACCTTGGCGCAGTGCAACTTCGCCTATCGCGACAGCCTGTTCAAACAGGAGCCGGGGCGCTGGTTGATCCTGCGCGTGCGTTTCACCCTGGACCGCGCCGCACACCTGCACCTGGAATATGGCCCGGTGCGCCAGCGCCTGACCGAGCAAGGCATCGATCATCCGACCGCTACCGATGTCAGCCAGGCGATTTGCAGCATTCGCAACGAAAAGCTCCCGGACCCGGCTGTGCTGGGCAATGCCGGCAGCTTCTTCAAGAACCCACTGGTGCCGGCCGCGTTGGTCGCTCAGCTCAAAATCGAATACCCGGACCTGGTGGCCTACGCGCAGCCCGACGGGCAGATGAAACTGGCGGCGGGCTGGTTGATCGAGCGAGCGGGCTGGAAAGGCTTTCGAGACGGGGATGCCGGCGTGCATAAGTTGCAAGCGCTGGTGCTGGTCAACTACGGCACTGCCACCGGCCTGCAATTGCTGAGCCTGGCGCAGCATATTCAGAAAGACATTTCAGAACGATTCAAGGTCGATCTGGAAATGGAGCCGAACCAGTATTGAAGCTACGCTTCAATGACTGATTTCAGAGCCCTGCACACCTTCAAATGTGCAGGGCTTTTTTGTTAATGCTGAGTTAACTTAGCCACCTAACGATGCAAGCATTTGCTCCACCAAAGGCCCGATGCAGACCTTCCTGTCCGCATAAGAGAGCCTCATTAGCCTGAGTCGATCTGCGTAATGCCAACCGCCAACCCCAGGCGGCAGATTGCTCGACCCCATAACCTCAATAAATATGCGGGCGTGCCCATGATTACCCTGAAACTCAATGGTCAAGACCATCAACTCG
Source organism: Pseudomonas sp. DR48 (assembly GCF_019823085.1). Classification (NCBI taxonomy): domain Bacteria; kingdom Pseudomonadati; phylum Pseudomonadota; class Gammaproteobacteria; order Pseudomonadales; family Pseudomonadaceae; genus Pseudomonas; species Pseudomonas sp. DR48. The sequence goes on along the minus strand of NZ_CP081946.1, from coordinate 170,911 downwards.
ATGTCACCGAGGACATGCCGCTGCTCTGGGCTATCCGCGACGTAGCCGGCTACAACGGCACCAAGTTTGGCTGCGGCATGGGCCTGTGCGGTGCCTGCACCATTCATATCGACGGCGCTCCGGCGCGCAGTTGCATCACGCCGATCGGTTCGGTGGTCGGCCAGAACGTCACCACCATCGATAATTTGCACGTCGACCCGGTCGGGCAAGTCGTGCAACAGGCCTGGCTCGACACTGCTGTGGCTCAATGTGGTTTCTGCCAGGGTGGGCAAATCATGTCGGCCACCGCGCTGCTCAAGACCCATCCGAACCCCAGCGACGAACAGATTGAAGAGGCGATGGTCGGCAACATTTGCCGCTGCGGCACCTACAACCGGATCAAGACCGCCATCCGCCAGGCATCCACTCACCTGAAGGAGGCCAAGGCATGAGCCAGTTGCCGAATGATTTTGCGCTGAGCAACCTCAGTCGCCGTGGTTTCCTTAAAGGTGTCGGTGCGACCGGTGCGTTGGTGCTGGTGGCAAGCTGGGGCTGGCAAGACGCTTTCGCTGAAGAAAAAGAGAAAAAGTTCGGCGCCGACGGCATGCCCAATGGCTGGGTCGATGATCCCAAGGTTTACGTCAGCATCGCCGCTGACGGCATGGTGACAGTCGTCTGCAACCGTTCGGAAATGGGCCAGGGCGTGCGCACCAGCCTGACCATGGTAGTGGCCGATGAACTGGACGCTGACTGGGCGATGATGAAGGTGCAGCAGGCGCCGGGCGACGAAGTGCGCTTCGGCAACCAGGACACCGACGGCTCGCGCAGCATGCGTCACTGGTACGAACCGATGCGCCGCTGCGGTGCTGCCGCGCGGACCATGCTGGAACAGGCTGCGGCCGATCAGTGGAAAGTCCCGGTCAGCGAGTGTCATGCGCAACTGCACAAAGTGGTTCACCAACCCACCGGCCGTGAACTGGGCTATGGCGCCTTGGCCGCTGCTGCCGGAGCGCTGGCCGTGCCGGCTCGCGACAGTCTGCGACTCAAGCAACCATCGGAATTTCGCTACATCGGCAAAGAGGGCACCAAGGCTATCGACGGTGCCGACATCGTCAATGGCCGTGCCGTTTACGGTGCCGATGTGCATTTCGACGGCATGCTATACGCCACGATTGCCCGTCCGGCGGTCTATGGCGGCAAGGTTAAATCCGTCGATTCCAGCGCCGCGCTGAAAGTCCCGGGGGTGATAAAGGTCATTCAGATCGAAGGCCGTCCGCTGCCGTCCGAATTCCAGCCATTGGGCGGCGTTGCCGTCGTGGCCAGCAACACCTGGGCCGCGATCAAGGGCCGCGAAGCGCTGAAAGTCGAGTGGGATGACGGTCCCAACGCCAGTTATGACTCGATTGCCTACCGCAAGGAACTGGAAGCTGCGTCCCTGCAACCCGGCAAAGTGGTGCGCAATACCGGCAACATCGACGAGGCCATGAAAGGCGCCAGCAGCACTGTCGAAGCCTCCTACTACCTGCCACACCTGGCACAGGCGCCAATGGAGCCGATGGTCGCCATCGCCCGCTTCAAGGATGGTGTGTGCGAAGCCTGGGGGCCGAGCCAGGCGCCGCAAGTCACCCGCGAGCGCATCGGCGAACGCCTGGGCATTCCCTTCGATAACGTCACGTTTAACGTGACCTTGCTGGGTGGCGGTTTCGGTCGCAAGTCCAAACCGGATTTCATCATCGAAGCGGCCGTTCTCGCCAAGGAATTCCCGGGCAAGGCTGTACGTGTGCAATGGACCCGTGAAGACGACATCCACAATTCCTACTTCCATACGGTGTCGGCCGAATACCTGAAGGCCAGCCTGAACAAGGATGGCTTGCCTTCCGGTTGGCTGCACCGCACCGTTGCCCCGAGCATTACGGCGCTGTTCGCGCCGGGCATGAACCACGAAGCGGCGTTCGAGTTGGGCATGGGGTTCACCAACATGGCCTACGCCATTCCCAATGTGCGCCTGGAAAACCCGGAAGCCGCGATCCACACCCGGGTCGGCTGGTATCGCTCGGTATCGAACATTCCTCACGGCTTTGCGATTCAGAGCTTTGTCGATGAGCTGGCGCACAAGGCAAAGCAGGATCCGCTCAAGTACCAGATCAAGTTGCTCGGTCCGGACCGCCAGATCGATCCGCGCACCTTGAGTGAAGAGTGGAACTACGGCGAGTCGCCCGAGCGTTACCCGATCGACACCGCCCGGATGCGCACGGTGCTGGAAACCGCGGCCAAAGCAGCCGGCTGGGGTCGTGAGTTGCCCAAGGGCCGAGGTTTGGGGCTGGCGGTGCATTACAGCTTTGTTACCTACGTGGCGGCGGTCATTGAGGTCGAGGTCAAGGACGACGGCACGTTGATCGTGCATAAAGCCGACATCGCCGTGGATTGCGGTCCGCAAATCAACCCGGAGCGGATTCGCTCTCAGTTTGAAGGCGCCTGCGTCATGGGCCTGGGCAATGCGGTGCTGGGTGAAATCAGCTTCAAGGACGGCAAGGTCCAGCAGGACAACTTCCACATGTACGAAGTGGCGCGCATGTCCCTGGCACCGAAGGAAGTCGCCGTGCATCTGGTGACGCCTCCAGGCGTGGTGCCGCTGGGCGGTGTTGGTGAGCCAGGCGTGCCACCGATAGCGCCAGCGCTGTGCAACGCGATCTTCGCGGCGACCGGCAAACGCATCCGCTCTCTGCCGGTTCGCTTTCAGTTGCAGGGTTGGCAGAAGGCACAAGCCTGATGGACAGCGCAGATCTGAACGTCCTGCGCAGCGTCCTCGAATGGCGCCGTGCCGGTCAGCGGGTGGTGTTGTTCAGCGTGGTCCAGACCTGGGGCACCGCGCCCCGGGCCCCTGGCGCCATGCTGGCGTTGCGTGAAGACGGCGTGGTGATCGGTTCGGTGTCCGGCGGTTGTGTCGAGGATGATCTGATTGCGCGGTTGCACGACGGGCGGATTGCGACTGACGGGCCGCCTGTGCAATTGATCACCTACGGCGTCACCCGCGAGGAGGCTGCGCGGTTTGGTTTGCCCTGCGGCGGCACGTTACGCCTGACCGAAGAGCGTGTGGGCGATCCGGAATGGGTGGCGCAGTTGCTGGCGCGTTGCGAGGCCCATGAAATCGTTGCCCGCACACTCGATCTTGAGACGGGAGAAGTGGTTTTACAGCCGGCCAGCAAGAGCGATGTGCTGACGTTTGATGGCAAAACGCTGCGGGCCATCTACGGTCCTCGTTGGCGGCTATTGCTGATCGGCGCAGGGCAGCTGTCCCGGTACGTCGCCGAGATGGCCCGATTGCTCGATTTCGAGGTGCTGATCTGCGATCCGCGCAGCGAGTTCGTCTACGGTTGGGAAGAGCAGCACGGGCGTTTCGTCCCGGGCATGCCGGATGAGGCGGTGCTGACGATCCAGACTGACGAGCGCACGGCCATCGTCGCGCTGACCCACGATCCGCGTCTGGATGACATGGCGCTGCTGACGGCCCTGGACTCCAAGGCTTTCTATGTCGGTGCCCTGGGATCACGGGTCAACAGCCTCAAACGTCGGGATAACCTGGCTCAGCTAGGCTTGTCACCACAGGCCATCGAACGGTTGCACGGTCCGATCGGTTTGCACATCGGTAGCCACAGTCCGGCGGAAATCGCCTTGTCGCTGCTGGCCGAAATTGTGGCGATCAAGAACGGCGTCGAACTCAAGCAGAAGAAGCCGTTGCAGGAGGTTGTATGAGTGAGCTCATCGGCATCATCGTCCTGGCGGCGGGGCAGGGCAGTCGTTTCAGGCAGGTGGCGGGGACGGACAAGGACAAGTTGCTGGCTGATTGCACGGGGCGGGATGGCGCGGTTCGCTCCGTCATCGAGCAAGTCCTGGTGAGCCTGCCTGCTCCGCCGGGGAAGCGCGTGCTGGTGACCACCGCGGACCGTCCCCAAGTGATACGCATGGCTCAGGCGCACGGCTTCGAGGTTGTATTGATCGAGCCTGCCGGGATGGGCGACAGCATTGCTGCCGGTGTGAAGGCGTGCCCAGAACTTGGTGGCTGGGTGATTGTGCTGGGGGATATGCCGTTTATCCTGCCGTCGAGTATTGAGCGGGTGGTCGCCGGCATAGCTGCTGATTGCGTCACCGTGCCGGTTTACGAGGGCAAGTATGGGCATCCGGTCGGGTTTGACCGCAGTTTTGGACCGGGGTTGATGGCATTGTCCGGCGATCACGGTGCCAAGCCGTTGTTTGCGCAGGGCAGGGTGGTCGAAGTGGCGGTGGATGATCCCGGGGTGTTGTGGGATGTGGATGTCCCGGAGAAATTGCTCTTCAAGTAGCTTCAGCACAAATTCCTTGTGGGAGCGAGCTCGCTCGCGATTGCTGTTTTACATTCAACATTTATGCAAGCTGATCCTCCGCCATCGCGAGCAAGCTCGCTCCCACATTGGATCCTGGTGATTTACAACGGACATAAAAAAGCCCCGCCTGGGTTACCAGGCGGGGCTTTTTAGTGGCCGGTGGAATCAGACGAGTGGTTTAGGCTCGTGTTCTTTTTCCAGGGCTTGTTCGTGTTGCTCTACCGCTTCCTGTACGGAGCGTGGTGCTTCTTCGATGACCGACTCGGCAACAGGTGCCGATTCGATCACTTCAGCTGCAACCGGTGCAGGCTCGGAGGCCGGAGCCGGAGCTGCTTCTGCCGGAGCAGCAGCGGCAGCCAGTTCGGCTTCCTTCTTCAGACGCTCTTCTTCACGCTTGCGACGACGCACTTCACGCGGGTCGTTGGGCGCACGGCCGCTTGGGGTCAGGGCGCTGACAGGGGCAGCTTCGACTTGCGGCGCAACAGCTTCAGCCACAACCGGCGCTTCCACGACCGGAGCAGGCTCGGCGGCAGCAACCACTGGCTCGGAGACGATCGCTTCATCAACCGGAGCTTGCGCAACAGGTGCTGGAGCTTCGACAGCTACCGGCTCGGCAACCCAGTTGAACGCGGTTTGTTCTTCGCGAACTTCACGGACAGCTTCGGTTACGGTTTCGCTGGAGGTTTCGCCAGCTTGCTCGGCGGCAAACACGGGTTCGGCGGCCGGTGCGGCTTCAACCACTGGCTGTGCTTCTTCGCGAACCGGGGCCACTTCGATTTCCGGTGCGGCGGTGGCTTCGACCGGAGTCGTCGCTTCAACCACAGGTGCTTCAACCGGAGCTGTTTCCAGAGTAGCGGCAGTGGCGCGTTCGGCTTGCTCGTGCGCTTGTGCTTCAGCTGGTGCGCTGATCACGGTGCTGGCAACGGCTGCGGTAACAGCCAGGCCGGCGGCCAGATCGGAAGTGCTTGGCGCTTCGTTGCGTTCGGCAGCTTCATTACCTTCGCCGGACTCGGATTCTTCCGAACCTTCGATCACGTTGCCGTTGGCATCACGCTGACGCTCGCGACGGTTGCTGCGACGACGCTGGCCACGGGAGCGGCGGCGTGGACGATCGCCTTCGGCGCCTTCCTGACCGTCTTCCTGCAGTTGCTCATCGTTGGTCACCAGTTCTTCTTCGGCGACGGCGGCAGCTTGCTCGGCACGTGGTTGACGTTCTTCACGCGGTGGGCGTGGAGCACGTTCTTCACGTGGCTGGCGAGCTGGACGCTCTTCAGCGGTAACGGCAGCGGTCGCGACGGCGGCAGCGGCAGCTGGAGTGGCATCCAGAGGCTCACGCAGTTCACGAACCGGACGCTCTTCGCGGTCACCGCGTGGCTTGCGATCTTCGCGTGGAGCGCGCGGGGCACGTTCTTCACGAGGGGCGCGTGGAGCGCGTTCTTCACGAGGTGCACGTTCTTCGCGAGCAACAACCGGCGTTTCTTCGCGGGGTTCGCGGGCTTCACGTGGCTCACGTGGTGCACGTTCTTCGCGCGGTGCACGCTCTTCACGAGGCTTGCGTTCTTCATCGCGGCGACCATTACGGTTGCGGCTCTGCTGACGACCGTTGCGACGCTCTTCGTTGCGGGCCGGACGCTCGGTGGTTGCCGGTTTTTCAACCACAACCGGAGCAACAGGCTCTTCCTTGGTCGCGAACAGGCTGACCAACGACTTCACCAGACCCTTGAACAGGCTTGGCTCTGGCGCCGAGACCGGTGCAGCCACTGGCGCGGCAGCGACGACTTCGGTCGGAACCGGAGCATTGGCGCGGGCCGGAGCGGTCTTGACCGCGGCTTCCTGGCGAACCAGGGTGCGGGTCGCAGCGGCTGGCTGGACTTCTTCGACTTCGGCAGCGGCAGCAGCGATTTCGTAGCTGGACTGGCCGACAGCGGCTTCCGGGCTGTCATCGCGCAGACGCTGAACTTCGAAGTGCGGCGTTTCGAGGTGATCGTTCGGCAGAATGACGATGCGGGCACGGGTGCGCAGTTCGATCTTGGTGATCGAGTTGCGTTTTTCGTTGAGCAGGAACGCAGCTACCGGGATCGGCACTTGGGCGCGAACTTCAGCGGTGCGGTCTTTCAGGGCTTCTTCTTCGATCAGGCGCAGGATCGCCAGCGACAGCGATTCAACGTCACGGATGATGCCGGTGCCGTTGCAGCGTGGGCAGACGATGCCGCTGCTTTCGCCAAGCGATGGACGCAGGCGCTGACGGGACATTTCCAGCAGGCCGAAGCGCGAGATGCGACCGACTTGCACGCGAGCGCGGTCGGCTTCCAGGCATTCGCGGACTTTCTCTTCCACGGCGCGCTGGTTCTTGGCAGGGGTCATGTCGATGAAGTCGATGACGATCAGGCCGCCGATGTCGCGCAAGCGCAACTGACGGGCAATTTCTTCGGCGGCTTCAAGGTTGGTCTGCAGGGCGGTTTCTTCGATGTCGCTGCCTTTGGTGGCGCGCGCCGAGTTGATGTCGATGGACACCAGGGCTTCGGTCGGGTCGATAACGATGGAACCACCGGAAGGCAGTTCGACGACGCGCTGGAAAGCGGTCTCGATCTGGCTTTCGATCTGGAAACGGTTGAACAGAGGAACGCTGTCTTCGTACAGCTTGATCTTGCTGGCGTACTGCGGCATCACCTGACGGATGAAGGTCAGGGCTTCGTCCTGGGCTTCAACGCTGTCGATCAGCACTTCGCCGATGTCCTGGCGCAGGTAATCGCGGATGGCGCGGATGATCACGTTGCTTTCCTGATAGATCAGGAAAGGCGCGGAGCGATCCAGCGAGGCTTCTTTGATGGCGGTCCACAGTTGCAGCAGGTAATCGAGGTCCCACTGCATTTCTTCGCTGCTGCGGCCAAGGCCGGCAGTGCGCACGATCAGACCCATGTCGGCTGGGGCAACCAGACCGTTAAGGGCTTCACGCAGTTCGTTGCGCTCTTCACCTTCGATGCGACGGGAGATACCGCCGGCACGCGGGTTGTTCGGCATCAGCACCAGGTAACGACCGGCCAGGCTGATGAAGGTGGTCAGGGCAGCGCCCTTGTTGCCACGTTCTTCTTTTTCGACCTGAACGATGACTTCCTGGCCTTCGCTCAGGACGTCCTTGATGTTGACGCGGCCTTCAGGAGCTTTCTTGAAGTATTCGCGGGAGATTTCTTTGAGGGGCAGGAAGCCATGGCGCTCAGAGCCGAAATCGACAAAGGCAGCCTCAAGGCTTGGTTCGATGCGAGTAATCCGGCCTTTATAGATGTTGGCCTTTTTCTGCTCGCGTGCACCGGATTCGATGTCCAGGTCGTAGAGGCGTTGGCCATCTACCAGTGCAACACGCAACTCTTCGGGTTGAGTTGCGTTAATCAGCATTCTTTTCATGTAGTACCGTCGGTTTCCGGGCTGCCGGAAACGGCGTTCGGCACACACGACTTCTCATGGTCGGTGTCAGGTGCGTCGGGAGTGGTTGGCCATTCCCGTGTCCAGCGATGTCTGGCCAATTGGGCCGTTATCGCGACGTACGCGTCCTGCTTGCTGTGGCTACTTAAGCACTCAGTCAGGAGGAGGAATCAACCAGCGGCTGTGGACGAGATGAAGCGTCTTGATAAAGCCTATTGCTACACAGTCCAGCGGTTGTGCATCTCCACCCTACACGTATCCCTGATAATTCGGGTGCTGCCGCGCGCAGAATCCGCAGCGGGTTGGCATTTACCGTGAGCTCCGAAGGGGGGAGGTCACGCATCATGGCTAATTTAGGCGGTGTTTCCGAAGCGTTCGCTCGAGGTCGTTCGCCGCTGACTGCACTTTGTGAACTGGCCGTGAATATTGGCTCGCAAGGCGAGTGAAAACTCTGCTTTGCGGCTTGATTCAGGCCTCATGTCACCTGCGCTCGTTACAGCTGCAAACTCCACCGTTACGTAGCGAAAGCCCCGTAGGACGGCCTCGCGTCCTGGTGAATTGCGTTGGTCAGGGCCGGTTTTTGACCGTTAGTCCGCTGTCCAGGCCGCTTTTGGCGGCGTTCGCGACTATAGCAGCAATGATTAAGTGCTTCAATTCCATAAAAAATTGTTATCATCCGCGACATGACGACTACTGCCCCTTCGACCCCAGCCGTACAACTGCTGGAGGTCTCGCCGGAATATGCCGGCCAACGTATTGATAACTTCCTTCTCGCTCGGCTCAAAGGCGTGCCCAAGACTTTGATTTACCGCATTTTGCGCAAAGGCGAAGTGCGGGTGAACAAAGGTCGGATCAAGCCCGAATACAAGCTGCAGGCGGGCGATATCGTGCGCGTGCCGCCGGTTCGCGTGCCTGAGCGCGACGAGCCTGTGCCGCTGGCCCAGGGTCTGCTGCAGCGCCTCGAAGCGTCGATTGTCTTCGAGGACAAGGCGCTGATCGTGATCAACAAGCCTGCCGGCATCGCTGTTCACGGCGGTAGCGGCCTGACTTACGGCGTGATCGAAGCCTTTCGTCAGTTGCGTCCCGATTGCAAGGAGCTCGAGCTGGTTCACCGACTCGACCGTGATACCTCCGGCCTGTTAATGATCGCCAAGAAACGCAGCATGTTGCGCCACTTGCACACTGCCTTGCGCGGCGACGGGGTCGACAAGCGCTACATGGCGCTGGTTCGCGGTAACTGGGCGACATCGATCAAGCAAGTGCGCGCGTCGCTCGGCAAGAGCAATCTGCGTTCCGGCGAGCGTATGGTCGAGGTCGACGAGGAGGAGGGCAAGGAGTCCGTGACCGTGTTCAAGGTCCTGCGTCGCTTCGGTGACTTTGCCACCATGGTCGAAGCCAGGCCGATCACCGGCCGGACCCACCAGATTCGCGTCCACACCTTGCACGCCGGGCACTGCATCGCAGGCGATACCAAGTATGGCGATGAAGCGTTCAGCAAGGAAATTCGCGACCTGGGCGGCAAGCGCCTGTTCCTGCATGCCTACATGCTGACCGTGCCGCTGCCCGATGGTGGTGAGCTGAAGTTGCAGGCGCCTGTCGACGAAATGTGGGCCAAGACCGTGGAGCGCCTGAGTGCACCCCTCTGATTACAAGCTGCTGATATTTGATTGGGACGGCACGCTCGCTGACTCCATCGGTCGGATTGTCGAGGCGATGCATGTCGCCTCCGAACGGTCCGGATTTCAGTTGCGCGATGATTTTGCCGTCAAAGGCATTATCGGTCTCGGTTTGCCCGAGGCTATTCGCACCTTGTATCCCGACATTGGCGATGCCGACCTCGTGGCGTTCCGTCAACACTATGCCGATCATTACATCGCCTCTGAAGCTGTGCCTTCGCCGCTGTTCGAGGGTGTGGTTGAGTCGATGGAGGCGTTTCGCGCCGAGGGTTATCATTTGGCCGTGGCGACGGGCAAGGCGCGTCGCGGGCTGGATCGCGTGCTCAAGTCTCACGGCTGGGAAGATTATTTCGATATCACCCGCGCCGCTGACGAAACCGCCAGCAAGCCCCATCCGCTGATGCTCGAGCAGATTCTGGCGCATTGCAACGTTCGCCCCGAGCAGGCGTTGATGGTTGGCGATTCTTCGTTTGATCTGCAGATGGCGCGTAACGCCGGTATGGATTCGGTGGCGGTCAGCTATGGCGCGCAATCGATCGAGGCGCTGAAGCTGTTCGAGCCGGCACTGGCCATTGACCATTTTTCAGAATTGCATGCCTGGCTGAGTGAGCGGGCTTAATCGTTTTTTGCTGGGGTAGATGTCATGACCGACGAATGGAAAGCGCCCGCCAAGGCGAGCGCAGAGAGCGGTGACGAGAAAAGCTGGAAGCTGCTGGAAAAAACCTTGCTGGCCAGTGTGCAGGAGCAGCGCCGGTCTCGTCGCTGGGGGATTTTCTTCAAGCTGCTGACCTTTGTGTACCTGTTTGCCGCGCTGATCCTGTTCACGCCGCTGATGGACATGGAAAAAAGCGCGACCCGTGGCTCCCACTACACTGCGCTGATCGACGTGGCCGGGATGATTGCCGACAAGGAACCGGCCAGCGCTGACAACATCGTCGGCAGCTTGCGTGCGGCGTTCGAGGACGAAAAGGTCAAGGGCATTATCCTGCGCATCAACAGTCCGGGCGGCAGTCCGGTACAGTCTGGTTACGTTTACGACGAAATCGTCCGTTTGCGCGGTCTGCACCCGGACACCAAGGTGTATGCGGTGATTTCGGACCTGGGCGCCTCCGGTGCCTACTACATTGCCAGTGCGGCAGATCAGATCTACGCCGATAAGGCGAGTCTGGTGGGTTCCATTGGTGTGACGGCGGCCGGGTACGGTTTTGTCGGCACGATGGAGAAGCTTGGCGTTGAGCGTCGGACCTATACGTCGGGCGAGCACAAATCGTTCCTTGATCCGTTCCAGCCGCAGAAACCCGAAGAAACCCAGTTCTGGCAGGGCGTGCTTGATACGACTCACCAGCAGTTCATCAACAGCGTCAAGAAAGGGCGTGGGGATCGTATCAAGGACAAGGAGCATCCAGAGCTGTTCTCCGGTCTGGTCTGGAATGGCGAGCAGGCGCTGCCGCTGGGGCTGATCGATGGTCTGGGCAATGCCAGTTCGGTTGCGCGCGATGTGATTGGCGAGAAGGAACTGGTGGATTTCACCGTTCAGGAGTCGCCATTCGATCGCTTCTCGAAAAAACTCGGTGCCAGCGTTGCCGAGCAATTGGCGATGTGGATGGGCTTTCACGGTCCGTCGCTGCGCTGATCCTCCGGTTTTTTTCAAGTCAAAAGATCGCAGCCTCGTTGCACTCGACAGCTCCTACAGGAATACGCATTCCAATGTAGGAGCTGTCGAGTGCAACGAGGCTGCGATCTTTTGACCTTTAAGGTATTTGCACCCCTTCGGTCAGCAGCATGTCGATCAGGCGAATCAGCGGTAGGCCGATCAGGCTGGTGGCGTCAGGGCCTTCGGTGCTTTGAAACAGGCTGACCCCTAAACCTTCAGCCTTGAAGCTGCCAGCGCAGTCGTAGGGTTGTTCCGCGCGCAGGTAGCGCTCGATGCGTGCCGGATCGAGCGTGCGCATGTGTACGGTAAAGGGTACGCAGTCGACCTGGCAGTCGCCGGTCTGGCTGTTAAGCAGTGCCAGGCCGGTGAGGAAGGTGACGCTGGCACCGCTCGAAGCGAGCAGTTGTTCGCGGGCTTTTTCGAAGGTGTGGGGTTTGCCGATAATCCTGTCGCCGAGTACGGCGACCTGATCGGAGCCGATAATCAGATGAGCGGGGTGGCTGGTGGCAAGCGCCAGCGCCTTCTCTTTGGCGAGGCGCTTGACCAGATCAATGGCTGGCTCGCCCGGACGGTGGCTTTCGTCGATATCCGGTGAGCTGCAAATGAACGGCAGCTGCAGGCGGGCCAGCAATTCCCGGCGATACACCGAGCTTGAAGCGAGTAATAAAGGCAGCATGCGCATCTCCAAAAGGCAGGTGCGAATTCTAGCGGAGGCGTGCAAGTGACGGACAGGGCTGAATTTCCTTTGACATGGCTGGGGGCATCCCTATAATGCTGCGCCTATGTTGAATGACCCGATTCCACCTCACGTTGACCCGCGCAAATTGGCTGATCGTGGCACCACCCTTCAAGGTGAATTGCTGCTAGCCGATTTGGAGAGACTCTGCGACCCGCTTTCCGATACTGTCGGTACGGTGCAGGCTAAATTCGTTTTTGAACGAGATGAACGTAAATCTGTGGTAATTCACAGCTTTATCGACACCGAAGTCAAAATGGTTTGCCAGCGTTGTCTTGAGCTGGTCACCCTGCCGATCCATAGCGAATGCAGTTATGCTGTGGTGAAGGAGGGTGCGAATACCCAGTCGTTGCCGAAAGGTTATGACGTGCTGGAACTGGGCGAAGATCCATTGGATCTGCAGTCACTGATCGAGGAGGAGCTTCTGCTCGCCTTGCCCATTGTGCCTGCTCATCATCCGGAAGAATGCCAGCAGCCGGCGGGTCTCGATGAGCCCGAACCGAGCGAGGACGAGGTAACGCGGTCCAACCCGTTCAGTGTATTGGCGCAGTTAAAGCGTGACCCAAACGTTTAGGAGTTAATCAATTATGGCTGTTCAGCAGAACAAAAAATCCCGCTCTGCCCGTGACATGCGCCGTTCGCACGACGCTCTCGAGGCTAGCACCCTGTCTGTAGAAAAAACCACCGGTGAAGTTCACCTGCGTCACCACGTATCGCCAGAAGGCGTATACCGTGGCCGTAAAGTGATCGACAAGGGCGCTGACGAGTAATCCTTGTCTGCTCAAGTCATCGCGATTGACGCAATGGGCGGGGACTTCGGTCCCCGCAGCATTGTTCAGGCCAGCCTTGCTTGTCTGTCTGCTACGCCCTCGCTGCACCTGACCCTCGTCGGTCAACCTTCCCTTCTTGAAGAGCTGCTCTCTGGCCAATCGGCTATGGATCGCGCGCGCCTGTCGATTGCTCCGGCATCCGAAGTTATCACCATGGACGAGAAGCCTGCCCAGGCACTGCGTGGCAAGCCCGACTCGTCGATGCGTGTGGCGCTCGAGTTGCTGCGCGATGGCAAGGTCCAGGCGTGTGTCAGTGCCGGCAATACCGGCGCGCTGATGGCGTTGTCGCGGTTTGTGCTCAAGACGTTGCCGGGTATCGATCGTCCGGCGATGGTGGCGGCTATTCCGACGCAGAAGGGGTATTGCCAGTTGCTTGACCTGGGCGCCAACGTCGATTGCAGTGCCGAGCACTTGTTGCAGTTTGCAGTGATGGGCTCGGTGGCGGCGGAGACCCTGGGCATCGTTCGTCCGCGCGTGGCGTTGCTGAACATCGGTACCGAAGACATCAAGGGCAATCAGCAGGTCAAGCTGGCCGCGACTTTGTTGCAGAGCGCTCGCGGCATCAACTACATCGGCTTTGTCGAAGGTGACGGTTTGTACCGGGGCGAGGCGGACGTGGTGGTGTGTGACGGCTTTGTCGGCAATATTCTGCTCAAGTCCAGCGAAGGACTGGCGACCATGATTGCCGGGCGTATCGAGGCCTTGTTCAAGAAAAACCTCGCGTCAAAAATGGTCGGTGCGCTGGCGCTGCCGCTGATGAAGCGCCTGCAAGCCGATCTGGCGCCTGCGCGGCATAACGGCGCGAGTTTCCTCGGATTGCAGGGGATTGTCGTGAAGAGCCATGGTTCTGCCGGCGTTCAGGGGTTTCAAAGTGCGATACAGCGTGCGGTGATCGAGATCCAGGAAAACCTGCCGGAGCGTATTCACGGCCGTCTGGAGGATTTGTTGCTTTAGGCGTTTTCGTCGGACAATGCTTAAATGTGACCGCTCAGTTCAATTGGCCATCCAACTGTCAGTTTCTTGCGTCCCCGGAGCGGGACGTCAATTCTCCGACGACAAGATCATTAGGGGCTTGTTACATGTCTGCTTCCCTCGCATTCGTCTTTCCAGGACAGGGTTCGCAGTCCCTCGGCATGCTGGCCGAGTTGGGCGCGCAACATCCGATTGTCCTCGAAACATTCAAAGAAGCTTCCGATGCTCTGGGTTACGACCTGTGGGCACTGACCCAGCAAGGGCCGGAAGAGCAACTCAATCAAACCGATAAGACCCAGCCGGCCATTCTGACCGCCTCGATCGCCTTGTGGCGCCTGTGGCTGGCTGAAGGCGGCGCGCGTCCGGCTTACGTTGCCGGTCACAGTCTGGGCGAGTACAGCGCACTGGTTGCCGCGGGTAGCCTGACGCTGGGCGATGCGGTCAAGCTGGTTGAGCGTCGTGGTCAACTGATGCAGGAAGCCGTTCCGGCCGGGCAGGGTGGCATGGCCGCTATCCTCGGTCTGGACGATGCTGATGTGCTGGCCGCCTGTGCTGAAGCGGCACAAGGCGAAGTGGTCAGCGCGGTGAACTTCAACTCCCCGGGCCAAGTGGTTATCGCTGGTGCCAAGGCGGCGGTCGAGCGCGCCATTGAAGGCTGCAAGGCCCGTGGCGCCAAGCGCGCCATGCCATTGCCAGTGAGCGTGCCATCGCACTGCGAGCTGATGCGTCCGGCAGCCGAGCGCTTCGCCGAGTCGATCGCGGCGATTGACTGGCAGGCGCCGCAGATCCCTGTGGTACAGAACGTCAGCGCCGGCGTGCCGGCCGATCTGGAAACCCTCAAACGCGACCTGCTCGAGCAGCTCTACAAGCCTGTGCGCTGGGTCGAATCGGTCCAGGCACTGGCTGCCAAGGGCGCGACTCAACTGGTCGAATGCGGTCCTGGCAAAGTGCTGGCCGGCCTGAACAAACGTTGCGCCGAAGGCGTGTCGACATCCAATCTTAATACCCCAGACGCTTTCGCTGCCGCCCGTGCAGCGCTGGCCTGAATCAGGAGAAACTTGCATGAGTCTGCAAGGTAAAGTTGCACTGGTCACCGGTGCAAGCCGCGGTATCGGCCAGGCCATTGCCCTGGAGCTGGGTCGTCAGGGCGCCATCGTTGTGGGCACCGCGACTTCCGCTTCAGGCGCCGAACGTATTGCCGCCACCCTGAAAGAAAATGGCATTCAAGGCACTGGCATGGAACTCAATGTCACCAGCGACGAATCCGTTGCTGCGGTGCTGGCGAGCATTTCTGCACAGTTCGGTGCGCCGGCGATCCTGGTCAATAATGCCGGTATCACCCGCGATAATCTGATGATGCGAATGAAAGATGACGAATGGCATGACGTCGTCGATACCAATTTGAACAGTCTGTTCCGCCTGTCCAAGGGTGTTTTGCGCGGTATGACCAAAGCCCGTTGGGGACGAATTATCAGTATTGGTTCGGTTGTGGGTGCCATGGGCAACGCAGGCCAAGTAAACTACGCAGCCGCCAAGGCCGGTCTGGAAGGTTTCAGCCGTGCACTGGCGCGTGAAGTCGGTTCGCGTTCGATTACGGTAAACTCGGTGGCCCCAGGGTTCATCGACACCGATATGACCCGTGAACTGCCTGAGGCACAGCGTGAAGCCTTGCAGACGCAGATTCCGCTGGGTCGTCTGGGACAAGCTCAAGAGATCGCGTCTGTGGTCGCTTTTCTTGCATCCGACGGTGCGGCTTACGTTACTGGGGCTACAATCCCGGTGAACGGCGGGATGTACATGAGTTAAATGTGACGGATTGCTTCAAAAAAATGTCATACGAGCTGTCTAAAATCCGTTATAAAGCTGCAATCTATTTATAGGCAGAGGGCCGCCGGGTTTGAGGAGTGAAGCTTTCAGTTGAAATGCTGAAAAGTCTTTCTATACACTTACCCACTGGCCAGCTGCCTGAATTTGTCCATTAGGAGTGAAAACAAGGTATGAGCACCATCGAAGAGCGCGTCAAGAAAATCGTTGCCGAGCAACTGGGCGTTAAAGAAGAAGAAGTGGTCAACACTGCTTCCTTCGTTGAAGACCTGGGTGCTGACTCCCTTGACACCGTTGAGCTGGTGATGGCTCTGGAAGAGGAATTCGAGACCGAAATCCCTGACGAAGAAGCTGAGAAGATCACTACAGTACAAGCCGCAATCGATTACGTTACAAACCACCAGGCTTAATAGCTTGTAATCGTTGCTTGCTGTCATGGAAAAACCGCACTGCCATCACGGCGTGCGGTTTTTTCTTTAGGCCTGATGCAAAGTCGTCATTTGAAAAAGGAGAGTGCTGTGTCGCGTAGACGCGTCGTAGTCACCGGTATGGGTATGTTGTCGCCACTGGGCACGGATGTGCCGAGCAGTTGGCAGGGCATTCTGGCTGGCCGCAGTGGCATTGGTCTGATCGAACACACCGACCTTTCTGCCTATTCCACCCGTTTTGGCGGCTCGGTAAAGGGCTTCAATGTCGAGGAATACCTGTCGGTCAAGGAAGCTCGCAAGCTTGACCTGTTCATTCAGTACGGTCTGGCCGCAGGTTTTCAGGCTGTACGCAACGCCGGTCTGGAAGTCACCGACGCCAACCGTGAGCGCATCGGCGTGGCCATGGGTTCTGGTATTGGCGGTCTGACCAATATCGAAGAAACCAGCCGCACGCTGCATGATTCCGGCCCACGACGGATTTCTCCGTTTTTCGTGCCTGGCTCGATCATCAATATGATTTCCGGTTTTCTGTCCATCCACCTGGGTGCACAGGGACCTAACTACGCCATTGCCACAGCCTGTACCACCGGTACGCACTGCATCGGCATGGCGGCACGCAACATCATGTACGACGAAGCCGACGTGATGATTGCCGGCGGCGCCGAGATGGCGGCTTGCGGTCTGGGCATGGGCGGCTTCGGTGCCTCCCGCGCGCTGTCGACCCGCAACGACGAGCCAACCCGCGCCAGCCGTCCATGGGACAAGGGTCGTGACGGCTTCGTGTTGTCCGACGGTGCCGGTGCTCTGGTTCTCGAAGAGCTGGAACACGCAAAAGCGCGTGGCGCGACCATCTATGCCGAGCTGATCGGCTTTGGCACCAGCGGCGATGCCTACCACATGACTTCGCCGCCCGCCGATGGCGCTGGTGCCGCACGTTGCATCACCAATGCCTTGCGCGACGCGAAGATCAATGGCGATCAGGTCCAGTACGTCAACGCCCACGGCACGTCGACTTCGGCCGGCGACCTCGCTGAAGCGTGTGCCATCAAGTCGGTGTTTGGCGATCACGCCTACAAACTGGCCGTCAGTTCGACCAAGTCCATGACCGGTCACTTGCTGGGTGCAGCAGGCGCGGTCGAGGCGATCTTCAGCGTGCTGGCGATCAACAGCCAGGTGGCGCCACCGACCATCAACCTCGACGAACCGGACGAAGGTTGCGACCTCGATTTCGTACCTCACACCGCGCGCAACATGGACATCGATGTGGTGCTATCCAACTCCTTCGGTTTTGGCGGTACCAACGGCTCGCTGGTGTTCCGCCGGTTCGCTGACTGATGGACAGCTGGGTCGACGGTCAGCCGGCTGACGCTTTGTCGCTGAAGGATCGCGGCCTGGCTTATGGCGATGGTCTGTTCGAGACCATCGCAGTCAAGGGCGGGCAACCACTGTTGCTGGACCGGCATCTGTCGCGTCTGGCCGATGGCTGTTCGCGCCTGGCAATCACTACCGATCTCGAGCTCGTGCGCAGTGAACTGTTGGCCTACGCCAAAGCGTTGGGTGAAGGCGTGCTCAAGCTCATCCTCACTCGCGGTGACGGTCTGCGTGGGTATGCCCCCGATCCCTCGGCTCAGGCCCGACGCATTCTGCAGGGCAGTCCTCCCGTGGCTTATCCTGCCGTGCATGGCGAGCAGGGCGTTCGCCTGTTCCCCTGCGCGACACGGCTGTCCCGCCAGCCACTGCTTGCAGGGCTCAAACACCTGAACCGTCTCGAGCAAGTGATTGCCCGCGCTGAATGGCAAGATACGGATCACGCTGAAGGGTTGATGCTCGATCAGGCCGGTCGGGTGATCGAGGGCGTGTTCAGCAATCTGTTCCTGGTGCGCGAAGGTGTGTTGATGACGGCCGATTTGAAGCGCTGTGGCGTGGCCGGCGTGATGCGTGCCGAATTATTGTTTCAAGCAAAATCATTGGGGATCCCCACCCAAATCACCGACATCAGCCTTGATCAGCTGCAATGGGCTGACGAAGTCTTTGTCTGTAATAGCGTGTACGGTGTTTGGCCGGTGCGCGCCTTTGCAGCTCTGAGCTGGCCGGTTGGGCCGCTCACCCGTAAACTCCAAACCATTGCCCGCGCGCTACTGGATGCTTGATACGTGAGACGTAAACTCTTGCTGCTGCTGGAAACCGGATTGGTTCTGGCGGGACTGTGTCTGGGCGCTGCCGCCTGGAAAATCCATTCGGCGCTGGAACAGCCGCTGAACATTTCCCAGGAACAGTTGCTGGATGTGCCCAAGGGCACGACGCCGACCCGCACTTTCTATCGACTCGAAGCCGATGGCATCATCAAGGATGCCTTCTGGCTGCGTGTGTATTGGCGCTTCAATCTGAACCGGCAGCCTTTGCATAAGGGCGAGTACCGCATGCAGCCGGGCATGACCGTCGAAGGGTTGATCGATGAGTGGAAGCGCGGTGATATCGTGCAGTACAGCCTGACACTGGTTGAAGGCTGGAATTTCCATCAGGTCCGTGCGGCCCTGGCCAAGGATGAAAAACTCGAGCAGACCCTGAACGGTTTGAGCGATAGCGAAGTGATGGACAAGCTTGGTCACGCCGGGATTTTCCCGGAGGGGCGATTCTTCCCCGACACTTACCGCTTCGTGCGCGGGATGACGGACATCGAGCTGCTGAAAAAAGCCTACGATCGTCTCGACGAGGTCCTGGCCAAGGAGTGGGAACAGCGGGCCGCCGATGTGCCGTACACCGAACCCTATCAGGCGCTGATCATGGCCTCGTTGGTGGAAAAGGAAACCGGTGTGCCACAGGAACGCGGGCAGATCGCCGGTGTGTTCGTGCGGCGTATGGCGATGGGCATGTTGCTGCAGACCGATCCGACGGTGATCTACGGACTTGGTGAGCGCTACAGTGGCAAGCTGACTCGCGCCCACCTCAAGGAGCCGACGCCTTATAACACCTACATGATTTCAGGCCTGCCGCCGACGCCGATTGCGATGGTCGGCCGCGAAGCAATCCATGCTGCTTTGAATCCGGTGGCCGGCAACAGTCTGTATTTTGTTGCGCGCGGTGACGGCAGCCATGTGTTCTCCGATGATCTGGAGGCGCATAACAATGCGGTGCGCGAGTTCCAGCTCAAGCGTCGTGCCGATTATCGCTCCAGCCCGGCACCGGCCTCGGCGCCCGAAACGTCGAGTGGTGAAACCCCGAATACCGGCACCCCGGACGCGCAGGCGCCGATTCCGGCAGCGTCCCCTAATCCCGATCCCGAATCTTTGCCTCAAGTAGCGCCACAAGAGGCGCAGAAAGAACCCGCTGCTGCACCCGCTCCGGAACCTGAGCACGCGCCGGATGCCGCGGCGCCGCAAAACCCGCAATGACTTTGATTAAGGACCGCCTGTGACTGGCTTGTTTATTACCCTGGAAGGCCCGGAAGGTGCTGGCAAGAGCACCAATCGCGAATACCTGGCCGAGTGCCTGCGCGCTGCCGGTATCGAGGTTGTGCTGACCCGCGAGCCCGGTGGCACGTCGTTGGCCGAGCGGATCCGTGAGGTATTGTTGGCCCCAGTCGATGAAGTCATGAACCCGGACACCGAATTGTTGCTGGTGTTTGCCGCGCGAGCCCAGCATCTGGCGGAAGTGATTCGCCCTGCATTGGCGCGGGGTGCGGTTGTATTGTGTGATCGTTTTACCGATTCGACTTATGCGTATCAGGGTGGCGGTCGCGGCTTGTCGCTGGCGCGCATTGCGACCCTGGAAACCTTCGTCCAGGGCGATTTGCGTCCGGACCTGACGCTGATCTTCGATCTGCCGGTGGAAGTGGGTCTGGCCCGCGCCAGCGCGCGCGGTCGGCTGGATCGCTTCGAGCTTGAAGGGCGTGCCTTTTTCGATGCCGTGCGCAGCGCGTTCCTGGCGCGGGCCGAAGCGGACCCTTCGCGTTATGTCTTGATTGATGCCGCTCAGCCGCTGGCACAGGTTCAGCGCTCTCTGGATGCGTTGCTGCCACGTTTGCTGGAGCTGACCCGTGGCTGAGGCCTATCCGTGGCAGGACGGCCTCTGGCAGCAGTTGGCCGGGCGCAAGCAACATGCTCACGCCTATCTGCTGCATGGCCCGGCCGGGATCGGCAAGCGCGCGCTGGCTGAACGGTTGATGGCCAGCCTGTTGTGCCAGCGTCCGACTGCTCAGGATGCGTGCGGTGAATGCAAATCGTGCCTGCTGCTCAAGGCGGGCAGTCATCCCGACAATTACATCCTGGAACCGGAAGAGGCCGACAAGGCGATCAAGGTCGATCAGGTGCGTGATCTGGTCAGCTTCGTGGTGCAGACCGCACAAATGGGCGGGCGCAAAGTGGTGTTGATCGAGCCGGTCGAGTCGATGAACATCAACGCCGCAAACGCCTTGCTCAAAAGCCTCGAAGAACCGTCCGGCGACACCGTTTTGCTATTGGTCAGTCACCAGCCCAGCCGGTTGTTGCCGACCATCAAGAGCCGCTGTGTGCAACAGGCCTGTCCGTTGCCGAATCAAGCGATGAGTCTGGCCTGGCTGGCCAAGGCCCTGCCGGACAGCTCGGAAGAAGAACGCATCGAACTGCTGACCCTGGCCGCCGGTTCGCCGCTGGGCGCGGTCAAATTGCAAACCCAGGGCGTGCGTGAACAGCGAGCGTTGGTGGTCGAAGGGGTGAAGAAGTTGCTCAAGCAGCAACAATCGCCGACTCAACTGGCCGAAGAATGGAAAACCATTCCGCAGTTGCTGTTGTTCGACTGGTTCTGTGATTGGTCGAGCCTGATCTTGCGCTATCAGTTGACCCAGGATGAAGAAGGCCTTGGGCTTACCGATATGCGCAAGGTCATTCAATACCTGGCGCAGAAGTCAGCCCAGGAGAAAGTCTTGAATATTCAGGACTGGATCCTTGCCCAGCGTCAGAAGGTCATGAGCAAAGCCAACCTCAATCCGGCGTTGCTGCTGGAAGCGTTGCTGGTGCAATGGGCATCCTTGCCTACCCAGAAGTGATCGTCTGGGCATAGACTCAGGTCATCAGTAACGGAGGTGCGCATGAATGAAGCCGTCAATCCGGGGCCGCGCAACGGCATTTTGTCTCTGACCATCAAGGACAAGTCGGTGCTGTATGCGGCTTATATGCCATTCATCAAGAACGGCGGCCTGTTTATCCCGACCAACAAGAGCTACAAGTTGGGCGATGAGGTGTTCATGCTGCTGAACCTGATGGACGAGCCGGAGAAGATTCCGGTGGCCGGTAAGGTCGCCTGGATCACGCCCAAAGGTGCGCAGGGCAACCGGGCAGCCGGGGTCGGCGTGCAGTTCAACGACGGCGACAACACCGCGCGCAGCCGAATCGAAACCCATCTGGCCGGAGCCCTGAAGTCCGACCGTCCCACTCATACGATGTAAGTTGCAGCCCTTTTATGCTCGTAGATTCCCATTGTCACCTCGATCGTCTTGACCTCGCCGCCCACGACGGCTCACTCGATGCTGCGCTCGATGCAGCCCGGGAACGCGGGGTCGGTCACTTTCTGTGTATCGGCGTCAGCGTCGACAACGCCGCGGACGTCAAAGCCCTGGCCGAACGTTATGACGATGTCGATTGTTCAGTAGGCGTGCATCCTCTGGATGTGCAACCGGGTGCCGCGCCGGCGCTTGACTGGCTGTTGCGCGAGCTCAATCACCCGCGTGTAGTGGCGATTGGTGAAACCGGTCTGGATTATCACTACGAGCCAGAAGCGGCAGAATTGCAGCAGGAGTCTTTCCGACTGCATCTACAGGCGGCCCGGCAAACCGGCAAGCCCGTGATCATCCACACCCGCGGTGCCCGCGCCGACACGCTGAACCTTCTGCGCGAGGCGGCGTTGCCTCAGGCGGGTGTGCTGCATTGCTTCACGGAAGATTGGGACATGGCCAAAGCAGCGTTGGACATGGGCTATTACATTTCCTTGTCCGGCATTGTCACTTTTCGCAATGCCGATGCGCTGCGTGACGTTGCCAGCAAGGTGCCGGCTGATCGATTATTGGTGGAAACCGACTCGCCGTATCTCGCGCCGATTCCTTATCGCGGCAAGCCGAACCTGCCGCAGTACGTTCGCGAGGTAGCGGAATTTCTGGCAATGTTGCGAGGCGAGTCCTATGAGCGATTTGCCGCGCAAACCACTGAAAACTTCAAGCGTCTGTTTCCGCTGGCGCATGTGAAAGGCTAAATCGCAGGCAAAAAAAACCCGGGTTCTGGGGGGTGAATCCGGGTTAAGACCATTAGGAGTAAAACAAAGGCACGCGGTCCGTTGGTACCTATATCGGCGCGACACTTGGGGGAGATGCCCCGCCGACAGTTGAAGTATTGATCAGTATTGCGCCGAGTCCAGTTTACCGGCCCCGATTTTTAAACAATTTTGGAATACGGGCGCTTCAGAAGAGTTCTCATCAATGGACGATCCTTTCTGAAATCATCAAGAAACACAGATATGGTCGGATGATCCGTGCATTTTTGCGTAAGTTAGGCATAATACGCGGCTTCGAATTTTGACCCCTACAGACCTTTTCTTATGCATAAAGAACCTCGTAAGGTCCGTGAGTTTCGTCGCCGCGAGCAAGAAATTCTCGATACCGCGCTCAAGCTGTTCCTCGACCAGGGTGAAGACAGTGTCACCGTCGAGATGATTGCTGATGCCGTCGGTATCGGTAAAGGCACGATCTACAAGCACTTCAAATCCAAGGCCGAGATCTACCTGCGCCTGATGCTCGACTACGAGCGTGATTTGAACGAGCTGTTGCATTCGGCCGATGTCGACAAGGATAAGGAAGCCCTGTCCCGGGCTTACTTCGAATTCCGCATGCGCGACCCGCAACGCTATCGTTTGTTCGATCGCCTGGAAGAGAAGGTGGTCAAGGGCAATCAGGTGCCTGAGATGGTCGAGGAACTGCACAAGATCCGCGCCTCGAACTTTGAACGCCTGACCTTGCTGATCAAGGGCCGGATCAGCGAAGGCAAGCTCGAAGACGTGCCGCCATACTTCCATTACTGCGCGTCCTGGGCGCTGGTGCACGGCGCTGTTGCGCTGTATCACTCGCCGTTCTGGAGCAACGTGCTGGAAGATCAGGAAGGCTTTTTCCAGTTCCTGATGGACATTGGCGTGCGCATGGGCAACAAACGCAAGCGCGATACCGACACCCCGAGCAGCTGAACCATTCAGTGGTCTTATAGCGCCATGTTTTTACTACATGGCGCAGTACCTCAGGAATATACTCAGGCATAGGACTTGCTAAAACTTGATTTGTGAGTCAAGTTTTGTGCGTTCAAATTCCTTTTGCCGGAGTGATCCATGATCGTTGACCGTCAAGGCAGGCGTTTTCGCAATCTGCGGATCAGTCTGACTTCAGCCTGCAATTACGCGTGTACCTATTGCGTGCCCAATGGCAAGCGCCTGGTGGCTGCGCAGGATGAATTGTCGGCCGAGGCCATGGCGCGCGGCGTGGCTTATCTGATCGAAGCCGCCGGCATCGAGCGTTTGCGCATTACTGGTGGCGAACCACTGGTCAGCCCCAAACTCGAATCCTTCATGACGGCTGTCGGCAAGATGGGCCTGGAAGACATCAGCCTGACCACCAATGGTCAGCTGTTGGCGAAAAAGCTGCCCTTGCTGGTGGATGCCGGCATCCGCCGCATCAACGTTTCCCTCGATACCCTGGATGCCAGCGCCTTTCGCAGCATTGCCCGTGGCGGCGATCTGGCGACCGTGCTCGACGGTATGGACCAGGCCAAGGCCGCCGGCCTGAAAATCAAGGTCAACATGGTGCCGTTGCGAGGCCAAAATCTCGATCAGGTCATGCCGTTGCTCGATTATTGCCTTGAGCGGGGCTATGAGCTGCGCTTCATCGAACTGATGCGCATGGGTCACCTGGCCAGCGATAACAACGCCTTTCTGCAACAGTTCGTCAGCCTTCAGCAGTTGCTGAGCCTGATTGGTGAGCGCTACGAATACCTGCAAGCCGACGCCCCTGTGGACGCCACTGCCGTGCGTTACGAAATTCCAGGGCTTGGGCACTTCGGCGTCATCGCCAACGAAAGCGTTCCCTTCTGCCGCACCTGCTCACGGCTGCGCCTGTCGTCCACGGGCTGGTTGCACGGCTGTCTTTCCTCGAGCAACCGTCACTATGTCGGTGACCTGCTGGACAAGCCGCGTCACCAGGCATTGCCGGCGTTGCAGCGCCTTCTGGTCAAAGCCTTGGGCGACAAACAGGAAGTGGCGTTCTCTGGCGGCGCGACCATCATGAAGATCATCGGCGGCTGATGCGTCCTGTGTGGCCCCCATACGCTTGAGCTGGCGCGGAAGCTGCATCCCATGGCCATTCGCCGGTTTTCCGTCACCGGCCTCTGGAGGGTAGGATGCGTAGCCTGGTTTTGCTGCTGGCCGTTTTGGCGCTTGGTGGCTGCATGAATGTCAGCGACATGGCTGAAGGGACTCGCTACCACATGAGCGATGCAGGGCTGTTGGATCACAGCGACAATCACCGGGCCAATAACCTGCGCATTCAGCCGGATTCGTTCATCTACATCGCCCAGGGTGCGTTCGCGCCGCCAGGCAGTGCCTACCCGCGGCCCAACGTAGTCGCTGAAGAAGCCTTCAATGGCTTTATCGAATACTTCCCGATGGTGCGCCGCGCCCGTGCCCCCGAAGGACTCGACCAAGCCATGGGCGAAGCCCGTGCCGCCGGTGCTCATTATCTGCTCTACACCCGATTCGCCAAGGCCGACGACCGGATTGGCAACTCCGATGAATGGCTCGATCAGGAATACGTGGATCGCCTGGGCATCGACAGCGGGGTGATTCAGATCATGTTGATCGAGACCAGCACCCAGTATTTGATTGATACTGCACGCATCAAGAGTCGTGGCGGTTTACTGACGTTCCACGACAACAAGCCAGAAGACCTGATTGGCCCGCCGCTGGCGCAATACGCGCGCGGCCTGATCGGGCTCAGCGACCAGTAATTCAAGGAGAACGCCATGAGTGGCCCGCAAAAAGCCAACGACTTGTTGGGGCAAATCCCCAAAACCAAAGGCTTGCCGCCGGTTCACTTGTGGAACCCCGACTTTTGCGGCGACATCGACATGCGCATTGCCCGCGACGGCACCTGGTATTACCTGGGTACGCCGATCGGGCGCAAGCCGATGGTCAAGCTGTTCTCCACCATCATTCGCCGCGACGGCGATGATTATTTTCTGATCACCCCGGTCGAGAAAGTGGGCATCAAGGTTGATGACGCGCCGTTTGTGGCGGTTACCCTGGAAGTGGAGGGCGAGGGCGAAGCCCAGGTTCTGCGCTTCACGACCAACGTCGACGAGGTTGCCGAAGCTGGCGCCGACCACCCGATTCGTGTGGTCATCGATCCGGTCACGCAAGAGCCCGCGCCGTATGTGCATGTGCGCACCAACCTCGAAGCGCTGATCCATCGCAATGTGTTCTACCAACTGGTGGAGCTGGCGGTGAGCCGCGACATCGACGGACAACGCTGGCTCGGGGTGTGGAGCGGCGGCGAATTCTTCAAGATCGGTCTAGAACCGTAATCGCTCCCAGTTCGATTTTGTTCAAAAATCAAATTGACACCCAATCGTATGATGATTAGCGTGGGCTCCTATCGCGAACGGCTTTGTGCCGTTCCTGCATCGAGGTGCCCATGTCCAGCAGTTTTCATGCGTCGACCGTCGATTGGCTGGGTTGCTGGATAGCCGCCGGCCAGGTCAAGCCCGGCGAAACCATCAAGGTTGAAGCCGATCTCGGCGAACAACTCGGCGTCAGCCGCACGGTCATTCGCGAAGCCATCAAGACCCTGGTCGCCAAAGGCATGCTCGAAGTCGGGCCGAAGGTCGGGACGCGGGTGTTGCCGGTGCGGCGCTGGAATCTCTTTGATCCGCAAGTCGTGGGCTGGCTGTCACGCAGCGGCTTGCCGGAAAATTTCGTTGACGACTTGCTCGACCTGCGCCGCACCATCGAACCGATGGCGGTGCGCTGGGCCTGTGAACGGGCAACCGTCGAACAGGTGCAAGCCGTGCTTCAGGCCTATAACGCGCTGGAGCGAGCCGTCGACAGCGGCGTCGATTACAACCGCGCCGACCAGTTCTTCCACGAATGCATCCTCGCTGCCAGCCACAATCAATTCATCGAGCAAATGGTCCCGGCCCTCGGCGCGCTCCTGGCCGTGTCGTTTGAAGTGTCCGCGGCTGACCCGGACGAGCTGCGTCGCACGCTGCCCATTCACAAAGACATGGCCGACGCCATCGCCGCCCGGGATTCCGCGCGCGGTGTCTGGGCGTGCATGACGCTGATCGATAACGCCGACCTGGCGATCAAACGTTTCTACCCGAAAGTCATGGCCGACAAAAAAGCCAGCTAAATACACAGACCCCTTGTGGGAGCGGGCTTGCTCGCGAAGGCGTCGGCATATCCGACATTGATGTCATGGATACACCGCTTTCGCGAGCAAGCCCGCTCCCACATAAAAACAAAAGCAGGAGGCTTCATGACGTGGAATGCGGTTACTGGACACCGTGCGCAACTGGGCGAAGCCCCGTTCTGGGATGCGCCGACGCAAGCGTTGTACTGGGTGGACATCGCCGGTCAGCAGGCGCTACGGCTGATCGGTGCCAACGTGCAGATCTGGCAGATGCCAGAGCACGTGTCCGCGTTCATTCCCTGCGAAAGCGGCGATGCGCTGGTGACGTTGAGCAGCGGAGTCTATCGACTCGATCTGGATTCGCCGGGACTTGAGCCGCGCCTGACCTTGTTCTGCGTCGCCGACCCACAACCCGGCAATCGAGGCAACGAAGCGCGCTGCGATCCCCTGGGTCGGCTCTGGCTCGGCACCATGCAAAACAACATCGGCGAGCAGGGCGAAGACCTGCCGATCGAGCGGCGCAGCGGTGGTTTGTTTCGCATTGACCGCGATGCCCGGGTCACGCCGCTGCTGCGTGGGTTGGGTATTCCCAACACGTTGCTGTGGAGCGATGACGCAACGATGCTGTATTTCGGCGACAGCCTCGACGGCACGTTGTACCAGCATTTCATTCACACCGACGGCAACCTGGACGCCGCGTACGTCTGGTTTGGCCCCCATGCGCGTGGCGGCCCGGATGGTTCGGCGATGGATGCCGAGGGTTTCATCTGGAACGCCCGCTGGGACGGTAGTTGTCTGCTCAGGCTGAGCCCGAGCGGGCATGTCGACCGTGTGATCGAGCTGCCGGTCAGCCGTCCGACCAGTTGCGTGTTTGGCGGCGACGACCTGAAAACCCTGTACATCACCAGCGCCGCCAGCCCGCTGAACCATCCGCTGGATGGCGCGTTGCTGTCGATGCGCGTCGATGTGGCCGGAAAACCCTGTACTCGATTCGCTGGGTGAATCCCAAAATATGGGATGTAAAATTATATATTGAGATTATTTGGCGGTCGGGTTTATAGTCGGCCATCAGTTACACGCACTCACACTTAAAAAAACAAAACAGGTGAAGTGATGCAGCGATTTTCCAAAAAGCCTTTTGGCCGGTCATCGACAGATGCCCGGTTTTTGTCGTGCCTGCAAAAAGGAGCGCTGAACCATGGCTGAGCCTCTCTCCTTGCCGCCGGCGCCAGAGCCGCCCAAGGGCGAGCGCCTGAAAAACAAGGTCGTGCTGCTGACCGGCGCGGCACAGGGCATTGGCGAGGCCATCGTTGCCACTTTTGCGTCGCAACAGGCCAAGCTGGTGATCAGCGATATTCAGGCTGAAAAAGTCGAGAAAGTTGCCGCGCATTGGCGTGAGCAAGGCGCGGATGTGGTCGCCGTCAAAGCCGACGTGTCACGCCAGCAAGACCTGCATGCCATGGCCCGGCTGGCGATCGAACTCCACGGCCGGATCGATGTGCTGGTCAATTGCGCCGGGGTCAACGTGTTCCGCGATCCACTGGAAATGACCGAAGAGGACTGGCATCGCTGCTTCGCCATCGACCTTGATGGCGCCTGGTACGGTTGCAAAGCGGTGTTGCCGCAAATGATCGAGCAGGGTATCGGTAGCATCATCAATGTTGCCTCGACGCACTCCAGCCACATCATTCCAGGCTGCTTTCCCTACCCGGTGGCCAAGCACGGTTTGCTTGGCCTGACCCGCGCGCTGGGCATCGAATATGCGCCGAAGGGCATTCGCGTCAACGCGATTGCACCGGGCTACATCGAAACCCAGTTGAACGTCGATTACTGGAACGGCTTTGCCGACCCACACGCCGAACGTCAACGGGCCTTCGACCTGCATCCGCCGCGCCGCATCGGGCAGCCGATGGAAGTGGCGATGACCGCCGTGTTCCTGGCCAGCGATGAAGCGCCGTTCATCAACGCCTCGTGCATCACCATCGATGGTGGGCGTTCGGTGATGTACCACGACTGAATACAACAGGTTTCAGGCGCGGAACTCCGTCTGAAATCCAATCATCATACGATATGACTATTTGCTGTACCGGCTTTCAAATAACGCCTCAAAAAAAATAACAAGGAGTCAGCTTATGAATCGTCGTCGTGGGATCCGTTCCCTGTGCTGTGCCGCTTTGGCGGTCACTGCGGTCAGCTTGAGCAGTACGTTGCTGGCGGCAGAGGAAGTGAAGATCGGTTTCCTGGTCAAGCAGGCCGAAGAGCCCTGGTTCCAGACCGAATGGGCGTTTGCCGAAAAGGCCGGGAAAGACAAAGGCTTCACCGTCATCAAGATCGCCGTGCCTGACGGCGAGAAAACCCTCTCGGCCATTGACAGCCTGGCCGCAAACGGCGCGAAAGGTTTTGTGATTTGCCCGCCAGACGTCGGCCTCGGCCCGGCTATTGTGGCCAAGGCCAAGGCCAACGGTTTGAAAGTGATCGCGGTCGATGACCGGTTTGTCGATGCCAGCGGCAAGTTCATGGAAGACGTGCCTTATCTCGGCATGGCCGCGTTTGAGGTCGGCGAGAAACAAGGCAGCGCCATGGCCACCGAAGCGAAAAAACGCGGCTGGGACTGGAAAGAAACCTACGCGGTGATCAACACCTTCAATGAACTCGACACTGGCAAGAAACGCACCGACGGTTCCGCCAAGGCACTGCAAGACGCCGGTTTTCCAAAAGACCACATCCTCTTTACCGCACAGAAAACCCTCGACGTGCCAGGTAGCATGGACGCCACCAACTCGGCGCTGGTGAAACTGCCGAGCGGGGCGAAAAACCTGATCATCGGCGGCATGAACGACAACACCGTGCTGGGCGGCGTGCGCGCCACCGAAAGCGCCGGCTTTACAGCCGCCAACGTGATCGGCATCGGCATCAACGGCACCGACGCCATCGGCGAATTGAAGAAAGCCAACAGCGGCTTCTTCGGCTCGATGCTGCCAAGCCCGCATATCGAAGGCTACAACACGGCCAACATGATGTTCGAGTGGGTCACCACCGGCAAAGAACCGCCGAAATACACCGCGATGGACGACGTGACACTGATCACTCGCGAAAACTTCAAGCAGGAGCTGGAAAAGATCGGCCTGTGGAACTGAGGCTCGGTTGATTTCATCGGCGGCCCTGGTCACAGGGCTGCCTGATCTGTGTGATGAGGTGGTTTTATGCACGCGCAAGTACAGACACACGAGCACAGCGTCGGCGGCAGCCTGCGTTTCAACGGAATCGGCAAGACCTTTCCCGGAGTGAAGGCGCTGGACGGCATCAGTTTCGTTGCCCATCCGGGCCAGGTTCACGCCCTGATGGGCGAGAACGGTGCCGGTAAATCCACGCTGCTGAAAATCCTCGGCGGTGCCTACACGCCCAGCAGCGGCGACCTGCAGATCGGCGAACAGACGATGGCCTTCAAGTCCACCGCCGACAGCATTGGCAGCGGCGTCGCGGTGATCCATCAGGAGCTGCATCTGGTCCCGGAAATGAGCGTGGCGGAGAACCTTTTCCTGGGGCACTTGCCGGCCAGTTTCGGCCTGATCAATCGCGGCGCGCTGCGCCAGCAAGCACTGGCCTGCCTTAAGGGCCTGGCCGATGAAATCGATCCGCAAGAGAAAGTCGGGCGCCTGTCCCTAGGCCAGCGGCAGTTAGTGGAAATCGCCAAGGCGTTGTCCCGTGGTGCGCACGTCATTGCGTTCGACGAACCCACCAGCAGCCTGTCGGCGCGCGAGATCGATCGCTTGATGGCAATCATCGGGCGCCTGCGCGACGAAGGCAAAGTGGTGCTCTACGTTTCCCATCGCATGGAAGAAGTGTTCCGCATCTGCAATGCGGTGACGGTGTTCAAGGACGGTCGCTACGTGCGCACGTTCGAGAACATGAGCGAACTGACCCACGATCAGTTGGTGACGTGCATGGTCGGTCGCGACATCCAGGACATCTACGATTACCGCAGCCGCCAACGCGGCGCGGTGGCGCTCAAGGTTGACGGTTTGCTCGGGCCGGGGTTGCGCGAACCGGTGAGTTTCGAGGTGCACAAGGGCGAGATTCTCGGGCTGTTCGGCCTGGTCGGCGCGGGGCGTACCGAGTTGTTCCGGATGCTCAGCGGGCTGACGCGCAATACCGCTGGACGCCTGGAGCTTCGCGGTCATGAAGTGAAACTGCGTTCCCCCCGCGATGCCATCGCGGCCGGCATTCTGCTGTGCCCCGAGGACCGCAAGAAGGAGGGCATCATCCCGCTCGCCAGCGTCGCCGAGAACATCAACATCAGTGCACGCGGTGCGCATTCCACTTTCGGTTGCCTGTTGCGCGGCCTGTGGGAGAAGGGCAATGCCGACAAACATATCAAGGCGTTGAAGGTGAAGACGCCGAGCGCCGAACAGAAAATCATGTACCTGTCCGGCGGCAATCAGCAGAAGGCCATTCTCGGTCGCTGGCTGTCGATGCCGATGAAAGTCCTGCTGCTGGACGAGCCGACTCGCGGTATCGACATCGGTGCCAAGGCCGAGATTTACCAGATCATCCATAACCTGGCCGCCAGCGGCATCGCGGTGATCGTGGTGTCCAGCGACCTGATGGAAGTGATGGGCATTTCCGACCGCATCCTGGTGCTCTGCGAAGGCGCGATGCGCGGCGAACTGTCTCGCGCAGAGGCCAATGAATCCAACCTGCTGCAACTGGCTTTGCCGCGCCAACGCGCTGACGGCGTGGCGAACTGAGAGGTGACTATGACAATTCAAAACAACGCTCTGCCCACCCAGCGAAAACCTCTGGACCTGCGGCGCTTTCTCGATGACTGGGTGATGCTGCTGGCGGCCGTCGGGATCTTTGTAGCCTGCACCTTGCTGATCGACAACTTCCTCTCGCCGCTGAACATGCGCGGTCTGGGCCTGGCGATTTCGACCACCGGGATCGCGGCCTGCACCATGTTGTATTGCCTGGCGTCCGGGCATTTCGACTTGTCGGTGGGCTCGGTGATTGCCTGTGCCGGTGTGGTCGCGGCGGTGGTCATGCGTGACACCGACAGTGTGTTCCTCGGTGTGAGCGCGGCGCTGTTGATGGGCCTGATTGTCGGGCTGATCAACGGGATCGTGATCGCCAAGCTGCGGGTCAACGCGTTGATTACAACGCTGGCGACCATGCAGATCGTGCGGGGTCTGGCTTACATTTTTGCCAACGGCAAAGCAGTGGGCGTGTCCCAGGAATCGTTCTTCGTCTTTGGTAACGGCCAGTTGTTTGGCGTGCCCGTACCGATCCTGATCACCATCGTGTGCTTCCTGTTTTTCGGCTGGTTGCTGAACTACACCACCTACGGCCGCAACACCATGGCCATCGGCGGCAACCAGGAAGCGGCACTGCTGGCCGGGGTCAACGTTGACCGCACCAAGATCATTATCTTTGCCGTGCACGGCTTGATTGGTGCGTTGGCCGGGGTAATCCTCGCGTCGCGCATGACGTCCGGTCAGCCGATGATCGGCCAGGGTTTCGAGCTGACGGTGATCTCTGCTTGCGTGCTGGGCGGGGTGTCGCTGAGCGGCGGGATCGGCATGATTCGGCATGTGATTGCCGGGGTGTTGATTCTGGCGATTATCGAGAACGCGATGAACCTGAAGAATATCGATACGTTCTATCAGTACGTGATTCGCGGTTCGATCCTGCTGCTGGCCGTCGTGATCGACCGCCTCAAACAACGCTGAGCAATTTGGCCCTGCACAAATACTGTATGTGCATGAGATCGAATGTGGGAGCGGGCTTGCTCGCGAAAGCGGTCTATCTGACATCTGGATGTTGGATGTCCTGACGCCTTCGCGAGCAAGCCCGCTCCCACATTAGTCCGCGTTGCAGTCACTATTGGCTCTATCCCTTCTGTCACTTACCTTAAATTTTCCTTGCTCGCCAGACCCCGTTTCGGTTATCACTTTGTACATGATTAGACAGGTACGATTTGACAAGAAACAACGGGTGGTCGACGAACTCATTCGGCGCATCGAAAGCGGCCTCATGGAAGACGGCTTTCTGTTGCCGGGCGAGCATCAATTGGCTCAAGAATTCAAAGTCAGCCGCGGCACGCTGCGCGAAGCCCTGGCCGAACTGAAAAGGCGCAAATACATCGCCACGCAAAGTGGAGTCGGTTCTATTGTCACCTTCGACGGAGTGGTGCTCGACCAACGCAGCGGTTGGGCCCAGGCGCTGGCCGACAGCGGCGCGCTGATCAATACCGAAGTGCTGCGGCTGGAGGCGGTGACGCGTCCTGACTTGCTGCCACGCTTTGGCACCGACCAATTCATTACCCTCGACCGACGCCGCCGTTCGACTGACGGCAAACTGGTCTCCCTCGAACGCTCATTGATGCCCGCCACCGGAGGCCTGGAAAGCCTGCCGCGTGTCGGCCTGATCGACAATTCCCTGACCATCACCCTGGCCGCTTACGGCTACATCGGCGAGCGCGGCGATCAATGGATCGGCGCCGAACCCTTGAATGCCGAAGACGCCGAGTTGCTCGGACGTCCCGAAGGCACCGTCTTTCTCAAAGCCTTGCGCACCACGTACGACCGGCAAAACCGCTTCATGGAACAGGTTGAAAGCCTGCTCGACCCGGTGCATTTCCGTCTGCACCTGCAATTTGGTGAGTCGAAATGACCGCGCTCAACCGTGCGCTTGGCGCGTTCTACGGACTCGCCCTGGGTGACGCGCTGGGCATGCCGACTCAATCCCTGAGCCGTGCCGAAATCAAGGCGCGCTTCGGCGAAATCACTGACTTGCAAGACGCTGGCCCCGATCAACCGATCGCTGCCAACATGCCTAAAGGCTCGATCACCGACGACACCGAGCAGGCGATTCTGGTCGGTCGATTGTTGATTGAAGGCAAGGGCTGGATCGAACCGGCCATGCTCGCGCAACGACTGATCGAATGGGAAGCCGCGATGCAAGCCAAAGGCTCGCAGGACTTGCTCGGGCCGTCGACCAAGCGCGCGATCGAGATGATCCTCGACGGGTACTCGCCGGAAGAGGCCGGGCGCTATGGCACCACCAATGGCGCGGCGATGCGCATCACGCCGGTGGGGATTGCGGCAGATGTCGCCAACCCTGAACGCTTCATCAGGGCCGTGGTGCAAGCCTGCCAGGTCACCCACAACACCACGCTGGGCATTTCCAGTGCAGCGGCGGTGGCGGCGGTGGTCTCGGCCGGAATCAATGGCATGGATTTGGGCGAGGCATTGAACCTCGGCCAACAAATAGCGCAGCAAGCCGAGAGCCACGGTCACTGGGTGGCAGGCGGCAGGATCGCCTCGCGCATCAGTTGGGCACGAACCATCAGCGTCGACAGTGACAAAGAGTTACTGGCGGATTTGCTGTACGACGTGATCGGCACGTCGGTAGCATCGCAGGAATCGGTGGTGGTCGCATTCGCCCTGGCGCAACACGTGGCCATCGGCGAAATGAACGCCTTCGAAGCGTTGTGCATGGCCGCCAGCCTGGGCGGCGACACCGACACCATCGCGGCGGTTCTCGGCGCAATGCTCGGGGCCTGCCTGGGTCTTGAGAGTTGGCCGGTAGCGATGATCGACACGGTTAAATCCGTGAACGATCTTCAACTGGAACCATTGGTGCAAGGACTTCTCGCCCTGCGTTGACTGGGCCGACGCCATCGCGGGCAAGCCCGCTCCCACAAGGTTATTGTGCAAGCCTCTGGTACACGCCCTACCTGTGGGAGCGGGCTTGCCCGCGATGGCCGCACCGCCATTTAATTTGATAAACCCGCAATGGAACGCACGAATACGGCCAGGACGGCCGGCATGTAGTTTCGTCTTCCGTCATTGCCCACAACCACAACAAAGGCAACAGGAGCATTTCACATGAGTTCATCGAACGCCGGGCCAAGTGCCGGGCAACTGGAAACCCGTGGCATCGAGCCGGTGCCCGAAGCGGAGTGCAACGGTCATCCGCTGCAGCTGTTCTGGGTCTGGTTTGCCGCCAACATTTCCATCCTCGGGCTGCCACTGGGCGCTACGCTGGTGGCGTTTCGCGGTTTGGCGATCTGGCAGGCGATCATTGTCGCGATCCTCGGCGCCGCCGGTTCCTTTGCGGTGGTCGGGATCATTTCCATTGCCGGTCGCCGTGGTCGCGCCCCGAGCCTGACGCTGTCGCGAGCGATCTTTGGCGTGCGTGGCAATATCGGCCCGACCCTGGTTTCGCTGATGTCGCGCCTGGGTTGGGAAACCGTCAACACCACCACGGCCGCTTTTGTGTTGCTGTCGCTGTGTTCGATCCTGTTCGGCTCACCGGTGGAAGCCAAAAGCGCTCCTGTGCTGACCCTGATCTTCATCGCGATTTTCGTCCTGCTGACTTTGTCGGTGTCCGGCCTCGGTCACGCCACGTTGTTGTTGATCCAGAAGTGGGCTACCTACGTGTTCGGCGCGCTGAACATTCTGGTCGGCGGCTTTCTCTGCGCCACCATCGACTGGAGCGCGGTGTTCAACGCCACGCCTGCGCCGTTGAGCGCAATGATCATCGGCGTCGGCACCATGGCCGCGGGCACCGGGATCGGCTGGGCCAACGCCGGCGCCGACATGTCACGCTATCAGCACCGCAGCGTCAAAGCCGTGCGTCTGGTGGCTTCGGCGGCGTTTGGTGCGGGGATTCCACTGGTGTTGCTGATCACCCTCGGCGGCTTGCTGTCGGTAGGCAACAACGACCTGGCCTCGGCCACTGACCCGATCATTGCGATCCGCGACATGTTGCCGACCTGGATGGCCGTGCCGTATCTGATCACGGCGTTCGGCGGGCTTCTGCTGTCGAATAACCTGTCGGTGTATTCCGCCGGTTTGACCACGCTGACCCTCGGCCTCAAGGTCAAGCGCGTCTACGCCGTGGTGGTCGACATCGTGGCGATCTTCGCCGGTTCGATCTACTTCATGCTGATTGCCGACAGCTTCTACGGCCCGTTCATTACCTTCATTTCCCTGTTGGCGGTGCCGATCACGGCGTGGGTCGGGATCTTTGTGGTCGACCTGATTCACCGTCATTACTACAGCCCCAAAGACCTGCTGGACGTCAGCCCGAGCAGCGCCTACTGGTACAACGGCGGCATCGAGTGGCGCGCGTTCGGTGCGTGGGCGCTGGCGATCGTTCTGGGTTTCAGCTTCACCACCATCGGCACCACTGAGCAGACTATCTGGTTCCGGGGCTTCCTGTCCGACTCGTGGCTGGGCCATAACGGCCTCGGCTGGATCGTGACGTTCCTGGTGGCCGGCGGGATTTATTTCGTTCTCGGCGGGGCGAAGGATCGTCGCGCCGCAATAACCGAGAATGCTCATGCCTAAGATGTTGCACACCGGCCAGGTCATCATCGACCTGGTCATGGCCGTCGATAAACTGCCTCAACCGGGCGGCGATGTGTTGGCGCAGTCCGCCAGTTTCGAAGCCGGCGGTGGCTTCAACGTGATGGCCGCCGCTCAGCGTAATGGCTTGCCGGTGGTTTACCTCGGACGTCACGGCACCGGTCGTTTCGGCGATCTGGCCCGGGAAGCAATGCAGGCCGAAGGCATTTGGATCGGCATCGCGCACAAAGCCGAACGGGATACGGGATTGTGCGTTGCCGTGACCGACGCGTCGGCCGAGCGCAGTTTCATTTCCTATATCGGTGCCGAGGGTGAGTTGACGGCGCAGGATCTGGCTAGCGTGGCGGTCGAGGCGGGCGACTACGTTTACGTCAGCGGCTACAGCCTGTTGCACAGCGGCAAGGCCCAGGCGCTGGTGGATTGGGTGCTGGCATTGCCACGCACAGTCAACGTGGTGTTCGATCCGGGGCCATTGGTGGAATCTCCGGAGGCGCCGTTGATGCAGGCGTTGTTGCCGCGCATTGATCTGTGGACCAGCAACAGTGTCGAAGCGCTGCGGTTCACCGGGGCGATGGACATTGCCGAGGCGCTGGACGGGCTGACCGAGCATCTGCCGGCCGATGTGCTGATGGTGGTTCGCGATGGGCCGCAAGGGTGCTGGATCAGTCAGCGTGGCGACCGTCAGCATGTGCCGGGTTTCAAGGTCGAGGCGGTGGACAGCAATGGCGCCGGCGATGCGCATGCCGGCGTGTTTATCGCCGGTCTGGCGCAAGGTTTGTCGGCAGGCGAGGCGGCCAGGCGGGCCAATGCCGCAGCGGCGCTGGCGGTGACTCGTTGGGGGCCGGCGACTTCGCCTGGGGTCGCTGAGGTGGATGCATTAATCAGTCAGACTTCCTGCGTTTAAACTGACGCCATCGCGAGCAAGCCCGCTCCCACAAGGATCTGAGTCTAGCCACAAATTGGTGGCCAACACGGATCCCTGTGGGAGCGGGCTTGCCCGCGATGGGGCCATCAAATTCAGTAGAGATCCTGGATTTATCCAGCCTTGCGCAACGCCTCGATCAGCTCCTGCTTGCGCATGCCCGAACGTCCCGGAATATTCTTGGCCGAGGCTTCTTTCCTCAAACTGTCGACGGTCTGCGTGTCCCGCGAAGCCTTGCTGTTGCGCGGATGACCTTCGCGACTGGCCACCGCTCGGCGCGATGATTCCTTGCGATCTTCGGACTTGGCGCTCGCCGGTTTCTTGCGTCCGGAACCGCCTTTACGCTCGCCGCCACCGGACTGCTTGTTCACGGTCGCCCAGGCGCGAGCTTCGGCCTCATCCTTGGGGACACCTTTTTTCTCGTAGCTGTCTTCGATGTGTTCTGCCTTGCGTTTCTGCTCGGCGGTGTATTTGTCTTTGCTTCCACGAGGCATGGGATTTCTCCTGCTGCTTGTAGAGTCTGTCAAACAGTCGCCGCCGCTTAAGACGGCGACTTGATTCAGGGTGTTAAGCGTCCAGCTTGCGCGCCGCTTCTACCCCGGCGGCGCTGAGTTTGATCGGCAGGTTCAGCGAGTGCTCGCCTGCCTCGTTGCACGTCACGTGCCCGTGCTGGATCAGTCCACGGTCCTGCAAAGTGGCGAGGGTACTGGCCACGACTTTCTCCCCCCGGTAATTGTCCAGGACCTCCTTGCCCAAGCCACCAGGATGGGCGTGCAGTAGGCGGGTCAGGACTTCTTTTTCCAGGTTTTTATCGACGTTCATGCTTACCTCTTCATGGATGTGGATAGGTGCAACTCGCATCGGCGAACTATTGGCTGGCACCGCCCTCGGAGCCCGAACCACCAGTGGTGGTTTTCGAGCCGATGCCGCTGCCGGCGTTGTCGGGCGTTTGGGTATCGGGCTGATTCATTCCACCTTGACGGCCCGCGTCGTTGCCTTGAGTCCGCGGGTCCGTGCCCGTGGAGGGAGGCAGGCCGCTGTCGACACCCGTGCCGTTGATGTTCAGGCCGGGCGAGCTTTGGGGCGCCGGGGATTTATGGCTATCGACCGGGTCGGTCGGGCCGGTCCCCGAGGTGGTCGCGGCGAAGGCGGCAGAGGACAGCAGCGTGGCGAGTGCGAGGGCAGTCAAGCGGAATGTGATCATGGTTCGTCTCCATTTAATAAGAGTCCTTACCTGATGTTGGTCCACCCTCGATTTAATTTGGTGCCTGATGAACGACGAACGGTCCGGGCCTTTTGCTGGCCGGAGTATTGGATTCAGACGATGCCGATTTCTTCCTCGAACAACTCCATGAAGTCTTTCAACCGATCATGCCGGATGCGCGCCAGGCGCTGGCCAGTGGTCGTCTGGAAACCGTCCGCCAGATGCAAGAGCTTGGTCTGAAAGTGATCCAGGCAAAAACGCTTGTCATCGTAATCCCGCGCCTTCGCTTGCGGGTCTTGCGGATCGTACAGCGCGCTGCCCATGCGCCCGGCAACGTAGAATGTGCGCGCAACACCGAGCATGCCGAGGGAATCGAGCCGGTCGGCGTCCTGCATGATTTTCGCTTCGAGCGTGAGAGGGGCGATGTTGGCGCTGAAGCTGTGAGCTTCGATCGCGTGGGTCACTGCGTTGATTTTTGCGCTGGGCCAATCCAGGTCGGCCAACACGGCAGACGCTTTCTCGGCGGCCAGTCGTGACGCCTGCGAGCGCAATGGCGAGTTCTTCTCCACCGCCACGCAATCGTGCAGTAGCACTGCCGCCAGCAACACATCAAGGTCGCCCGCTTCTTCAGCATGAAGCGTGCGCACGTTGTGCCACACCCGCTGCAGATGGGACAAATCGTGCGCGCCATCCTCCGAAGGCTCCAGTGCGTGGGGCAGCAGTTGCGCTGCGAGGGTTTGCAGCGGCGCGAAAGCATCAGTGGTCATAAACATCCTGTTAAGTGAAAGCGTTTCTGGCAACGACACATGCTCCATGGATCAGCTTTGCATTTCCAGTGTGACGAGTCCCTCGCGCCGACTTAGTATGGCGTTTTCAACCTATGACGAAGGCACGTCCATGACGATCGAGATCCGCCCGGCGACCCCCAGCGATGCACCGCAAATCCTCGGGTTCATCACTGAACTGGCCGACTACGAACGTGCCCGCCACGAAGTTATCGCCAGTGTTGCCGACATCGAGCGCAGCCTGTTCAGCGAAGGCGCCACCGCCCACGGCCTGATCTGCCTGCGCGACGGCTTGCCAATCGGCTTCGCCGTGTTCTTCTTCAGCTACTCCACTTGGCTGGGCAGCAACTGCCTGTACCTCGAAGACCTCTACATCACCCCCGAACAGCGCGGTGGCGGCGCCGGCAAAACCTTGCTGCGCCACCTTGCCAAAATCGCCTGCGCCAATGACTGCGGGCGGTTTGAATGGAGCGTGCTGGACTGGAACAAACCGGCCATCGAGTTTTACAAGTCGTTGGGCGCGCAGCCGCAGGAAGAGTGGGTTCGGTATCGGATGGACGGGGCGGTGTTGCGCGAGTTCGCCGAGGGCAACTGATTCCCTGAGCGATCGCAGCCTTTGGCAGCTTTTACATCCAGGTGTAGGCGCTGACCAAGGCTGCGATTTTTTTTGCTCTCATCCCATAATATGGGAGTGATATTTATATATTGAGATTTCAAGGCGTCCGGGTTTATAGTCCAGCTCACTCACTGCCAATAAACAAAACAGGTGAAGCGATGCTGGCGCAATTGATCGCGCTCGATTGGGGGACAACCTCATTACGTGCTTACAAACTCGCCGCGGGTGGCCAGGTGCTGGAACAGCGTTCGCTGTCGTCCGGGATCATGCAGCTGCCGCGGACTCCGCGAATCATCAACGGCCAGGAATGCACCGACGGTTTTGAACTGGCCTTCGATGAGGCTTGCGGTGACTGGCTCGACGCTCAACCTGATTTACCCGTGATCGCCTGCGGCATGGTCGGCAGCGCGCAGGGCTGGCGCGAAGCGGCCTACCGCGACACGCCGGCGAACGTCGCCCATCTCGGTAACTCCCTGCAATCGGTTCGCAGTCTTCGCGGTGTCGATGTGCACATCGTGCCGGGCGTGATTCAGCGTTCGCGCTTGCCGAATGTGATGCGCGGTGAAGAAACCCAAGTGCTGGGTGTCCTGCAGAATCTGCCGGTCGAGCAGGGCGCTGACCTGTTGATCGGCTTGCCGGGCAGTCATTCGAAATGGGTGGAAGTGGCCGACGGTTGCATCGTGCATTTCGACACCTTCATGACCGGCGAGATCTTCGCCGTGCTCAGCGAGCACAGCATTCTGGGGCGCACCCAGCAACGCGGCGCGTCCTTTGATGGCAAAGCGTTTGATCGTGGCGTGCAGGTGGCCCTGTCGGTGGACGGCGAGATCGGTCCGTTGTCGACACTCTTCAGTGCGCGCAGCCTCGGACTGACCGGCGAACTGAGTGCCACTGCGCAACCGGATTATTTGTCCGGGCTGCTGATCGGCCATGAGCTGTCAGCGCTGGCCAACGTTCAGCGACGTCGACGCAACGGCGCATCTTTGCCCTCAGTCATCCTTATCGGTAATGCCCAACTCTGTGCCCGCTATCGCCGGGCCCTCGACGCCTGCGGTTTTGCCCACGTGACGCTGGCGGAAAACGCCACCGAGCGCGGCTTGTGGCAGTTGGCGGTGGCCGCCGGACTGATCACTTCAACCCCATCCCGTTAAACCTGACTGGAGGTCTGACATGCTCAAGCAAGCACTGGCGCAAAACGGTCTGATCGCGATCCTGCGTGGCCTGCGCCCGCAAGAAGCGGCCGCCATTGGCGAAGTCCTTTACGCCGCCGGATTTCGCGTCATCGAAGTGCCGCTCAATTCGCCCGAGCCGTACGACAGCATTCGCATCCTGCGTAGCACGTTGCCCGCCGATTGCCTGATCGGCGCGGGCACGGTGCTGACGCCGGAGCAGGTCGAGCAAGTGAAAGCGGCGGGCGGCCAAGTGATCGTCATGCCGCACAGCGATCCCAAGGTGCTGCGCGCGGCGAAAGCGGCGGGTCTGTTCCTGTCGCCGGGCGTTGCCACGCCGACCGAAGCCTTTGCCGCACTGGCCGAAGGCGCGGACGTGCTGAAGATGTTCCCGGCCGAGCAAATGGGCCCGGCCGTGGTCAAGGCCTGGCTCGCGGTGCTGCCGGCCGGAACCGTTCTGGCGCCGGTCGGCGGGATTACACCGGACAACATGCAGGTGTTTATCGACGCGGGCGTCAAAGGTTTCGGCCTCGGTTCCGGGTTGTTCAAACCGGGCATGACCCCGCAAGAAGTGGCAGTGAACGCCAAGGCGTATGTCGCTGCATGGAACGCTCTGCGTTAAGACTTTTTTGGCGCCGAGCGCGCTGCATCTAATAAGAGCTGCATCTACAAAAAGAGAGCACAGATGAAAATCACCAAACTCACCACCTTCATCGTTCCGCCGCGCTGGTGCTTCCTCAAGATAGAAACAGACGAGGGCGTGACCGGTTGGGGCGAGCCCGTGGTCGAAGGCCGCGCGCACACCGTGGCGGCGGCCGTTGAAGAATTGTCCGACTACCTGATCGGCAAAGACCCGCGCAACATCGAAGACATCTGGACCGTGCTCTATCGCGGCGGCTTCTACCGCGGCGGAGCGATCCACATGAGCGCGCTGGCCGGCATCGACCAAGCGTTGTGGGACATCAAGGGCAAGGCCCTGGGTGTGTCTGTCAGCGATCTGCTCGGCGGTCAGGTGCGGGACAAGATTCGCGTCTATTCATGGATCGGCGGCGACCGCCCGGCGGACACCGCTCGTGCAGCGAAAGAGGCGGTCGAGCGTGGTTTCACCGCCGTGAAAATGAATGGCACCGAAGAGCTGCAATTCCTCGATTCCTTCGAGAAAGTCGACCTGGCCCTGGCCAACGTCGCCGCCGTGCGTGACGCGGTCGGCCCGAACGTCGGCATCGGCGTGGACTTCCATGGCCGGGTGCACAAGCCCATGGCCAAGGTCCTGATGAAGGAACTCGATCCATACAAATTGATGTTCATCGAAGAGCCGGTGCTCAGCGAAAACTATGAAGCGCTGAAGGAACTGGCGCCGCTGACCAGCACCCCGATTG
Organism: Pseudomonas sp. DR48; assembly: GCF_019823085.1. Classification (NCBI taxonomy): domain Bacteria; kingdom Pseudomonadati; phylum Pseudomonadota; class Gammaproteobacteria; order Pseudomonadales; family Pseudomonadaceae; genus Pseudomonas; species Pseudomonas sp. DR48. The sequence continues at coordinate 129,171 of NZ_CP081946.1, read as the reverse complement.
CCCTCGGCGAGCGTTTGTTCTCGCGCTGGGATTTCAAGCGCGTGCTCAGCGAAGGTTACGTCGACATCATCCAGCCGGACGCGTCGCACGCCGGCGGCATCACCGAAACCCGCAAGATTGCCAACATGGCCGAAGCCTACGACGTGGCACTGGCGCTGCATTGCCCGCTGGGCCCGATTGCGCTGGCGGCGTGCCTGCAACTGGACGCGGTTTGCTACAACGCGTTCATCCAGGAGCAGAGCCTGGGCATTCACTACAACGAGAGCAACGACCTGTTGGATTACGTGAAAGATCCGCGGGTGTTCGACTATGACAAAGGCTTCGTGAAGATCCCGAATGGCCCAGGCCTGGGCATTGAGATCAACGAGGAGTACGTGATCGAACGTGCGGCGGTCGGCCACCGCTGGCGCAACCCGATCTGGCGCCATGCCGACGGCAGCTTCGCCGAGTGGTGAGTGCTTCCTGACCCACCGCAAACCCTTGTGGGAGCCAGCCTGCTGGCGATTTGGTCGGCACATCCAGCATTCATGGTGCCTGACACACCGCTATCGCCAGCAGGCTGGCTCCCACAGTTTGATCTCCATGGAAACGGAGATCTTCGGCAACTGCTGATTTCAATTCGACCTCAATAAACATAAGAAGAGGCATCCCTCATGCAACCGCAAACCCTCGCAGGGCAGGCGTCGTTGGTGACGCCCAGTCGCAAGCGTTTTTTCATCATGGTCCTGCTGTTCATCACCGTGGTGATCAACTACCTGGACCGCAGCAACCTGTCCATCGCCGCCCCGGCACTGACCAGCGAACTGGGGATCGACCCGATCCATGTCGGGCTGATTTTCTCGGCATTCGGCTGGACCTACGCCGCCATGCAGATTCCCGGTGGCTGGCTGGTCGACCGGGTGCCGCCGCGCATTCTCTACAGCGTTGCCTTGCTGCTGTGGTCGATCGCCACGGTCATGCTCGGCTTCGCCGCCAGCTTCATTGCGCTGTTCGTGTTGCGCATGGCGGTCGGCGCCCTCGAAGCGCCGGCGTATCCGATCAACAGCCGCGTGGTCACCACCTGGTTCCCCGAGCGCGAACGCGCTACGGCCATCGGTTTCTACACCTCCGGGCAATTCGTCGGGCTGGCGTTTCTGACGCCGGTGCTTGCCTGGCTGCAGCATGAATTTGGCTGGCACATGGTGTTCGTCAGCACCGGCGTCGTCGGCATTCTCTGGGCGGTGATCTGGTACGCGGTTTATCGCGAGCCACGGGATTTCAAAGGCGCCAACGACGCCGAAATCGACCTGATCCGCGAAGGTGGCGGGCTGGTGGATATCCAGGCCGAGCAAGCCAAGGTCAAGGCCAAATTCAGCTGGACCGATCTCGGCATCGTGCTGACCCAGCGCAAGTTGTGGGGCATCTACCTCGGCCAGTTCTGTCTCAATTCGACGCTGTGGTTTTTCCTGACATGGTTCCCGACCTACCTGGTGAAATACCGCGGCATGGATTTCATCAAGTCCGGCCTGCTGGCGTCGCTACCGTTTCTCGCGGCCTTTGTCGGCGTGTTGTGCTCCGGTTTCTTCTCCGACTTCCTGATCCGTCGCGGTTACACGGTAGGCTTCGCCCGCAAATTGCCAATCATTGGCGGTCTGTTGATTTCCACGTCGATCATCGGCGCCAACTTCGTCGAGTCAACACCACTGGTGATTGCCTTCCTCGCGTTGGCGTTCTTCGGTAATGGCCTGGCCTCGATCACCTGGTCACTGGTGTCCACGCTGGCTCCGGCGCGTCTGCTTGGATTGACCGGCGGGGTGTTCAATTTCATCGGCAACCTGGCGGCGATTACCACGCCGATTGTCATCGGTTTCCTCGCCACTGGTGATTCGTTTGCTCCGGCGATCACCTACATCTCGGTTCTGGCGTTGATTGGCGCACTTTCCTACATCTTGCTGGTCGGTAAAGTCGAGCGTATCAAGTTGTAGTGATCGCCGTCGGGCGACCATAATGCCGCCCGTTCACTCGCTCAACGGTAAAGGCTGGATATGCAGGAAGACGCCCCAAAAATCGCCAAGGACGCCGCGCCGACCGGCACCCAGACACTGCTTCGCGGTTTGGGTGTGGTTCAGGCCGTGGCCAGTGGCGCCCGCGACCTCAAAGAGATCGCCCGGTTGATCGGCACGACACGCAGCACCACTCATCGTCTGGCCAGTTGCCTGGTGGACGAGCGCTACCTGCGCGTGGTGCCGCAAGTCGGATATCTGCTGGGGCCGAAGCTGATCGAACTGGGTTTTCAGGCGCGCGAAGAACTGCCGTTGGTGACGTTGGCGGGGCCCTATCTGGATGAGTTGTCGGCGTTGACCGGCGACACTATTCACCTGGCGATACGTGAAGGCGACGAGGTGCTGTACCTGCACAAGAATCCGGGGCGCAATGGCCCGGAAATGCGCTCGCGGGTCGGCCATCGCATGCCGTTGGCGCGTACCGGGATCGGCAAGGCACTGATGCTCGATGACACGCAGGAAGAATGGAAAAGACTGTACGAAGTCAGTCTGCCGGCGGGTGGGAAAAATCAGTTTTGGCCGCAGCACCCGGAGCAGTCCTGGGAGCAGTTTCAGCAGCGCATGATCGAGTATGTCGCGGGCGGTTACGCCTTCGACCTCGAAGACAACGAACCGTCGATCCGCTGTGTCGCGGCACCGATCCGCGATGCCAGCAAGCGCATCGTCGCCGGCATCAGCATCGCCAGCACCGTGCCGTACATGCCGCTGGAAAAAATGGCCGAGCTGATTCCCCTGATCAAAGGGGTCACAGCCCGGCTCTCGGCGGAGCTTGGCGCTAAGGTTTAAGCTTTCAGCGTCGCCATATCGATCACGAAGCGGTACTTCACGTCACCGGCAATCATGCGGGTGAACGCTTCGTTGATCTGATGGATGTCGAGCATTTCGATGTCGCAGGTGATGTTGTGTTCGGCGCAGAAATCCAGCACTTCCTGGGTTTCGGCAACGCCACCGATCAACGAGCCGGCGAGTACGCGACGACCCAATACCAGTTTGGCGGCATGGACCGGTGGATCGATCGGTTCGATCAAGCCCACCAGAATGTGCACGCCGTCGAAACGCAGGGTATCGAGGTAGGGGTTGAGGTCGTGTTGCACCGGAATGGTGTCCAGCAGGAAGTTGAAGTGCCCGGCAGCGGCTTTCATCTGCTCGGCATCGGTGGACACGATCACGTGGTCAGCGCCTTGGCGACGACCTTCTTCAGCCTTGCTCGCCGAGCGGGTGAACAGGGTGACTTCGGCGCCCATCGCCTTGGCGAACTTGATGCCCATGTGGCCGAGGCCGCCCATGCCGAGAATCCCGACCTTATCGCCCGCTTTCACGCCGTAATGCTTGAGCGGCGAGTAGGTGGTGATGCCGGCGCAAAGGATCGGCGCGGCGCTGGCCAGGTCGAGTTTTTCCGGGATGCGCACCACAAAGTGTTCGCTGACCACGATGCTGTCGGAGTATCCGCCCATGGTGTTGCTGCCATCGACCCGATCCGGGGTGGCGTAGGTCATGGTCGGACCTTCGAGGCAGTATTGCTCCAGGTTCGACTGGCAGGCCTCGCAACTGCGGCAAGAATCGACCATGCAGCCAACGCCGACCAGATCGCCGATTTTGTGCCGGGTGACATTCGCACCAACGGCGGTAACTTTGCCTACGATCTCGTGGCCAGGCATCAGCGGATAAACGGCAATACCCCACTCGTTGCGGGCCTGATGGATGTCGGAATGGCAGACGCCGCAGTAAAGAATGTCGATGGCAACGTCGTCAGCACGAGGGCTGCGGCGTTCGAATTTTACGGGGGCGAGGGGAGTGGTGGCCGACTGGGCGGCGTATCCGATAGCGGTGTACATGAGGAACCTCGCAAAAGCAGTGACAGGTGAGGCGACGCATTTTGGGCGCCGTGCCGGCCACCGGCCATGGCGATTCCTCCGGGTGTCATGCCTAATCCTCCGGCATCAGCCTTTGATGGGGTGCATTGGCGTTCAGACCTGCGATGATGCTTTCATCCCATTTCCCGCGACTTTTTTGGTGAAGAGCTCCCATGTTGTTGACCCGTCATCTCGACGCCAATGCCACCCTGGTTTCGTTGATCCAACCGCTGACCACCCGCGACGGCTTTGCCCCTACGGCATTGCCGGGCGTGCAGGTTTTGCGCGCCAGTTGTGATGTGGCCCGTGGTCCACAGATCTACGAGCCGAGCCTGGTGATCATTGCCCAGGGCAGCAAACTGGCGTACCTGGGGCCGCGAACCCTGGAATATGGCGCCGGGCATTATCTGATCCAGGCATTGCCGGTGCCTTTCGAGTGCGAAACGTTTTCAGCGCCGGACGGGCCGATGCTCGGGGTTTCGATTGCCATTGATCGGGTCTTGCTCGGTGAGTTGGTGTTGGCCATGGGATTGGCGCCGGGGCGCAATATCGCTGCGCAAACGCCAGAGTCGATGGCCTCGGCCGTGCTCGACGATGACATGCGCGGTTGCGTGGAGCGGTTGTTGCGTTGTCTGCACGATCCGCAGGAATGCCAGATCATGGGGCCGGCGCGATTGCGCGAATTATTGTTCGTCGCGTTACGCGGTCCGCAAGCGGATGTATTGCGGGCACTGGTGGAGCAGCAGGGTCAGTTCGCCCGGATTGCGGCCTCGCTCAACCATCTGCACGGGCATTACACCGAGCCGCTGAACGTCGAGACGCTGGCCAGTTGCGCGAACATGAGTGCGTCGACCTTCCATGAGCATTTCAAACGCAGCACCTTGTTGTCGCCGGTGCAGTACTTGAAGCGCTTGCGCTTGCTCAAGGCGCAGCAATTGTTGCTCGCCGAAGGCCTGGGGGTGGCGCAAGCGGCGCATCGGGTGGGGTACCAGAGCACGTCGCAGTTCAGTCGCGAGTACAAGCGTTACTTCGAGCGCAATCCAGGAGATGAGCGGGCTGCCTGATTTTTCGCAGATCCCTGTGGGAGCGGGCTTGCTCGCGAAGGCGTTGTATCAGTCACGATTTGAGTCGACTGACATACCGTCTTCGCGAGCAAGCCCGCTCCCACTTTGGTTTTGGGTTGGGTTTGAATCGTGAGCAACAAAAAGGCCCCCGTTCGGGAGCCTTGATGTTCAGGCGTTCGGCTTACATGTTCGGGTAAGTCGGGCCGCCAGCACCTTCCGGCGCCACCCAGGTGATGTTCTGTGCAGGGTCCTTGATGTCGCAGGTCTTGCAGTGAACGCAGTTCTGGGCGTTGATCTGGAAGCGTTTTTCGCCGTCTTCCTTGGTCACCACTTCGTACACGCCAGCCGGGCAGTAACGCTGGGCGGGTTCATCGTACAGCGGCAGGTTCTTGCCGATCGGGATGCTCGGATCGGTCAGCTTCAGGTGGCACGGCTGTTCTTCTTCATGGTTGGTACCGGAGATGAACACCGAGCTGAGTTTGTCGAAGCTGATCTTGCCGTCGGGTTTCGGGTAGTCGATCTTCTTGCAGTCCGCCGCGAGCTTGAGGCACGCGTAATCCGGCTTGGTATCGTGCAGGGTGAACGGCAGTTTGCCGCCGAAAATGTTCTGGTCGAGCCAGTTGAAACCGCCGCCGACGATGGCGCCGAACTTGTGGATCGCCGGGCCGAAGTTGCGGCTGGCGAACAGTTCTTCGTAGAGCCAGCTCTTCTTGAACGCGTCGACGTAAGTGGTCAGTTCTTCGGTGCCGTCTTTCTCGGCGAACAATGCCTCGGCCACGGACTCAGCGGCGAGCATGCCGGACTTCATCGCCGTGTGGCTGCCTTTGATCTTGGCGAAGTTCAGGGTGCCCAGGTCGCAACCGATCAGCGCGCCGCCCTTGAACACCATCTTCGGCAGCGAGTTCAGGCCGCCTTTGCAGATGGCGCGTGCGCCGTAGCTGATGCGCTTGCCGCCTTCCAGGTACTGCTTGAGCACCGGGTGATGCTTGAGGCGCTGGAACTCGTCGAACGGCGACAGGTAGGTGTTGCTGTAGGAAAGATCGACAATCAGACCGACGACCACCTGGTTGTTTTCCAAGTGATAGAGGAACGAGCCACCGGTGTTCTCGGTGCCCATGATGTCCATCGGCCAACCGGCGGTGTGGACCACCAGGCCAGGCTGATGCTTGGCTGGGTCGACTTCCCAGATTTCTTTCAGGCCGATGCCGTAGTGCTGGGCGTCAGCCTCGCTGTCGAGATTGAAGCGCTTGATCAACTGCTTGCCGATGTGGCCACGGCAACCTTCGGCGAACAATGTGTACTTGCCACGCAGTTCCATGCCTGGGGTGTACAGGCCTTCTTTCGGGTGACCTTCGCGGTCAACGCCCAGATCACCGGTGATGATCCCGCGCACCACGCCGTTCTCATCGAACAGCGCTTCCTGGGCGGCGAAGCCCGGGTAGATTTCCACGCCCAGGTTCTCGGCCTGCTGGGCGAGCCAGCGGCACAGGTTACCCAGGGAAATGATGTAGTTGCCTTCGTTGTGCATGGTCTTGGGCACAAAGAAGTCTGGAATTTTTTGCGCGCTGTCGGCGTTCTTGAGAACGAAAATGTCATCGCGGGTGACTGGCGTATTCAGCGGGGCGCCGAGTTCTTTCCAGTCCGGGAACAATTCGTTCAGGGCGCGCGGTTCGAAAATCGCGCCGGAGAGGATGTGAGCACCGACTTCGGAGCCTTTTTCGACCACGCAGACGCTGATTTCCTTACCGGCTTCAGCGGCCTTCTGCTTCAAGCGGCAGGCGGCGGAAAGACCAGCGGGGCCGGCACCGACGATGACGACGTCGAATTCCATGTATTCGCGTTCCACAGGTTATCTCCTACTCAAGGCTCAACAGTTTTTTTTCTAATTGGAGGTTTGGTGTCGCATCCATGAATGACTGCTCAACGCACAGCACGGACAATCGATTGACCACCTTTCTCTTTGGGTGGCGCATTATATCTACACCACTCCTAGCGTCCAATACAAACGTTTGTTTGAATTGGCTCAAAGCCAGAGAAATCAAAGTCACGCGGCTTATGAACGGCCATTTTGCCGTATTGACCGGAATAAGCGTTCCGGTCAAGATACGGTCGGTTTTGCGCTCGCCGTAGGCTGACTGTTGGTATCAAGAGCACCTCTAAAGACAGGGCGATGGCAGTACAAGGTGATTTGTTGCGCAGGTTTGGCGCGCAGTTTACACGCCGCGATAATAAATGACTTGTCGGTCACCACTGACGAACGGTCATCTGCCTCGTGAGCAAGGTCACCCGATACACCTGCCAGCGTTTTTAGAGGTGCCCTTGCGCCGATGAGCATCAAACCGCCAGGTTCGCCTAGGCGACTTTCTTTTCACCGGAGAGTAACGAGGAATCCATGAAGGTTCTTGTAGCTGTCAAACGCGTTGTGGATTACAACGTCAAGGTTCGCGTCAAGGCGGACAATTCCGGCGTCGACCTCGCCAACGTCAAGATGTCGATGAACCCGTTCTGCGAAATCGCAGTGGAAGAAGCCGTACGCCTGAAAGAGAAAGGTGTTGCGACTGAAATCGTCGTCGTCTCCGTCGGCCCGTCCACCGCTCAAGAGCAACTGCGCACTGCGCTGGCTCTGGGTGCGGACCGTGCCATCCTCGTCGAATCCGCTGAAGATCTGACTTCCCTGGCCGTTGCCAAGCTGCTGAAGGCTGTTGTCGACAAGGAACAGCCTCAGCTGGTGATCCTTGGCAAACAAGCCATCGACAGTGATAACAACCAGACTGGCCAGATGCTCGCTGCATTGAGTGGCTACGGTCAGGGCACCTTCGCTTCGAAAGTCGAAGTGTCCGGCGACACCGTTGCCGTGACCCGCGAAATCGACGGCGGCGCGCAGACAGTTTCCCTGAAGCTGCCAGCCATCGTCACCACCGACCTGCGTTTGAACGAGCCGCGCTACGCGTCCCTGCCAAACATCATGAAAGCCAAGAAGAAGCCTCTCGAAGTGCTGACTCCGGACGCTTTGGGCGTTTCCACCGCCTCCACCAACAAGACCGTGAAAGTCGAAGCGCCAGCTGCACGCAGCGCGGGTATCAAGGTCAAGTCGGTGGCTGAACTGGTCGAGAAACTGAAAAACGAAGCGAAGGTAATCTGATCATGACTATCTTGGTAATCGCTGAACACGACAACAAGGTAGTGGCCCCGGCCACCCTGAACACCGTGGCTGCTGCCGTCAAAATCGGCGGTGATATCCATGTTCTGGTTGCCGGCCAGGGCGTTGGCGCCGTGGCTGAAGCCGCAGCGAAAATCGCTGGCGTGGCTAAAGTGCTGGTGGCCGACAACGCCGCCTACGCTCACCAGTTGCCGGAAAACGTCGCGCCTCTGGTCGCCGAGCTGGGCAAGGGCTACAGCCACATCCTGGCTGCCGCCACGTCCAACGGTAAAAACATCCTGCCGCGCGTTGCCGCACAGCTGGACGTTGACCAGATCTCCGAGATCATCTCGGTCGAAAGCGCTGATACCTTCAAGCGTCCGATCTACGCCGGTAACGCCATCGCCACCGTTCAATCGAACGCTGCCGTGAAAGTCATCACCGTGCGTGCCACCGGTTTCGACCCGGTTGCTGCCGAAGGTGGCTCCGCTGCTGTTGAAGCGGTTGCTGCTGCGCACGACGCTGGCACTTCGAGCTTCGTCGGCGAAGAACTGGCCAAGTCCGATCGTCCTGAACTGACTGCTGCCAAGATCGTCGTTTCCGGCGGCCGCGGCATGCAGAACGGCGACAACTTCAAACACCTGTACGCCCTGGCCGACAAGCTGGGCGCTGCCGTCGGTGCTTCGCGCGCCGCGGTCGACGCAGGTTTCGTACCCAACGACATGCAGGTCGGTCAGACCGGCAAGATCGTTGCTCCACAGCTGTACATCGCCGTCGGTATCTCCGGCGCGATCCAGCACCTGGCCGGCATGAAAGACTCCAAAGTGATCGTTGCGATCAACAAGGACGAAGAAGCGCCGATCTTCCAGGTGGCCGATTACGGCCTGGTGGCGGACTTGTTCGAAGCCATCCCTGAGTTGGAGAAGCTGGTCTAATCCGGCTGCTTCACTTATAAAGAGCCCGGCCTGTTGGTCGGGCTTTTTTTTGTTCTTTTGTAGGAGATGTCGAGTGAAACGAGGCTGCGATCTTTTGATCTTGGAATTCAAGCGGACCTGAAAGGATCGCAGCCTCGTTTCACTCGACAGCTCCTACAGCTGGCATAACCGGGATTGAGAGGAGTATTTGGCCATGGATCTGCGTCTGGTGTGGGGATTGCTGGGATTAGCGGTATTGCCGGCGCTGTCCAACGCCGCGGGCAAGTGCGAACGCCTGGTGGTGACCGGCAGTCCGGACGCGCCGCCTTACCTTTGGCAAGACCCGCAAGACCCCAGGCATTTGATTGGTGCCAGCGCTGACCTGTTGCAACAGGTGGCGGGGCAGATAGGCATCAAGGTCGAACTGCTTTATGCCGGCAAGCGCGCACAGGCACTGGATGAAGTGCGCAGCGGGCGCATGGACATGCTGGCCGACGCGCCTCTGACCGTCAGTGAGCTGGACACCCTGGACTACATCCATCCACCGCTGCTGGAAAATGATTATCTGGTCTGGACCCGCAAAGATTCGGCGCTGATCTATAACCAGGTGCAGGACCTCCACGGCCATCCCGGCGCACTGTCGGAAAAGTCTCGAATGACCCAGGCATTCGGCACTTTCGCCGAGCAGCAATTGACCCTCGTGCGCACTCCAAACCTGACCCAGGCCTTTCAGAAATTGCTGCTGGGTGAGGTGGAATTTGTCCTCGCCGGGCGCTACTCGGGCATGGCCGCCGCGCAGGCGCTGAGCATGGCCAATGACCTGATCCCTCGCCCGCAGCCGGTCGACAAGCCGGGCCTGTTCCTCGCGGTTTCCCACAACTCCGCCTGCAACGATCCTTGGTTGCGCGGACAGCTGGCCAAAAAGATGACAGAATTGCCCGCGTCCGGACTGACGGAGGCTGTGTTGCAACGCAACATCGAGCGCTGGAAAGCGCAGCAGCAACAACCGCAGCAACTGCCTGTCAGTACCCCAAAACAGTAGGGATTTTTAGTGAGTATTCGACCTCTTTTCGCTGCCCTGGCCGTTCTGGCTCTGGCGGGTTGTGCAGCCGATCCGGCGCCGAATGAACAAATACGCTTGACCGAACAGACCCTCTTACAAGCCAAGGCCGTTGGCGCCAACGCCGACGATGTGCCGGAACTGAAGCTGGCCGAAGAAAAGTTTTCTCGCGCCCAGGGCGACATGGCCGATCATTCCTACAAGCATGCGCGCATGCGGGCCGAACAGGCCGAGCTGGATGCACGCCTGGCTGAAGCGAAGGTGCTGACCCTCAAGAGCGAGGAGCAGTTGAACGTGCTCAACACCCGCATCACTCGTCTGCGCAAGCAACTGGGAGATGCCCAATGAGCCTCACGTCCAAAGCACTCGGCGGTTTGATCCTGGCAGGTTGCGCGAGCCTTTATGGTTGCGCCGGTCAACACAGCGAGACCGCGCTGCAGCAAGCCGGCCAAGACTTCCAGAAGGTCAAGGAAGACTCCAACGTGCTGCGCATCGCTCCCAAGGATGTGATCCGCGCCGGCGAATCCCTGGCCCGCGCCGACCGGCTTTCCAGCTATTGGGGCAGCGGCGCGGACGTGGTGCATTACGCCTACCTGAGCCAGCGCTACAGTGAAATCGCGCGTGAACACACCAATCAAGTGCTCAACGAAGAGCGCGCGACGAAGCTTGAACTGGAGCGTCAACGCCTGCAATTGGCCTTGCGTGAGTCCAAGTTGCTCAGCGTGCAGCAGCAGGGCAAGTGGCTCGAAGAACAGATCGTTGCAATGGCGACCACGCAGACCGATCGCGGTCTGGTGATGACCCTGGGTGACGTGCTGTTCGATACGGGTGAGGCGGAGTTGAAGAACTCGGCGAACCGTGTGGTCCTCAAAATCGTGCAATTCCTGCAACTCAATCCCAAGCGTGTAGTTCGCATCGAGGGCTACACCGACAGCACTGGCGGCAAGCAGGAGAACCTCAAGCTGTCCCTTGACCGCGCACAATCGGTAGCGGATGTGCTGATGGATCTGGGTATCGACGATAAACGTATCAAAGTCGAAGGCTACGGCGATGAATACCCGGTGGATGTGAACGCTTCCGAGCGTGGTCGCGCGCAGAACCGACGGGTGGAAATTGTGTTCTCCGACGAAAAAGGCCAGCTCGGCGCCGCTCGCTAAAGGCTGCGTCACTGGAAAACCCGGCCTGCCTGTCAGCGCCGGGTTTTTTTACGCCTGCCAATAGCTTCACAAAGCAGTACAGTTTTTGCTGACACTGCACTGTACGGTCGACTATTGTGGCAACTGTCCCAGTACACTTCTAAACTGTTCCGGTATTGTTTCACACAAGAATAAAATGCCCGTGAAATCGAGTGCTGCGTCATGACCAATCTCTTGCTCTACCAACGTATTGCTCAGCAACTGGCCGAAGACATCCGTCGTGGCGTCTATCAGCCGGGGGAGCGCGTGCCTTCGGTACGCAAGATGAGCTCGCAGCTCAACGTCAGTCATGCGACCGTGTTGCAGGCTTACGCCAACCTTGAGGATCAAGGGCTGATCCGCGCCCGACCCCAGTCCGGTTACTACGTACACCAGACGCCGGCCCTGACCGCGCCGACGCCGGATATCGCCCGGGTCGAGCGCCCGGGCCTGGTCACGCGCAGCAGCATCATTCAACAGGTACTGGTCGAGTCGCGCCGCGAGGGCGTTTTCCCCTTGGGGGCGGCGGTGCCGAGCGTCGACTATCTGCCGGTCCGCGCCTTGCACCAGCAGTTGGCCAAAGTCACCCGTTTCCATAGCCCGCGGGCTTTCAGCTACATGTTCAGCCCCGGTTTCGAACCGTTGCGCCGACAGGTGGCGATCCGCATGCGCGATGCCGGCGTAGTGGTCGACCCCTCCGAGGTAGTGATCACCCACGGTTGCGTTGACGCGTTGCAGATGTCACTGCGCGTGCTGACCCGGCCTGGCGACCTGATCGCCGCCGAATCACCGACCTATTACGGATTGCTGCAACTGGCCGACCTGCTGGGCCTCAAAGTCATTGAAATCCCCAGCGATCCGGCGACCGGCATGAGCCTGGAAGCCCTGCAATTGGCGGCCAACCAGTGGTCGATCAAGGCGCTGGTGCTCACCACGCGTCTGAGCAATCCACTGGGCGGCACCATGCCTGAAGAGCGGCAGAAGCAACTGCTGCGCCTGGCCTCGGATTTCGATATCCAGATCGTCGAAGACGACATTTATGGCGAGCTGATGTTTGAGCAAGGGCGCACTAAGTCTCTGAAAGCCTATGACCGGCTGGATCGCGTGATTTATTGCTCAAGCTTCTCCAAAACCCTGTCACCGGGCGTGCGCATCGGCTGGATGATCGCCGGCAAGTATCAGCAGGAAATTCAGCGTTTGCAGACCTTCAGCACGCATTCGGCGTGCAGCGTCACGCAAATGGGGATAGCCGCTTACCTGGAGAACGGCGGTTACGACCGTCACCTGCGCTACATTCGTCAGGAATATCGCAAGAACCTCAGCGCTTTCCAGCTGGCCGTGCAGCAGTATTTCCCGGAAGGCACGCAAATGACCCGGCCTACCGGCGGTTTCATTCTATGGGTCAGTCTGCCGGGGCGGGTCAACACTCAGGAACTGCATGTGCGTGCTTTGCAGCAAGGCATCAGCATCGCGCCGGGGTTGATTTTCAGTAATACCGAGCAGTTCAATCACTGTATTCGGCTGAACTGTGGCACGCCGTGGAACCGTGAAGCCGAACGTGCATTGATGACATTGGGAATGTTGGCAACTCAACTTTGCCAGGAGATGGCCGGCGGCATTTAAAGGGACGGACTGGTCAGGCCTGTCCATGCTTGTCTTGTTGCGCGCAACAAGCGAGCATATGGCCCTCTGCCGTTAGCCCTGTTGGGTCCATGAAACCGATTTATCCTGCCGTCTGGCTGTCGTTATGCCTGTTGATGACCTTTCACGCCGAAGGCGTCATGGGCGCTTCCGTTCAGGAAAAACCGGCCGCCAGCACATCCTCGAAGAAAGCAGCACCTGTAAAAAAAGTCGCGCCGGTGAAAAAGAAGCCGACGGTGAAAAAGCGTCCGCCCATTGCCTCCAAGTCGAAACCGGCCAGCGAAGTGGTGAAAACCCAACTTCCTCCGGTCAAACTGGACTTGAGCTTGCCGCAAGGCATGGTTGAAGAGCTGAAACCGATCGGAACGGTGCCGTTGCCCCGGCACGATGCAGTGTTGCCACAAATGTTTGGTGACAAGGCGAACAGCAGCCCGTTTCAACTTAACGGCCGTCTGCTTAATAACGAGATGCAGTTGCAACGACGTAACGACGAACGCCGGGATGTCGAAGGTGCAGCACTGGATTTCGAGTTCAAGCAGTAAACGACGCTGATTCGTGACCCGCGGCCCAGACACTTTGTCGGAGACTGGTCAGTCACGCTCCTTTGAGTGCAAAAACCCCGGTCCAGGTAATTTTAAACGGCTGTTTTAGCGGTTACTCTGTGCCTCGTCCATTAACACATTGCCCCGCGAGGAGCTTTTCGTCATGAAGTGCCGTGAAGGCTGTGGCGCCTGTTGCATTGCCCCTTCCATCAGTTCACCGATTCCCGGCATGCCCAATGGCAAAGCCGCTGGCGAACGTTGTATTCAGCTATCTGTCGATAACTTGTGTCGCATTTTCGGTATGCCGGAGCGTCCTGCGGTCTGCTCGGCATTTGCAGCCGATGTCGAAGTCTGCGGAAGCAGCCGTGACGAAGCGATCAAGTTGCTGGGTTGGTGGGAGCAAGTAACGGCGGCGTGATGTGTTCAACGAACGGAACTTCAACAATAAGGAATAAGACTATGGGTTCGCTGCATCGTATGGCTGTGCTGTCTGGTTTGACGCTGGTGCTGGCCACCTCGGCGGCACACGCCGAAGACTGGAAGGTTGCCAAGAACGAAGACGGTATCAAAGTATCCTTGAGTGAAGTGCCCGGCTCTGACTACAAGGCCTATCAAGGCGTTACGTTGATGAAAACCACCGTTGCCAAACTGCGTGCATTGCAGGAAGACGTGGCGGGTGCCTGCGCCTGGATTCACGATTGCAAGACCCAGAAACTGCTCAAGCACGAAGGCGATCAGAACTGGACCTACACCCAGTTCAATACCCCATGGCCAGTGACTCCGCGTGATTCGGTGTTGCATGTCACCACCGTTGAAGGCGCCGACGGCAGCCTGACGCGCAAACTCGAAGGCGTGCCGAAATACATTCCGGAAGAAAAAGGTTTCGTGCGGGTTACCAAGGTCGAGGGTTTCTGGAAGTTCGTACCCAAGGGTGATCAGGTGGAAGTGACTTACCAGGTGCACACCGAGCCGGGCGGCAGCATCCCGTCGATAGTGGCCAACAAGTTCGTGGTCGATGCACCGTTCAACACGCTCAAAGCCCTGAAGCAACGCGCCGAGAAGTAATCGCGCGGCGTTTCAGGTAACGCCCCGGGTTTTTCGGGGCGTTTGCGTTTCTGATGACGGTAAAAAGGGTTTATTTTGTTTCTGGATATACGTTGCACGAAATTTTCACAAAGCCTCCAAGACAATCCGCCCGCTCAGCTTGCCAAACAGTAATCATTGGCAATGAGGTGGGTGATCGTGCAACATTTGCGCACCGCGCAAGCCCCGGGGCCGAGAACTGGCCAACAGAGGGCAGGGCGCCACTTTATTTTTGTAACTTCAACTTCCAATGGGTCCTAAAACGACATGGCAAACCCGGATGCCCTGAATCAGCAGCGAGCTTCTAGTCGCCTGCTGCAACCGACCGTCAAATCGCATATGGCCTACACGCTGCTGTGCGCTTTTGTCATGATGGTCATGTTCAGCCTGCTGCGCGTTGCGCTGCTGGTCTACAACCGCTCGATGATTCTTGATACACCGGCCTCGACCTTCCTTGAAGCGTTCGCCAACGGCCTGCGTTTCGACCTGCGTCTGGTGGTCTACCTCATCGTTCCGTTGCTGCTGGCGTTGTTCAGTGCACGGGCCATGGCGGCACGCGGTTTTTTCCGCCTTTGGCTCACCGTCGCTTCGAGCATCGCGTTGTTCCTCGGCTTGATGGAAATGGACTTCTACCGCGAATTCCACCAGCGCCTCAACGGTCTGGTCTTCCAGTATGTGAAGGAAGACCCGTCTACCGTCATGAGCATGCTCTGGTATGGTTTTCCGGTGGTTCGCTACCTGCTGGCCTGGGCCTTCGGCACGCTGATCCTGACCCTCGCGTTCAAGGGCGCGGACCGCGCGACCCGGCCTCGTGGCCCATTCAGCGGCGGCAGCATCGGCACGCGCCAGATCGCCCCGTGGTATGCACGCATCGCGGTATTCGTGGTTTGCCTGATGATGTGCGTAGTTGCCGCCCGCGGTACTCTGCGTCAGGGGCCGCCATTGCGTTGGGGTGACGTCTACACCACCGACTCGAACTTCGCCAACCAGTTGGGCCTCAACGGCACGTTGCAACTGATTGCCGCCGCCAAGAGCCGGATGTCGGACGAGCGCAGCAACATCTGGAAAGCCACGCTGGACCAGCCGCTGGCCCAGCAGACCGTACGCGACATGTTGCTGACACCGAGCGACAAACTGGTTGATGCAGATATTGCCGCAGTCCGTCGCAACTTCACCCCGAATGCCGACAAGACCCTGCCGATCAAGAACGTCGTGGTGATCCTGATGGAAAGCTTCGCCGGTCACTCGGTAGGCGCATTGGGACGTCCGGGTAACATCACGCCTTCGTTCGATGCACTGTCCAAAAACGGTCTGTTGTTCGATCGCTTCTTCTCCAACGGCACGCATACCCACCAGGGCATGTTCGCGACCATGGCCTGCTTCCCGAACCTGCCGGGTTTCGAATACCTGATGCAGACCCCGGAAGGCAGTCACAAACTGTCAGGCCTGCCGCAGTTGCTCAGCGCCCGTGACTACGACGATGTGTACGTCTACAACGGCGATTTCGCCTGGGACAACCAGTCGGGCTTTTTCAGCAACCAGGGTATGACCAACTTCATCGGGCGTAACGACTTCGTTAATCCGGTGTTCTCCGACCCGACCTGGGGTGTGTCCGACCAGGACATGTTCAACCGTGGCCTGGAAGAGTTGAAAGCGCGTGATGGCAAGGAGAAGAAACCGTTCTATGCCTTGTTGCAAACCCTGTCCAACCACACGCCATATGCCTTGCCAACGCCGTTGCCGGTCGAGCGCGTCACTGATCGTGGCACCCTTAACGAGCACCTGACCGCCATGCGCTACTCTGACTGGGCGCTGGGGCAGTTCTTCGAGAAGGCGCGCAAAGAACCGTACTTCAATGAGACGCTGTTCGTGATCGTCGGCGACCACGGTTTCGGCAACGAGCAGCAGATCACCGAAATGGACCTGGGGCGCTTCAACGTTCCGATGCTGATGATCGCGCCGGGCATTCAGGACAAATTCGGTAAGGTCGACCACACCGTGGGCACTCAGATCGATATCGTGCCGACCATCATGGGCCGTGTCGGTGGCGACGTGATTCATCAATGCTGGGGTCGTGACTTGCTGAACCTGCCGGAAGGCGACAAGGGTTTTGGCGTGATCAAACCTTCGGGCAGCGATCAAACCGTAGCGTTGCTCACAGCGGATCGTATACTGGTCCTGCCCAAAGATATGCCGCCCAAGTTGTATCAATACGAGCTGGGCGCCAATCCTAAAGGTGACGTGATTCCCGAGTCGGCCGATGAAGCAGCCCTCAAGCAGAAACTTGAAGCGTTCTTGCAGACCGCGACCAAGAGCCTGCTCGACAACACCGCCGGTGTGGTAGACGGCAAGCCGGATTAAATTTTCGGCAATAAAAAAGAGGCCCTTTTTCAAGGGCCTCTTTTTTTGCCTGTCAGATCGTTAGATCTTGCCGAGTAACAGCAGAATCAACAGCACTACCAACACCACGCCGATGATACCCGACGGGCCATAACCCCAACTTCTGGAGTGTGGGAAGACCGGCAAACCACCTACCAGTAGAAGAATCAGAATAACGATAAGAATTGTGCCCATGTCTATTTCCTTGTTGGAAGTGTTTCGAAGTGACCTAGCTTTAAACTGTCAGCTGGAAAGCATTTAATTCAAGCTGCTTATAAAGTCGGACTGGCGCGCGGGTCAGAAAATTCCAAGTTTTTTTAATGTTTTTCGAAGATAGGCTTATTTCGTTTTTGCAACGTTAATTGATGCAGGCTCGCCGTGGTTTGCTCGGGCCATTCAGCAATTTGATGGAGCGTGGGTCGGGCAATGTCCTTCGCTACACTCAGCGCATCTTTCCCGGAACGACAAGGCTGTTTGCTATGCAAAATCGCATGATGATCACTGGCGCAGGCTCAGGCCTGGGTCGCGAAATCGCGCTGCGCTGGGCGCGTGAAGGCTGGCAGCTGGCCTTGTCGGATGTCAGCGAGCCTGGCCTGCAAGAGACCCTCAAACTGGTCCGGGAAGCCGGCGGTAACGGTTTTATCCAGCGTTGCGATGTGCGCGATTACAGCCAGCTGACCGCGTTCGCCCAAGCGTGCGAAGAGAAACTGGGCGGCATCGATGTCATCGTCAACAACGCGGGCGTAGCCTCGGGCGGTTTCTTCAGTGAGCTGTCACTTGAAGACTGGGATTGGCAAATCGCGATCAACCTGATGGGCGTGGTCAAGGGCTGCAAGGCTTTCCTGCCGCTGTTGGAAAAAAGCAAAGGCAAGATCATCAACATTGCTTCGATGGCCGCCCTGATGCAAGGTCCGGCCATGAGCAACTATAACGTGGCCAAAGCCGGCGTCGTGGCATTGTCAGAAAGCTTGCTGATCGAATTGGCACAGCAGGAAGTGGGCGTGCATGTGGTCTGTCCTTCGTTCTTCCAGACCAACCTGCTCGACTCCTTCCGTGGCCCGACCCCGGCCATGAAAGCCCAGGTCGGCAAACTGTTGGAAAGCTCGCCGATCACCGCGACCGACATTGCCGATTACATCTACGAGCACGTTGCCGCTGGCGAATTCATGATCCTGCCCCACGAACAGGGCCGCATGGCGTGGGCGCTCAAGCAGAAGAATCCACAACTGCTCTACAACGAAATGACCGTCATGGCCGACAAAATGCGCGCCAAGGCCAAACAAAGCGCGGGCTGAACTTGCCCCTGCGCAATACCCTCGTTAGGGTGGCCGCAATCGGCCATCCTCGCGAGACGTTTGCATGCTCAATTACTTGTGGTTTTTCCTCGCGGCGCTGTTTGAAATCGCCGGTTGCTTCGCGTTCTGGATGTGGCTTCGTCAAGGTAAAAGCGCCTTGTGGGTCGTGCCGGCGCTGCTCAGCCTGACCTTGTTTGCGGTGTTGTTGACCCGGGTCGAAGCGACTTACGCCGGCCGCGCCTATGCCGCTTACGGGGGCATCTACATTGTCGCGTCGATCGGCTGGCTGGCGGTGGTCGAGCGGATTCGTCCCTTGGGCTCGGACTGGCTGGGTGTGGCGTTGTGTGTGATCGGGGCCAGCATCATTTTGTTCGGCCCGCGCTTCTCCGCCTCCTGATGCTGCATTGAGCCGATTTGTCAGACGTTTCCGTCGGGGGGAATCGTAGTGCGCTGTAGGGCGGGACTGATTTGCCTTCGCTGCATTGAAGACCCGCTGTGCGACGGGCATCTTCAAGGGCCGGTAACCCTGAAGGATGAATGCCATGCTTGTACTCAGCCGCGTTGTGGGCGAGATGATTTCCATCGGTGACAACATTTCCGTACGCATCCTTGCCGTCAATGGAGGCAGCGTGCGTTTCGGCGTCGAAGCCCCCCAGAGCGTCAATGTCCATCGCGCCGAAGTCTATGAGCGCATCCAGATCAAACTGGCCAAAAACAAGGGTCGTTGAAGGGCTCAGTCGAACAGGTGCTTGGGCACATCATGCTTGAGCATCAACTGGCATTGCTCGCTCTCCGGATCGAAGACAATCAGTGCCTGACCCTTGGTCAGCGCCTGGCGAACGCGTAATACGCGGGTTTCCAGCGGCGTGTCATCGCCGTTGTCCGTACCGTCACGGGTCACGAAATCCTCGATCAGGCGGGTCAGGGTGTCGACTTCTAGTTGGTCGTAGGGAATCAGCATAGGCACCTCGGTTTGACAATGGCGCGATGCTACGGCGAATGATGGGTGGCGGCTAGCCTAAGCCCATTCATTGCCCGACCTGCCGCCTTCGCGAGCAAGCCCGCTCCCACAGTTGATCGCATTCCATTGTGGGAGCGGGCTTGCTCGCGAAGGCGATATTCCTCGCGCCCATAATCGCAAGTCGGGACTCAACTCTCTGAGCGCTGCCCAACGAGGCTATCCACCGACGGCACCCGCGTGTCGCTTTCCATCTGCGCGTCGTGCTCGATCTGATGACTGAACCGGTCCAGCGATCCCTTCGCCGGCTGAGCATCACTGGCAAATACCGGCGGACTCAGAATATAGGCACCCAGCAACCGGCTGAGCGCAGCCAGGCTGTCGATGTGCGTACGTTCATAGCCGTGAGTGGCGTCACAGCCGAAGGCGAGCAGGGCGGTGCGAATGTCGTGGCCGGCCGTCACTGCCGAATGCGCGTCGCTGAAGTAATAACGGAACAAGTCGCGACGCACCGGCAGCTCGTTTTCACTGGCTAATCGAAGCAGGTGCCGCGACAGGTGATAGTCATAGGGGCCGCCGGAATCCTGCATGGCGACGCTCACCGCGTGCTCGCTGGAATGCTGGCCGGGGGCGACCGGTGCGATGTCGATGCCGACGAATTCGCTGACGTCCCAGGGCAATGCCGCCGCTGCGCCGCTGCCGGTTTCTTCGGTGATGGTGAACAGGGGATGGCAGTCGATCATCAACTCTGCGCCGCTGTCGACGATCGCTTTCATCGCCGCCAGCAGTGCCGCAACGCCGGCCTTGTCGTCCAGGTGGCGAGCACTGATGTGGCCGCTTTCGGTGAACTCGGGCAGCGGGTCGAAGGCGACAAAATCGCCCACGCTGATGCCCAGTGAGTCGCAATCGGCACGGGTCGCGCAGTAAGCGTCCAGGCGCAATTCAATGTGATCCCAACTGATCGGCATCTCATCCACCGCCGTGTTGAACGCGTGCCCGGAGGCCATCAACGGCAATACGCTGCCACGGATCACGCCGTTGTCAGTGAACAGACTGACGCGGCTGCCCTCGGCAAATCGGCTGGACCAGCAACCGACCGGCGCCAAGGTGAGTCGACCATTGTCTTTCACGGCACGCACCGCCGCACCGATGGTGTCGAGGTGGGCCGAAACCGCGCGGTCAGGGCTGTTTTTCTTGCCCTTGAGCGTTGCGCGGATCGTACCGCGCCGGGTCATTTCGAACGGAATGCCCAGTTCTTCAAGGCGCTCGGCTACGTAACGCACAATGGTGTCGGTGAACCCGGTCGGGCTGGGAATGGCGAGCATTTCAAGCAAGACTTTCTGCAGATAGTTGAGATCCGGTTCGGGGATTTTGCTGGTCATGGAAACTCCTGATGAGTTGTGCGCATCGATGGTTTCGATGAGAGGAAGGAATTTTTGTCGACTGTTCGGCCGTCTTCGCGAGCAAGCCCGCTCCCACATTTGACCGCGTACCCCTGTGGGAGCGGGCTTGCTCGCGAAGGCGCCCTGACAGGCACTACTTCATTAAGAAACCGCCGGCTGACTGTGCGGAAACAACAAATCCACGAACCGCTCAGCCGTCGGCTGCGGTTCATGATTAGCCAGTCCGGCGCGCTCGTTGGCTTCGATGAATACGTATTCCGGCTGATCCGCCGCAGGCACCAACAGGTCGAGCCCGACCATTGGAATGTCCAGCGCCCGCGCGGCACGCACGGCGGCATCCAACAGGGTCGGATGCAGGATCTCCGTGACGTCCTCAAGGACGCCACCGGTATGAAGATTCGCCGTGCGCCGTACGAACAGATGCTCGCCGGCCGGCAGAATGCTGTTGTAGTCGTAACCCGCCGCCTGCAAGGTGCGCTCGGTCTCGTGGTCCAGAGGGATTTTGCTTTCACCGCTGGTAGCGGCCTGCCGACGGCGACTCTGGGCCTCGATCAGCGCACCGATCGAATGCTGGCCATCGCCGACCACTTCTGCCGGTCGACGAATGGCCGCCGCGACCACTTCAAAACCAATCACCAGAATCCGCAGATCAAGGCCTTCGTGGAAGCTTTCCAATAACACACGGCTGTCGAACTGGCGGGCCGCTTCGACGGCTTGCTGAATGTCCTCGATGGTCTGCAGGTCCACGGCAACGCCTTGACCCTGTTCACCATCCAGAGGTTTGACCACCACCCGCTCGTGCTCATCGAGAAAGGCCAGGTTGTCATCGGCATTGCCCGCCAGTTGCTGGGACGGCAGGTTCAGTCCGGCGGCCTTGAGCACTTTATGCGTCAGGCTTTTGTCCTGGCACAGGCTCATGCTGATGGCGCTGGTCAGGTCACTCAGCGATTCGCGACAACGTACGCGACGTCCGCCATGACTGAGGGTGAACATGCCGGCATTGGCATCATCGACCTGTACATCGATGCCACGGCGATGGGCTTCCTCGACGATGATTCGCGCATACGGATTGAATTCCGCTTCCGGACCCGGACCGAGAAACAACGGCTGGTTGATGCCATTCTTGCGCTTGATGGCAAAGGTCGGGAGGTTGCGGAAACCGAGCTTGGCATAAAGACTCTTGGCCTGACGATTGTCGTGCAGCACCGACAGGTCGAGGTAGCTCAGGCCGCGGCTCATTAAGTGTTCGATCAGGTGGCGCACCAGCACTTCACCGACGCCGGGCCGCGAGCAGTGCGGATCCACCGCCAGGCACCAAAGGCTGCTGCCGTTTTCCGGGTCGTTGAAGGCCTTGTGATGATTGAGGCCCATGACACTGCCAATGATTGCGCCGCTGTCCTCATCTTCAGCGAGCCAATACACCGGGCCACCTTGATGGCGCGGCGTCAGCAGGTGGGCATCGATGGGCAACATGCCGCGTGCGTGGTACAGCTGATTGATCGCCTGCCAGTCTGTTTCGCTCTGGGCGCGGCGAATCCGGAAACCACGAAACACGCGCGTTGACTGACGGTAATCGCTGAACCACAGACGCAAGGTGTCGGACGGGTCGAGGAACAATTGAGCCGGCTCCAGCCCCAGCACTTGCTGAGGGGCGGCGACGTACAGCGCAATGTCTCGCTCGCCCGGCTGCTCATTGAGCAGCTCCTGGGCGAGGCTCGCCGGATCAGGAAAGGTGTGGCCGATCAGCAACCGGCCCCAGCCGCAATGCACCGCAATGGGCGCGGTGCCCAGTTCACTGCCATCCTCGGCCAGGCGCGCCTGCAAGCGTTCATAAGTGGGCGACTGACCGCGCAACAAGCGTTGGCTATACGCCGTAGCGTTAGGTTTCATCGATCAGATTCCTTGTTCACTGAGCCACAGGTTGAGGGCCGCCAACTGCCACAGCTTGGAGCCGCGCAACGGGGTCAACTGGCCTTGCGGATCGGTCAGCAGGCGGTCAAGCATGGCCGGGTTGAACAGGCCGCGATCCTGACTCGGATCCAGCAGCAGTTCACGGACCCAGTTCAGCGTGTCACCTTGCAAGTGCTTGAGGCCCGGCACCGGAAAGTAACCTTTCTTGCGATCAATCACTTCGCTTGGAATGACCAGTCGCGCCGCTTCCTTCAGTACCTGTTTGCCACCGTCCGGCAGTTTGAATTTACCCGGCACGCGGGCCGACAATTCCACCAGTCGATAGTCCAGAAACGGTGTGCGCGCTTCCAGGCCCCACGCCATGGTCATGTTGTCGACGCGTTTGACCGGGTCGTCCACCAGCATGATCGTGCTGTCCAGGCGCAGGGCCTTGTCGACGGCGGCATCGGCACCGGGCTGTGCGAAATGTTCCTTCACGAAGTCGCCTGCGGCGTCATTTGCCGTCAGCCATTTCGGCTGCACCGTGGCGGCGTAGTCTTCATAGCTACGGTCGAAAAATGCTTCGCGGTAGGCGGCATACGGATCGGCGGCGCCGTCGACTTGCGGATACCAGTGATAACCGGCAAACAGCTCATCCGCACCCTGGCCGCTCTGCACCACTTTGCAATGCTTGGCCACTTCCCGGGACAGCAGGTAGAAGGCGATGCAGTCATGACTGACCATCGGCTCGCTCATGGCGCGGAACGCCGCGGGCAGTTGCTCGATGATCTCTTTTTCGTCGATGCGTAGTTGATGGTGTTGCGTGTTGTAGTGCTTGGCGATCAGGTCCGAATACTGGAATTCGTCGCCGCGCTCGCCGCCGGCATCCTGGAAACCGATGGAGAACGTCGACAGGTTTTCGACGCCGACTTCGCGCAACAGGCCGACCAGCATGCTCGAATCGACGCCGCCGGAAAGCAGGACGCCGACGTCGACCGCTGCCCGTTGACGGATCGCTACGGCATCACGGGTGCTGTCGAGGACACGGTCACGCCAGTCTTCGAGCGTCAGGTTCATCTCGTCGGCGTGCGGGCCGTAGGGCAGGGTCCACCAGGTTTTCTGTTCGGTACGACCGTCCGCCTCGATGCGCATCCAGGTCGCGGGCGGTAGTTTTTCAATGCCTGCCAGCAAGGTGCGCGGCGCCGGGACCACCGCATGAAAGTTCAGGTAGTGATTGAGCGCCACCGGATCAAGGACCGGATTGATATCGCCGCCCTTGAGCAGTGCCGGCAAAGCGGAAGCAAAACGCAGGCGCTGGCCGGTACGCGACAGGTACAGCGGCTTCACGCCGAGACGGTCGCGGGCGATGAACAGGCGTTGGGCGTCACGTTCCCAGATAGCGAACGCGAACATGCCGTTGAGTTTGGGCAGCAGCGCTTCACCCCAGGCGTGATAGCCCTTGAGCAGCACTTCGGTGTCGCCACCGGAATAGAAGGCATAGCCGAGACTTTCGAGCTCGGTGCGCAGTTCCGGGAAGTTATAGATCGCGCCGTTGAAGGCCAGAGACAGGCCCAGTTGGTTGTCGATCATTGGCTGCGCCGAGCCGTCCGACAGGTCCATGATTTTCAGGCGACGATGGCCCAGGGCAATCGGCCCTTGGGCATGAAAACCCCATGCGTCAGGGCCACGTGGGGCTAGGTGATGGGTGATCCGTTCAACGGCCGCCAGGTCCGCAGGTTGATGATCGAAGCGTAACTCGCCAGCTAATCCGCACATAAATTCCTTACCGGTTATTCCGTTGGGGAGGGTCAATCGATAGTCGGCCAAAGTGCCGGGTACTCAGAAACTGACCCGGTGAAATCCTGTGAGTTTTAGATCGATAAGTAATAAGGGTTGGAGCTCAAGGGGCTGCCTTTAACTCAAAATGCGCAGTCGCGTGCGGTACATAGTTAGGTTATGTATGGACAATGTTGCTAGTTAAGTGGCTGAAACACCTTGGTTTTTGCGTTATTCATTGGCCGATGCATTCGCTACGGTAGGGGCTCTTTTGTATGCAATAAGGAACATTGCGTATGCCCGTGAAGGACCCCATTGTTGCGGCGATCAAGCCGTTCACGACCACAGACCGGCTCGCCGCCTTGATGCTGATGACCGGCGATCTGGAAACCGCCGAATCTCTGCAAAAGAGCCTTCCTGTGTGGCTCGCTGATGCAACGCCGGAAAAAATCGTGGCGTTTGCAGCCGCCCTGCATGAACTTCAAGCCTGTCAGCTCAAAGTCCAGCCGGCGCTTGATCGGCTCAAGCCACTGGACGAATTCTGTCGCGTTGAACTGACCGAGGCGCTGACGCGGCAATACGGCGTTGTATTCGATGTCGAGCATGATGGCGTCGAGCTACCGGGTTTTGACTGTGGTTGCGCCGGATCCACCTCGCCCGATGATGCTGAAAAACTGAATGTGATCGCCAAGCGCAGCCTGTTGCAGGCGGCGATGCACAACTTCACCGAGGATGAAACCGAGGACGATGGCTTTCCTGCCGGCTCGATCGTACGTGTGGCTTCTACCCCCAAGGGCGTTCCACGGCTGACGCCCGAGGCCTTTGCCAAGGTGTGTCGCGATCTTGATCTGGGTCAGCGATATCAGCGTCATTTCGATGCGACGTTCACGGCAGGCGCGCTCGACGCTGATATCCGCCAGCTCAAATGGAGTGCCCTGAAAGTCGATGCGCACACTGCGTACTTGAAAGGGCACATTGGCGAATCGGCTTTTCAGATGTTTGAAAACCTGGCATTGACCAGTGGCACCGGTACTGCGCCGGGTATTACCCCGATTCTTTACGAGACCGTACCGGTTCAATTGCAAGGGCTGGAGATGTTCGGCATGTGCCTGTGGGGCGTGGTGATCTTTTCAAAGCGCTCGCTCAAGGACCATCCCGTGGACGCGTGCGTTGTGTACATGCCCAACGAGCCAACTCGGCCGATTTACGAATACACCACGTTCGCGCTGTTCCAGTGGTATTTGGGTCAGCAACTGAAGGTCAGTGCCTATGCCGATTTTTTTGCCGGCTACATTGATGAAAGCAACAGGACCGATTTTTTTACCTCCCTCGCCAACACCGAACCTTGGGCGCTCGACACGCCAGCCATCCCTTCGACGCTGTTGAGTTTCCTCTATCAAAGCCACTTCACGAAGATGAAAAGCCATGCCCTGGTATTGGCGGTACCGACTGCGCAGGTAGACGCCGAAGTCCGTCAGAAACGGCTGCTGGATTACGAAGAAGCAGGCTTGTTGATCGCAAACATCGCCGGACTGTTTGTCCCGGTGCTGGGGCAGTTGATGATGGGTGTCGCCGTCGGACAACTGCTGGGTGAGGTTTACGACGGCATTGAAGACTGGCGCCATGAGGACAAGGTTGGCGCGGTGGGGCATTTGCTCAATGTGGCCGAAAATATTGCGATGATGGCGGCGTTTGCGGCCGGCACCAAGGCCATCGGTTCGTTGATCAAGCGGACCGTTGCGGCGCATCCGGATTTTTTCAGTCGCTTTATCGCCGTCGAAAACACGGCAGGGAAACCGCGACTCTGGAAGCCGGACATAGAACCGTACCAGCAGGCAACGACTGTCGGGGTGAACGCCGACGCCGAAGGGTTCTATCGGGTCAACGCGCGGCGTTTTGTCAGGATTGATGGTTGCACTTATGAAGTTGCTTTCGATTCATCCGAGGGCAAGTGGCGCGTCAGGCATCCTGTGCGTAGCGATGCTTTTTCGCCGATCGTCGAGCACAACGGCGAGGGTGGCTGGCGTTTTGCGCATGAACAGCCGCAAACGTGGAGCAGCGGCGCCTACGCACTGAAACGTATCGACCCGCGCCTGGCCGTACTCGACGAAGAGCGTCTGGAAACCATCCGCAAAATCACCGATAACCCGGTCACCCGGTTGAATCACCTGTGTGAAGAAAACCAAAGGCTGCCCGCCCGATTGAAAGATTGCATCGAACGGTTTCGGATCGAGCAGTATTTGAGTGATTTCATTGCCGACATGCAGGCCGCAGACGTGGCAAATGCCGGTCATGCTCAGGCACAACTGCACACCTTGCCGTCTCTGCCCGGTTGGCCTGCGGAGCGCTACATCGAAGTGCTCGATGACGAACGCAAGGTTACGGCGATGTACCCGCCTACGACACTCGTCGCTGACGAGGAGTTGAGTGTTGAGGTGACCCAAGCGCAGTTGAACAACGGCGAACTGCTTGAGACGGTCGTTGCGGGTCTGTACCCGCGTGAAGTCGATGCGTTGCTGGGCGCAGGCGTCGTCAAGGGTAACGAAAGTAAAGCGTTGGCGAAAAAACTCGGGGCTGCGATCAAGTCCGATCGCCAGTCTGTGTTCAGGCACCTCTATCAACGCTATGAACAGAACGGCATCGGCGATGTGCAAAAAATACGCGGTGTTTTCCCCGAACTTCCCGTTGGCCTGGCGCAGGAGTTGATCGAGGGGGCAACCAGCACCGAACGTTTGCACCTGCGAACCACTGGACGGGTACCAATGGGCATGGCGCAAAAGGTTCGCCGAGCAGTGGCCGACGTACGACTCGACCGTGCGTTGTCTGGGCTCTATTTGCCCGATATCGCAGAGATCGATTCCCAAAAGCTGGCGATTCAACTGCTACCGCGATTGAGCGGCTGGAGCAACACGCTGCGCCTGGAACTGCGTCAAGGATCGTTGACCGGTTCGTTGTCGGCCAGTGCCGGTAAAGTGGACGCGACGCTCAAACGGATCATCGTTCGCAGTGCGACCGGTTATGAAGCGTTCACCGCAGAGGGTCAATCGCTGGGCGTTGCTGCCAGCGGATCAAGCGGTTTTTACCAGTCGATTCTGCGCGCCATACCTCAGGGTCAGCGTACTGCCATGGGCATCGTAAATCTTGAAGAGAGCGAAGGCGTGCGCCTGCGTCGTGATTTGCTGAACAAGGGTCTTGAGGATCGACCCGTCACCGAGCGTGTATTTACTGGTGCGGCCCTTGATGAGACGGTCTCGTCAGCGTCGTGCATGCCGGCCGATGCGCCGGTGCCGGGTTCGACCCACCCTCGGGCGCTGGTGCGCAAAGTCCAGAAACTGTATCCGCTATTTTCCGACGGCCAGGCTCATACGTTTCTGGACGGATTGGGCAGCGATCATCTGACGCGGGCGAAAGAAGTCAAAACTCTACAGCAGGCATTGAAGACATTGCGTCGGTCGCTTGAAGTCTGGAGCAGCGATGAGAGTGGGCTGAACTCGACAGCCGAAAAGGTTGAGCGACGCCATAGCCGTCGACAGGTGTCTGACATTATCGAACACTGTTGGCGACGCCTGAGTTTTCTGCGCAATGAAAAAGGTATGTCGGAGCAAGGTTTCAAGCTCGACGGGATGCGCGTGGGCAAACTGCCGATTTTGCCACCTCAGCTGAATTTCGATCACGTGGAGTCGCTGTCACTCAAGAATATGGAGCTGGATAACGACGTCGCTTATTTCATCAAGGCATTCAGCAAGGTCGAGTCGCTGAATATCAATGACAACAAGCTGACCCAGTTACCCGAAGTGCTCTCGGTAATGCCGAACCTCAAGCAACTGAGTTTGGCCAACAATGACCTGCAATTGACCGAGCAGACCCTGAAAAAGCTGTCCGGGATGCGTACGCTTGAAAACCTCAATCTGAGCGCCAACCGAAGGCTTGGCGCCACGCTCGACGTAGGCAAGCAGTTCGACTTGCGATACCTGTCGTTGCGCGATACCCGTGCCACTGAGCTGCCGAAAAACCTGTCGCGCTTACCCAATCTGGAGCGGGTGGATTTGCGCGATAACGAGATCAAAATGCTGCCGGACTGGTTGTTCAACACCCCCCGACAGTTCAGTGAGGCGCTCAACGTGCGACACAACCCGCTTTCCGGCGCCAGTCGTTCCCAGCTCCAGCGTTACCGTGACCGGATCGGAATCGGCATGGGTTATCTCGAAGACGATATTGAACGCTTGAATGAACAGCGAGCCCGGGAACTCTGGTTACCGCAAGAGTGGGCATCACCTGCGCGCACCTCAACCTGGACGGCGATCAAAGACGATCCCGCCGCGGATGGTCTGTTTCGATTGCTGGCCGAGCTGGGCGATACCGCCGATACCGAACATGTGCGCGAGGACATGACCCATCGAGTCTGGAGCGTGCTGGAGGCTGCCGAGGCGGACACGCCAATACGCGAGCAGGTGTTTGAGTTGGCGGCCAATCCAATCAACTGCACGGATTCAGCGGCGTTGAACTTCAGTCACCTGGAAGTCGCGGTGGAAGTGGACAGGGTGATCAGTTCGGCCACTGCCGCGCACTCGGCGGCGGCACAGTTGTTGAAGCTGGGACGCGGCCTGTTTCGACTCGATCAATTGGATCAGATTGCCCAGAAGCACATTGCGCAGGATCCCAAGGCAGACCCGCTTGAAGTCAGCCTTGCCTTTCGTACCGGGCTGGCACAGACCTTCGAGCTGCCGGGGCAACCGAAGCATATGCGCTATGCAACGTTGAGTGGTGTGTCGCAAGCCATGCTCGATAATGCGGAGCGAACCATCAAAAACGCTGAACTGTCGCCGGCCTTCATGCGGTTCCTGATACGCCAGCCGTTCTGGACCGATTACCTTGGTCGCCATTACCCGCGAAGCTTAGCGGCGCTCAACGTGACTTACCCGGCGAAGATGCAGGCGGTGTTCGAGAAGGCGGACACCCTCTCGACGGCCGACTATCTGCTCCAGGTGTCGGTGATCAAGGCTGAAAAGGAAGCCGCGCAGAACGCCGTGTTCGAGCAGTTGACCCAGGCCGCATTGAGAATTGACGACCTGGGCATCTGTGCGCTGCCGGGCAGTTGAGGTTTATTGGCCCCGGATCAGGCGCCGCAGGGCAAAGCGGTTCGGATGACAGGCCTCGGCCACGGCTCTGGGCAGTGGCAATGGTTCGTCGTCGAGCCAGGCCGCCAGCAACTCCCCTGACAAGGGCGCGGTGATCAGCCCACGCGAACCGTGGCCGCTGTTGATGTAAACGCCTTCCAGCCATGGACACGGGATGTCCGGGGTTTGCCTGGCATCCTTGCCCAGGGAGGCGTAGGCGTCGGCGAAGGCCTCACGGTCGGCCAAAGGGCCGACGATCGGCAGGTAATCGGGGCTGGTGCAGCGAAACGCCGCGCGACCTTCGAGCGTCTCGGGGTGCAAGGTGTCGGCGCCAAGTCGAGCCACCAGGTCCATCGAGATTTCTTCGAGCATGTGCAGATTGCCAGCGTGCTCGGCGGCTGTTGGCGTCAGGTCGTCGTTATTGAAATCAAAACTCGCGCCGAGAGTGTGCTCGCCCAAGCGAGCCGGCGCGACATAGCCTTCGGCGCACACGACGGTGCTCAGGCCTTGGCTTTCTGGTGTCTGGGGCAGTCGGGTGATTTGGCCGCGAATACGTTTGAGGGGTAAATCGCTACTGAAGTCGAAACACTTGATGTCCGCCGCACCGGCTAGTACCACTGTCGGAGCGCTGGCCAGCAAGCGGTCGCCGTCCCATGCTTGCCAATGTCCCTGCTCACGGCGCAATTGCAGCACATTGTGGTGCGTCAGGATCCGGATACCCGGATGCGCTGCTTGCCATGTGCAAAGTGCGGGCGGGTGCACCCAACCGCCTTCGGGATAGAACAGGCCGCCCCATTGCAGGTCGACACCCGCGCGAATCCGTGCGTGTTGTTGATCGAGCGTGTGCAATAAATCTTCGGGAAAGGCTTGCGCCAATTGCGCCTGGCGTTGCGCTTCCTTGGCGTTGAACGCCAGTTGCAATACGCCGCAATCGTCCCAGTCAACGCCGCGCTGCAGATGCTCGAGCAGGCGTCGGGTGTAACCGAAACCACTGACAATCAAGTGTGACAACGCCGTACCGTGGGCCGAAAGCTTGAGGTACAAAACGCCTTGCGGATTGCCCGAGGCTTCCTGTGCCAGCGCGTCATGTCGCTCCAGCAAACTCACCTGCCAACCCCGCGCAGCGAGGCTGGCGGCTGTCGCGCAACCGGCCAGGCCGGCGCCGATCACCAGCGCATGACGTTCACCGGACGTTGGCGTCGGGCGTGCGAACCAGGGCTTGGCAGCAACGGGCGGTGCAGTTTCTTCAGGCCAGCCGAGGAACACTCCGCGCAGGATTTCCCACTTATGGCCAATGCCCGGCGTGCGCTTCATCTTGAACCCTGCTGCATTCAGCAGGCGGCGTACCCAACCCGTACTGGTGAAGGTGCTGATGGTCGATCCTGGCGCGGCCAGGCGCGCCAGTTCGGCAAACAGTTCGGCGGTCCACATGTCGGGGTTTTTCGCCGGGGCGAAACCGTCGAGAAACCAGGCATCGATCCGTGCATCCAGTTGCGGCAGCTGCTCCAGTGCGTCGCCGATCAACAAGGTCAGGGTCACTCGGCCATTGTCCAGAACCAGTCGCTGGAAGCCTTGATGGATCGCCACGTAGTGCGCCAGCAATTGATCGGCAAACGGCTTGAGTTCCGGCCATAACGCCAGTGCCCGTTGCAGGTCCGGGGTACTCAACGGGTATTTTTCGACGCTGACAAAATGCAGACGTGCACCGGCCACTGCATGCTGCTCGAACAACTGCCAGGCACACAGAAAGTTAAGCCCGGTGCCGAAGCCCGTTTCGCCAATGACCAGCCGACCGCTGGCCGGCAACGCCGCAAAACGTTCACGCAATCCGTTCTGTTCAAGGAATACGTAACGGGTTTCTTCAAGGCCTGACTGGTTGGAAAAATACACATCGTCAAAGACTCGCGAACGCGGAAGTCCCTGGTCGTCCCAGTCAAGTTGGGCGTTAGGCAATACAGGTTTCATGGCAGGCTCTGCAACGGCAAGGTGGCCATTCTAGCCGATCGCCGCGGCGACGCTTGATCCATGGCAGCTGCGCACCTCATATCCCTTGCCCGAGGGAATTTTCTCTACGGACTGACGGCCCAATCCGCTAGTCTTGCTCAATACGGGAAAGGGAGCTGTCCATGTTCGAATCTGCTGAAATCGGTCACGCCATCGACAAAGAAACCTATGACGCCGAAGTGCCGGCGCTGCGTGAGGCCTTGCTTGAAGCGCAGTTCGACCTCCAGCAGCAAAAACGCTTTGCGGTGATTATTTTGATCAACGGCATCGAAGGCGCCGGCAAGGGTGAAACGGTCAAGTTGCTCAACGAATGGATGGACCCACGCCTGATCGAGGTCCGCACGTTCGATCAACAGACCGACGAAGAACTGGCGCGGCCACCGGCCTGGCGCTATTGGCGGATGCTGCCGGCCAGCGGGCGCATGGGGGTGTTCTTTGGCAACTGGTACAGCCAGATGCTGCAAGGTCGGGTGCATGGCTTGTTCAAGGATGCAGTACTGGATCAGGCGATCAACCAGTCCGAACGCTTTGAAAAAATGTTGTGCGATGAAGGCACGCTGATCTTCAAGTTCTGGTTTCACCTTTCCAAAAAACAAATGAAGGCGCGACTCAAGGCGCTCGCCGACGATCCGTTGCACAGTTGGCGCATCAGCCCGCTGGACTGGCAGCAATCGGCAACTTACGACAAGTTCGTTAAATACGGCGAACGCGTGTTGCGCCGCACCAGCCGTGACTACGCGCCCTGGCATGTGATTGAAGGGATGGATGCGCATTATCGCAGCCTGACGGTGGGCAAGATCCTGCTCGAAGGTTTGCAAAATGCCCTGCAACGTACCCAGGTGCACGCGGACAAGGTCAACGCGGCGCCGCTGCCGATCCATGTCGACCAGTTGAACCTGCTCGACAGTCTGGACCTGACCCTCAATCTGGATAAGGACGATTACGAAGAGCAACTGATTACCGAACAGGCGCGATTCTCGGGCTTGATGCGCGACAAACGCATGCGCCGACACGCCTTGGTGGCAGTGTTCGAAGGCAATGATGCAGCCGGCAAGGGCGGAGCGATTCGTCGGGTCGCCGCCGCGCTCGACCCCCGTCAATACAATATCGTGCCGATTGCCGCACCCACCGAAGAGGAACGGGCGCAGCCCTATCTGTGGCGGTTCTGGCGGCACATTCCGGCCAAGGGCAAATTCACGGTGTTTGATCGATCGTGGTACGGCCGGGTCTTGGTCGAGCGCGTTGAAGGTTTCTGTCCACCCGCCGACTGGCTGCGGGCTTACAGCGAGATCAATGATTTCGAAGAGCAGATTTCCGATTCGGGCGTTATCGTGGTCAAGTTCTGGCTGGCCATCGACAAGGCGACGCAACTGGAGCGATTCCAGGCGCGCGAAAATATTCCCTTCAAGCGTTTCAAGATCACCGAAGACGACTGGCGCAACCGCGAACGGTGGGACGCTTATCGTGAGGCGGTGGGCGACATGGTTGACCGCACCAGCACCGAAATTTCGCCGTGGACGCTGGTGGAGGCCAATGACAAGCGCTGGGCTCGGGTTAAAGTCCTGCGCACCATCAACCATGCTCTGGAAGAAGCGTTCAATAAATCAGACAAGCAGGCTAGGAAGGCGAAAAAACACAAGCAGTGAGGCGATGGTTACGCATACGCGGGGTGAATGATTGTCGCGGTCGGTTATGCGGTGGACTTATGCTCGGTCCACTCTCAACCGACAACAACAATGAGGTATGCCATGCGTGAAGTGGTGATCGTCGACAGCGTGCGGACCGGCCTGGCCAAATCCTTTCGCGGCAAGTTCAACCAGACCCGTCCGGACGACATGGCGGCGCATTGTGTCAATGCGCTGCTGGAGCGCTTGGGCATTGACCCTGCCAGCGTCGAGGATTGCATCGTCGGTGCGGGCTCCAACGAAGGCGCGCAGGGCTTCAATATCGGGCGCAATGTCGCGGTGTTGTCGCGGTTGGGCATCGGCACCGCCGGCATGACCCTCAACCGTTTCTGCTCCTCGGGCTTGCAAGCCATTGCCATTGCCGCCAACCAGATCGCTTCGGGTTGCAGCGACATCATTGTTGCCGGTGGTGTGGAGTCCATCAGCCTGACCATGAAAAGCGTTAACACCGACAACCTCATCAACCCGCTGCTGAAAGAGCAGGTGCCGGGCATTTATTTCCCGATGGGGCAGACTGCCGAAATCGTCGCGCGCCGCTACCACGTCAGCCGTGAAGAGCAGGATCTGTACGCCCTGCAAAGCCAGCAACGAACCGCGCAAGCGCAGGCCGCTGGATTGTTCGACGATGAAATCGTGCCAATGGCGGTGAAGTATCGGGTTGAAGACAAGGCCACCGGCCAGATTCAAATCCTCGACGGTATCGTCGATCACGACGACTGCAATCGCCCGGACACCACGCTGCAAAGCCTGGCCGGGTTGAAGCCGGTGTTTGCTGAAGACGGCTCGGTGACGGCGGGCAACTCTTCGCAATTGTCCGATGGCGCGTCGATGACGCTGGTGATGAGCCTGGATAAAGCGCTGGAACTGGGTCTGAAGCCTAAAGCGTTTTTCCGTGGCTTCGCGGTCGCTGGCTGCGAGCCGGACGAGATGGGCATCGGCCCGGTGTTCTCGGTGCCAAAACTGCTCAAGGCCAAGGGTTTGCAGGTGGCGGACATTGACCTCTGGGAGCTCAACGAGGCCTTCGCTTCGCAGTGCCTGTACAGCCGCAATCGCCTGGAAATCGACAACGACAAGTACAACGTCAATGGCGGCTCGATTTCCATTGGCCACCCGTTTGGCATGACCGGATCGCGTCAGGTCGGGCATATCGTGCGTGAGTTGCAACGGCGCAATTTGCGCTACGGCGTGGTCACCATGTGCGTGGGTGGCGGGATGGGGGCGACCGGGTTGTTTGAGGCGGTGCGTTAAAAATTTCAAGATTTGTAGCGATTGTTAAATAGCTATCGCGGGCAGGCCGGCTCCCACAGTGGATTGAATTCCAATGTGGGAGCCGGCTGCCCGCGATGCACTCGCCTCGGTCTACAGGCTCATACTCAAAAGCAGCTTGCGCTCGATGTAAGTCTGGATCTCCCGCATCGCCTTCTCCTGGTTTTCAAACGGCCCCTCGAGGGTGTTTTCCCGGGTAACGAAAAACAATTGCCCATTCACACGGCACAAACGCTCACTGCGAAAGTACGTGGCGGGAGCTGGGTCCTTGGCGCGCATGCCGTACATGGCTGTCTCCTGGTGGATGTTCTTGTTGGCGGACCCAATGAGCTTATGCATGAACCACTTGCGGCGCCTGTCCATCTGATCGACGGCACTTCGTCAGATTTTTGATGCGACCTGCACAGTTTCATTCGCGGCCTGCCAGTAACTGTGCCTGTGTCGCCCTCCGGTCTGAGCCTAGAATGGTCTCTCTTGCCATCTGGCTTTTTCGGGGTTCGCATGCACATTTCATCCGGTCGCTGGGTTTACGGTCTCTTCCTGGCCTTGCTGACCGCGTTGTTGTGGGGAATCCTGCCGATCAAACTCAAGCAAGTGCTGCTGGTGATGGACCCGGTGACCGTCACCTGGTTTCGCCTGATCGTGTCCGGCGGTTGCCTGTTCGTTTACCTGGCCGCGACCAGGCGTTTGCCCAGCCGTAAAGCCCTCGGCCCGCGCGGTGGCTGGCTGGTGGTGATGGCGGTGCTCGGTCTGGTCGGCAACTACGTGCTGTACCTGATGGGCTTGAACCTGCTCAGCCCTGGCACCGCGCAACTAGTGGTGCAGATGGGCCCGATCATGCTGCTGATCGCCAGTCTGTTTGTGTTCAAGGAGCGGTTTAGCGTGGGGCAGGGGATAGGCCTGCTGGTGCTGTTGATCGGCTTCGGGCTGTTTTTCAACCAGCGTCTGGTCGAGTTGTTGACGTCGCTGAGTGATTACACCGCGGGTGTGTTGCTGGTGTTGTTGGCCTCAACCGTCTGGACCTTTTACGCACTGGGGCAGAAGCAATTGCTGACGGTGTGGAATTCATTGCAGGTGATGATGGTGATCTACCTGTTCTGTGCTCTGTTGCTAACGCCATGGGTGCATCCGCTGGAAGCGCTGCAACTCAGTCCACTGCAAGGCTGGCTGCTGCTGGCGTGCTGCATGAACACGCTGATTGCCTACGGCGCATTTGCCGAAGCGCTGGCGCATTGGGAAGCTTCACGGGTCAGTGCGACGTTGGCAATTACACCGTTGGTGACGTTCGCTGCTGTCGCCGTGGCGGCGTGGTTATGGCCGGAGTATGTGCACGCCGAGACGATCAATGGTCTGGGGTATGGAGGAGCGGTGCTGGTGGTGCTGGGATCGGCGCTGGTGGCATTGGGGCCTTCGTTGATGGCCGGGCTTCGGGCCCGGCGCGTTCGGATGTCCGTAAGCTGAAACGTGTCATCGTTCATCGCGAGCAGGCTCGCTCCCACATTGAACCGAGTCCTATCAGAAGAACGCGGTCACCTGTGGGAGCGAGCCTGCTCGCGATGACGGACTAACAATCACTACAAAATTCAGCCCTTGGCCCCGGCCTCCAGCATATTCTCCGGCCGCACCCACGCATCAAACTGTTCATCGGTCAGATAGCCCAACTGCAACGCTGCTTCCCGCAGCGTCAGCCCTTCGGCGTAGGCCTTCTTGGCAATCTCCGCGGACTTGTCGTAACCGATATGCGGGTTCAGCGCCGTCACCAGCATCAATCCGCGTTCCAGGTGCTCGGCCATTTTCGCCGCATCCGGCTCAAGGCCGGCGATGCAATGCTGCTGGAAGTTGCTGCAGCCATCGCCCAGCAGGCGGATCGATTGCAGCAGGTTGTGGATGATTACCGGTTTGAACACGTTCAATTGCAAGTGGCCCTGACTCGCCGCAAAACCGATGGCGACGTCATTGCCCAAGACCTGACACGCAAGCATCGACAGCGCTTCACACTGCGTCGGGTTGACCTTGCCCGGCATGATCGAGCTGCCCGGTTCGTTGGCCGGCAGCTTCACTTCAGCGAACCCGGCGCGCGGCCCGGAACCCAGCAGACGCAGGTCGTTGGCGATTTTCATCAGGGTCACGGCAAGGGTTTTCAGCGCTCCGGACAAGGTGGTCAGCGGCTCATGTCCAGCCAGCGCGGCGAACTTGTTCGGTGCGGTGACGAACGGCAGGCCGGAGAGGGCGGCCAATTCGGCAGCGATCGCCTCGCCAAAACCATGCGGCGAGTTCAGCCCGGTGCCGACGGCGGTGCCGCCCTGTGCCAACTCGCATACCGCTGGAAGCGCGCTGCGGATCGCCCGTTCGGCGTAATCCAGTTGTGCGATGAATGCCGAGAGTTCCTGGCCGAAGGTGATCGGCGTGGCATCCATCATGTGGGTCCGGCCGGTCTTGACCAGTTTCATGTGCCGCGCCGACAGCTCAGCCAAGCCGCCAGACAGCTCGCTGATGGCCGGCAGCAAATGCTGCTGGACCGCCTGAACGGTGGCGATGTGCATGGCCGTCGGGAAACAGTCGTTGGAGCTCTGGGAGCGATTGACGTGATCGTTGGGATGCACCGGCGACTTGCCGCCGCGCGGGTTGCCGGCCAATTCGTTGGCACGTCCGGCAATCACTTCGTTGACGTTCATGTTGCTCTGGGTGCCGCTGCCGGTCTGCCAGACCACCAGCGGGAACTGGTCGTCGTGGCTGCCGTCGAGCACTTCGTCGGCGGCCTGTTCGATCAGCCGGGCAATGTCGGCGGGCAGATCACCGTTGCGGTCATTGACCCGCGCCGCGGCTTTCTTGATCAGCGCCAGTGCATGCAGCACAGCCAGCGGCATGCGTTCGTTGCCGATGGCGAAGTTAATCAGTGAGCGTTGCGTCTGAGCGCCCCAGTAGGCCTCATCCGGGACTTCCACCTGGCCAAGGCTGTCGGTTTCGATACGGCTCATCTTGCACACTCCTGTAGGTCGATAGCGCAGTTTAGGCCGTGATCGCCGGCCGTGGTTCCATCAGTCTGGATTTTGACCGTTCAACCCCTCTAAATCAGACCCGACAAGGCTTGGGGTTGAGCGACACACTTTTTTAGGCGCAGAATGGACGCCCTTGGGGTTTTACCTCGCCTGCTAGAAAAGGAAACTCGATGACTCGTCTTCGTGCCATCTGTACCGCGGTTGCACTGGTTTGCGCCAGCGGCCCTGTTTTTGCCGATACCGCCAGCCATAACGCCAGTGCCGAAGCTTTCCTGACCCTGGCGCACGCTGACAAATTGGGCACTCCGGTGTACATGCAAGTGCAGCAAATGTTCGCTCAGCGCTTTGAACAGACCAAAGCCCCTGAATCGAAAAAAGCCTTGTTGGAAACTTACCAGGCCAAAGCCAACGCAGCGCTGGACCAAGCCATTGGCTGGAACAAGCTGAAGCCGGACATGGTCAAGCTCTACACCACCAACTTCAGCGAATCCGAGCTCAAGGACCTGGTTGCTTTCTACCAGTCGCCTCTGGGCAAGAAAGTCCTGGAAAAAATGCCGCAGCTGACTCAGCAATCGGCCCAGATGACTCAAGCCAAGCTGGAAAGCGCAGTGCCTGTGGTCAACAAACTGCTGGCTGACATGACGGCCGAGCTGGAGCCTAAAGGCGCCGCTGCTCCTGCCAAGAAAAAGCCATAAGCGGAGTTCGGTATGACCATGCAACAACGCATCGAATCGACGCTGGGCCTGTTACAGCCCGAGCACCTGCAAGTGCTGGATGAGAGCCACATGCACAGCCGTGGGTTGCAGACCCATTACAAGGCCGTGGTGGTCAGCCAGCAGTTCGAGGGGCTCAACCGCGTCAAGCGTCACCAGAAAGTCTACGGCACGCTCGGCGAGCTGATGGGCGAATTCCATGCGTTGGCGCTGCATACCTACACGCCAGAAGAATGGGCACAGATCGATGCGGCTCCGGCCTCGCCAACCTGTGCCGGCGGCAGCAAGCATTAACCCTAGGTTTTTTGCTAGAATCCGCAACGCGCCGCTTACCCGGCGCGTTTTTTTTCGCATCCGGTTCACCCTTTGCGAGGGTAGCCACCTGGAGAATCACCCATGACACAAAAGATTGTCGTGGCGGCACTGTATAAGTTCGTCACCCTGGAAGATTACGTCGCCCTGCGCGAGCCATTGCTGCAAGCAATGGTCGACAACGGTATCAAAGGCACGCTGCTGATCGCCGAAGAAGGCATCAACGGCACCGTGTCCGGCAGTCGTGAAGGCATCGACGGGCTGATGGCCTGGCTCAAGAACGACCCGCGCATGGACGACATCGACCACAAAGAGTCGTACTGCGACGACCAGCCGTTCTACCGCACCAAGGTCAAGCTCAAGAAAGAAATCGTCACCCTCGGCGTCGACGGCGTGGACCCGAACAAAAAGGTCGGCACCTACGTCGATCCGCAGAACTGGAATGCGCTGATCAGCGATCCTGAAGTGCTGTTGATCGACACCCGCAACGATTACGAGGTCTCGATCGGCACCTTCGAAGGCGCCATCGATCCGAAAACCACCAGTTTTCGTGAATTCCCTGACTACATCAAAGCCAATTTCGACCCGGCCGTACATAAGAAAGTCGCGATGTTCTGCACCGGTGGCATTCGTTGCGAGAAGGCGTCGAGCTACATGCTCAGCCAGGGCTTCGATGAGGTTTACCATCTCAAGGGTGGCATCCTGAAGTACCTCGAAGAGGTGCCGCAGGAAGAAACCAAATGGCAGGGCGACTGCTTTGTGTTCGACAACCGCGTGACCGTACGTCATGACCTCAGCGAAGGCGACTACGATCAGTGTCATGCCTGTCGTACGCCGGTGAGCGTCGAAGACCGCGCCTCAGAGCACTACGTGGCCGGCATCAGCTGCCCGCATTGCTGGAACACGCTGAGCGAGAAGACCCGCCGCAGTGCCATTGATCGGCAGAAGCAGATCGAACTGGCCAAAGCACGCAACTTGCCTCACCCGATCGGCTACAACTACAAGCAAACTCCTTCCGAGGCTTGAACCATGTCTGCACGCCGCCTGCTCTATGTGATGGACCCGATGTGTTCCTGGTGCTGGGGCTTTGCGCCCGTCGCCAATGCGCTGGTCGAGCAGGCGCGCGCGGCAGGCGTTGAGGTGCATTTGGTGGTCGGTGGTTTACGCACCGGCAGTGGTTCGGCGCTGGAGCCGACCACCCGGCGCTACATTCTTGAGCACTGGCAGGCGGTCCATAAGGCCACCGGCCAGCCGTTCAAAATCGAAGGCGCATTGCCAGACGGGTTTGTCTACGACACCGAGCCTGCCTGCCGGGCGCTGGTGACCGCGCGCAGCCTGGCGCCGGATTGCGCGTGGAAACTGCTCGGCCTGATTCAGCACGCGTTCTACGCCGAAGGTCGCGACGTTACGCACGCCAGTGTGCTGGTGGAACTGGCTGAGAAAGCCGGCCTGCCGCGCATCGAATTTGCCGCCGCGTTCGACCGTGCCGATCAGCACGCCGCGACCGCTGCCGATTTCACCTGGGTCCAGGACCTGGGCATTGCCGGCTTCCCGACATTGCTGGCTGAACGCAATGGTCAACTGGCTCTGCTGACCAATGGTTACCAACCTTTGAGTGAGCTTTCGCCGTTGCTTGGCCGTTGGCTGGAGCGCGCCGCCTGTGCATGACCTGCCCGATGGCGCGCCCGCTCCCAAGCGTGTCGATCGGCTGAGTTGGGCCGAAATCCGTCGATTGGCCCTGCACCATAAAAAATCCCTGTGGATCGCCAACGGCGTCGCGGTGCTGGCTACCTTGTGCAGCGTGCCGATTCCGTTGCTGTTGCCATTGCTGGTCGACGAAGTGTTGCTGGGGCATGGCGACGCCGCCCTGAAGATCATGAATCACGCACTGCCCCAAGGCTGGCAGAAAGCGGCAGGCTACATCGGCCTGATGCTGCTGGTGACCTTGTTGCTGCGCTGTGGCGCCCTGTTGTTCAACGTGGTGCAGGCGAAGTTGTTTGCGGCGTTGGCCAAGGACATCGTCTATCGCATTCGTGTGCGGCTGATTGAGCGGCTCAAGTGCATTTCCCTGGGCGAATACGAAAGCCTGGGCAGCGGCACGGTGACCACGCACCTGGTCACCGACCTGGACACGCTGGATAAATTCGTCGGCGAAACCCTCAGCCGTTTTCTAGTCGCCATGCTGACGTTGGTGGGCACCGCATCGATCCTGATGTGGATGCACTGGAAGCTGGCGCTGCTGATCTTGCTGTTCAACCCGTTGGTGATTTACGCGACGGTGCAGTTGGGCAAGCGGGTCAAGCACCTCAAGAAACTCGAGAACGACAGCACTTCGCGCTTCACCCAGGCGCTGACCGAAACACTCGATGCCATTCAGGAAGTGCGCGCTGGCAACCGTCAGGGGTTTTTCCTCGGGCGCCTGGGACTGCGTGCCCGGGAAGTGCGCGACTACGCCGTGAATTCGCAGTGGAAAACCGATGCCTCCAACCGTGCCAGCGGTTTGCTGTTCCAGTTCGGCATCGATATTTTCCGGGCGGCAGCGATGCTCACCGTGCTGTTTTCCGACCTGTCCATCGGCGAGATGCTGGCGGTGTTCAGCTACCTGTGGTTCATGATCGGTCCGGTGGAGCAACTGCTCAATTTGCAGTACGCCTATTACGCCGCCAGCGGTGCATTGTCGCGGATCAACGAACTGCTGGCCCGCGCCGATGAGCCGCAATACCCCGGTGGGGTCGACCCGTTCCAGGGCCGCGATACCGTGGGCATTGAAGTCCGGGGGCTGAGTTTCGGCTATAGCGACGAGCTGGTATTGAACAAGATGGACCTGTCCATCGCGCCCGGTGAAAAAGTCGCCATCGTCGGTGCCAGTGGCGGCGGCAAAAGCACCCTGGTGCAATTGCTGCTGGGGCTGTACACGCCGCTTGCAGGGAGCATTCGCTTCGGCGGCTCGACTCAGCAGGAGATAGGTCTGGAAGTCGTGCGGGAAAATGTTGCCGTGGTCTTGCAGCACCCTGCGCTGTTCAACGACACCATCCGTGCCAACCTGACAATGGGCCGTCTGCGCAGCGACGAGGCCTGCTGGCAGGCGCTGGAAATTGCGCAGTTGCACCAGACCGTCCGAGCGCTGCCCGATGGTCTGGACAGCATTGTCGGACGTTCCGGAGTGCGTCTGTCTGGGGGGCAGCGTCAACGACTGGCCATTGCGCGGATGGTGCTGGCCGAACCCAAGGTCGTGATTCTCGATGAGGCGACCTCGGCGCTGGACGCGGCCACCGAATACAACCTGCACCAGGCGTTGGCGCGGTTCCTGAGCCACCGCACCACGCTGATCATTGCGCATCGGTTGTCGGCGGTGAAGCAGGCCGATCGGGTGCTGGTGTTCGACGGCGGACAAATTGCCGAGGATGGCGACCATCAGCAACTGATTGCCGAAGGTGGTTTGTACGCCAAGCTTTATGGGCATTTGCAGCAACATTGAGTGACGGGTGTCGCACTTCAGCATCATTGTGCGTCGGTTTTTGGAACTGTGAAGGCTGTTACCCGGTCTGCCAATTAACTGATTTTGCACAGTATTGGTGTAAGCCTGTTCGTCGTCGCAAGGCGCGCGTTGATGTTTCATTGAAGCGAATTGTCTGTACGCAGGTTGTGCCAGGTTGTCGGATTCGGCGCCTGTAGATGCGCTAGTATGTGGCCGACGGAAGGGAGACCCCGTTTCAGCCCGAACGAATAAAAAAACGCGGTACAAGTCCACGGCTCGACGGCAAAGCGCTGATCGGTCCCAGGCACGTGTATGCGCAAAATATGGGCGCTGGCTTGCCGGGATCGATTACGCACCCTAGTCTAGCTTTAGCGATCACGTGGAATGATGATCTGGCAGTGCTAAAACAAGGGACCTCATGAAGCAAAAGCGGACTCTCGGAACGCCAAGGTTGTTGGGCATCGTCTGGCCATTTATCGCGGTAGTGCTGTTTCAGGCGCTATTGGGTGGGGTCAGTCTGTATGTGCTTTCGGCGGTTCGCGGCTATGTCGCCGGGGAAAGCCTCTGGTCCAAGGGCCAGAAGGATGCCATCTATTACCTTAATCTCTACGCGGACAGTCGTGACGGGGCGATTTTTCTCAAGTACCAGAACGCCATTGCCGTACCTCAGGGGGGGCACGAGTTGCGGTTGGCGCTGGACCACCAGCCGCCGAATATCGAAGCCGCGCGCGTAGCCATTATCAAAGGTGGCAACCACCCTGATGACGTCTCCAGCCTGATCTGGCTTTACCTCAATTTCAGGCATTTCAGTTACCTGGAAAAGGCTATTGATCGTTGGACGGTGGGTGATTCCTATCTGGTGCAGCTCGATGACGTCGCTCAGGACATGCATCAGCGTATTACCGGAGGTCAGGCTTCGGACGCCGACATCAAGCGCTGGAAGGCACAGATTTTTGCGATCAACGACGGTGTGACGCCTGCCGCCAAAGCTTTCAGTGATGCCTTGGGCGAGGGCTCGCGTCTGATTTTGCGCCTGCTGCTGGTGACGAACCTCGCCACGGCCCTGGGCTTGATTGCATTGGCCCTGATGCGCACGCACAAACTGCTCAAACAGCGCCATGCTTTCGCCGAGGCCTTGCAGTTGGAGAAAGACCGGGCGCAGATAACGTTGCAATCCATTGGCGACGGGGTGATTACCACGGATGTCGAGGGGGCGATCGCCTACATGAACCCGGCGGCCGAGGCTCTGACCCACTGGAAAGGCGAGCAAGCCATTGGCTTGCCGCTGGCAGCCTTGTTCAATCTGCTGGATGAAAACGCTCAGGCCGATGGGTTCACGCTGATTGAACACATCCTGAGCGGTCAGCTCAGCGGCGGCAGCGAACACTCCAAGCTGATCCAGCGTCTGGATGGCAGCACTGTGTCTGTCACCCTGGTCGGCGCGCCGATCCGTAATGCCGGCAAGGTCAGTGGCACGGTGCTGGTGTTGCATGACATGACCCAGGAGCGTCAGTACATCGCCAATCTGTCCTGGCAGGCGACCCATGACGCCTTGACCGGGCTGGCCAACCGCCGGGAGTTCGAGTATCGCCTGGAGCAGGTCATGCACAACCTGACGCGGCACTCCGGTCGCCACGCCTTGATGTTTCTCGACCTGGATCAATTCAAGCTGGTCAACGACACCTGCGGTCACGCGGCGGGCGATGAACTGTTGCGGCATATCTGCGCGTTGCTGCAATCGGGCTTGCGCGAAGGTGACACCCTGGCACGGCTGGGCGGCGACGAGTTCGGTATCTTGCTGGAAAACTGTCCGCCGGAAGCGGCCGAGAAAATTGCCGAGAACCTGCGTCAGACCGTCCAGAATCTGCACTTTGTCTGGAAAGGCCGGCCTTTCGTGACGACAGTCAGCATCGGGCTGGTTCATGTCGCGCAAACGCCGACAACTCTTGAAGCCTCGTTGCGCGCCGCGGATATGGCCTGTTACATGGCCAAGGAAAAGGGGCGTAATCGTGTGCAGGTCTATCATGCCGATGATTCGGAGTTGTCCCTGCGCTTCGGTGAAATGGCGTGGGTGCAGCGCTTGCACATGGCGCTCGAAGAAGACCGCTTTTGCCTCTACTCCCAGGAAATCGCGCCGCTTGGACACACTCAACAGGGCGGCGGGCATATAGAAATCCTGCTGCGTCTGCATGACGAAGCCGGGCGCATGATATTGCCCGACAGTTTCATTCCGGCTGCAGAGCGTTATGGGCTGATGACTGCGCTGGACCGCTGGGTGGTGGAGAACGTTTTCAAGATCATTGCCCAATGTATTGCAGAAGAGCGCAAAGGTCCTTTGGCCATGTGTGCGATCAATCTGTCAGGCACGACTATCGGAGATGACGCGTTCCTGGACTTCTTGCGCGAACAGTTTGTTGTGTGGTCCATTCCTCCTGAAATGATTTGTTTTGAAATTACAGAAACCAGTGCAATTTCAAATTTGGGAAGCGCGATCAGATTTATTAACGAACTCAAAGGTTTAGGTTGCCATTTTTCATTGGATGACTTCTGCGCCGGGATGTCCTCATTCGCCTACTTGAAACATTTACCTGTAGACTTCTTGAAGATCGATGGAAGTTTCGTAAAGGATATGCTGGACGACCCGATTAACCGCGCCATGGTAGAAGTGATCAATCACATCGGCCATGTCATGGGTAAGCGCACGATTGCCGAGTTTGTAGAGACGCCCCAGATCGAGCAGGCACTGCTCGAGATCGGGGTGGATTTCGCTCAAGGGTATGTCATTGAACGCCCGCATCTGTTTACCTGCGATAGTTTGCAAAGTCGCCCCGCCAGGCCCCAACCTTTGTTGTTCAAGGCGCCTGGCACGTTCCGTTGAAATCTCTAGCTGATCCTAACAATCACAATCAAAAGGAGCCCGACAGTGATCGACACATTCAACCGAACCGGACCACTCATGGAAGCTGCAAGTTATCCAGCCTGGGCGCAACAGCTCATCAAGGATTGCAGCGAGAGTAAGCGCCGGGTTGTCGAGCACGAACTGTATCAGCGCATGCGAGATAAC
This sequence comes from Pseudomonas sp. DR48, assembly GCF_019823085.1. Lineage (NCBI taxonomy): Bacteria > Pseudomonadati > Pseudomonadota > Gammaproteobacteria > Pseudomonadales > Pseudomonadaceae > Pseudomonas > Pseudomonas sp. DR48. The sequence goes on along the minus strand of NZ_CP081946.1, from coordinate 84,319 downwards.
AAACTCAGCGCAAAAACCATGCGTCAGTACCTCATTGGTGGCTGGCCGGTGGTTGAACAGTTCGCGTTATACATGGCACAGAACCTGACCAAGACCCGCTTTGCCCGCCACCCCGGCGAGGACATGGCGCGTCGCTGGCTGATGCGCAACATTCGTGTCGAATTGAACCATGCCGATTACTGGGTGAACTGGAGTCGGGCACATGGCGTCAGCCTGGAAGATCTGCAGGCGCAACACGTTGCCCCGGAACTTCACGCGTTGAGCCACTGGTGCTGGCACACCAGTTCGGCGGATTCTCTGATCGTCGCCATCGCCGCCACCAACTATGCGATCGAAGGTGCCACCGGGGAGTGGTCGGCGCTGGTCTGTTCCAGCGGCGTGTATGCGGCAGCCTTCCCTGAGGAGGATCGCAAGCGGGCCATGAAGTGGTTGAAGATGCACGCCCAGTACGACGATGCCCATCCATGGGAAGCGCTGGAAATCATCTGCACGCTGGCCGGCATGAATCCGAGCAAATCACTGCAAGTGGAATTGCGTCAGGCCGTCTGCAAGAGCTATGACTACATGCACCTGTTTCTGGAGCGGTGCATGCAGCTGGAGCATTCGGAAAAGGCTCCCGTGGCACGTGAGCGCATGGCGCTCGCCGAAAGCTGATCCATCGGTAACACACACAAAATGAGGGAGCGAGTTTACTCGCTCCCTCATTTTTTTATGGTGTCGCTGATGTTCTCAGCCCGCCATCTGCAACCGGTTACGCCCCTCGCGCTTGGCGACATACAGCGCGCTGTCGGCCCGTCGCAACAAGCTTTCGGCAGACTCTCCGGGCAGCAGGGTCGAACAACCCAGGCTGACCGTCAGTTCGACCAGGTTGCCGTCGGCCTTGTAGTGCTCGGCCTGCGCTGCAAACCGCAATCGTTCGCCAACCATGGCCGCTGCTTCCCGATTGGTATTGGAAAGCAGGATCAGGAATTCTTCGCCCCCAAAGCGAAACACCATGTCCACGTTGCGCAACTGATTCTTGATCGAGGCTGCGACAGCCTTGAGCACGTCATCGCCTGCGCTGTGTCCGTAGTTGTCATTTACATTTTTGAAATGATCGATATCCAGCATCAGTAGCGACAACGGCATCAAGTGCCTTCGCGACATCTCGATTTCACGCTGCAGCGTCTGATCCATTGCGATGCGATTACCAGTACCGGTCAGTGGATCGCGCAATGCGCTTTGAGTCGCGGCCCGATAGAGCAGGGCGTTGCGGATCGGAAACAGCAAAGTGGGCAGCAACGATTCCAGCGAGGCCTGTTCGTATTCACTGAACCGCTGGTTGCGGCGGAAAATCAGTTCACCCAGGTTCTCATCTTCATGAACGAGGCTATAGGTGACCGAATGATGGCCGCGCTGCCCGAGCTCCAGGCGCAAGTCGCTGGCGGGGTGCTTATAAGTCAGCGCATCCAGTGGCACGACACGCTGAATCTCGCGGAAGAAAAGTCCGAGAATGCGTTGTGGCTCAAGGCTGGTCTGCAGCTGCTGGCCAAGTTGCTGACGCAATTGTGCGAGGCTGAATGGCCGCTCCAGAACGGGAGGCTTTTGACCAAAGCCCAGGCGCTGCAATTTGGCGTTATCGAAGTCAATTGCGCTGGTCTGGGATGGTGATTTCATATGGCGTGAGCCCCTAAGCAGTAAGGCTGTCTTACAGGCTGGGTGAGAGCGGCTTTGGGCTGCGCGTCATACTGGTCCATCAGTCCCGTAGGACATTTGGCGCAAGTTTAGTCCGCTTTGTCGAATATAAGTAACCTTCGACTGAGGCGTCCGCCCGATAGCTTTCACACGGCGTGTCTGAGCAAATTTAGAGCGAAAGTCATGCCAATGAGTTCCTTCAGATAAAAATCCTTTTTAATCAATGCCTTGAGGGGTGTGAGGGAGTAATTTGCACAATAAGTGACGTCGAATTGACAGAAACCGTGTGATTAAGGCGTCCTTTAAGTGCCGCGCCGAGATGTCGACGCGACACAAAAAAGCGACGTGTGGCTTTTACTGAGCGTTGAAAGCCTGGCCATTGATGCCGGTGCTGTCCGGACCCATCAGATACAGGTACACCGGCATGATTTCTTCCGGCGTTGGGTTATTCAGCGGATTTTCTCCCGGATAAGCCTGGGCACGCATGCTGGTGCGGGTGGCGCCGGGGTTGATGCTGTTGGAGCGCACGGGGGCGACGGTGTCGACTTCGTCAGCCAGGGTTTGCATCAAGCCTTCGGTCGCAAACTTGGACACGCCGTAAGCGCCCCAGTACGCGCGACCCTTGCGGCCCACGCTGCTGGAGGTGAACACCACCGAGGCGTCCTGGGACAGCTTGAGCAGGGGCAGCAGGGTGCTGGTGAGCATGAACATGGCGTTGACGTTGATGTGCATGACGCGCATGAAGTTCTCGCCGGACAACTGCTCGATCGGCGTGCGCGGACCGATGATCGAGGCGTTATGCAGCAAGCCGTCAAGGTGGCCGAACTCTGTTTCGATCATCGCGGCCAGCTCATCGTATTGATGGGGCAGGGCGGTTTCCAGGTTGAACGGGATCACCACCGGCTGAGGATGCCCGGCGGCCTCGATGTCGTCATAGACCTGCGTCAGATTGGCTTCGGTCTTGCCCAGCAGCAATACGGTGGCGCCATGGGCGGCATAGGTTTTCGCCGCTGCCGCGCCGATGCCGCGGCCCGCGCCGGTGACCAGGATGACCCGGTCCTTGAGCAGTTCAGGACGTGCGGAATAATCAAACATAAGAAACCTCAACAAAAATTCTTCAGGTCGAGCGCGATCCTGTGGGAGTGAGCCTGCTCGCGATAGTGGCGGCTCAGTCAACAGGGTTGTTGAATGTGATGACGCCATCGCGAGCAGGCTCGCTCCCACATTAGTAGTGCTCAAACCCCTTGGAAACCATGCCGCTACGAAAGCGGCTCAGCAGCCACACAGGGCGCTATCGAGCACCTTGCGCAACTCCAATGGATGATCCACCACCACGTCTGCTCCCCAGTGCCGAGGGTTGTCTTCCGGGTGAATGTAGCCGTAGGTCACGGCCGCCGTTTTGGTGCCGGCATCACGCCCCGATTCGATATCGCGCAAGTCGTCACCCACGAACAGTACGCTGGCCGGGTCCAGGTCGAGCATCTTGCACGCCAGGATCAACGGTTCAGGGTCTGGTTTGCTGTTCTTCACGTGATCCGGGCAGATCAACAAGGCCGAGCGTTCGGCCAGCCCCAGTTGCTGCATGATCGGCTCGGCGAACCGCAGTGGCTTGTTGGTCACCACGCCCCAGATCAGGTTGGCCTTCTCGATGTCGGCCAGCAGTGCGCCCATGCCGTCGAACAGCTTGCTGTGCACCGCGCAGCCGACCAGGTAGCGCTCAAGGAACTCCAGGCGAAGCTCCTCGAAGCCTGGCGATTCCGGGTCCATGGAGAAGGTCACCGCGACCATCGCCTTGGCGCCGCCGGAAATCTCGTCGCGAATATGTTTGTCGTTCATCAGCGGCAAACCGCGATCAGCGCGCATTGCCTGACAAATGGCAATGAAGTCCGGCGCGGTGTCGAGCAGGGTGCCGTCCATGTCGAAAAGGACTGCTCTGATACGCATCGGCTTACTCCTCGCGCAGGGTCTGGATCATGTAGTTGACGTCCACGTCGGCCGCCAGTTTGTAGTGCTTGGTCAGCGGGTTGTACGTCAGCCCGATGATGTCCTTGACGGTCAGGCCGGCCATGCGGCTCCAGGCGCCCAGTTCGGAAGGACGGATGAATTTCTTGAAGTCGTGAGTGCCGCGCGGCAGCAGCTTCATGATGTATTCGGCGCCGACGATGGCGAACAGGTACGCCTTCGGATTGCGGTTGATGGTGGAGAAGAACACCTGGCCGCCGGGCTTGACCATGCGGAAGCAGGCGCGGATCACCGAGGACGGGTCCGGCACGTGTTCAAGCATTTCCAGGCACGTGACCACATCAAACTGCTCGGGCATTTCTTCTGCCAGCGCTTCGGCGGTGATCTGCCGGTATTCGACGCTCACGCCCGATTCAAGTTGATGCAGTTGCGCGACGGCCAGTGGCGCTTCGCCCATGTCGATACCCATGACGGTGGCGCCACGCTGGGCCATGGCTTCACTGAGGATGCCGCCGCCGCAACCGACGTCGAGGACTTTCTTGCCGGCCAGATTGACCCGCTCGTCAATCCAGTTGACTCGCAGCGGGTTGATGTCGTGCAGCGGTTTGAACTCGCTTTCGCGGTCCCACCAGCGATGCGCCAGGGCTTCGAATTTGGCGATTTCGGCGTAGTCGACGTTGCTCATGGTTCAGTCCTCTAAAACTTGAAAAATCCTGTTGCCCCGGGGGTGAGTCCGGAGTGCTTGCTATTCGGTGCGGCCGCTGATGCGCTGGCCCCAGGCCTTGGCCGTGGCGCAAAGTTGTTCCTCGTCCAGGCGGGTCAGGCAGCGGTCATCGAGCAGTTGCTTGCCGGCGACCCACAGGTGCTTCACGCAGTCCCGGCCGGTGGCGTAAATCAGTTGTGAAACCGGGTCGTAGACAGGTTGCTGCGCCAGACCCGACAGATCGAATGCCACGATGTCCGCTGCCTTGCCGATTTCCAGCGAGCCGACCTCATTCTCGATTCCCAGCGCACGGGCACCGTTGAGGGTGGCCATGCGCAATGCGCGGTGGGCGTCCAGCGCGGTGGCCGAGCCGGCGACAGCCTTGGCCAGCAGCGCGGCAGTGCGGGTCTCGCCAAGCAAGTCGAGGTCGTTGTTGCTGGCTGCGCCATCGGTGCCGACCGCGACATTGACGCCCGCTTGCCACAGTCGCTCGACCGGGCAGAAGCCGCTGGCGAGCTTGAGGTTGGATTCCGGGCAATGAATCACGTTGGTGTTGCTTTCTACCAGCAATGCCAGGTCTTCCTCGCTGATCTGGGTCATGTGCACGGCCTGGAAGCGCGGGCCGAGCAGGCCAAGGCGACCAAGTCTGGCCAGTGGGCGTTCGCCGCGCTGTTCGACCGATTGCTGAACCTCGAAGGCGGTTTCGTGGACGTGCATATGAATGGAGGCGTCCAGCTCTTCGGCAATCACCCGGATTTTCTCCAGGTTTTCATCGCCCACGGTGTACGGGGCATGGGGGCCGAAGGTCACTTTGATGCGCTCATGGTGCTTGAGATCGCCGAACAGTTCGACGCCCTGACGAATGGCTTCGTCGGCCGTGCTGGCGCCCGGGATCGGGAAGTCGAGGATCGGAATTGCGATTTGTGCACGAATTCCGCTGTTGTGGACACGCTCGCTGGCAACCTTCGGGAAGAAATACATGTCAGAGAAGCAAGTGATGCCGCCTTTTATCTGCTCGGCGATCGCAAGGTCGGTGCCGTCGCGTACAAAGGCCTCGTCGACCCACTTGGCTTCGGCGGGCCAAATGTGGTTTTCCAGCCAGGTCATCAACGGCAGATCGTCGGCCAGGCCGCGGAACAGCGTCATCGCCGCATGCCCGTGAGCATTGATCAGGCCCGGACAGAGCAGCACGTCCGGCAGCTCGCGCACTTCGGTTGCGTTAAGCTTCAGCGCAGCGGACCGCGGGCCGATAAATACAATGCGTCCGTCGCGGATGCCCAGGCCGTGCTCTTTGAGGACAACGCCGGCGGGTTCGACGGGTACCAGCCAGGTCGGCAGCAATAACAGGTCGAGCGCAGCGGCAGTGTTCGGCATCGAGGATCGGTTCCAGTGCTTTTGTAAAGGATGGCGAAGTATACCCGAGCGTCTTCGCGGGGGGATCGCTATAATCGGCGGCTTTTGTTCATGAGTGCGGGGTGTGGGATGCGCGATCGACTGTTGGCTGCGGAGAAGGTAAAGGCCATCGATTGGCGTGATGGCGCCCTGTACCTGCTGGATCAGCGTGTTTTGCCGTTCGAAGAAACGTGGATCGCCTACACCAGTGCAGCGGGTGTCGCCGAGGCGATTCGCTCGATGGTGGTGCGTGGTGCGCCGGCCATCGGCATCAGTGCGGCCTATGGCGTGGTACTGGCGGCACGTAGCCGATTTGCCGAGGGGGGCGACTGGCAGGCGGCGCTGGAAGAGGATTTCGCTCTGCTTGCCGATTCCCGTCCTACCGCTGTCAACCTGTTCTGGGCCCTGGGCCGCATGCGTGAACGGCTTGAACGTCTGAAGCATCACGCCGATCCGCTGGCGGTGCTTGAAGCGGAAGCCATCGCCATCCACGAAAGTGATCGCGAAGCCAACCTGACCATGGCGCAGCTGGGAGTGGACTTGATCCGCAAACACCAGGGCAATGCGCAGGCAATCCTGACCCACTGCAACACTGGCGCCCTGGCCACTGGTGGTTTCGGCACGGCGCTGGGGGTGATTCGCGGCGCCTATATCGAGGGCATGGTCGAGCGTGTTTACGCCGATGAAACCCGTCCTTGGCTGCAAGGTTCGCGGTTGACTGCCTGGGAGCTGGCCAATGAAGGCATTCCGGTCACGGTCAATGCCGACTCCGCCGCCGCGCACATCATGAAAACCAAAGGTGTGACCTGGGTGATCGTGGGTGCCGACCGGATTACCGCCAATGGCGACGTGGCGAACAAGATCGGCACTTATCAACTGGCGGTGAGCGCCATGCACCACGGCGTGCGCTTCATGGTGGTGGCGCCGAGTTCGACCATCGACATGAACCTGGCCAGCGGCGATGAAATTCCTATTGAAGAGCGCGATGGTCGCGAACTGCTGGAACTCGGCGGCAAGCGGGTCGGGGCGGATGTCGATGCCTTCAACCCGGTGTTCGACGTGACGCCTGCGGACCTGATCGATGCGATCGTCACCGAAAAAGGCATCGTCGAGCGCCCGGATACGGCGAAACTGGCCCAATTGATGTGCCGCAAGCGTCTGCATTGAAGACATCTGGCGCCTGATAAACCGCCATCGCGGGCAAGCCCGCTCCCACAGGATTTGTGAGCGCAACAGAACCCTGTGGGAGCGGGCTTGCCCGCGATGAGGCCCACAACTCCAGCAAATCACCCAGAATCGGCTGCAATTTCAGCATTCAATCCGGCTCTAAGCCTCTCTCGTCCCCTTTCAGCCTGTCACCGGTCAACTAACTATGCTCCATGCGCATCTGGGGGATAGGTGCGTGGCGGCTCTTGTGATAACATCCGGCGTTTTCCGAGGCAGTCCCACGGGGTTGTCTTTACTGCGCAAATCCATGGTTCAACTTGTTGATTTGTCGTAAGTCGGTGCATGGCACTCAGCCTGCAGCGGCGAGCTTCGTTCGTCCCATATGGATGTGACGAAGTTTCACCAGAAAAAGGAATCGAGCTTCTCATGGGCGAACTGGCCAAAGAAATCCTCCCGGTCAATATCGAAGACGAGCTGAAGCAGTCCTACCTCGACTACGCGATGAGCGTAATTGTCGGGCGGGCCCTGCCGGATGCGCGCGATGGCTTGAAGCCCGTGCACCGGCGCGTGCTGTTCGCGATGAGCGAGCTGGGCAACGACTTCAACAAGCCGTACAAGAAATCTGCCCGTGTTGTCGGTGACGTAATCGGTAAGTACCACCCGCACGGTGATACCGCGGTGTACGACACCATCGTCCGCATGGCGCAGCCATTTTCGCTGCGCTATCTGCTGGTAGACGGTCAGGGCAACTTCGGTTCCGTGGACGGCGACAACGCTGCAGCCATGCGATACACCGAAGTGCGCATGACCAAGCTGGCGCACGAGCTGCTGGCTGACCTGCACAAGGAAACCGTGGACTGGGTGCCGAACTACGACGGCACCGAAATGATCCCGGCGGTCATGCCGACCCGTATTCCCAACCTGCTGGTCAACGGCTCCAGCGGTATCGCCGTGGGCATGGCGACCAACATCCCGCCGCACAACCTCGGTGAAGTCATCGACGGTTGCCTGGCGCTCATCGACAACCCCGAGTTGACCATCGATGAGCTGATGCAATACATCCCCGGTCCGGACTTCCCGACCGCCGCGATCATCAACGGTCGTGCCGGCATCATCGAAGCCTACCGTACCGGTCGCGGGCGCATTTACATGCGTGCCCGCTCGATCATCGAGGACATCGACAAGGTCGGTGGCCGTCAACAGATCGTCATCACCGAACTCCCTTACCAGCTGAACAAGGCCCGTCTGATCGAGAAGATCGCCGAGCTGGTAAAAGAGAAGAAGCTTGAAGGCATCACCGAACTGCGTGACGAGTCCGACAAGGACGGTATGCGCGTCGTGATCGAACTGCGTCGTGGCGAAGTGCCTGAGGTGATCCTCAATAACCTCTACGCCCAGACCCAGCTGCAAGCCGTATTCGGTATCAACATCGTTGCGCTGATCGACGGCCGTCCGCGGATCCTGAACCTCAAGGACCTGCTGGAAGCCTTCGTGCGTCACCGTCGCGAAGTCGTCACCCGCCGTACCGTGTTCGAGCTGCGTAAAGCCCGCGAACGTGGCCACATTCTGGAAGGTCAAGCGGTTGCCCTGTCGAACATCGACCCGGTCATCGCCCTGATCAAGGCTTCGCCAACCCCGTCGGAAGCCAAGGAAGCGCTGATCAGCACTGCCTGGGAATCCTCCGCGGTCGTTGCGATGGTTGAACGTGCCGGTGCCGACTCGTGCCGTCCAGAGACCCTGGACCCGCAATACGGTCTGCGCGACGGCAAGTACTTCCTGTCGCCGGAACAGGCGCAAGCCATTCTGGAACTGCGTCTGCACCGTCTGACCGGTCTGGAACACGAGAAGCTGCTGGCCGAGTATCAAGAGATCCTCAACCAGATCGGCGAACTGATCCGCATCCTCAGCAGCGCCACGCGCCTGATGGAAGTGATCCGCGAAGAACTGGAAGTGATCCGCGCCGAATACGGCGACGTGCGTCGCACCGAAATTCTCGATGCCCGTCTCGACCTGACCCTGGGAGACATGATCCCGGAAGAAGAGCGCGTCGTGACCATCTCCCACGGTGGCTACGCCAAGACCCAGCCATTGGCTGCGTACCAGGCTCAGCGTCGTGGCGGTAAAGGCAAATCGGCGACTGGCGTCAAGGATGAGGACTACATCGCTCACCTGCTGGTCGCCAATAGTCACACCACGCTGCTGCTGTTCTCCAGCAAGGGCAAAGTGTACTGGCTGAAAACCTATGAAATCCCGGAAGCGTCCCGTGCGGCCCGTGGTCGTCCACTGGTCAATCTGCTGCCGCTGGACAGTGATGAATACATCACCACCATGCTGCCGGTCGAGGAATACACCGAAGGTCACTTCATCTTCATGGCTACCGCCAAAGGCACCGTGAAGAAGACCCCGCTGGAATCCTTCAGCCGTCAACGCAGCGTCGGCCTGATCGCGCTGGAGCTGGACGAAGGTGATGTACTGATTTCCGCCGCCATTACCGATGGCGAGCGTGAAGTCATGCTGTTCTCCGACGGCGGCAAGGTCACCCGCTTCAAGGAAACCGACGTTCGCGCCATGGGCCGTACCGCTCGTGGTGTGCGCGGCATGCGTCTGCCGGAAGGCCAGAAGCTGATTTCCATGCTGATCCCGGAAGAAGGCAGCCAGATCCTCACCGCTTCGGCCCGTGGTTTCGGTAAGCGCACGGCGATCACCGAGTTCCCTGAGTACAAGCGTGGCGGTCAGGGCGTTATCGCCATGGTCAGCAACGATCGTAATGGCCGTCTGGTCGGCGCAGTCCAGGTGCTCGACGGCGAGGAGATCATGCTGATTTCCGACCAGGGCACTTTGGTTCGTACTCGTGTCGACGAAGTCTCCAGCCTGGGTCGTAATACCCAGGGCGTAACCCTGATCAAACTGGCCAGCGATGAAACGCTGGTAGGTCTGGAGCGGGTTCAGGAGCCGTCGGAAGTCGAAGGCGAAGAGCTGGAAGGCGAAGAGGGCGAAGAGGGCGCGGTGTTCGACGGTGAGGTCGTGATTGACGACGTCGTCGAAGATCAGCAGCTCGACGCCGCAGCCGACGAAGAACCGCAGGAATAAGCGGGCAAACAGGGGGCGGATGAAAATTCGCCCCCTTGTTGTTTGTCCCAGTTGAAAATATCGACACCCACGAAGATCCTGTGTGGAAGGGCTTTTGTGGGAGCCGGGCTTGCCCGCGATGCAGGCACCGCGGTGTGTCTTGCGTACCGCGGTGATGCAATCGCAGGCAAGCCAGCTCCCACAAAAGCTTGCTCCAGCAGGTGTCTGTGTTGACTGATATCGTGATTTTTATTGCGTGATACCACCAAATCAGAGCGAGATTGGATGTGAGCAAGAGAGCCTATAACTTCTGTGCCGGTCCTGCGGCACTTCCCGAAGCTGTCCTGCAGCGCGCCCAGGGTGAACTCCTTGATTGGCACGGCAAGGGCCTCTCGGTCATGGAAATGAGCCATCGCAGTGATGAGTTCGTGTCCATCGCCACCAAGGCCGAGCAGGATCTGCGTGATCTGCTGAATATCCCTTCGAACTATAAAGTGCTGTTTCTGCAAGGTGGCGCCAGCCAGCAATTTGCCCAGATTCCGCTGAACCTGTTGCCGGAAAACGGCACGGCCGACTATATCGACACCGGTATCTGGTCGCAGAAAGCCATCGAAGAAGCCTCGCGCTACGGCCGCGTCAACGTTGCCGCTACCGCCAAGCCTTACGACTATTTTGCTATCCCGGGTCAGAATGAATGGAGCCTGTCCAAGGATGCGGCCTACGTTCACTACGCGCCGAACGAAACCATCGGCGGCCTGGAATTCCAATGGATTCCCGAAACCGGTGACGTGCCGCTGGTGGCTGACATGTCCTCGGACATCCTGTCGCGTCCAGTCGATGTTTCGCGCTTCGGCATGATCTACGCCGGTGCCCAGAAAAACATCGGCCCGAGCGGCATCGTCGTCAACATCGTTCGCGAAGACCTGCTGGGTCACGCCCGTTCCATCTGCCCGACCATGCTCAACTACAAGGTCGCGGCCGACAACGGCTCGATGTACAACACCCCGCCGACCCTGGCCTGGTACTTGTCTGGCCTGGTATTCGAGTGGCTGAAAGAGCAGGGTGGTGTTGAAGCCATCGGCAAGCTCAATGAAGTGAAGCAGCGCACGCTGTACGACTTCATCGACGCCAGCGGCTTGTACAGCAACCCGATCAACAAGTCGGACCGCTCGTGGATGAACGTGCCGTTCCGTCTGGCTGACGACCGTCTGGACAAGTCGTTCCTGGCTGGTGCCGACGAGCGTGGCTTGTTGAATCTCAAGGGGCATCGCTCCGTGGGCGGCATGCGCGCCTCCATCTATAACGCCGTCGACATCGTTGCGGTCAACGCACTGGTTTCGTACATGGCAGAGTTCGAGAAGGAACACGGCTAATGTCTGAGCAAGAACTCAAGGCACTGCGCCTGCGCATTGATGCCCTGGACGAGAAAGTCCTGGAGCTGATCAGTGAGCGCGCACGCTGCGCCCAGGAAGTTGCGCGAGTAAAGATGGCCTCGCTGGCCGAAGGCGAAGTGCCGGTGTTCTATCGTCCTGAGCGTGAAGCTCAGGTGCTCAAGCGCGTGATGGAACGCAATCAGGGGCCGTTGGGCAACGAAGAGATGGCGCGGTTGTTTCGCGAAATCATGTCCTCGTGCCTGGCGCTCGAGCAGCCACTGAAAGTGGCTTACCTCGGCCCTGAAGGCACCTTCACCCAGGCGGCGGCCATGAAGCATTTCGGCCACGCCGTGATCAGCAAGCCAATGGCGGCGATCGACGAAGTGTTCCGTGAAGTGGCGGCCGGTGCGGTGAACTTTGGCGTGGTCCCGGTGGAAAACTCCACCGAAGGCGCGGTCAACCACACCCTCGACAGCTTCCTCGAACACGACATGGTCATCTGTGGCGAAGTCGAGTTGCGAATTCACCATCACTTGCTGGTGGGTGAAAACACCAAGACCGACAGCATCAGCCGCATCTATTCCCACGCCCAGTCCCTGGCCCAGTGCCGCAAATGGCTGGACGCCCATTACCCGAATGTCGAGCGCGTGGCGGTGTCGAGCAACGCCGAAGCGGCCAAGCGGGTCAAGGGTGAGTGGAACTCGGCGGCGATTGCCGGCGACATGGCCGCAGGCCTGTACGGGCTGACCCGTCTGGCCGAGAAAATCGAGGATCGCCCGGACAACTCCACGCGATTCCTGATGATCGGCAGCCAGGAAGTGCCGCCGACGGGCGACGACAAGACCTCGATCATCGTCTCCATGAGTAACAAGCCCGGCGCGCTTCACGAGTTGCTGGTGCCGTTCCACGACAATGGCATCGACCTGACACGGATCGAAACCCGTCCGTCGCGCAGCGGCAAATGGACCTACGTGTTCTTCATCGACTTCGTCGGCCACCATCGCGACCCGCTGGTCAAAGGTGTGCTGGAAAAGATCAGTCAGGAAGCAGTGGCACTCAAAGTGCTGGGTTCCTACCCGAAAGCAGTTCTCTAAGGGGTAGCAAATGAGTGGTGACTTCCTCGCTCTGGCACAGCCGGGCGTGCAACAACTTTCGCCGTACGTCCCGGGCAAGCCCGTGGACGAACTGGCGCGTGAGCTGGACCTCGATCCAGCCAGCATCGTCAAACTGGCCAGCAATGAAAACCCGCTGGGCGCCAGTCCGAAGGCTTTGGCGGCCATACGCGACGCGCTGGCCGAGCTGACCCGTTATCCGGATGGCAACGGTTTTGCGCTCAAGACCCTGTTGGCGCAGCAGTGCCGTGTCGAGCTCAATCAGGTGACGCTGGGCAATGGCTCCAACGACATTCTCGAGCTGGTTGCCCGCGCCTATCTGGCGCCGGGCCTGAACGCGGTGTTCAGTGAGCACGCGTTTGCGGTCTACCCGATCGTGACCCAGGCCGTGGGTGCCGAGGCCAAAGTGATCCCGGCCAAAGACTGGGGTCATGATCTGTCGGCCATGCTGGCGGCAATCGACGCCAATACCCGCGTGGTCTTTATTGCCAACCCGAACAACCCGACCGGGACCTGGTTCGATGCCGAGGCGCTGGACGAATTCCTCCAGGATGTACCGGCACACGTGCTGGTGGTGCTGGACGAGGCCTACATCGAATATGCCGAAGGCAGCGATTTACCGGACGGCCTGGATTATCTGGCGGCTTATCCGAACCTGCTGGTTTCGCGCACGTTCTCCAAGGCTTACGGCCTAGCGGCGCTGCGGGTCGGTTATGGTCTGTCCACCGCTGTGGTCGCGGACGTGCTGAACCGTGTGCGTCAGCCGTTCAACGTCAACAGCCTGGCCTTGGCCGCGGCGTGCGCGGCCTTGCAAGACACCGATTACCTGGCCGAAAGCCGTCGTTTGAACGAATCCGGCATGCAGCAACTGGAAGCGGGTTTCCGCCTGTTGGGGCTGAGCTGGATCCCGTCCAAGGGCAACTTCATTTGCGTCGATGTCGGTCGTGTTGCGGCGCCGGTGTTCCAGGGGCTGCTGCGCGAAGGCGTGATCGTGCGTCCGGTGGCCAATTACGGCATGCCGAACCACCTGCGTATCACCATCGGTTTGCCGGCTGAAAACAGTCGCTTCCTTGAGGCGCTGACCAAGGTTCTGGCTCGTGGGTGATGTCACTGCTCTGCAATCTGCTGAACCTATGATCGGTCGCCTGGTGGTGGTCGGTCTGGGGTTGATTGGCGGTTCGTTTGCCAAGGGGCTGCGTGAAAGTGGCCTGTGCCGTGAAGTGGTCGGGGTCGATCTCGACCCGCAGTCACGCAAGCTGGCGGTTGAGTTGGGCGTGGTGGATCGCTGCGAAGACGACCTGGCTGTTGCTTGCCAGGGTGCTGACGTGATTCAGCTGGCTGTGCCGATCCTGGCGATGGAGAAAATGCTCGGCCGATTGGCTGGCATGGACCTTGGGCAGGCGATTCTGACCGACGTCGGCAGCGCCAAAGGCAATGTCGTTCGGGCGGCCACCGAGGCGTTTGGCGGTATGCCCGCGCGTTTCGTGCCTGGGCACCCGATTGCCGGTTCCGAGCAGAGCGGGGTGGAAGCTTCCAACTCGGACCTGTTCCGTCGCCATAAAGTGATTCTGACGCCGCTGGATCAAACCGATCCGGCCGCGCTGGCGGTGGTCGACCGTTTGTGGCGCGAATTGGGCGCCGACGTCGAGCACATGCAGGTCGAGCGTCATGACGAAGTGTTGGCGGCAACCAGCCATTTGCCGCACTTGCTGGCGTTCGGTTTGGTCGATTCACTGGCCAAGCGCAATGAAAATCTTGAGATCTTCCGTTACGCTGCCGGCGGTTTCCGCGATTTCACAAGAATCGCGGGGAGCGACCCGGTCATGTGGCACGACATCTTCCTCGCCAACCGCGAAGCTGTCCTGCGCACACTCGATACATTTCGCAGCGACCTCGACGCCTTGCGCGACGCGGTCGATGCAGGGGATGGGCACCAATTGTTGGGCGTATTCACTCGCGCCCGGGTTGCCCGCGAACATTTCAGTAAAATCCTGGCCCGCCGGGCTTATGTGGACGCTATGAATTCCAACGACCTGATTTTCCTGGCACAACCTGGTGGCCGCCTGACTGGGCGGATTCGTGTACCGGGCGATAAATCGATTTCCCACCGTTCGATCATGCTGGGCTCCCTGGCCGAAGGCGTCACCGAAGTCGAAGGCTTCCTCGAGGGCGAAGACGCCCTGGCGACCCTGCAGGCTTTCCGTGACATGGGTGTCGTGATCGAAGGTCCGCACCACGGTCGCGTAACCATTCACGGCGTCGGCCTGCACGGCCTGAAGCCTGCGCCGGGCCCGATCTATCTGGGCAACTCCGGCACTTCGATGCGTCTGCTGTCCGGCCTGCTGGCTGCGCAGAGCTTCGACAGCACCCTGACTGGTGATGCCTCGCTGTCCAAGCGTCCGATGAATCGCGTGGCCAATCCGCTGCGTGAAATGGGCGCTGTGATCGAGACTGCCGCTGATGGCCGTCCACCGATGACCATTCGTGGCGGCAATAAGCTCAAAGGCCTGACTTACACCATGCCGATGGCCAGCGCCCAGGTTAAATCCTGCCTGTTGCTGGCGGGTCTGTACGCCGAAGGCAAGACCACTGTCACTGAGCCGGCTCCGACGCGCGACCACACCGAGCGTATGCTGCGTGGTTTCGGCTATCCGGTGAGCGTCAACGGCGCGACTGCGTCGGTCGAGTCCGGCCACAAGCTGACCGCGACCCATATTGAAGTGCCGGGTGATATCTCATCGTCGGCGTTCTTCCTGGTGGCGGCGTCGATCGCTGAGGGTTCGGAGCTGGTGCTTGAGCACGTCGGCATCAACCCGACCCGGACCGGCGTGATCGACATTCTGCGTCTGATGGGCGCTGACATCACCCTGGAAAACCAGCGTGAAGTCGGCGGTGAACCCGTGGCGGATTTGCGCGTACGGGCAGCTAAACTCAAAGGTATAGAGATTCCGGAAGCGCTGGTGCCGCTGGCTATCGACGAATTCCCGGTGCTGTTCGTGGCGGCGGCCTGTGCTGAAGGGCGCACCGTTCTGCGTGGTGCCGAAGAATTGCGCGTCAAGGAATCGGACCGCATTCAGGTCATGGCCGATGGCTTGCTGGCCTTGGGCGTGAAATGCGAACCGACCCCGGACGGCATCATCATCGACGGCGGCCAGATCGGCGGCGGCGAAGTGCATGGTCACGGCGATCACCGGATTGCCATGGCTTTCAGTGTGGCTTCGCTGCGCGCCACTGCGCCGATCCGTATTCATGATTGTGCCAACGTCGCGACGTCGTTCCCGAACTTCCTCGCGTTGTGCGCGCAAGTCGGTATTCGTGTAGCACAAGAGGCGCAGTCGTGATTATCAAGCCACCGGTCATCACCATCGACGGGCCCAGCGGTTCGGGCAAGGGCACGATTGCCGGTATTCTGGCAAAGCGTCTGGGCTGGTGCCTGCTGGATTCCGGTGCGTTGTACCGTTTGCTGGCGTTCGCGGCACGCAACCACGGTGTTGATCTGACCAATGAAGAGTCGCTGAAACTGCTGGCCGCTCATCTGGACGTGCAGTTCGTCGGAGCGACCGAAGGGCATCCGCAGCGGATCATTCTTGAAGGTGACGATGTCACTGACGATTTGCGCAACGAGCAAGTGGGTGCCTGGGCTTCCCAGGTCGCTGCGTTGCCAGCCGTTCGCGACGCTCTGCTTCAGCGCCAACGGGCGTTTCAGGAGCCTCCCGGATTGGTCGCCGATGGCCGCGACATGGGCACGGTGGTTTTCCCGGATGCGCCGCTGAAGATATTCCTCACTGCCAGTGCCGAGGAGCGTGCGCGCCGTCGATACTTGCAGTTGAAGGGAAAAGTCGATGGTGTTAGTCTGTCGAGTCTGCTAGATGAGATACGTGTTCGCGATGAGCGTGACACCCAGCGAGCGGTAGCCCCGCTCAAGCCGGCGGCTGACGCCATACAGCTGGATTCCACGGAATTATCCATCGAGCAGGTGCTTGAACGCATCATGAGCGAGATCGCCATTCGCGATATCGCCGGGTGACCAAGAAGCTTTGCAGGGGACCAGTCATAGTCTTGCAAGGCTTCTTTAAATGAACATAACCCACGTCGTCTGGGATGTGGAGATGGGCGTATCCTTCGCCCTTATTCAACAGGAATTAAAATGAGCGAAAGCTTTGCGGAACTCTTTGAAGAAAGCCTAAAAACCCTGAACCTTCAGGCAGGCTCCATCATCACCGGTGTTATCGTTGATATCGATTACCAAGCTCGCTGGGTAACCGTTCACGCTGGCCTGAAGTCTGAAGCACTCATCCCGCTTGAGCAGTTCTACAACGATGCTGGCGAACTGACTATCAACGTCGGTGACGAAGTTCACGTTGCTCTGGACTCGGTTGAAGACGGCTTTGGTGAAACCAAGCTGTCCCGTGAAAAAGCCAAGCGCGCTGAATGCTGGATTGTTCTGGAAGCAGCCTTCGCAGCCGAAGAAGTGGTCAAGGGCGTTATCAACGGTAAGGTTAAAGGCGGCTTCACTGTCGACGTTAACGGCATCCGTGCGTTCCTGCCAGGTTCTCTGGTTGACGTCCGTCCTGTGCGCGACACCACGCACCTGGAAGGCAAAGAGCTGGAATTCAAGGTCATCAAACTCGACCAGAAACGCAACAACGTTGTCGTTTCCCGTCGTAGCGTCCTCGAAGCCGAGAACTCCGCTGAGCGTGAAGCTCTGCTGGAATCCCTGCAGGAAGGCCAACAAGTCAAAGGTATCGTCAAGAACCTCACCGATTACGGCGCATTCGTCGATCTGGGTGGCGTCGATGGCCTGCTGCACATTACCGACATGGCTTGGAAGCGTATCAAGCATCCTTCCGAAATCGTCAATGTTGGCGACGAGATCGATGTCAAGGTTCTGAAGTACGATCGCGAACGCAATCGTGTTTCCCTGGGCCTCAAGCAACTGGGCGAAGATCCATGGGTTGCTATCAAAGCCCGTTACCCAGAAGGCACTCGTGTTACCGCTCGCGTAACCAACCTGACCGACTACGGCTGCTTCGCTGAGCTGGAAGAAGGCGTTGAAGGCCTGGTACACGTTTCCGAAATGGACTGGACCAACAAGAACATCCACCCTTCGAAAGTCGTACAAGTCGGCGACGAAGTGGAAGTTATGGTCCTGGACATCGACGAAGAGCGTCGTCGTATCTCCCTGGGCATCAAGCAGTGCAAATCTAACCCATGGGAAGATTTCTCTGGCCAGTTCAACAAGGGCGATAAAATCTCCGGCACCATCAAGTCGATCACCGATTTCGGTATCTTCATTGGTCTGGACGGCGGCATCGACGGTCTGGTTCACCTGTCCGACATCTCCTGGAACGAAGTGGGCGAAGAAGCCGTTCGCCGCTTCAAGAAGGGCGACGAGCTGGACACCGTTATCCTGTCGGTTGACCCAGAGCGCGAGCGCATCTCCCTGGGTATCAAGCAACTGGAAAGCGATCCGTTCTCCGAATACGTTCAAGAGAACGATAAAGGCGCCATCGTTAAAGGCATCGTGAAAGAAGTTGACGCTAAAGGCGCCATCATCACTTTGGCCGACGATATCGAAGCGACTCTGAAAGCCTCCGAAATCAGCCGTGACCGCGTTGAAGACGCGCGCAACGTTCTGAAAGAAGGCCAGGAAGTAGAAGCCAAGATCATCAGCGTTGATCGTAAGAGCCGCGTAATTCAGCTGTCGATCAAGTCGAAAGACGATGCTGAAGAGAAAGAAGCCATCCAGAGCCTGAAAACTGCTCCGGAAGGTGAAGCTGCAGCTGACACCACCATGGCGGCACTGCTGCGCCAGGCAATGGCCAAACAGAACTAAGTTCTGTAGGACCATAGAAAAAGGGCGACTTCGGTCGCCCTTTTTTGTGCCCGGAATTTGACGAATTTGCCAGGCATGGCTAACCCATGTGGGGGCGGTGTGAAACCAATAAGGTCAACAAGTTGTCCGATTCTTTAATCGGATCAATCGTTTATTAACAGCTAACCTTTAGTTTGTAGAGAACGACAGTCGGGCGGATCGTCCGGCGTAAGGAAGTGAATGAACAAGCTCATTGTCGTAATAGCAGTACTGACATTGGCGGGCTGTACAACAAATGCCAAGACTCACGTCGTGCGCGGGGTCAGTGGTATCGAGATTGATTGTTCGGGGTTGGGGTCCGGGTGGGAGAAATGTATCAAGCGCGCGAACAAGGAGTGTAAGGCGTCGGGGTACAAGGTCGTGGCGCGGTCTGATGATGCCAAAGAAGAAGATGAGTTTCCGTTTGGCTTCAATCCTGCTGGCTATCTGACGCGCACCATGCTGGTTATTTGTAGATAAACGATGACGAGCGGTATGGTGGGTGTTTTGAAGCCTTGGTGTCTGGTGCTCCAGTACTGGCAAATATATGTAGAAAGCCGGGCTGTTCAAATTCATCCGGGCGTGCTAAAACCTTTGAAGCGCTGATCTAGCTGCTTGAAAAAGAAGGGAAAAATATGACGAAGTCGGAGTTGATCGAACGAATTGTCACCCATCAAGGGCTGCTCTCATCAAAAGATGTGGAGCTGGCCATCAAGACCATGCTCGAGCAAATGTCCCAATGTCTGGCCACGGGTGATCGTATCGAGATCCGTGGGTTTGGCAGCTTCTCCCTGCACTACCGCGCCCCGCGCGTAGGCCGTAATCCGAAAACCGGTCAGTCGGTTAGTCTGGATGGTAAATTCGTTCCGCATTTCAAGCCTGGTAAAGAGCTGCGCGATCGTGTGAACGAGGATGAGGAGGAGGGGCTTTGACGGCTGTCGTAATTCAAGGAGCCGCTCATGCGTAATCTCAAGCGCGTACTTTTCGCCATATTGGTTTTGTTGCTGGTTTTAGCGACTCTTGCATTTGTTCTTGAAAATCAGCAATCGGTATCCTTGCTGTTTCTAGGGTGGGAAGGGCCGCGGTTGCCGGTATCTCTGATCATGGTTCTTTCGCTGCTGATCGGCATGGTGATCGGACCAATTCTTGGTTGGTTCCTGGGACGTACGTCCAAGGCGTCGCGCAAGCGTTTGGTCTGACGGCGACAATCGCATGACACACGTCGAATTTGCGTCACTGCTTGTCTATATCCATTAGTAAAACCTTCATTTAGCTGTAAAATGCTGCGGTTGTCCGATAGTGGCATATTCCCACGTCGGTTCAGACTGACTCTGTCAGAAGCCTCAGCGAACTTGATGGCTTTTGCATTCATGGATTCGACAGTGCTCGGTTGGCGGCCCTGTCAGCAACTCAAGGGTATGGTTTCGCGTGAAAATTCTAGTTACCGGCGGCGCCGGGTTTATTGGCTCGGCGGTCATCCGTCATATCATCTCCAACACAACTGACGCTGTCGTTAACGTCGATAAGCTGACTTATGCCGGCAATCTTGAGTCCCTGGCCGAAGTCAGCGAAGACCCGCGCTATGCATTCGAACGGGTCGATATCTGCGACCGCGATCAAATTGACCGTGTCCTGCGTGAACACCAACCGGATGCCATCATGCACCTGGCCGCAGAGTCCCACGTTGATCGCTCGATCTCCGGCCCGTCCGAATTCATCCAGACCAACATCATTGGCACTTACACCCTGCTTGAAGCTGCGCGCCACTACTGGGCGGCGCTGGATGGTGCGCGTAAAGCCAGCTTCCGCTTCCACCACATTTCGACTGACGAAGTTTACGGAGACCTTGAAGGTCCGGAAGACCTCTTCACCGAAACAACACCGTATCAGCCAAGTTCGCCTTACTCCGCGAGCAAGGCCAGTTCCGATCATCTGGTTCGTGCCTGGAGCCGTACTTATGGCTTGCCGACCCTGGTCACGAACTGCTCGAACAACTATGGCCCATGCCACTTCCCTGAGAAGCTGATCCCGCTGATCATTCTCAATGCGCTGGAAGGCAAGCCGCTGCCGGTCTACGGCAAGGGCAATCAGGTTCGTGACTGGTTGTACGTCGAAGACCACGCTCGTGCACTGTACAAAGTCGTGACCGAAGGCGTTATCGGCGAGACGTACAACATTGGTGGCCATAACGAAAAACAAAACATCGAAGTCGTGAACACCTTGTGTGCACTGCTCGACGAATTGCGTCCGGATTCCGCCTATCGGCCACATGCCAGCCTGATTACTTACGTTCAGGATCGTCCCGGTCACGACCAGCGTTACGCCATCGACGCCAGCAAAATCCAGCGCGAGCTAGGTTGGACGCCAGAAGAGACTTTCGAAACCGGCATCCGCAAGACTGTCGAGTGGTACCTCAGTAATACCGAGTGGGTTGCTCACGTGAAGAGCGGCAGCTATCAGCAATGGATCGACCAGAACTATAGTGATCGTTCGAGCAAGGCATGAAGATCCTCCTGCTCGGAAAAAACGGACAGGTGGGGTGGGAGCTGCAGCGCTCCCTGGCGCCGCTTGGCGAGTTGATTGCCCTGGATCGTCATGCGGTTGATGGCTTGTGTGGCGACCTGGCTGACCTCGATGCATTGCGTGCGACGATCCGCAAGGTCAAGCCCGACGTTATCGTCAATGCCGCGGCTTACACTGCCGTCGATAAAGCTGAGTCCGATACTGACTTGGCCGACCGCGTGAACGCTCAGGCAAGTGGGGTCATGGCCGAAGAGGCTGCGACCCTGGGCGCTTGGTTGATTCATTACTCGACTGATTATGTGTTCAGTGGGCAGGGTTCAAAGGCTTGGCAAGAAACCGATCCAGTGGCCCCGGTGAATCACTACGGCGCCAGCAAGCTGGCTGGCGAACAGGCGATTACCGCTTCTGGCTGCAAGCATTTGATCTTTCGCACCAGTTGGGTCTATGGCGCTCGCGGTAACAACTTCGCCAAAACCATGCTGCGTTTGGCCAAGGATCGCGAAACCTTAAGCGTTATTGCCGACCAGATTGGAGCTCCAACGGGCGCAGACCTGATTGCCGACGTAACAGCGTTGACCATTCAGCAGATTCTGCACCGTCCCGAGCTATCGGGTTTGTACCACTTGGCTGCCAGCGGTGAAGTTTCCTGGCACGGTTATGCCAGCCACGTAATCGAATTCGCCAAAGCCAACGGTGAACAGCTCGCCGTCATGGCGATTAACCCGATTGAAACGACCGCTTATCCAACACCCGCACGTCGCCCCCTGAATTCGCGTTTGAATACTCAGAAGCTACGTGACAATTTTTCTCTACACTTGCCGGATTGGCAAAGTGGTGTAACCCGAATGCTTAGGGAAGTTCTGAACAAATGACCACGACAAATCGTAAAGGCATCATCCTCGCTGGCGGCTCGGGCACTCGTCTGCATCCGTTGACCCTTGGTGTTTCCAAACAGATGCTGCCGATCTACGACAAGCCGATGATCTTCTATCCGCTGTCGGTGCTGATGCTTGCGGGCATGCGCGAAATCCTGATTATCTCAACGCCTGAAGACTTGCCATGTTTCCGCAAATTGCTGGGTGACGGCAGCCTTTACGGCATCAAGCTGACCTATGCCGAGCAACCTAGTCCGGATGGTCTGGCACAAGCCTTCATCATTGGCGAAGAGTTCATCGGCGAAGATCCTTGCTGCCTGATCCTGGGCGACAACATCTTTTACGGTCAGCATTTCTCGGACAACCTGCGCTCCGCCAGCACTCAACAACATGGCGCTACCGTGTTTGGCTACCACGTCTCCGACCCGGAGCGCTTTGGTGTAGTCGAGTTCGACAAAACCGGTCGCGCTCTTAGCATTGAAGAGAAACCGCTGAAGCCAAAATCCAACTATGCAGTGACCGGCCTTTACTTCTACGACAACGATGTTGTCGAGATCGCCAAGAACATTAAGCCGTCCTCGCGTGGCGAGTTGGAAATCACCGACGTTAACCGCGCCTACCTTGAGCGGAACACCCTCAATGTAGAAATGCTCGGACGCGGTTTTGCCTGGCTGGACACGGGGACTCATGACTCGTTGCTCGAGGCCAGTCACTTCGTGCATACGATCGAGCAGCGTCAAGGCTTGAAAGTGGCCTGCCTGGAGGAGATCGCCTACAACAACGGTTGGATTACCGCTGAACAGTTGGGCGCTCAGGCCGATAAGCTGAAGAAGACTGGATATGGTCAGTACCTGCAAAAACTGCTGGATTTGGGTTCCCTCTGAGTCGAGAGGGTTTACTTTCAAACCTAGCGTTTAATCCGTGCAAGCAGGAAGAGCATGCCAGTAAAACATCCCAAGGTTGCAGTTTTGCTGGCTGCGTACAACGGAATGCAGTGGATAGAGGAGCAACTGGTCTCGATTCTCGGCCAGTTATCGGTCGACGTTACCCTGCACATTAGCATCGACCCCTCTACTGACGGCACCGAGGCGTGGTGTAGAGCTTATGCGGCTGAGCATCCAGCAGTTGTAGTGCTTCCGGATGCCAACCGCTTCGGCGGAGCATCGCGCAACTTCTTTCGGTTGATCCGGGACGTTGACCTCGATGGCTACGACTTCGTCGCCTTTGCCGACCAGGACGACATCTGGTATCCCGACAAACTGCTCAGAGCAACCCAAACGCTGCAGGCACGAGGAGTAGATGCCTACTCCAGTAACGTGACGGCGTTCTGGCCAAACGGCAGAACCCTGCTGCTGGACAAGGCGCAGCCTCAGGTCGCCTGGGATTCTTTGTTCGAGGCCGCCGGGCCTGGCTGTACCTATGTCTTTGGAAAAAGCCTGGCAGAAGCCTTGAAAGGCTCGATGCTCGCCAACTGGCAGCAACTGCAAGGTGTAACTCTGCATGACTGGTATTGCTACGCCTTTGCGCGCAGTCATGGTTACCGTTGGTATATCGACCCGATACCCGGGATGGATTACCGGCAGCACGAGCGTAATCAGGTCGGTGCGAACACAGGCCTGAGTCCGTTGATCGCTCGTTACAAAACCATTCATGACGGTTGGTGGTTCGGTCAGGTTGACCTGATTGCAGATCTGGTGGGGCAGGGGACGAAGCCCTTTGAAGGCGCCTTGCTGCAATTGCGGCGCACGGAACTGATGAAACTGTCCTTCAGTGCCTGGCAATGCAGGCGTCGGGTGCGGGACAAGATTTTCTTCTTTTTTATCTGTTGGTTCACCGCGTTGATAGGAAACAAAGCTCAATGACAGCCCCAAAGGTATTGGTCACAGGGGCGGGCGGTTTCGTGGGTGAAGCGCTGGTTTTCAGGCTGTTGGTCGACAAGCAGTTCGCTCCGATCGCAGCCGCTCGCAGTCCTACCCGGTTACAGGGTTTGTGTCCGGTTGTACCCTTTGATCTGAATGATCCTGAAGCCTTGCCAGAGTTGAAGGATGTAAGTGCGGTCGTCCATGCGGCGGCCAGAGTTCATGTGATGAACGAAGTCGCTTCTGATGCCTTGGCCGAGTTTCGCAAGGTCAATGTGGAGGGCACTCTCCGGTTGGCAAGGCGCGCCGCTGAATCGGGGGTCAAACGCTTCATCTTCATCAGTTCGATCAAGGTCAATGGCGAAAACACCCTGCCAGGCAAGCCGTTCAAGGCTGACGATACTCCGGTCCCGGTGGATCCTTATGGCGTGTCCAAGCACGAGGCTGAACAAGGCCTGAGGCAACTCGCTCGTGAAACCGGCATGGAAGTGGTGATCATTCGCCCGCCATTGATCTATGGGGCGGGTGTTAAAGCCAATTTTCTGAGTATGCTGCGCTGGCTCAACAAAGGTATTCCGCTACCGTTGGGAGCGGTCCGGAATCAGCGTAGCCTTGTGTCGATCGGAAACCTGGTGGACCTTGTTATCACCTGTATCAATCACCCTGCTGCAGCGAACCAGACCTTTCTGGTCAGTGATGGCCAGGACTTGTCCACAACTGAAATGCTACGTCGCCTGGGCAAAGCGCTCGGGAAGAAGGCCTGGCTCTTGCCATTGCCAGAGTGGTTGCTGGTAGGGGTGGCTTCGGCATTGGGAAAGCAATCCGTTGCCCAACGGATCTGCGGGTCATTGCAGGTCGACATCAGCAAAAATCGTGAATTATTGGGGTGGACACCCCCCATCAACATGGATGAAGCCATGCGCCAAACCGCAGGTCACTATCTGGACGCGCAGACAAAATGACTTTTTTGTGGCTGCTACTAGCAGTATTCGTTGTTTCCTGGGGGCTGACGCTTGTTTTACGTCGTTATGCCTTGGCCAATAGCTTGATGGATACACCAAACGAGCGCAGCTCTCACTCTGTGCCTACTCCTCGGGGTGGAGGTGTAGCTATTGTTGTTTCCTTTCTGTTGGCGCTTCTGATCCTTCGCGGTCTTGATTTGATGAGCCTGGCGACGCTCGTTGGTTTGCTGGGGAGCGGCTTGTTGGTCGCGCTTATCGGTTTTGCCGATGATCACGGGCATATCGCCGCAAGGTGGCGCCTATTAGGCCATTTTGCAGCCTCGATATGGGCGTTATATTGGCTGGGAGGCTCTCCTGGCGTCACGCTCTTTGGCCTCACTCTTGATCCAGGTTGGATTGGGAATATTTTGTTTGTGCTGTATTTGGTCTGGATGCTGAATCTTTACAACTTCATGGATGGCATTGACGGCCTGGCCAGTGCTGAAGCGATCAGCGTCTGCCTCGGAATGTTGCTGGTCTATTGGTTTAGTGCAAACCTCGAACTGGCATGGGGGCCTCTGGCTCTGGTGGCAGCGGTCGGGGGGTTTCTCTGTTGGAACTATCCGCCGGCAAAAATTTTCATGGGAGACGCAGGCAGCGGTTTTTTGGGGATTGTATTGGCAGGGATGTCGATTGAGGCAGCCTCCAAGTCGCCCGAGTTGCTCTGGAGCTGGTTGATCATGCTTGGCGTTTTCATTGTTGATGCGACGTGGACCCTGATGCGCAGGCTTTTGCGAGGTGAAAAAGTGTATGAAGCCCACCGCAGTCATGGTTACCAATATGCCTCTCGCAAGCACCGTAGCCATAAAACAGTAACGCTGGCATCGATCGCTATCAATTTTGTATGGCTCATGCCGTTGTCGATTGCTGTAGCAAGTGGCTGGATTCCCGGATTTTTTGGTATGGTCATAGCTTATGCGCCACTGCTGTTTATCGCACGCACCTACAAAGCAGGAGAGTCGGAGCAAGTAGTGTAATTAAAAAGCGTCAAAAACACATATCAACACGGGTTTGCATGGTCGCCTCTCTTGTAGAGCATCTAGGGATGTACCTGCCGCTGATGTTGTGATATTTGCAGGTCGCTAAGTTGCATTGGTTAGGGAGTTCGATTTAATGAGTGGTTTATTCAGTATGGTTGCTTCAAAAATCTGGCGAGTCGTAACGCGTTTTTCTCGAGGGCTGCGCTCTTTTTTGGCCAAGTCTAAAGCGTTTATTCGGCCTTTTTACCAAAAGTTTCCTTTCCTTGTGTGGATTCGTGTTCGTATACATCTGTTTTTCAAGCGCTTGCGCGAAAACATTATGTTAGTGATTAATTCGCGGAATAATACCAAGGCTATCCAGGCTATATTGAATCGCCGTTTCTCACCGTTTCAGAACCCGTCGATTGTCCAGGCGCAGCCCGTTATTGATGTGTCGGTGGTGACGTACAATAGTGGCAAGTGGATTGATGGTTTTTTTGAGTCGTTAAAGGCGCAAAGTTACCCGCTCAGCAAATTGAATATGTTCTTTGTTGATAACGGATCTTCCGACAACACCATCGAAGCATTGCAACGTTGGCGGGCATTGCTTGGTCAGGATGTGGCGGGTTTCGACATTCTGGAAGGCGGCAATGTCGGCTTTGGTGCCGGGCATGAAAAGGCAATCAATAAAGGGCACTCTGAATATTTTCTTGTCAGTAATGTGGATATCGTTTTTGCCAAAGACTCTATAACCAGAGTGGTAGCCGCTGCTTTGGCTGATGCCAAGGCTGAGGTGGCGTCCTGGGAGTTGAGGCAGGCACCCTATGAGCACCCTAAATATTACGATCCGGTAACATTGGAAACCAACTGGTCGTCCCATGCCTGCGTACTCGTAAGAAGGTCGGCTTACGCTGAAGTCGGTGGATACGAGCGCGAGATCTTCATGTATGGCGAAGACGTCGAGCTTTCCTATCGCTTCAGGTCCTATGGGTACCAACTGAAGTATTGCCCGTCTGCCGTCGTTTATCACTACACCTATGAGCATGAGCATCATGTAAAGCCTATTCAGTATACCGGCAGCACGCTGGCCAATGCTTATATCAGGCTGCGCTACGGGAATTTGAGCGATAGAGTGGGCGGCTTTATCTTGCAATGCCTGCTTTTACTCCGTCCAGAGCCCTATGCTGGCGCCCGTCGCGATGTGTTCCGAAACTTCGGTGTGATATTCAAGAAGGCTCGGTATTTCATGCGGGGCAAAGGCCCGAGTGAGAACTGCTATTTTCCTTTCAGGGGCTTTGATTATGAAATGATCAGGGATGGGGCGTTCTGGGAGGTGGGTGAGCCATTGGTCGATTACCCCCTGGTTACTGTGGTGACTCGAACTTACAAGAATCGAGGAGAATTTCTCAGGCAGTCCATGATGTCTGTGTGTAATCAGACGTACCCGAATATCGAGTTGATAGTCGTTGAGGATGGCGGTTCTACGATGAGCTCGGTTGTGGCTGATTTTGAATTTCCGGAGGGAATGAGTGTAAGTTACTACTCCCTCGATAAAGTCGGTCGTTCGGTGACCGGTAATTATGGTTTGGAAAAGGCAGCCGGGAAATATTGCATGTTTCTCGATGATGATGATTTGCTTTTCGCGGATCACGTCGAGGTACTTGTTGGTGCGTTGGCGAAAAATACTGATGCGGTAGGGGCCTACTCATTGGCGCTGGAAGTCGGTACTGTTGCCAGTGGTGTGGAAGGGCAATACT
The DNA here is from genome assembly GCF_019823085.1 of Pseudomonas sp. DR48. Lineage (NCBI taxonomy): Bacteria > Pseudomonadati > Pseudomonadota > Gammaproteobacteria > Pseudomonadales > Pseudomonadaceae > Pseudomonas > Pseudomonas sp. DR48. The sequence goes on along the minus strand of NZ_CP081946.1, from coordinate 57,039 downwards.
TTGAGGTTAGCCATGCGGTGCCTCCGATTCTCAAGCAAGAATATGACTATGAAGTTCTGCTGGATCACAACTATATAGCGATTCAGTCTCTCCTTTTTCAAAAGGATCTCTTCTTGCAACGAGGCGGATTTCAAACCGATATGAGCAGTCTCGAAGACTGGAATCTTTGGTTGCGGTATGGTTATGGCAATAAGTTTGTTTATGTGCCAAAAACCACGTCTTTGTTTAGAACTCCAGGTGACCCGACTGTACGGGTGGAGCGGCATATGCAGTTGCATGACGCATATTATATTGCCAAGAATCACGCAGTGAAAATGTGTAAGAGTTATACCTGAGTTCGTGCTTTAGCGGGTTTTGGTTTCGAGTTTTGTGAATTGAGTCATTCCGTGTGAGTGACTCTTTATTGGTTTTAGCTCCTCAATATCCAGGCTTTTTTTCAGATGGACGGCGGCAGCCCTTTAAAGTAAGCAAATCTGGCTGTCTCGGGAGGGGCGCAGGCTTGGGCCGGGATGGTTTCGAGCGGTGCTCGTCCTGTTCCCCGTCAACGATTCAGTCCGACGTGTGCCTGCCTGAGCTTGAGGTGTTTTTCGCTCTTGGCGGTAGGGGTTGAGCCTTTTTTGTTGGGTGCTGCAGCTAGACCATAGGTAAGGAAACCCGGTATTTCGGAGCTATTTTGAATGTTAAGACCAAAAAATGTTATAAATCAGTTTTGGTTGGTTTCGCGCTTGTTTGCTCCGGGTCAGTGACCGCGTTTGAGGTTCGCTCGGCCCAAGGGGGCTAACGTCGTCGACGTAAAGTCGTCGCTGGAACCAAGGAGTGGTCATTTGCAAGTGTTACCCTTTTATGTAGGGCTATGGTTGTAGCCGTCTTACAGGGTGTTCGTATTAGTGCAGATAATTTACTCGATTGGAAGTGCGTTGCTGAGAGTCAGCATGCCCATAGGATTTTTTGACGCATATGCTAAATATTAGTGATTTGTCATCAGTGGACAAACAAAAAGTCTTCGACTATCTCAAGTGGAACAGTTTCCGTTCCGAGAAGTACAAGGTTTTATACGTTAGTACCCCCAAGGTTGCGAGTACTACCCTGAAGTGGTGGTTTGCGTCACTAGAAGGTTGTTCACAAGCCTTGCGTGGCGTCGGCGAGGCTGCGGGAAGCAATTCTGATCAAGTTGTTCACGAGTTTCACAAGGTTGCGCCCCATGTCAGCGGGCTGGAAATAGACGACCTTTTGGAACCTCTGCTTGCTGATACATATTTTCGATTTGCCGCCGTACGAAACCCTTATAAGCGCATCTTCTCTGCATGGCAGTCGAAAATACTGTTACAAGATCCGGAGCAGATCGCATCGTATCCAAAGTTTGAGTTATTACAGCAGCCGGTAAAAAGCGTAGCGGATGTTGCTGCGGCTTTTGAGGCGTTTCTGGAGTATCTCGCAAGCAATAGCGCATCTTCACCTGAAAAAGATTTTTGGGCGCCTCAAGCCACGCTATTGCGTCCGGATCTGATCAATTATTCCTTGTTGGTCAAAATTGAAAACTCCTCTGAACTGCATAAAGCATTATCGCAGCACTTCGGTGAGCAGACCACCGATCCTTTTGCAGAGCCTTCGCAAAGTGAAAATGTCATTCCCTTCCTTCCTGCTTTTATAACGGAACGAAGTGCGAGTTTGATTAAAGAGTTGTATGCCGAAGATTTTGATGTCTTCGAATATGACAGGCAAGTACCAGAGCGTACAGAAGCGTTTTCGGTAGAGCAGTTGGATCTCGCGTTTGACGCGGCCCGGCTGATTCGGGAAAGTCGTCATCAGATCGGTGCGCGCTCCCTTCAAATCCAGGACTTGACCCAACAGATCGAGGATTTGAATCAGCGAATTGCGTCGCTGAATCCGACTCTCTTTGAACGTGAATCGCAGTTAAAAGAGCTCATGGGTTCTTTGGTTAAGCGTGACCGGCATATCGCCAGTCTTGAGCAATCTGTGGGTGTGCTCAACAGGCAGTTAGTCGAGCTCAAAGCTGTTTTGGTTGATCACGAAAAAGAGAATGTCAGTCTGAAAGCTGATCTGCTCAAGACGCAGCAGGAACTCCAGGCATTACTCTCTTCGCATTCCTGGCGTTTAATGTCGTCTGTGCGTATGGTTTCAGGATTTGTGCGAGAGTCCGTCCATAACGTCAGAACGCTGACATGGAGTAAATTTGTCGACTCGTTAAGGCGTCGTCGCGAGCTTTATAACGAAAACACTCTTCGTGAGATTCAAGAAAGCGGGTTGTTTGATCCGGAATATTACCTGGCCAACAATGCAGATGTTCGTGCAAAAGGCACTGATCCACTGAAGCACTACATGCTCAAGGGCTGGATAGAAAATCGCAATCCTTGCGCCGCTTTCAGTCCTTCGGATTATCTGTCGGCCAACGCTGATGTTGCCGAGGCTCAGGTTCATCCGCTGCTTCACTACATTCAATGCGGACAGCTCGAAGGTCGTCCAATCAGATTGCCAGTTCGCACTTGCGAAATGACAGCGGTCAAGCGCCGTCCCGTCGGGCGCAATGCGGTTTTCAATCCGTATGGTGAATATACACCGATACCGGTCCTCAAGGCTGTGCTCGAGGCACAGATCGAAGCCGTCAAAAAGTCAGGATTGTTCGACGAGAAGTACTACCTTGCAATGTACAGCGATGTACCGGAGGTCTCGGTAGATCCGCTCAGGCACTACTGTGAACAGGGCTGGCGCGAAGGTAAAAATCCTTCCATGGACTTTGATACGCGCGCCTACCTCGCAATGTACAAAGACATTCAACACATTGGTCTAAACCCGCTTTGGCATTACATTGTCACTGGCGCGGCGGAGCATAGAATAGCGGTACCGGACGCACTCATTAATCACGAAAACGACATCCGTTTTGGTGAAGTCAACAGCGACATCAAGTTGCTTGCGTTCTATGTATCGCCTGACTGGGAGGCGTTGCGTAGTGCCAGATTCGCTGCCAAAGGCAATTCGCAGCGACCACGCCCAGACAAGATGCTTGGGTTGTATGATCCGTTGGATGGGCGTGTGCTCGCCCAGCAAGTACTCAGTGCCAAGAGCCATGGCTTTTTTGGCTTTTGCTTCAAACTGAGCGCAGATTCGGTTGTGCAAGCGTCGCCACAGCCTCTGGACATTTTTCTTGCCAACACGGAAATCGACTTTAATTTCTGCGTACAGATAGATTTGCATCAGGAAGGCCTGGCGAACAACTTGATTACGCCTGTTGTTGCAGTTCTGGCTGATAAGCGATGTGTGCAGGTTGATGAGCACCCCGTCATCGTGGTCAAGATCAATGAGTACGACGAAGACATCGTTGATTCAATTCGCAAGCTGCGTGAGCGTTTGAATGAACTGTGTGACGGCGTGTACCTGATTGCTCAGTTTGGTTTTGCGGGTTCGGAAGAGTTGGCGCAGGATCTGGATGGTTTGTGTGACGCCGCGCTTGATCTTTCTGCAGATCCTGTGCCGGGCGAAACTGGTGTATTTACACCGCAAAACAAGAATGGAATAGATACCGTTCCGTATAACCTTGTTGCTTCGCAAGGGATCGTACGAGCGCAGAAAACACATCTTCGTGCTACTCCGGTTTTCCACGCTATTTCATTGGGGCGTGATGAAACTGCGCTTAAGCAATATTCTCCTCTTGTGTATTCGCGCTTTCACATTCGTGACTATGGCCGTTGGCTTGACGCGGCGATCAGGGGCGCGAGAAAGGCTCTCCCCGAGGATCGCCGTCTACTGTTCGTGAATGCCTGGAACAATTGGCAGGAAGGGCTTTTCCTTGAGCCGGACAGTATCACCGGTTTTGGTCGATTGAACGAAACAACACGCGCTTTGCTGGATATTGATTCCAGTACGATTATGCCAAAAGTTTCGGTAATTGTTCCAAACTATAATCATGAAAGCTACCTTGCTCGTCGGCTGGATAGTATTTATGGCCAGACTTACAAGAACATAGAAGTTATCCTGATGGATGACTGTTCGACTGATGATAGCCGTTCGGTGTTAACGGGTTATGCGGAAAAATACCCTGATGTAACGCGCTTGTTGTTCAATGAGACGAATTCGGGTGGCGTTTTTCATCAGTGGGCTAAGGGCATCAAGGCGGCCACAGGTGACCTGGTATGGGTCGCTGAAAGCGATGACTACTGTGATGAGCGTTTCCTGGAGGCGCTTGTTAGTTGTTTTGATGACGAAGCGGTGATGCTTGCATACTCGAAATGTGAGTTCGTTACCACCGACGAAGTTGTTATGCCTGACCAGTTCCTTAACTATGTAAGTGATCTGGAGTGTGCGAATAAATGGACAGGTTCCTATGTAAGCACGGCGCATAACGAAGTGCGCTCGGCGTTGGGTATTAAAAATACAATACCTAATGCCAGCGGCGTGCTTTTCAAGCGTCCCGTTGATATGCCGCTGCTGGATGATCAGTCGTGGTTGTCAATGAAAGTGGCCGGTGACTGGGTCTTCTATTTGCATATCCTGCGCGGCGGAAAAATTGCTTACTCCACTGAGGGTACGAACTTCTTCCGTCGACATTATGCAAGTACTGCCAACACCACTTATCGCAAAGAGGTCTTTTATCGCGAGCTCGGGGTGGCGAACAGAACGGTTCAGTCCCTCTACAATGTTCCGATGTCGGTGCTTGAGGCTTGCGAGGAATCCAGCAAGAAGCTGTATGACCACTATGTCGGGGGCTCCGCAGAAGAGTTTCTACGCTGGTACGACCATGATTCGATTGTTCGTGCTAGGGCTGATCGACTGCCGAACGTGATGGTTTCCACCATCGGCTTCTATCCGGGCGGTGCCGAAATTCTTCCGATTCGACTGGCAAACGAGTTTAAGCGCCAAGGTATTTCCGTTTCCTTGTTTAGCGCCGGGATACCAAAACGCGAAGACGGTGTTCGCAAGATGCTGAGAAACGACGTGCCGGTGATCGAGACGTCGAATATCGAATCGGTGAAAGAGATCATTCATGATTTCGGAATTGAAGCACTCAATAGCCACCAGTGGTACGTTCAGAAGTATCCGGTCGATGTCCCGGATGTTTTTTCCGAGCTAGGCGCCCACGTGGCTGCTCTGCACGGGATGATTGAACATGGCAATGGAGTGACTGATGAACAGTTGCGCATTGCTGACAAAGGTGTCAGTACATGGGTCTATACCGCTGAGAAGAATCTTGTTCCCTTCTCGGACATCTCACTGTACGACAAGTCTTCGCCCCGTTTCGTCAAGGTTCCTAACGGGTTGCAGCCGCCGGAAATCGTTCCAATCTCGCGCGTGCAGATGGGTATACCGGAAGATGCTTTTGTATTGTGTTGTGTCAGTCGGGCAATTCCGGATAAAGGCTGGGGCGAAGCGATCCAGGCGGTAGAACTTGCGCGATCAATTTCCGGTCGGGACATCCGTATTATATTGGTCGGTAATGGCCTGGTGTACGACGAGTACTGCCAAGCAGGTGCGCCTGACTTCGTTTACCTGGCTGGTTTTAGTGATAACTCTGTAGGCCATTATGCTGCCGCGGACATGGGCATCATGTTATCGACCTTCAGGTCCGAAAGTTTCCCTCTGACCATTGTTGATTGTCTGTTTGCCGGCAAGCCATACATTGCCACGGACGTAGGCGACATCAAAAACATGCTGACGATAGAGACCGGCGTTGCCGGGGAGATCATCGAGTTGGAAGATTGGGTCGTCCCAATCGAGCGCGCGGGCCGCGCAATTGCAGCGTTCGCGACAGATGAACGGAAATACAAGGAAGCCGTCGGTCTGGTGAAAGACGTTTCCAGTCGATATCGAATTGACGCCGTTGCTTCTCAATATCTTCGTTTGTTCGAGCGTGACATTCGGCAGAGCAGGGCGCAGTCGTCGAAGGCCGAAGGCGCTGGCATGACTGTCCAGGAGCTGTAGCCGGACTTGCTGTAAGCAGGACAGCTAGCGTTTAGGGGAGGGCTCACAGGGCCGGTCCGGCTGATTGCCAGGCCGGCACTGAGAGCGAGACGGGATCTCCGGCAATTTGGTAAGCCGCCTCTCTTGACGTATCATTAGCCGTCACAGTGTGTTCCGTTAAATAATAAGTGTAGGTCGTTGCAATGGTTGCCAAGGATGGGGCAGGACAAGCCCGCCTTGTCTGCTGCTGCACAAGGCGGCAGTTTCAACCATATCAAGCGCTGGAGGGCAACGTTGAATAATTCCGAGAACACTTCCCCTGATCCCGTTAAGCGGTCCCTGGTTTTGGGGGGGCGTGGTTTCATAGGCACCCACTTGATAGACGCATTGCTCGAACAGGGGCATTTTGTGCGCTGTTTCGATCGTCCCAATGTGGCGCCGTTGGGTGAATCCCACTTCAGCCATCCTAATTTCGAGCTTTGCGAAGGAGACTTCACCAGCGAGGCCGAAGTCGCCAAGGCATTGGAAGGTTGCGATGTTTGCTATCACCTGGTGTCTACGACCCTCCCCAAGTCTTCAAATGCTGATCCCGTCTTCGATGTGGAGAGCAATGTCGTTGCGACCATTCGCCTGCTAAACCTTGCGGTGAAGTCCGGCCTGAGGAAGATTGTTTTTATATCCTCCGGTGGCACGGTGTATGGAGACCCTACGCAAGTACCTATTCCAGAAACCCATGCTACTGACCCGGCATGCTCATATGGGATCGCCAAGTTGGCGATCGAGAAGTATCTGGCGCTTTTCCATCGCTTATACGGTCTTGATTATACTGTTCTACGTCTCGCAAACCCCTTTGGTGAGGGGCAGCGCACCTATGCTAGCCAAGGCGCAGTAGCCGTATTCCTTGGTAAAGTCCTGCGTGGCGAGACGGTTGAGATTTGGGGCGATGGCACAGTTGTACGCGACTACATTCATGTCTCTGATGTGGTGAGAGCGTTGTTGGCATCGTCAGCGCAATCCGGTGAAGAGCATGTGTTCAATATCGGTTCAGGGCGCGGACATAGTCTCAATGAGGTTCTTGACGCGATCGAGAGGGTCACGGGGCGAAATGCCAGTCGTGAGTACTTGTCGGGTCGCGGATTTGATGTGCCTGTCAGTGTCCTGGATATCGAACGCGCCAAACAGTCTTTGGGGTGGACACCTTTCGTGAGTTTCGATTATGGATTGGAGCGCTTTGCTGCTTGGTTATCGGATAATCCTGAATAAGCACATTGATTTAACGATTTAAACACACCATAAGCTCACTTCCTGGAAGGTGAGCTTATGGTGCGGTTACGATCTCTGGAAGGCTTCAAAAGCGGGAGGATGAGGCGTCAAATCGATCTGTAAAGGGTCACCATCCGGCCGGGTTGTGACGAAAGAAATGCCCTTCTAGAATATTACATATAAGAACGCCGATTTGTTGAATATGTTTGCACCCGCGAACATCTCAATCAAACCGGCGTTCTTGTTTCTGTATTTTCTTTCATCCATGAAAGACCAATTCACGCGACTGTAGCTGATTTGTCTGTGATTGGCAGATGCGTCTTATGGTGTAGAGCTCAATGGACTAATTGTTTCTCTTTCAATAGTTTTCGTGTGATGGTGTTAACCTGCTTAACCCACCAGTCATCAAAGCGAGAGAGTGGTACTGCTAATGCAATTGAAGTGGTAGCGGTGACAATAAATACGATAATTAAGCTTTGAGTGTTGCTGATTCCGTGATTTGCAAGTTTGATATATACGTAGCTTGATAGTGAGCAGATCACAAGGGTATGGACAAGATAGAGTGGGAAACTGATTTTTCCAATACCTCTTAAAAGTTTGCCGTCCAGGTTTTTAAACACCTTTTGATTGCTCATGGTTGCGAATATTATGCAGGCGGAACCCAGCGTGTGGAGCAAGGTTTGGGTATGAGCTTTCATAATATCGGGGATGACTGAAGCCCAAACGTATGACTTTTCCGGGATCATGTATCCGAGCAAGTATAGCCCGAAAATAATTAATGCTATAGATGCGAGGAAGGGGATTTCATTTTTGTTTTTGGTCAGATAAACAGAAAGAAATGTACCGGCAACAAAGGGAAATATGAAGTCGTTATAGAACAGTGCTGATATTGAAATAATTATGAAGGCGTAAATAAGGTAGCGGTATTCGAGTATTACTGAAATAAAGCATGCAAGCATAAAGACAATCATGCTGCCGTAAAACTCGGGTTTCATGGTCCAAAGGTTTGTATTGTAGCTAGCTACTCCTGTGAAAAAAGTTGTCATTCCTTGCGTTAGAGCTCCCCAAAAGCTCGGTTCAAACCCTGGTGTCAATCCGTAAGCAAACGTCGCAAGCCATGGGCTCAAGCTAAGTTGTGAAGCGTCGTGGAAATAGTAAAAACCAAGCTTGAATAAGCAGTAACTTGCGACAGTGGTAATCGTTACTGTAGCGGCCAGTCTAGGAAATCTTTTAAGAAACGCTAGAAGCAGTTTTTGTGGGTTTTCATGATTAAAATAGGACCAGCACAAAACAAAGCCTGAAAGGGTGAAGAAAAAACCAACAGCTGCTGTGCCGTTAAAAAGAGCAAAATATGGCTGCCCTATTAAGCTGTCTTTGTTTCGTGCGTCCCCTAATAATCCAGTTGTATATGGGGAAAATCCTAAAAAAAAATGGTGAACAAGTACAATAAATGCAGCTATTCCCCTATAGGCTTCAAGAGGGAATAGTCTATTGCTTCCAGTTTCCAATTTTGCTGACATGTCAGGCCTTGAATATTTATCGTTTGATCTATGAATGCGGAATAATAGGCAGATTTATTTGGTTTGGCTAGCCTATGACCCATAGCGTTTGGGGGTAGGCTGCATTGGCGCTGACGCTCTCTCCGCGCTGCGGAAATGCCAGATTGTTGACGACCACGTCAAACGCATGTAACTGAATAACGTCACCATAATGACCCGTTTAACCGAGGCTGCGAGGCTAACGACAGTTTTTTCGGGGGGGGCAGATAAACATTTTCGGCTTTTTGCGTCGGATGACATCACGAGATGTAGCTTGCAAGAGGCTTTGTTGCTTTGCCTCCTATGCTGCAATGCCTATGCGGCTACTTTCATAAAAAACCAATGTTCATCGTAACTTGATAAAGTGGTTTTTTATGAGTTCACCGGTTTATTAGCTTATTAAGAATTACAGGCGCGCACGAAAATATTAATGGCCAAAATAAGCTTTGGTAACTGTTTCGGGGTCCGAGTCCATTTTTATTTTGCCGTGCTCCAGCCAAATGACCCGATTGCATGTATGCAGCACCAGGTCACGGGAGTGGCTGGCAATCACCAAAATGCTGGTGGCTTGGACCAGTTCGTTCATCCGGGCTTCTGCTTTGTGCTTGAAGCCTTCGTCCCCTACCGACAGCCATTCGTCCATGATCAATATTTCAGGTCTGATGGTCGTCGATACCGCAAAGGCCAGGCGCAAGTGCATACCGGAAGAGTACGTGCGTACCGGCATGTCAATGAAGTCACCCAGTTCTGAAAACTCAATAATTTCCTCGAGTTTTTCTGCAATATCACTTTTTGTCATCCCGAGCAGGATGCCGCGCATGAAGATGTTTTCCCTGCCGGATGCCTCCGGGTCAATCCCTAATGAAATATCAATGAGGGAAGCGACTTCGCCGCTGATACTGGCGGTACCGGCGGACGGGGCGTATACGCCGCTCAGCAGTCTGAGTAATGTGCTTTTGCCAGCGCCGTTATGACCGAGCAATCCAACCCGGTCTCCGTCATTGAGGGAAAAAGTAAGGTCTTCCAGCGCTCTGACGATCACTCTGCCTTGCTCGTTGGCACTGAGTTTGCCGCCTGTAGCGACTTGAATGAGTCGCTTTTTCAGAGAGCGAGCACTTGCGTTATAGATAGGGAAATCAACGCATGCGTTATGAAATTCAATAAAAGCCATAATAGTTTTCTTCTTAGAGCCAATAAGCAATGCGACGTTTATAGAGGCCATAGATGATGATCGCTATGCACCAGCCAAACAGAGCCATGCCCCCGGCCACGCACCAGCTAACAGTGCTCACATCCTGTCCGAGCAAGGGAGCCCTGACGATTTGTATGAGGTGATAGATGGGGTTCATATCCAGTAAATAGGTGCCGGCTCGGCCAGGTAGCAGACTTGGAAGCCACATGATTGGCGTCAAGTAAAAGGCAATTTGCAAGACGCTCGCAATGATCTGCGGGAGGTCGCGATATCGAGCGCATAAAAGGCTCAGTATCAAGCAGATCCATGCCAGATTGAGAACAAGCAGTGCAAAGCCCGGGATGCTCAACAGCGCGCCAAGACCCAATGGTTTCTGAACAGCCAGCAGCACAAGCGGGAAAATGACGATGTTGTGCGCGAGGATCAAAGTGTTGCGCCATAGTGTGCGTAGAATATGCACAAATAATGGGATTGGGAGTTGTTTGATAATGCTTTCCGCGGCGATGAGGCTAGTGCAGCCCTCTAACACGCAGGTAGAAATAAAACTCCAGAGAATCATACCTGCTGCGAGAAATGGCAGAAATTCTTTCATGGGGGAGTTAAATATTTGGCCAAATACGAGGCCAATGGTACCAATCATAACGCCCATGCTGATGGTGAGCCAAAACGGTCCAACAGCAGAGCGCCTATACCGTTGACGTACATCCTGCCATCCGAGCATGCCTACCAGAGAATAGCGCTTTACAGCCGTCGCTATATCTGCCATGGCGGCGGTAATTGAGTTGTTTAGCATTCGAAACACCGGGTTGTCAAAACAGTCAATGATTGTAATCTTGTAGGAGGGGTGAGTGTCACTTTTTCCATCCCGTCTAGTTTCCAGTTTTTTACGATCGCGGGATGTACTCCGCGCAGAATGCCTCTCTGTTGCAAGGAGGCGGCATAAAGTCTGCAGCTATTTCGTATGACGCGCGCCCTATCATCACAAGAGCTTTTTATTGAAAAGCAGTGCTTGTATTGGGCGATTAAAGTGTGCTAGCAATACGAGATAGCGTCTCTGTCTGATGACCTGCACTTTTTCTATCATCCCACGGCCAGAGGCGAACTCCCAAGAAATTTCCCTCACCCCCAGAAGCGCATTTTGGGTTAAGTCGTAGCGTCTGATCGTCAGTGCTCCCTATAAATCGCCAGCTCGAGAGCGGGCAGAGCGATTAGCTAATGGTTATCGACGAGCAGTTTGGCGGCAGCAACGATCCGTGATTTCAAGCGAGTTTCGCGTCCGTGCATTGTTTGTCCGGCAGGCCATTCAGAGGGGCGAATTATAGCGGGGCTTTCAGCTAAATGCTCCTTCCTGGACCTGCCACGTGCAAGTATTGGGCGATCTCGTCCTCAAGAGGTTACAATGCCGATCGACGACCGCGCAAAAGGAGGGGGCTACGGGCTCGAACGCTTGAATGGATAAAATACGCAGAGTGTTGCTGGGTTTGCCTCGCAGGCAAAAAAGACTCATACAGGTTGCCACCGATGTGGTTTTGGTGTGGGTCGCTTTGTGGCTGGCCTTTATTGTTCGCCTGGGTATCGACGACGTATACAATCCGCTGAAGGCCCATTTCTGGCTCTTCGTCAGCGCCTCGATTATCGCCATTCCCCTTTTTGTGCGCTTTGGCATGTACCGCGCTGTCATGCGCTACTTCGGTAATGATGCACTGATTGCCATCGTCAAGGCAGTCAGTCTGTCTTCCCTCATCCTCGCTGTGGTGGTCTACTGGTACAGCAATCACGAAGTCGTGGTGCCGCGCTCCATCATCTTCAATTATTGGTGGCTAAGCCTGGTGATCATTGGCGGCCTGCGTCTGTGCATGCGTCAGTATTTCATGGGCGATTGGTTCACCGCTGCCAAGCATGTACCGTTTGTCAATCGAGACGATGGTTTGACCAAAGTCGCCATTTACGGGGCTGGCGTCGCGGGGAACCAGTTGGTTGCAGCGTTGCGCATGGGGCGCGTGATGCGTCCTGTCGCCTTTGTCGATGACGATTCCTCTATCGCGGATCGTTCAATTGCCGGGTTGCAGGTCTTCAAGCCCAAGCATATTCAGCAGATGATCGACGTAACGGGTGCACAGGAAATCCTTCTGGCGTTGCCGTCTTCGACTCGTGCGCGGCGTAGGGAGATTCTCAATTTTCTGGAGGACTTCCCGCTCCATGTGCGCAGTGTTCCGAATTTCACTGATCTGGCCAGTGGTCGGGTCAAGGTGGACGACATTCAGGAAGTCGACATTGCTGATCTGTTGGGGCGGGATTCGGTGCCGGCGCAGCCTGATTTGCTGGCTCGATGCGTCAAAGGCAAGACCGTTTTGGTGACGGGGGCGGGCGGTTCGATTGGTTCCGAACTCTGTCGTCAGATTTTCTCTCTGGGACCAACCACACTGTTGTTGTTCGATCATAGCGAATTCAATCTCTACAGCATTTTGTCCGAACTCGAGCATCGTATTGCTCGTGAGTCATTGCCTGTCCGGTTGTTGCCAATACTGGGGTCGATTCGCCATCCCCATAAACTTCTGGATGTAATGAAGACCTGGAGCGTGGACACGGTTTATCACGCGGCGGCCTATAAGCACGTGCCGATGGTTGAGCACAACATTGCCGAAGGTGTGCTGAACAATGTGATCGGGACGCTCAATACCGCTCAGGCTGCATTGGAGGCAGGTGTTGCAAACTTTGTGTTGATCTCGACCGATAAGGCTGTGCGCCCGACCAATGTCATGGGCAGCACCAAGCGGTTGGCCGAGTTGACCTTACAGGCACTCAGTCGTGAGCTGGCGCCGGTGTTATTCGGGGATAAGGCCAATGTGTCCCGGGTCAACAAGACCCGTTTCACCATGGTGCGGTTCGGTAATGTGTTGGGCTCATCGGGATCGGTTATTCCGCTTTTCCACAGCCAGATCAAGTCGGGCGGCCCTTTGACGGTTACCCACCCGAAGATTACCCGTTACTTCATGACTATTCCCGAGGCGGCACAGCTGGTAATCCAGGCCGGATCCATGGGACAGGGCGGGGATGTGTTCGTGCTGGACATGGGCGAGCCGGTCAAGATCGTCGAGTTGGCGGAGAAGATGATTCACCTGTCTGGCCTGAGCATTCGCTCGGAGAAAAACCCGCACGGCGATATTTCCATTGAGTTCACTGGTCTGCGTCCTGGGGAAAAGCTTTACGAAGAGTTGCTGATCGGCGACAACGTGTCTGCTACCCGGCATCCGATGATCATGAGCGCCAAGGAAGATCATTTGCCTTGGGAAGTGCTCAAAGGCAAGTTGATGGAGTTGCTGTCTGCCGTTGAGGGCGATGATTATTCGCGGGTTCGCCAACTTCTGCGTGACACTGTCAGTGGTTACGCACCGGATGGTGAAATCGTCGACTTGATTTATCAGCAGCGTCGCATCGAGCCCTGATCGTTACACATGCTGTAACGGACACATTTTTGACAGAATTGCCCCATGAGCCAGGTTTGGGAGGCTGCTTCGGAAAAGCTGTTCTTCCTTATCAATGTCATGGAGCGTCACTTATGGTTACAGCGCTGCTATTACTGCTATTGCTGCGCCTATGGTCAAGTGCGACACAGTTACCGCGCATGCTGCAGGCCGAAATACTGCAAAAGCGCTGGTTCGGTGCAGCCTCTCACCTCTCATGCAGACTTTTGATGCAAGATGAATGCACTACGACCCTTACTACGTCCTGCGCCGATCACGGCGTACCTTACTCTGCACAATCCAAAAAAACTCTTTTCTGAATACCAGCATAACGGAAACCTTTCTGAATCCTGGTCCAGTTCTTTGAAGGCGGTGAGTTGATAGTACGTTTTGCCGGCGATAGCTTCGACCTGGCTGTCATCACTTGGCTTCGAAGATGCAGAGGTCATCAGGCATCGCCCGCCTAAGTCTGATAACTCGTCGCTGAGATTCAGGGGTAGTCGATCGCGACGATCTACACGAACTGTTCGCCAGTGTATGGGGGCGACGCTGATCAGATACAGTTTCAGGTCCAGCCGTCAGTGCCTACAATCTGGAAGCACGATGCCCTGTCATCCGCGTCTTCGATCGTCACCCGCGTGCTGAAGTAGATTTTGTTTTGGGGCGTAGGGGTAATCGCGTTCGACTTTTAGGCATTTCGCGCGCTTGGTCAGGAAGCGCACCCGACTGTCAACTTTTCGCAGTTTTTTTGTCGTAGGTGTGTTGGAGAAACTCGGAACAAGTCCTCAGATGTGCTTGAATACGCCATGACTACCTGACCTGAGGCCTGCATGAACCAGATGAGCTGTTCCGATTTCGAATACGTCAGCAAGCGTAAGCAACCCCGGCATGAACGCTTTCTGGCTGAAATCGCGCGGGTGGTGCTCTGGAGCGGATTACTGGCGCTGATTGAACCGTACTTTCCCAAGGTGGGTGATGGTCGTAAGTTGTACCTTTGGAGCCCATGCTGCCCTATTCGTTTGCTGCAAAACTGGTTTTTCTTGAAGTGATCCGACGATGGATGCGTTCCGTGGAAGTGCCTTGCTATGCCTGTTCACCCGGCTCTCGCTGGACGATCCGATTCTTGACGACTCCACCATTTTACTTCGGGTCGCTCATTAAAATGTTATTAGGGTTTGAAGTGGCGGGGCTGCAATATCCTAAATATCACAAAATTATTAGAATGGCTGCGGCTGGACAACGGTCCGCAGTTGATTTCTCTACTGGCCGCGGGCGATGGTCGAATTATCAGCCGAATGAATTTTATCGTGTCATGGATACTTTGGTGTTTCGAGTCTCTCCGGCATTAACTAGGGGTTTTTTTTGGTATTGTTAACTCATGGTTTAGTTGCCTGTTAGTAGGGTGCTGTAGACGGTTTGTTGTTATATGAAAAAAATCTGTGATAAAGGGTGGGTGTGTTATGTTTGGTGTTATTTCTAAAGGTCAAGCGGAGTTGATGAGATATAGCTCATGCTACTCTGAAAAATATAAGATTTTTTATGTGTCGACGCCGAAAGCAGGCTCCACTTCATTAAAATGGTGGTTTGCTAAGCTTGAAGGTTATGTGCCTGACATCAATAAAGACCTGAAAAGTTTAGAGAGTACGCCAGAGTTAACCATCCATGACACCTTTCATCTGGTTGCGCCATCAGTTACCGGTCTTTCTGAGTCCCGGCTGGGTGAGCTAGTTAACACCGATGGGGTTTTTCGTTTTGCGGTGGTTCGAAATCCTTACGAACGTATATTTTCAGCTTGGCAATCAAAAATTTTACTTCGTGAGCCATTGCAAATAGGACGGTATGTTAAGCATGAATTTTATTGTCATAAAATAGCGAGCACCGTTGATATCTCGAATGCTTTTGAAGGTTTTCTTGAATATTTGTTAGCTGTTGAGGCTCCGAGTTTTTTGGATCCTCATTGGACTCCACAAGTAGCCTTGCTGCGTCCTGATTTAATAAAATACGACATTGTTGCGCAGTTAGAAGATACGTCGAGCCTGGAAGCAAAGCTTGAAAGTATTATAGGTGATGGGTTTATTGCACCGTTTGTGACAAATCGAGCTAACCAAAGTCTAATTCCTTACTCTGAAAGCTTTGTTACGTCAAGGTCTGCGGAGTTGATAAAACTTTTGTATGCTGGGGATTTTGCTGCTTTCAACTACCCTTTGGACGTACCTAAGGGTAAAGCCGAATTGAGTCAAGATGCACTCGATATGGCGCTGAAAGGGATCAGTATGATTAAAGGTCGGCACTCCAGGATCTCTGACTTTCACCTACAGATTAAAGATGCTCAGGCAGAACGATCCAAACTTAGAGAGCTCTCTGATGGACTTGAGGGGCGACTGAAGGGGCTAGAAGCGAAAGTTTCCACTGTACTGACTGAACGGGAGAATTTAAAACTTGAATTGGTTAAGCAGCGAGATGAAAATCTTTCCCTAAGGGAACAGAATCGTTCCTTGAATGAGCGAAATAAGCAGGCTCATCATCAGTTCGAAGTATTGCTGGATAGTAAACATCAGCTAACTATAGTTCTGGCCGAGTGTCTGAAAATTATATTTTCTTCCCGTCCGTGGAAAGCTATGCGAGCGGCGCGTAAGCTAATGGGGGCGGCTGAGCACCCGTTTGCACGTGTGCTTTCAAAGCATTTTAGCTTTGAGTACAATAAATATTTACATGCTAACTCAGATGTGGCTGCTATCGGGGTTTCTCCAGAAGAGCACTTCCTTGTAAATGGAGCTATTGAAGGACGTCCGCTTTCTATTGAAATCCAAGACGCGGACATTTTTGATGCTGAGTTATATCGTGCTCTTTACCCTGATGTAAAAAACTCCGGCGTAGATCCAGAGATGCATTATCGATCTACAGGTAAAAGGGAGGGGCGCATGGGAGCCATGCCTGCTCTTGAAGTTCGGGGTGCAAACGGGTCTATCGATCCATTACGCAAAACGTTTTTGGTTGTCAGTCACGAAGCTTCCAGGACAGGCGCACCTATATTAAGTCTCAATATAATTATAAACCTGTCTAAAAAGTACAACGTTGTCGCCCTTCTTCTTGGTGGGGGGGATTTAGAGGATGCATTTTTAGCTTCAGGTGCTGCGGTAATTGGGCCCGTCGCGGATATAAAAAATAACTCGGTAATTACCAAGGCGGTCGTAAAACAGATACTTGAGCGTTTCAATATAGATTGCGCAATAGCGAATAGTATTGAAGCCAGATACGTACTGCCTGCTCTTGCTGAGCGGTTTGTTCCTTGCTTAAGCCTAGTGCATGAATTCGCCGCAAATACTCGGCCTCGCAGTGCATTTCGAGAAGCGCTTTTTTGGTCAGGTGAGCTGATATTTTCAACAGACATTACATTGAAAAGTGCCCAGGCGGAGTACGCGGAGCTAAACAAAGGGCATACGCATATTCTTCCCCAAGGCCGCTGCCTTTTGCCTCCCGAGAACCATAGTTCTTCCGAAATCGAGAGGGAGCAACAACGCATTATTAATGCGATGCGACCTAATGGGAGTGCTGAGGGGCAGGTCGTAATCCTTGGAGCCGGTTACGTTCAGCTGAGAAAGGGAGTGGACCTTTTCATTGAATGTGCTGCAAGGGTGGTCAATGCACCAGGTGGTAAAAACTGCCGTTTTGTCTGGGTTGGACAAGGCTACAATCCCGATCACGATATAGGCTATTCTGTCTATTTGGCAGATCAAATAGCGAGAGCGAACCTCGAGAAAAATGTATTTTTCATTTCCGAAACCTCCGCCATCGATACAGTGTATGAAAACTCCGATATTTTCCTGCTGACGTCGCGACTGGATCCGTTGCCCAATGTCGCCATTGATGCACTCAGCCACGGCTTACCGATTGTGTGTTTTGATAAAACTACGGGTATAGCTGACTTCTTATCTTCGTGCGGTCTTGCTAAAGAATGTGTGGCGCCGTATCTGGATACTGTATCAATGGCAGAAAAAATCCTTTCGTTAGCGAACTCTCAAAGTTTGAGAGCTGACGTCAGTAAGCAGAGTCGTTCTAAATCTCAAGATTATTTCGATATGAATAAATATATTGAAAATTTGGAACGGATTGCGCATGTTGTCGAAGCGCGAACGAAGCAGGAATATGCAGATTATTTGATCGTGAAAGACTCCGATTTGACCGATTTTGATTTTCTCAGAGATTCTCATCGGGTGAACTTTAGTGATGGCGACCTGCTCTGTATGTATATGCGTTCCTGGGTGCGCGGAATAGGCAGAAAGAAACCTTTCCCTGGCTTTCATCCGGGTATCTACCTTGAACAGAACAATCTCGATCATCTTGAGATTGATCCGTACTCTCATTTCCTTCAGGCAGGTAAACCTCAGGGCTCTTGGCTACGTCCAGTGCTGACGCCAAAGACAATAGTTGCCGATGTGTTGGATGACACAAAGATAGCGCTTCATATTCACGTTTTCTATCCGGATTTACTCCCGGAAATTTTGCAAAGACTCAAGGCGAACAAGGTAAGGCCAGATCTATTTATCAGTGCTCCATCGTTAGAAGCTAAGCTTGAAATCCTGGCTCTATTAAAGGCTAGTAACGTAGAGGCTGTCTGTGTTGAAGTTGTTCCAAATAGAGGGAGAGACATTGGTCCCTTGCTGACTGCTTTCGGTTCAGAGCTCGTACAAAATTATCAAATTGTTGGGCATATTCACACTAAGAAAACTGTTGATGTCAAAGACTTGGAGGTTGGTCGAAAATGGTTCCACTTCCTCTTGGATAATTTGTTGGGCGGAGCAGCTGGAAATATGGCTGACGTCATCGTTGGTCAAATGTGCTTGAATCCGAAGTTTGGGTTGATTTTTCCAGATGATTCGAATGTTGTGGGTTGGGATGCAAACGAAAAACCTGCTCAAGAACTAGCTTTACGCTTGTCGATTGACAAGTTGCCTAACAATATTAACTTTCCGGTGGGAACAATGTTCTGGGCTCGCTCAGAAGTATTGGCACCACTAGTCAATTTGTGTTTGAAGTGGGAGGATTATCCTGCAGAGCCTCTTCCGTATGATGGCTCGTTGCTGCATGCACTAGAACGTATCATTCCCTTGGTCTGTGAAAACGAGGGCTTTGAATATGCTGTAACAAATGTTAGAGGTAGCACGCGCTAGGTTGCTAAGTTGCTAAGTTGCTAAGTTGCTAAGTTGCTAAGTTGCTAAGTTGCTAAGTTGCTAATTGGCTTTTTGCCTGGTAGGCAAAAAGCCAATTATTTTAATGAGCTCTGTAAGTCGCGTTTTATTTTGTTGTGGTGTCTTCTGGGTTAGTTGTTGTGTGTTAGTTGGGCTGTTTGTTTTTTTTAGGGGGGATTTGATATTCATAATAATTGCTCAGATTATTCGTAACTACTCCATAAACCCTTCATTCAAACCCGCCACTTGATCCCGGATGCTGTGTTCCCGATTCCTTTCCGGAGCCATCACCTGATGATGCGTCCCACATGAAAGTCGAGTCTATCTCTACCCTAAGACCGTCGACTTCCAAAAATTCATTGATGGCCTCGCGGCGCTGGTCGAACACCTGATAACCGATGATTATGCTGTTTATAACGCCTTGGGTGCGCAGTCCGGTGTCGATCGTTTAGGCTGTTGGGCATAAACGCGGCTCAAGTTTTTCGAGGCACAAACGGTGCAGCCTACAGGCAAAACCGGGCGTGCCGATATCGCCCTGAATCTGATCAACAAGCTGTACGGTTTCGAGCGAGATTTTAAAGAAGTCGGCGATGAACATCGCCACGGAAGCCGACAGCAAAAAAGCCTGCCAGTGTCGGCGCAGTTGCAAACATGGCTGGATAAAACGCAGCCACAAGGACGGCGCAAAATGCACTGGGCAAAGCCATCAGTTACCTGGACAGCATTGGATCAAGGCTGCCGTGGAACTGCTCGCCAGAGATGCTACGGTAACCGTAACCCATCAAGTAGGTGGAGTTTATGGAGCGCTTACACTCCATCTGCACTACCTCTGAAATAATCGTGCTGAGTTATCGCAGCTCAACTTCGAGCTGCGACAACCTTCACAGCGCTAAAAAATCTGCTATACCTCTTGCCCGCTGTGGGCAAGAGGTCCCTCAAAACTCCCGCACACTCAATCTGTAATTTTCACGTCTGTCTTGAACTGGCACAGTTCAAGCGTATCTTTGACGAGCCTTGCAATTCCGATCGAATAATTTCCAGATAAAGATTTAACATCGATTATTCGACTGTAACCTGCTGGCCCAAGATTGGGCTGATTGAAGAACGCACTAACGTCAGGTCTTAAAGCAGACGACGCTTCGTAATAGTTAATCGAGCCTTTTGAGTCCGTCAGCGTAATGTAAACACTGTCGGCCAACTCGCTTTTAGCACCCGAGACAGCCGTCCAGCCACTGATTGACAAAGTCTGGGGGATTTTTTCGGGTTTCAGCACGAAGTCGATAGAGCCTTCGCAGTTTGCGGTAATCTTGTTTTTGCTGAGATCAACCACACGCTCCGGCGTGCCCATGAAGCAACCACCTGTCTCCATGAGCTTGAATTTTTTGTTATTAAAGGATAAATCCAATAGGTCACGACCTTGGGGTCTTGGGGCCTCGGGGCATACGACAATAGCTCCAAGCGGCACCCCACCCAGATAGCTTTCCGGATTCGCAAGCACATCATTGTAGTTTTTATACCAATTCGGAACAGTGAAAGATTTTCGTTCCGAGTAGTAAGCAAAAGAGGAACTCCAGTCGTTGCCGAACGCAACAAATGCCTCATTTGGTTTCACATTATTCTTTAATGCCGATGCAACCGCCAGATCCTGACTATTACCAACATTAAAGGTGGCTTTTATATCGGAATAATAGCTTCCACTAAAAGCAATATAGTTGCTCACTATCAACATCAAAAACCAGAATAGCATCACTCCCGCCGAACGTCTCGACTCAAAAACAACAACTAGCGCTACCGAAAGAGCGAAGATTATAAAGATTGTATTTGCTGACTGATAATACAGGTGCTGCAAATGAAGATTGGTGAAAATAAACAGTGGCAGAATACCCAACAAAATAGAGGCTCCCACAACCACCTTCGGCTTATTGCGTCTGCACACGAACATAGCGCTTAGCATTATCACCAAACCAAGGATCCCCCCCAAATTGTTCTTCAGCATTCGCGTCCAAATAACTTCAACGTACAACTTTTCGGAAAAGCGCTGCGAAACCGTCCCCCAATTCCACTGAGATAGAGCACTTGAGGTTAGGAATGTACTAAAATTTCCTTTTACTTTCACGACGTCCGTATAAAACGTCCAGCCAAACCCTATAACAATAGGCAAACCGAACAATATAAAGGCAGTGCAAATATTTTTAACGGTAAACGCCTTTAGCACACTTTTATTACTGCTTACCTCATGAAACAGATACAACAAGGCCATCACTGCGAGAACCGGAAGCCCGGTAGTCGCTTTTTGGAGAATGGACAGCGTTATAAATAAAAGAAACAGCAGCGCGTTTTTTCTATTAGCCAACGCTAAAAATTCAATAAAATATTTTATTGCAGCAACAGCAAAAAAAACTGCTGCCGTTTCCATCATGAAACTTCTGCCCCATTCCAAATAAATAGGACTGGAAAAAAGAAGCCCTACAAAAACAAAAAACACAGCTTTCGGCAACGACAATTGCCGACAGATATCTCTAACCGGAAACAGGCAAGCCGTCAAAAATAGAAAAGATACTACTCTTCCCGTCGCATCCAGCCCGGAACCGATTAGCTTCGATATTAAACCCACGAGCCCTTGATAGATTGGAAACTCAAATGGTACTGACCATGGCGCACCAACAACAGGGGTTTCATACGCGAGCTTGAAGCCTTCCTTAACGAACCATAAAGATGTCAGCGCCGTTTGCGTCTGTCTAAAACTATACTGTTCCAGCACTGGCTGACCAGCATAATACACAGCGATAAAAAGCGCGTATGAAAATGCCAGTACTGCCAAAAAATTTAAAAGCATATCTCTCGCGAGACGTTCCCCAGAAAAAAAACCGAATTTCAATTTTCCACCTCGCCCCACATTTATGTTTAGAATAATTTGCCACCCGCAAAACAATGGTGCTTGGCTGACCGCCACCTGCATCCAAGATTGTTATTGATGTGCCCAATTCTTATTAATTGACATCTCGCAATAATCAAGAATCAAAATCTCTAGCTGTGCAGCCTCTTTACGGAAGAACTGACGCCCGCTCTCGCGATACCTTCATTCAAGACAGAATTCATCTCAGATAAATGCATTGTACGACATGCATATTAGAGTGAACATCTTGAAACAGATGCGAGTGGATGGAGCCATTCAACAGCCATGGATGAAGCGTTCGGCCTTACTGGGGAGCCTCTGCTCTCGGACCAGACCGACCCCCGTTAGGGCGTACACGCCGTCAATCCAGCCATCTGCCCTTAGCGGTGACAGTTGAAAACTAACTAGAAGCCGTTGCGGGTTGCTACGCTGAGATGAACGCATTGTTGAAGGTGCTGTGGGCGCGGCCCAAGGCGGTCGCATTTTCGGAGCCCGGGCCATGGCCCGGGCGTCTGTATGCGCGATTTCAGCGAAATGACCAGCGCTTGTGGCCGATGTAGCTGGTAAACACCGGCACAGCCACGCCGAATGCGTGCGCTATTTCATGCTTGAAGGACTCCATGCCCATTGCAGGCAGAATGTACGATGCCAGGCCAATACTGATGATCCATGTCTGTACGACCGCAACCAGGTTGACCAGTACAAAGAACATTGCCGAGTGATGGATGGGCTGTTGGCTTTCGGTAAAGACAAACATTCGTGCCAGTACAAAGGCGGTGATCATGCCGGTCAGGTAGGCGAGCCCGATCGAGACTGAAAAGCTCAGCCATTGGTTGTAAAGAATCCTCGAGAAGAAGTTGACAGCAGCTGCACTACCCCCCGTCACCAGAAAGGCAAGGAACTGTCGATTAAGCAGTTGTTTCACTTAACTGCATCCCTTGCCATGTTTCTACCGAAATCGATGCTCTCGGAAATACCGCGATCCTCGGGATAGTAGTAGGAAGTATCGGCTACCCACAAGCCTTGCACGGGCAGCGAAACCGGCGGCAGTCGGTCCAGATAGCCCGGGTCGCAAATGGGCTGCGCATGCCGATAGCGGCTGGCGCGGATATCGATGAAGTCCTCATCGTTCAGCGTCGGGTTGATCTTCTTTAAGTAGCGACGCACCTTGTCGAGGAAAGCTTGGTCCGGTTCGGCGAACTTAGGATGTTCACCAGGCATGTAGAACGGCACATAGACAATGTGTTCGTTCATTGGGCGCAGGTTGGTGTATTCGACAAGTCCTGGGATATCCATCTCGGGGTCGTTGGTATTGAGCCAGAAGTTCTCGGTCAGAGGCTTGCGCAGCTTGGCGATCACGCAGACCACCGCGACGTTCTTGAGGGCTGCGAAGCGCGCGAGAATGTCCTGCGGCAGGTCCGGCATCAGGGACGGCACATAGGGCAGGGGCACGGTGCTGATGACCTTGTCGAAGCGCTGGATTTCTTCCCCGCAGACCACACCCTGAACCTTGCCGTGTTCGATGATCACGCGGTTGACCGGCGACTTCAGGCAAATGATCCCGCCGTGTTTTTCGATGTCGACCTTCAGCGCTTGCAGCAGGGTGTCAGAACCGCCATCCAGGTAGCCGAGTTTTTCGCGGAACAGGCTATAGCGCGAGCGGCCGATGCGGCGGATGCGGCTCCAGATCCAGGCTGCCGACAGGTTATCGGTGTAATGGTAAAACTTGTAGTCGAACAGGCGCTTCCATAGCACTTCCCAGGCCTCGGCCCCGACCCAGCGCTTGATCCAGCCCGTGGCTTCGACGTTGTCCAGAGGCTTCCAGTCATTTCTCTTGGTGGACAGGAATGCGTGCAGGCCATAACGGACTTTGGCTGTCAGGCTCAGGCCCTTGAACTTGAGCAGAGCAATGGGGTTACCCCAAGGTTGCAAGCGGTTTTGATACCAATAGCCCATTTTGGTTTCGACCCAGCGCATTTTCGAGGCCAAGCCCAACTCGTCCAGTACCTTCAGGAAGGCATGGTCAGAAATGCAGTGGAAGTGGTAGTAGCGCTCGATGGTGGTGCCCGAGAAATCGAACGCAGCGGTCATTCCACCCACACGGTCATCCGCCTCGAATACCACGGGTTCATGCCCGTCCCTGGCCAGTTGGTAGGCCACTGCCAAGCCCATGGGGCCGGCGCCTAACACTGCGATTCTTTGTCCCATCGTCAAAACTCCAGAACCACTTTGCTGTAAGTGGGGTCGTTGAAAGTTTCCTGTATCGCCTTGGCAAACGGCGTGTAGGTCACGCCGAAGGTGCCGGGCCAGTCATTGACCTCGAATTCGTCCTTGGCGCTGAGTGCAGCCAGCTGTTGGGTGGTGAAGGGTGGGTTCTTGTCGAACAGGCTCCACGTCCAGATCAGGCTGTAGAACAGGCCGTAGGGGATGCGTGCGATCACGGCCTTGGCGCCGGTGGCACGCTTGATTTCTCGAATGATGTCGATGTAGTCGACTTTTTCGTGCCCCGATACGTTATAGATGCCGTCGCGCACACGGTTCTGTATGCAGCTGATGATGACATTGCAGAAATCGCCTACGTACAACGGTTGACGCATGTAGCGGCCATGACCAGGAATTGGGAAGACTGGAACCTTCTTCATGAAGCGCGACAGCCAGCCCAGGTGTTTGCGGTCAAACCAGCCAAACATGAGCGTCGGGCGCAGCACCGGGCAGGGGATGCCACTTTCCAGCACCATCTTTTCCTGGTCTATTTTGCTTTTTGTGTAGAAGTCGTCGGCCACCGATTCGACCACCGAAGAGCTGATGTGCACCAGATAGTCGATGCTGTGCAGTTTGATCTGTTCAAGAATCAGGCGGGTGGCATCAACGTTGTTCTTGACGAACTCCTGATAGTCAATACCACCGATCTGTGCCTGCAGCATGACGACCACATTGGCACCGGCGAATGCCTGTTGCCATTCGCCGGGCATGGACAGGTCACCAAAAATAGTGGTCACGTCAGGCTGTACGCGCTTGAGGATCTCCAGGTTTTCGCGGTGCTTGTCGATGACCACGATATTGCTGTAGCCCTTGGCCTTGAGGCGAGCCACGAGATTCTGTCCGACCAGCCCGGCGCCGCCGGGCAAGATGATACGTTCATTAATATTAATAGCGGTCATTGCGGGTCAACCTGGATGTCTTGGTGAAATTGGCACAACTGCAGTTCCTTGCCTACCACGCGGGCCACGCCAACGGCATAGCTGCCCTTGAGGTCGCGGGTGTCTATAACGCGGCCGAAGCCGGCGTTGCCGAGGTCGGATTTTTTGAAGAAGTCGTTTACATCAGGGCGTGTGTACTGGGCCGCGTCATAGTAGCGCACGTTCTCGTGAGCATCGGTAAGAATGATGTAGACCTGTGACGGCAGCTGGTTTCGGTCCACATCCACGACGGTCCAGCCCCTGACTTCAATGGCGCCTGCGAGCTTTTGCGTGGTCGGGTTCGCGAAGTCGAGGCTGCCAATGCATTGCGCTGGGGCCTTCGGTAGGTTCAGGCCCACATTCGTCTGTGGCAGGCTGATGTAGCAGCCTGATACTTCGGCGACCTTCCACTGACCGTCTTTGTGTTGCTGGTTAACCAATTGGCCAAAGCTGGGCTTCTCAACCGGAGGGCACGCGAATACCGCGCTCAGGGGCGCGCCACCCAGAAAGGTCTCGGGGGAGTCGATGGTCTTGTCCAGATCCTTGAAGCTGTTGGCAATGGTGAATGACTTGTGTTGTGCGTAGTAGACGATCGACGAACTCCAGTCGTTGCCGTACAGGGTAAACGCCTCACCGTCCTTCATGTTGTGCTGCAGCGTGTCAGCCACCAGAAGATCTTTGGAGTTGCTCAGGTCAATCTTCTGTCGCAGGTTTTCGCCATACCCTTGTGCGAAGGTGCTGTAGTTGTTGGCCAGCAAGGCAACGAACAGCCCTAATATCCACAGGCGAGACTGCGGCTGAGCGAGGCCTTGGGACAGCGCCACGGCCAGTGCGAAGATGATGAAAATGACGCTGGCCGACTGGTAGTAGCTATGGACTAGATGAAGGTTGGTGAATATGAACAGGGGCAGCAATGCCAGGACACAACTCGTCAGCACCACCAGGCGAGCTCTGGTGTCGGGAGCCATCAACAGGGCGCAAAGAATGATTGCGATACCGAAGACGCCCGACAGGTTGCCCTTGACGATGCGTGACCAGATGACCTCGCCATACAACGGCTGGGAAAAGCGTTGAGACAAAATACCCCAGTTCCATGACGAGAGCGCGCTGGACGTCAGGTCGCTGCCGAATTCATTCTGGTTCTTGAGCACGTCAGTGTACTGGGTCCAGGCAACCCCGAACACGATAGGCAGCGCGAAAAGCAGAATGCCTAAAGTGATGTTGCGTGCACTGATGGCTTTGAACATGCCCCCATGACGCTGGGTTTCGTGGACCAGGAATACCAGTGCCATCACCGCCAGCACCGGCAGGCCGGTGGTGGCTTTTTGCAGGATCGAAAGCGAAATCAGAGTGGTGAAATAAATCGCGTTCCGGTGGCGACCAGTGGCCAGGAAATCGAGGAAATACTTAATCGCGGCGACCGCGAAGAATCCCGCCACCGTCTCGATCATGAAGGTGCGCCCCCAGAACAGGTAAAGAGGGCTGGAGAACAGCAGACCGGCGAAAATGTAGAAAGTGCGCGGGGCTAGTTTCAACGACAGGCAGATGGAGCGAGCTGGCAGCAGGCACAGCACCAAGAACACGAAAGAAACGATCCTGCCGACCTTGCCCAGATCGATGCCCGTGAACTTGCTGATCAGCGCCACCAGCGCCTGATAGAGCGGGAATTCGAACGGGATTGACCAGGGGGCGCCGGAGACGGGTGTTTCGTAGGCGAACTTGAAACCCTCCTTGATGAACCAGAAGGAGGTCAGCGCTGTTTGGGGCTGGCGAAAGCCGAACAATTCGAGCAATGGCTGCCCCGAAAAACGAAACGCCAGATAGGTCGCGTAAAGCACCGTCAATACGGCTATGCATTTGATACTGCGCTCGATCAGCAGCTCATTATCTGCCGACTTGAATAGCTTCAAGGATCCACACCAGCCTGTCTAAAAGTTTGAATATCAGAAATTTATTTTTTTGAATATGAATTGCGGCAACTTCCGGATGACCATCATGATCAGTGATCAGAAGCGCGGTACATTGTTATTGCGCAACAATTTGCGCCTGCAGCATAACTACAACATTCGCACTGTCCACCCGTCTGGAAGTAACTGATTTTACATATTCATTCTTTTGAAAATTACGCCAGGAATTAACTTAATTATCATCATGATTAATACCCAGAATCCCGGGGCGTAGAGGACGTCAACTTTGCGATCAGTACCTTTTACAATGCGTTGGGCCACCTGCTCAGGCTTGGCCAGCAGTGCAGCAGGTAATGGTAAGCCTTGAGTCATCGGTGTATCGACAAAGCCCGGCCTGATGTCAATGACATGTACACCGACCTTGAACAGACGTGCTCGTAGACCTTCACAAAAGGTGGAAACCGCAGCCTTGGCGGTACCGTATAAGTAGTTGGACGGACGACCGCGGTCACCAGCTACCGAGGTAATCACAGCCAAGGTGCCACAACGCTGGGTTTCAAATTGGTTGGCCAGCAGCGTTAGCAAGGCGATCACCGACGTACCATTGTTGGCAAATTCATGGAGCGCTACGCCAACGTCCTGCTCGCAGACTTTCTGATTGGGCAATGTGCCGTGCGCAATGAGCGCAATATCGATTTGCTGTAAGGTCGCTAGGCAACTGTCGAGCATTGCGCCGTGTGCTACAAAATCGGTGGCATCCATGCAGTGAAGTGTTACTGATTTGGCGCCTCGACCTTTCAGGTCGGCTGCGGTTTGTTCTAGTTTTTCGAGGTTACGGGCCACGAGAAAAAACTCGCTGCCTTGTTCGGCCCATAGACGTGCACAGGCAGCGGCAATGGCCGATGTTGCACCAATAATTAGAATTCGTTTCATGCAGTAACTCGTTTCCAGAAGT
The DNA here is from genome assembly GCF_019823085.1 of Pseudomonas sp. DR48. Taxonomy (NCBI): domain Bacteria; kingdom Pseudomonadati; phylum Pseudomonadota; class Gammaproteobacteria; order Pseudomonadales; family Pseudomonadaceae; genus Pseudomonas; species Pseudomonas sp. DR48. The sequence continues at coordinate 29,543 of NZ_CP081946.1, read as the reverse complement.
GGGAATTCAGAGAGGGATCACGCAGTGCTTCCAGTCGTTCCCATGCGGGGTATGCTTTGCGGAAATCGTCGCCGGTCATGTGGGCATCCTTGGCCGGATACAGGCGACCACCACTCTCGCGAACGATGGCATCCAGCCTTGCAAACAGCCGCACCAAGTCAGCCTTCTGCGGAAAGTCCAAGGCTAGAGAGGTGCCGGGGAGAGGGAAGGAAAGCAGGCCTGGCGAGGCGATGTTGCCACAGCGTTTGAGCACGGCGAGAAACGAGCCTTGGCCAGAGTCTGCAATGGCTTCCAGCAACTCGTGCATGACTACCTCGGCCACTGCGTCGGGTATCACGCACTGGTATTGCTGGAAACCTCGGCGCCCGTAGATCCGGTTCCAATGCAGTATGCGATCCAGCGGATAAAAGAAGGGCTCGTAGTCACCGCGTTTGCGTGTGCTCTGGGCAGGATGCACCCTCCAATACATATCATTGAAGGCTCGCAATGACAGGTTGTTGATTAGAGACACTGGCGGTGTCAGCGGCATGCTCAATTTCGCTCGCTCGTCCACTTCCAGTGAACCATAACGTGCGTGGTCACCCACGATGAATACGCCCCGCCCGGTCTGAGTGCCTTTTGCCAGGCAGTCGATCCAGGCGACACTGTATTCATGCTGGTGATCGAGTTCGGCGGACAGGCTGAAGAATTCGCCCAGATTGCCGAAACGCACTACGGTGCTGTCGATCTGGCTGGTGCGAATGGGGATAAGCTGAATTTCTGCCCACACGATAATCCCAGTCAGACCTAAACCTCCAATAGTAGAGGTGTAAAATTCGGGATGCTCGGTAGGAGAGCAGGTCAGCACTCCTTCATTATGGCGTAATAAACCAAAGCGCCGCACATGGTTGCCAAAGGTGCCGCGCAGGTGATGGTTCTTGCCATGGACATCGTTAGCGATGGCCCCGCCGAGGGTGGCAAACTGGGTGCCAGGTGTGACTGACAGGAACCAGCCCTGCGGGATGGAAATTGCCAGGATCTCGGCGAGGGTTACACCGGCCTCTGCTTGTACGGTTCCCTGCTGCCAATCAACCTGGATGAAGCGATTCAGGGCTCCCATGTACAACACTTGATCGCTCGCGGCTAGGCAGCTGTCTCCATAACTACGTCCGTTGCCATACGGCAGGGTGCTTCCGTGCGTGGCTACCACAGCATCGCGCAGAGCCTCGACTTCGCTTCGCCAGCTACAAGCGTGTGCAGTCTGCGGGGCATAGGGATAGCATCCCCAAGAGTGCTGCGGACGAGTCATGCTGCTACCCAGAACACCAGCCCAAACAAAGCGCCAACGACCAGACTGCTGCGGTCGCGGATGGCGAACACTACAGGGTCATCATGCATTTGCCCGCGATGAGTGAGCATCCACACTCGAGTGATCCAGAACAAGAGCAGCGGGCAGGCTAGCCAGATCACTTGTGGGTGGGCATAAAGCCCGGTTGTAGCCTGATCATGGATGTATAGAGCCAAGACCATTACGGCTAGATAACCGGAAGACGCGCCCAGCGAGGAAATCATTTCCAGATCGGCGGGATAGTAGCCTCGCCCACGGGTTTTCCCGGTATCGCCCTTGCGCCTTGCTTCTCGCAGTTCTGCGTAGCGCTTAACTAGTGCGAGGCTCAGGAACATGAACATCGAAAACGCCAAAATCCAGAATGTCAGTTCCAAACTGAATGCCGCCGCGCCAGCTATGATGCGCAGGGTATAAAGCGCAGCCAGGGCGATCACATCGATAGCCATCTGTCGTTTCAATGACAGCGAATAGGCGAGAGTTAATATGTAGTATGCAATGAGGGTTCCGGAAAACTCCCAAGGCAGAAGCCATGCAGCCCCGGAAAAAGCGCCAACCAATAAGACGGGAAAGAGCTGTATCCCGGATTTGATCGACAATCGTCCAGCGGCAAATGGACGATGCCGTTTGGAGTGATGATGCCGGTCATCGGCGAGATCCAACAAGTCATTAAGTAGATAGACGCTAGAGGCGCATAGTCCAAAAAACAGAAAGGCCAATACTCCCTGCCATAGGAGCATGGGGTTGGTCAGTTGATGCGCCGCCATTAGAGGTACGAAAATCAGCGCATTTTTCATCCACTGGTGCAGCCGCAACGCCTTCAACCAGTCCTTCGGCCTGGAAGGATTGGAGTGGATCACCTGTTCGACATTGCCTTGTGCCCGAGCGCCACGCTCAACACCGGATTCCGGATTGACCACATAAGCCTTCCGGGCAACCGCCCAGACTGGGACGTCGTCATGAGAGTTACCCACGTAATCAAAGCCCTGCTCACCATAGTGCTCGACCAACAGATCGCGTTTACGATGGGCCGACAGGTTTCGCTTGCTGTCAGAGGCCAGCACTTGGTCAAACAATTGAAGATGTTCAGCAATACGTTCGGCCAGGCTGTAATGGCTGGCTGTCGCCAGCACTATGGTCCGACCGTTATTCCGCTCGACTTCAATTAGTTCAATGACCGCAGGATCGAAAGGCAGGACACTGACATCAATATGGGTAGCCTGGGCGAGACCTTCCTTTAAAGCCACCTTGCCTTTGGTCAACCAAATAAAGGGTTTGAACAGGCTCAATGGCTTATGCCGAACAAAAGCCATACCTGTTTCCAGCAGCAGATCGGAGCGCAGCAGGGTACCGTCGAGATCGACAATAAGCGGAATAGTGGGAGATGTAATTTGGACAGTCACAAGAGCTCTTCCTGAATATTGGTGACTCAAACAAAAACAAAAACAAAATAAGATCAGGAAAGCAACGGAGATCTTAGCAAATGCTACTAAAAGGCCATTAGGCTCTAATTTGCGCGAAATGGTACCACGGATGACACATGGATTCACGGGATGTGGCTAATAAATTGACTGACAGGGCATGCGGTGATGAGGGGGATCACAGAGTCGTAACGCAGCCGATCCCTGACCTGGTCAACTTGATTGGATCCCCGCACAAAGATTGAGGTGCGTCAGTAACCCCCGAGAATCATCCATTTTTCACCGTTCTCTCCGTAGATCACTCCGCTCGCCTTGGAGTCGATTCCGGGCACCGATCCGCTTTTCGCAATTGCTGAGTTTGATCTTTGCGCCCCGTCGCGCAAGGTCAGTGGCATTCGCTCGCAACTCCGGTTTACGACAGGAAGGCGAGCGCTCGGCGCGGTTGAACGATTACATCCGCGCTAGATAGGTCCTACGCGAAGCCGTCAGTGGCTACACCCCCCCCCCGATGGCGATATCGTTGACTGGATCTACCAGCAACGTCGACTCGAGCCCTGATTGTTTCACATCCTGTAACGGACATATTTTTGACAGATATTTGACCCCGTACTTTTCGTCTTTCTGAATCGCCCTCGTAATCTAGTGAAAATCCTTTATTGGGAGCGCAACGGGTTTTGCCTTTGGCTTAAGCGCCTGGAGTCTGAACGGTTCAAAACCTGGAATTTTCGGCGTGTAGTTCCGCGGCAGCAAGGCCTCGAAGTCTTTGTCACGGTAAACGGGAAGCACATCTGGCGGTAGGTGTACTTCGTGGATTGCATACGAATAAACGCCGGCGTCTCTCAGCAGCGCCGGGCGCGACCTGTGCCACGATAGTGTGAGCCCCTCGAAACTCGCAATACCGAGACTTGCCGGATCCGAAACGACAGGCGACGAGCGATCCAAGGCTCAGGAACTCCTGCGCTCCTGACCTCCCCGACACGCTTTATCGCAACGACGTCTTGGCAGAGCAGCACAAGCGCCTTCAAAAGCGGCGCGCTCCAATTCACAGCTGAAAGGTGCAAAGGCTGATTGAGCTGCAAGAGGACCAAGTAGCGTTGTATCATCCTCACCGCGTCATCAATGATGGCACGGGAATACGTGTGATCCAGTCCTCCAGCGAAGACATTTGCCCAGGCCTGACGAAGCGCCGGGCTATCACCCTGCGCGACCAATGAGCTGTTGCAAGAATAGAAATTTCTTATCATCTGTAATTAAATCAGGGCGGAAATACATGCTGCACAAGGATAATAACTTGAACTTGTTACGGTTGGTTGCCGCGCTGATGGTTCTATATGCTCATTCATTCGATATTTACGGTAATACTCCGGAGATTTTTATCGGTATTGATTCCTATGGTGGGCTCGGGATCGCGATATTTTTTATCATTAGTGGTTATTTGATTTCAAAAAGCTGGAGTTTTGATCCTTCGGTCATTAGCTTTTTAGTTAAACGATCGCTGCGAATATTTCCTGCCCTGATTGTTGTTGTGGTGCTAACTTCGTTTCTGCTTGGTCCAGTTTTTTCGACGTTGACAGTCAGGCAGTATTTTTCGGATCTGGCATACATTATGTATTTGAAGAACATAATTTTAAGTCCGGTATTTTATTTGCCGGGCGTGCTGGAGCACTCCAGAGTTGCCAGTGTGATCAATGGTCCTCTATGGAGTTTACCTATTGAATTTTTCATGTATTTGGTCGTGGTGGCGCTTGGGCTTCTATTCAAAGGCGGTCGTCTTGCATACACAGTTACCGCAGCATTGTTTGCGCTGATTGTAGTTTTTTGGTGCTGGCGAGATGCGCCTTTGCTGGTGGTTCACGGTAGTGATGTAAGAAACATTCCGTTAATAGGCATCTATTTCATGATTGGGGCATGTTATGCGAAGTGGGGGCTCGAACGGTGGTTCAGTCTCTCCGGCGTAACTGTCATGGTGATGATTACCCTTCTTCTGGCACCGTATTTATCGTTTTCGAAAGCCCTGTTATGGCTTACGTTACCGTATGTCGTTTTGGCGTATGGACTTTCCAGAAGTTGGTTGGGGAGCTTGGTTAATAAAGTAGGTGACTGCTCTTACGGTGTTTATATCTATGCTTTTCCGGTTCAGCAGTTTGTTTTGCTAAAATTCCCTGGTATTGCCTATCCAACCTATCTTGTTGTTACAGTGATCATTGCTCTGATTTTGGGATACGGCTCTTGGCATTTGGTAGAGAAAAGGGTTCTCAAATTCAAGCCAAAAAATAAAGTCAGGTCTGTATCGAATGGTGTTGATGCCTATTCGGCGTTCAATCCTGTTGTGGGTGAAAAGCTCAATTCAGGGGCTTGAGCAAGTGTATGTATTTATGATGTAACAGTCACTCAGGTCACCTATGAAGAGCTACAGGGGCTGCCGCGACAGCGCTGACGCCCCCCAAGGTTTCATAATGCCCGGTTTATGGATCAGCTTCTTCGTAACAGATCCATAAACTCCGCCCACCGCAAGGTGAGGCCTTGGTTTACCTAGGCATTTCCGGTGAGCAGTTCCACGGCAACAACGCTTCGTAGTCTTCTACCGTGGATGCATGCGGCAACCGCTCAAGTACGTGGCGCTGCCACGTATAGGGCTCTTGGTCGTTGACCTTGGCGGTCTCGACCAATTTGTAAATCTGAGCACTGGCGGTGGCGCCTTTGGGCGTATCGCTGAACCGCCATGCCTTGCGCCCTATGACAAACAGTTTTATTGCGCGCTCGGCTCTGTTGTAGTCGATCGGTAAAAAAACTGCCTCCACGTAACGCTACAGCCGGTTCCAGTTGCTGGCCAGACAATTAACGGGCCTTGCCCAGTGCGCTTTGCGAAGTGACCTGCCAATCCCATTGGTCCTGCGCCTAATACGGCGATTCGCTGTCCCATCATTAAAATTCCAGCACAATATTGCTATAAGTTGGATTGTTAAATGTTTCGTCTATGGCGATGGCAAAGGGGGTGTAGGGAACCCCGAAGATTGAAGGCCAGTCGATGACTTCAAACTCATCTTTTGTACTCAGGGCCGCTAACTGTTGCGTTGTAAAGGGCGGGTTTTTATCAACGAGTGCCCACATCCAAAGCAAGGCATAAAAAAGTGTATAGGGTATTTTCACGATTTTTGTTTTCGAGTGAGTCACTCGTTTTATTTCGCGGATGATATCAATGTAATCAATTTTTTCATGTCCGGAAATATTGAAAATACCTTGTTTTTCTTGCTGCTCGATACAATTGATAATGATGTTGGAGAAATCACCGGCGTAAAGAGGCTGGCGCATAAACTTACCGTCGCCGGGGATTGGGTATACTGGCGTTTTTTTCATGAAGCGGGCAAGCCAGCCGAGGTGCTTGCGGTCAAACCAGCCATACATAAGGGTGGGTCGAAGAATCGGGCAGGAAATATTGCTGGCTAATACCAACTCCTCTTGTTCACGCTTTGTTTGCGTATAGAAGTCGTCGGCTTTAGATTCCAGTACAGACGAGCTAATGTGAACAAGGTGCATGTTCGGATTGGCTTTTATCAAGTCCAATATTAGGCGTGTTGAAATCACATTGTTTTGTACGAATTCTTGATAGATATTGCCACCGATTTGAGCTTGTAGCATGACGACCACTGCCGAGCCAACAAAGTGTTCGCTCCAACTACCCTTTTTTGAAAGGTCCGCATACTCAATAGTCAGTTCTGGGTGAACAGACTTTAATATGGCGAGGTTCGTTCGGTGTTTGTCGAGCACCACGATGTCAGTGTATCCGCGGCTTTTTAAACGTGCCACCAAATTTTGCCCGACCAAACCTGCTCCGCCTGGAAGAATTATTTTCATTTTGGCTCTCCATTTAAGCCCAGCATGCTTAAGTTGGATCTTTGTGTCAGGCAGTAATTGATGCAGCTAGAAAAGCCAAAACTGAGAAAGATACTTACTATGGGCAACAGTGCAAGCATTTCCTTGGATCGAACAGTCAGTAGCATCAAGGAAGAACTAACCAGTAATGCTGTAGACAATACTAACAAGCTTGCCTGAAAGGCTTTTCTGATGTTTTGTGTTTTAGATATAGCGATACATGAGACGAACGCCAGCAAGGCATAGACCCAAGGTGGCGGAGTCAGGAAATTCATCCAACCAAAAAACACCATGCCTTGGTGTTGTGCTTTCTCGGCAGGATTCCAGTACGGCATGTGTTGAGGTATAGCGTCCGGAGGAGGGGTCATTTTAACGCTGCCATCCGCTTGAATATTGTCGCCAATAATCAGATACAAGCTATTTGATTTTAAAGGTGTGAGTTGGAACGGTTTTTCGATGAAAAAAGCTAACCAACCCTTGATCAATTTCGCGATGTAGGCCGCGGGTATCGCCAGCACCGATTCTTTATACACGGCTATACCTAGGGCGTCCGTTTGCGGAAGCCCGATATAGTAATAGCCGGGAATGGCCGAAACATGAATATTAAATGTTTCAGGCAGGGGATGCTTGGTCGTGAAATCAATCAACTCCGAGCGCGATGCGTTCATCAGATAATTATATTGTGCGAGGTAGGGCGCTCTTACTTCTTTTGGTGCGCCCCAATTAACATCTTGATAGGCTGCAGCCCTGAAATATTCCGGTGGTAAAATTGCGCCAAGGGCCCGCCACCTCAAACTGTTGATTCCCAGCTTGTTTGGTTCCTGAGTGATGTAGTCGTTTGGTATTGCGTCAATTAGAACCCAAGCATGATCGTAACTCAGTTGCCGTGAATTGGTCGTCGGGTAGTGAAAGGTTTCGACAAATACAAATATAATTATGGTGCTCGCCGATAGGCTGACGATGGCTGTCGCGATTTTCCAAGTCCAGTCCTTGCTGTCAAAAATTACTAACATCGCAATGACAGGGGCGATTACCAAGGAGTTGAACTTTACAAGGTAGGCAACCGTAAGAATAACTGCGGACAGTATATACAAAATTATTTTTGCATTATTTTTTACATCGAACGCCCAAAGAGCGGTCAGCAGTGCGATGGCAAGAAAGTCTCCTTGTAGCCAGTCCGGTCCGATGGAATTGACCCCACCCATGAAAAACAGACTGCCACCCCACGCTAGGCACATAAGTGTGGCTGAGATTTTACCAAATACTTTATTGCACATGAATGTGCTAATTGCGATGGCGAACACGTGGAAGTAAAAATGAATGTGCTGTAAGTGTCGCAGCCATTTAACATTATAGATGTCTACTCCGTTGGGTACGCCAGCAAAATCGAGTGCTAAGCGTGAGGCAAAAGTATATCCACTGGCGTGGATAAGATTGGATACACTGGAGAAAATCATCTGAGCATAATTTGGATAGTCAAAGGCAGCAACATTGATAGGGTACGTCTTCAGGTAGTACAGGTTCAACAGAATGACAATGACTAGGGCAATTAGTAATAAATGCCTTTGAAGCAGATTTCCTAGGGTGTTTAAAACTGACATTGAAGAGCCCTGTTGTCGATGAAGCTGGATGTATAAAGTTTTATCACTTGCAGTAAATCTGACTATAGATTTATCCGCTTGAATATAAAGTTTGGTAAATGTTTGATAATAAGCATTATCAGTGCCCGGAATGTTGGGGTGTACAGCGTGTTGGTTTTATTTGCATCGCTTTGACAATGCTAAGTGCTACCTTTTCAGGTTGTGCAATCAGCAGGGGAGGCAGGTTGAGCCCCTTGGTCATAGGTGTTTGAACAAAACCGAGTTTGATGGTAGTCACCGAAACGCCGACTTTGAAAAGTCTTGCGCGCATACCCTCGCAGAACGTGGAAGCGGCAGCTTTTGCTGTGCCGTATAAACAGTTGGAGGGTCTGCCCCTGTCGCCAGCTACCGAAGAAATGACCGCCAATGAGCCATGTCTTTCAATTTCAAATTGATTGCCCAGCAACGTGAGTAACGCGATGACAGAAATAGCGTTGTAAGGTAAAACATTAACATCTATATCGGTTGCAGAAGCCAGTTGCGACTCAAGCACAGTTTTACCTTGCGCCAGCCAACCTACCGCTTTATAGAGCTGAAATGGATGGCGACGGATAAATGCCATGCCGGTTTCTACTAATAGGTCCGAACGCAACAACGTTCCGTCGAGGTCAACCACGAGGGGGAGGGGCACAAGAACTGTCCTTGAATGCTTGACTAACAAATCAGTTTGTTAGGTCGATGGAAGCCGCAGGAGGCGATATAGTTGCTCCTGTGATGGCTAGCCAACCATCCACACTAAGTTTTGCGGGGCACGGTACCATAGAGAGGGCTTGTCGTCATGGATCCAGTGCCAATGAAACGCACCCGGATAGACCTTATGGCATAACCATAGACGGTGAGTATTTTTCATTGCGGAGTCCTTTATTCCGCTCAATAGTCTTTAACTACTGGTGCTAAGCCTCGTCATCATCGGCGGTCTGCGCCTGTGCATGCGTCAATATTTCATGGGAGACTGGTTCACCGCCGCGCAGCATGTACCGTTCGCCAACCGGATGATGGCCTCACCAAAGTCGCCATCTACGGTGCAGGCGTTGCCGGCAATCAGCTGGTTGCAGCACTTCGCATGGGCCGAGTCTTGCGTCCCGTGGCTTTTATCGATGATGATCCGAGCATCGCGGAACAACGTGGCAGCTACCCTCGCGTCCGCCAGATCCTGCGCGAAACCGTCAGCGGCGACGCCCCTGATGGCGATATCGTTGACCGGACCTACCAGCAACGTCGCCTCAACCCCTGATCGTTTCACATCCTGTAACTGACACATTTTTGACAGGCTCCAGACATCGCCTAAGTTTGGGAGGCAGCTTCGGAAAAGCTGCTTTCTCAATCGATGTCATGGAGCTTCATTTATGCGTACTGGCTATTTCTACTCCCTGGTTTTTGCCCTGCTCACCAGCGCCTCTATTGCTGCAATAGCCGCGCCTGCGGTGAAGCCTGAGACAGGCAACGCACCTTTGGTGCAGGAAGTTTCCCCTCAAGCGCAAACAGGAAAAGTCGATCTTAATGGCGCTGATGCACCCACCCTGCAGCGTGAGCTGTCCGGTATCGGAGAAGCCAAGGCCAAGGCGATTGTTGCTTATCGTGACAGTAATGGTCCGTTTTCGTCCGTAGACGAATTGCTGGAAGTGAAAGGCATCGGTAAAGCGATCCTGGATAAGAATCGCGAGAAGCTGGAAGTGAACTAAGCTTTAACATCAACGCCGAGAGGCCGGTCATTGACCGGCCTTTTTGCATTGTGGCGTAAAGCGAGGTGGCGTGCCTTTCATCGGAGTCAAAAAAATTACGTCTATCATATTGCCTTGAGATTATGCCTATAATAATTCTCCTATTTGCCGATGCGTCCAGGCGCTCATCTCTCTATCGCATCCTCAGGAGCTCGCTCATGAACACTCTCCAAACCCAAGGAACAGCCCTCGTCACCGGAGCATCCTCCGGAATCGGTGCAATTTACGCTGAGCGTTTGGCTGCTCGTGGTTTTGATTTGTTGCTGGTTGCTCGAGACGAGCAGCGGTTGGAGGCCGCAGCGAGCACGTTGCGCGCGGAGCATGGCATTAAGGTGGAAGTGCTCAAGGCGGATCTCACACAAAAAGATGATGTGCTGAAGGTTGAGCAACGGCTTCGCAGTGATTCGAGTATCAGCCTGTTGCTCAACAACGCAGGCGTAGCTGCCGATGGTTTGTTGGCAAACGCCGACATGGAGCAACTCGAGCGGTTGATCCAGCTGAACGTTACGACTGTCACGCGCCTGGCATCGGCAGCCGCCGCCAGTTTTGCCAAGGCTGGTCGCGGCTCGATCATCAATATTGCCTCGGTGGTGGCGTTGTTCCCCGAGCGGTTCAACGCGACTTACAGCGCCAGCAAGGCTTACGTGTTGAGCCTGACCCAGTCGTTGAACGCGGAACTGGAAGGCACCGGGGTTAAAGTCCAGGCGGTGTTGCCAGGCGTAACACGCACCGAGATCTGGGAGCGTTCCGGTATCGATGCAACACAGATTCCAGCGGATATGGTGATGGAGGCGGGGGAAATGGTCGACGCGGCGTTGTCCGGTCTGGATCAGGGTGAGCTGGTCACCATTCCTTCGTTGCCGGATGCGTCCGAATGGGATGCCTTTGTGGCGGCGCGTCTTGTCATGGCGCCTAATCTTTCCAAAAGTACGGCCGCCGCGCGCTATAAGTAAGGCGCCTTCAATCGGTTTGAGGTAATTGCGGTATGAGTGATCGTCGAGTAGTGGTAACAGGCATGGGGCTGGTTTCTCCGCTGGGTAGCGGCGTTGAGGCCGTGTGGGAGCGTCTGTTGGCGGGGCGCTCCGGGTTGCGTCAGTTGCCTGACGAGGTGGTGGCAGATCTGCCGGCCAAGGTCGGTGGCGCAGTGCAGACGTTGGCGGAGGATCCCGAGGCGGGTTTCGACCCGGATCGTGCGACGCCGCCCAAAGAGCAGAAGAAGATGGACCGCTTCATCCTGTTTGCCATGGAAGCTGCGCGCCAGGCTTTGGAGCAAGCCGGCTGGCAAGCTCAGGATGCCAATGCCCAGGAGCGCACGGCTACGATCATCGGCTCGGGCGTCGGTGGTTTCGGTGCGATTGCCGATGCGGTTCGGACCACCGACAGCCGCGGCCCGCGACGTTTGTCGCCGTTCACCATTCCTTCATTTCTGGTCAACCTGGCGGCCGGCCATGTGTCGATCCAGCATGGATTCAAGGGGCCGTTGGGTGCTCCGGTGACGGCGTGTGCGGCCGGGGTCCAGGCGATTGGCGACGCGGCGCGGCTGATCCGGTGTGGTGAGGCGGACATCGCCGTGTGCGGTGGCGCGGAGGCCGCGATCGATCGCGTCAGTCTTGCCGGGTTCGCCGCGGCTCGCGCGTTGTCCAGCGGTTACAACGACACTCCGGAGCGCGCCTCAAGGCCGTTCGACAGTGGCCGTGATGGCTTTGTGATGGGCGAGGGCTCAGGCCTTCTGGTGATCGAATCACTGGAACATGCGCTGGCTCGCGGTGCTCAACCCTTGGCCGAACTGGTCGGTTACGGCACCACTGCGGACGCCTTTCACCTGACCGCTGGCCCTGAAGACGGCAGCGGTGCGCGTCGGGCAATGTCGTTGGCGTTGGCCCAGGCAGGCATTTCGGCTGCACAGGTTCAGCATCTCAACGCTCATGCCACCTCCACCCCGGTGGGAGACCTTGGAGAGTTGGCGGCGATCAAGTCGTTGTTTGGTTCGGACAACAAGATTGCGGTGACCTCGACCAAGTCGGCGACCGGGCATTTGCTTGGCGCAGCAGGCGGGATCGAGGCGATTTTCACCCTGTTGGCGATCCGCGATCAGATTGTTCCACCGACCCTCAACTTCGAAAACCCGGACCCGGCAGCGCAAGGCGTGGACATCGTCCACGGTCAGGCACGGCCGATGGCTATCGAGTATGCATTGTCCAACGGCTTCGGCTTTGGCGGTGTGAATGCCAGCGTGCTGTTCAAGCGCTGGGAGGGTTAAGCCAGAGGCTGTTTGAGAAACGCGCCGGTCACGTCGAGAATCCGCTGGGCCAGTTCCGGGTTCTCGACACTGCGCGACAGCAGCAACGCCCCGACCAGGGCGGACATGATGACGATGCTGCGATCAGCGGCGTCTTCACCTTCAAGCGTGCCTTGTATTTGTTCAAGCCTTGCGTGGAGCACCGCGTCGGACGTCGGGCTGGGTTGTCCGCGCAGCCCCAGTTCCGATGACATGGTCGGCAGCGGGCAACCTTCATGGGGTGAAGTCTGGTGCCATTGTGACAAGTAGGTGTCGATGAACGCTTCCAGCGGGCGTTCCTGAGCGAACAACTCGGCGCAGACGGCGTCGCACTGTTCACCCGCGGCCTGCAGGGCTTTTTCCACCAACTCGTCCTTGGACTTGAAATGCGAGTAAAAGCCGCCGTGGGTCAATCCCAATGCTTTCATCAGCGGTTGCAGGCCGGTCGCGCCGATACCGTCACGGCGAAATCGTTCTGAAGCTTCTTTGATTATGCGTTGGTGTGTCTGGGCTTTATGGTCCTGCGAGTAACGCATCGTGTATCTCCGCAACAATGCGCCATCTTGACCAATGGAAATGGGATGGTGACTGTACTTCTACTTCTAAAAAGCATGCAGATGCGTCGATCTTGGTCGAAGGGCATTTCCAGTAGTGGCACGAATAGTGATTACTCATTGGCTGACGATTGTTGAACAATCCTGAGGCGATGAATATGAACAGTGGTATGTCGTTGGCCGACCACATCACATTGGAGTTACGCGCCGACATCATTGGCGGCCGTTTACTGCCTGGCATGGCGTTGGTGGAGAACGATCTGGTGTCCTCTTACAACGCGTCTCGCAACACGATTCGCGAGGCATTGCATCGCTTGGGGCAGGAAGGCCTGACCCGTTACGTGCGCAACAAGGGCGTTATGGTTCGCAGGCTGGGTGTCGACGACGTGCGGGACTTGTTCAACGTGCGTCGCACCCTCGAATTGCAAGCCATCAATGCCAGTCTGCCGCTGCGCAGCTATCAGTCCGATCGCATGCTCCAGGCCCTGGAAGCCACCGAGCTTGCTCGCGAGCGTGAGGACTGGCGCGCCGTCGGCACCCACAGCCTGGCCTTTCATCAACACATTGTCGGTTTGCTGCGCAGTCCGTTGTTCGATGAGTTTTTCACCAACATCGTTGCGCAACTGCGCCTGGTGTTTTGCTCCGCGCCGGATGAATCACAGTTTCAGGCGCCCTGGCTGGCTCGAGACCGGCAGATCCATGACCTGCTGGCCGAGGGCGAAAAGCTCGCGGCGCAAGAGGCGATGAGCCTTTATCTCGACGATTCCGAACACCTCCTGCTGCAAATACTTGCTCCTTCCCATCACTGATCGAGGATTCGTGCCATGTACAAAGACTATCCGGCGGCCTATCAAGTCAGCAAAGGCTCGGCCTTGCAGGTGGACACCGCCTTCTACGAGCGGATCCGCGATGCGAAGGAGGGGCGCACGTTGATCGAGCAGTTCGAAGTACCGATCCGTACTGGTCGAGCCTGGAACGTGCCGGCCGGGCATGTGTTTCGGGTGACCACGCCAGTCGGCCCGCAGGTGGGCGACTTCAATGTCTGGAATGCCAATGATCCGCGCGAGCGCCTGTGGGCGGCGCGGACCCGGCAGTTGCAAGGCGCGCATGTCAGCACCCATGACCGGCTCTGGTCGAACCTGCCGTTTTTACGGCCGCTGGTGACGATTACCGATGACAGCCTGGCCGGGTACGGCATCGATGAACATGGCGGTCGTTTGCACGATTTGCTCGGCACGCGCTGCGACCCCTACGTGAATAAAATGCTCACCGGCGAGGACTTCCATCATCACTGCCACTCCAACCTGACTCGCGCCGTGTTGCCCCATGGCCTGACCGAATTTGACGTGCATGACGTGCTGAACATTTTCCAGTGCACGGGCCTGAACCACGACGACATGTACTTCATGAAAGCCTGTCCGGCGCAGAAGGGTGATTACCTGGAGTTTTTTGCCGAGATCGATTTGCTGTGCGCGCTTTCAACCTGCCCGGGCGGTGACCTGTCGCTGGCCATGTGGGGGCCCGATGCGCAGGATCCGCTGAGCGTTTGTCGCCCGCTGGGGGTGGAGATTTATCGGTTGGAGGAATCTTTGCTCAAGGGCTGGAGTCAGCCCGAGCGTGCGGCCTACAAAGGCATGCACGGATTGCACATTGCCAAGGCGGATTGGGAAAAGTAGCCACGCAAAACCCTGTCGTTCAATGAGAACGACAGGGTTTTTGTTCAGCGGTCCTGCGCATCCTTGGCGTCCGCTTGTGCGTTTCGTTCCGCGACACGTTTACGTTGCTCTTCGGTCAGATCGACCTTGGTGGCGGTGTCGCGCAACATCATCAAACCGCCAACGATCGAGCCGATTGCAACGACCAGAATCAACCAGGCATACCAGGGCATAGGGCTCTCCTTGAGGGCAGGACAGTGGGCGGATTTCGCCAACCGATCGTGCATACCACTTTGAGCGATGGGCAATCGCAGTGGTTCCATTCTATGCCTGATATGAGTGCAGCCTGTGAGCTGTTTACAGCCCGGTCAGCATGGCGTCCGCTGGCGCATCGGCGCGCAGTTGTGCGGTGAGCATGAAGTACACGAAACCCACCGCCATGAAACCGAGGAAAATCACTCCGATCAGTGCGTTGAACCATGCCATCGCCACCAGGCACACCACTGCCAATACCAGCGCAATCATTGGCACCAACGGATAGCACGGCGCGCGGAAAGTGCGTTCCAGGTTCGGTTCGGTTTTACGCAACTTGAACAGGCTGAGCATGCTCATGATGTACATCACGATCGCGCCGAACACGGCCATGGTGATCATCGCCGCCGTCAGGGTCATGCCGCCGAGGTTGATCAAGCCGTCGCTGTAGATTGCCGCAATACCAATCAGACCGCCCGCGATGATCGCCCGGTGGGGCGTATGGAATCGCGAGAGTTTGGCCAGGGATTTGGGCAGGTAACCGGCTCGGGCGAGGGCGAAGAACTGCCGCGAGTAGCCCAGGATGATCCCGTGGAAACTCGCCACCAGACCGAACAGGCCGATCCATACCAGCATGTGCAACCAGCCCGAACTTTCGCCGACCACGGTTTTCATCGCTTGTGGCAGCGGGTCGTTGATGTTCGACAGGGTGCGCCAGTCACCGACGCCACCGGCAAAGAACATCACACCCATCGCCAGCAACACCAAGGTCAGAATGCCGCTGATGTAGGCCTTGGGAATCGTGCGCTTGGGGTCCTTGGCTTCTTCGGCGGCCATTGCTGCGCCTTCGATCGCCAGGAAGAACCAGATGGCAAACGGAATCGCCGCGAACATCCCGGCAATCGCCGGCGCCCCGAATACATCGGAACCGGCCCAGCCATTGAGCGCGAAGTTGCTGAAGCTGAACGCCGGGGCGACCACGCCCATGAACACTAGCAACTCGGCGACAGCCAGTACGCAGACCACCAGTTCGAAGGTTGCTGCCAGTTTCACCCCGAGAATGTTCAGCCCCATGAACACGATGTATGCGCCGACCGCTGCGTGTTTCGGGTCGAGGGCCGGGAATTGCACGTTGAGATAAGCGCCGATGGCCAAGGCAATCGCCGGCGGCGCGAAGACGAATTCGATCAGGGTCGCCAGCCCGGCTATCAATCCGCCTTTTTCGCCAAAGGCGCGGCGGCTGTAGGCAAAGGGACCGCCCGCGTGAGGAATCGCAGTGGTCAATTCGGTGAAGCTGAAGATGAAGCAGGTGTACATCGTGGCGACCATAAACGAGGTCACCAGAAAACCCAGCGTCCCGGCCATGCCCCAGCCATAACTCCAACCGAAGTATTCACCGGAAATCACCAGCCCGACGGCGATGCCCCACAAGTGCAACGTGCCGAGTGTGGGTTTGAGTTGTGTGTTCATGCGTTTGCTCCCTGAACGGTTTGGAAAGCGTCGGGGAAGAGTGTTTGCAGTGGGCGTGCCAGTATTCCGATAGCGGTCGTAAAGCGCAAAAACGTGTCGTATCGGGGATGTTCGGCGCTGGATGTGTGCATTTTGGTGCGCCAGCTGAGGGCGTGGGTGCCTGTAATGCCGCCTTCGCGGGCAAGCCCGCTCCCACAGGGGATCGTGTTGTATGGGCCAACGCATTTCAAATGTGGGAGCGGGCTTGCCCGCGAAGAGGCCCGCCCAGACACAACAAAACCTCCCTGTAACCCCCCGCGTAAACCCACTCTTTACGCTTTCTTTATGCCCAGCCAACCCCCTCGGTCTCGTTCCTTTACAGCCTCTCTGCCGACAATGACTCCACACGCGGCAATACGCCGTAACACGGAGAACTTCCATGAGCGTTCTGGACGGGGTGTCACTGCTGTTGGCAGTGGGGCTGTTCATTTATCTGTTGGTTGCGCTGTTGCGCGCGGACCGGAACTAGGAGCGGCTATGCACAGTTATGACTATTGGCTGATCCTCGCCTTCTTCGCCCTGGTGCTGATCCCGGCACCGTTTCTGGGGCGGTTCTACTACAAGGTCATGGAAGGTCAGCGCACTTGGCTGTCGCCCATTCTGGGGCCTGTCGAGCGCGGTTGTTATCGGGTGGCCGGCGTCGATCCGCAGGCCGAACAGAGCTGGCAGAAGTACACGCTGGCCTTGCTCGCCTTCAACCTCGCAGGCTTCTTGCTGTTGTTCGCGATTCTGCTGTTTCAGGATCACCTGCCACTGAACCCGCAAAATCTGCCGGGTCAGGAGTGGACACTGGCGTTCAACACCGCCGTCAGCTTCATGACCAACACCAACTGGCAGGCCTACAGCGGTGAAGCGTCGCTGAGCTACCTGAGCCAGATGGTCGGCCTCACCGTGCAGAACTTCGTCAGCGCCGCCACCGGCCTGGCGGTATTGGTTGCGCTTTGTCGCGGTATCGGTCGCAAGTCGACTAAAACCCTGGGCAACTTCTGGGTCGACATGACCCGCGCCACCCTCTACGGCTTGCTGCCGCTGTGCCTGCTGCTGGCGTTGTACCTGGTCTGGCAGGGCGTACCGCAAACCTTCGCGCAGTACGTGAATGCCGTGACGATGCAAGGTGTCGATCAGGTGATCCCGCTCGGCCCGGCCGCCAGCCAGATTGCGATCAAGCAACTGGGCACCAACGGCGGTGGCTTCTTCGGCGTCAACTCGGCGCACCCGTTCGAGAACCCGACGGCGTGGAGCAACCTGTTCGAACTGGCCTCGATCATTCTGATCCCGGTGGCTCTGGTGTTCACCTTCGGCCATTACGTGAAAGACCTGCGTCAGAGCCGCGCGATCATCGCCTGCATGCTGGCGCTGTTCCTGATTGGCGGTGCCACATCGCTGTGGGCTGAATATCAGCCGAACCCGAGCCTGAACAACGTCGCCGTTGAACAGACCGCGCCACTTGAAGGCAAGGAAGCGCGCTTCGGCACCACCGCCACCGTGCTGTGGTCGGTGACGACCACAGCGGCATCCAACGGCTCGGTCAACGGCATGCACGACAGCCTCAACCCGCTGAGCGGCATGGTCGCGATGGTCAACATGATGGTCGGCGAAGTGATCTTCGGCGGCGTAGGTGCCGGGCTCTACGGCATGTTGCTCAACGTGCTGATCGCCGTGTTCCTCGCCGGCCTGATGATCGGCCGTACCCCGGAATACCTCGGCAAGAAACTCCAGGCCAGGGAAGTGCAATTGCTGGTGGTGACCTTGCTGGTGATGCCGGTCGGCGTGCTGGTGCTGGGCGCGATTGCCGCGAGCCTGCCCGGTCCGGTCGCGGCGGTGAGTAACCCCGGTGCCCACGGTTTCAGCCAATTGCTCTATGCCTACACCTCGGCCAGCGCCAACAACGGCTCTGCGTTCGGCGGCTTTGGTGCCAACACCGCGTTCCACAACCTGATGCTGGGGCTGGGCATGTTGATCGGTCGCTTCGGTTACATCCTCCCGGTTCTGGCGTTGGCCGGCAGCCTGGCGATGAAGAAAACCGCGCCGATCGGCCAGAACAGCTTCCCGACCCATGGCCCGCTGTTCGTGACATTGCTGACCGTGACCATTTTGCTGGTGGGTGGCCTGACCTTTTTGCCGACGCTGGCGCTGGGTCCGATTGCTGAACACTTGAGCATGGGCTTCTGAGGATCTGATGATGAATATGCCCGTAACCAAAACCGTCGCCGTCAAGGCGCCGGAACAACCGAAGACCGCGATTTCGGCCCTGTGGCGTCCGGCGCTGGTGCAAGCCTTCGTCAAGCTTGACCCTCGGCAGTTGCAGCGTGCGCCGGTGATGCTGGTGGTCGAACTGACCGCTATCCTGACCACCGTGCTGTGCTTCATTCCCGACAGCGCCGTACCGACCTTCGTCGCGGCGCAAATCGCCCTGTGGTTGTGGTTCACCGTGCTCTTTGCCAACTTCGCCGAAGCCTTGGCCGAAGGTCGTGGCAAGGCCCGCGCCGACAGCCTCAAGGCCGGCAGCGAAGGCTTGAGCGCGCGCCGCAAAACCAACAACGGCAGCTTCCAAGTGGTGCCGGCCACCAGCCTGCGCAAAGGCGATGTGGTACGTGTCGAAGCGGGGGAAATGATCCCCGGCGACGGTGAGGTGATCGAGGGTATCGCGGCGGTCAACGAAGCAGCGATTACCGGTGAATCCGCGCCGGTGATCCGCGAATCCGGCGGCGACCGTTCCGCCGTTACCGGCAACACCCGGCTGGTGTCCGACTGGCTGCTGGTGCGCATCACCGCCAACCCCGGCGAGTCGACACTGGACCGCATGATTGCGTTGGTCGAAGGTGCCAAACGACAGAAAACCCCGAACGAGGTCGCGCTCGACATCCTGCTGATCGGCCTGACCCTGATCTTCCTGTTGGTGGTCGTGACCCTGCAACCGTTCGCCCACTTTGCCAACGGCAACCTGCCGCTGGTGTTTCTGGTGGCGTTATTGGTCACGCTGATTCCAACCACGATTGGCGGCTTGCTGTCTGCCATCGGGATCGCCGGGATGGACCGTCTGGTGCGCCTGAACGTGATCGCCAAATCCGGTCGCGCGGTGGAAGCGGCGGGGGACGTACACGTCCTGCTGCTGGACAAGACCGGCACCATCACTTTCGGTAACCGTCGTTGCACAGCGGTTCATCCGGCACCGGGCGTCACTGCCAAGGAGCTGGCCGAAGGTGCGTTGTTTGCCTCGTTGGCCGATGACACCGCCGAAGGCAAATCCATCGTCGAATACCTGCGTGGGATTCACCCGCAACCTGAGCCAGCCGCAGATGTGTTGACCGCTGTGCCGTTCAGCGCGGAAACCCGGCTCTCTGGCGTCGACTATCAGGGCCGCGTGTATCGCAAGGGCGCAGTGGATTCGCTGCTGGCATTCGTCAGCATGAAACGCGCTGACATGGCGCCAGCCCTGTCGCGGGAAATCGACAAGATCGCCCAGAGCGGCGGCACGCCGTTACTGGTCTGCGCCGAGGGTAAATTGCTCGGCGCGATCCACCTCAAGGACGTGGTCAAGCCCGGCATTCGCGACCGTTTTGCCGAGCTGCGCAAACTGGGGATTCGCACGGTCATGGTCACCGGCGACAACCCGCTCACCGCCGCGGCAATCGCTGCCGAAGCGGGCGTCGATGACGTGCTGGCCGAAGCCACGCCGGAGAAAAAACTGGCGCGCATTCGTCACGAGCAGAACGACGGTCGCCTGGTCGCCATGTGTGGCGACGGCGCCAACGACGCCCCGGCCCTGGCCCAGGCGGACGTGGGCATGGCGATGAACGACGGCACCCAGGCGGCGCGCGAGGCGGCAAACATGGTCGACCTCGACAGCGATCCGACCAAGCTGCTGGACGTGGTACAGATCGGCAAGGAATTGCTGGTGACCCGTGGCGCGCTGACGACCTTTTCCATCGCCAACGACGTGGCCAAATACTTCGCGATCCTGCCGGCGCTGTTTGCCTCGATCTACCCGCAACTGGGCGTGTTGAACGTCATGCACCTGACCAGTCCGCAGAGCGCGATCCTGTCGGCCATTGTGTTCAACGCCTTGATCATTGTGGTCCTGATTCCACTGGCGCTGCGCGGCGTGCGGGTGCAGGCGGCCAGTGCGGCGGCGCTGTTGCGACGCAACCTGCTGATCTATGGCCTGGGCGGGATTCTGGTGCCGTTCGTGGGCATCAAGGCTATCGACATGCTGTTGACGGCGTTGCATCTGGTTTGACCCCGAATGGCGGTGTGTCAGACGCGCCGCCTTCGCGAGCAAGCCCGCTCCCACAGGAGAATGCATTTCAAATGTGGGAGCGGGCTTGCTCGCGAAGGACTCGACACGGTCCACCAGAATGAACGCGGCACTTGTTTTTTTGAATTCGAGGATTTTGAAATGTCCACAATGATACGTCCGGCCCTGAGCCTGCTGGTCCTGATGACCCTGATTACCGGCGTCGCCTACCCATTGGTCGTCACCGGTGTCGCGCAGGTCGCCTTCCCGGATCAGGCCAATGGCAGCCTGGTGCGCGACGCTGATGGGAAAGTCCGCGGCTCGTCACTGATCGCCCAGGATTTTGCCGGTGACGCCTGGTTCCATCCACGGCCATCGGCCGGTGCCTTTGCCACCGTGTCGAGCAGCGCGAGCAACCTCTCGCCGAGCAACCCGGCCCTGGCTACTCGGGTGATCGACGATGCCAATAAACTGCTGGTACCAGGCCAGGGTCCGGTGCCATTGGCGATGCTGACCACCTCCGGCAGCGGCCTCGATCCGCACTTGCCTCCGGCGGCGATTGCCTATCAACTGGCGCGTGTCGCGGCGGCGCGTAATCTTCCGGTGACGACGCTTCAGCAATTGCTGGATGCGCACATCGAGCAGCCGCTCGTTGGTCCGCCCGTGGTGAATGTGTTGGCGTTGAACATGGCGCTGGAAAAACTGTAAATCTGTGGTGCCGCCAATCGCGGGCAAGCCCGCTCCCACAGGAGGTAAGGGTGGATACAAATTTTGTTACCGCCATAGATCCCTGTGGGAGCGGGCTTGCCCGCGAAGAGGCCCTGACAGTCACTGCATCAACATCAGAATGAGAGAGCTTCAAGCATGAGTGACTCCGGCCGCGCCGATGCGTTGTTAGCAGATCTGCCCCGCGATGGTCGTGGCCGGCTCAAGGTTTTCCTTGGCGCCGCGCCCGGCGTTGGCAAGACCTACGCCATGCTGCAAGCCGCCCATGCGCAGATGCGCCAGGGCGTAAAAGTCATCGCCGGTGTGGTCGAAACCCACGGTCGCGCCGAGACCGAGGCGCTGCTCGGCGGCTTGCCGCAACAGCCCTTGGTGCGCTCGGAATACCGTGGCGTGATGCTCGAAGAAATGGACCTCGACGGCCTGCTCGCGGCCAAGCCGAAACTGGTGCTGGTCGACGAACTGGCCCACACCAATGCTCCCGGCAGCCGTCACACCAAACGCTGGCAAGACATCCAGGAACTGCTCGCTGCCGGCATCGACGTGTTCACCACGGTCAACGTCCAGCACCTGGAGAGCCTCAACGATCAAGTGCGCGGCATCACCGGCGTGCAGGTTCGTGAAACCCTGCCGGACTGGGTGCTGCAGGAAGCCTACGAACTGCTGCTGATCGACCTGCCGCCGCGCGAGCTGCTCGAGCGTCTGCGCGACGGTAAAGTCTACGTTCCGGAGCAGGCGCGGGCAGCCATCGATGCCTTCTTCACCCAGACCAACCTCACCGCCCTGCGCGAACTGGCGATGCAAACCGCTGCCGCCCAGGTCGACGATGACCTGGCCCAGGGTTATCGGCAACTCGGTCAGGACGCGCCGGCGGTGCGCGGTCGCTTGTTGGTGGGCGTCGATGGCGATGCCCAGGCCGAGCGCCTGGTGCGTCACGCCAGCCGCGTAGCCCAGCGTCGACACCTGCCGTGGAGCCTGGTGCATGTAGACAACGGCCGCGTGCGTGACGAGCAATCGCGCTTGCGCCTGCAAAGCGCCCAGCAGTTGGCCGAGCGCCTGGGGGGCGAAGTGGTGTTGCTGCGCGCTGGCGAAGTCGCCAAGACGCTGATCCAGCACGCCGCCGAACGCCGCGCCAGTCTGGTGTTGGTCGGCCAATCCCGCCCGCGGCTGCGCCGTCGTTTGTTCGGCGGCGGGTTGGCGTCACGCTTGCTGCGTGATGCGCGCGGGTTGGAAATCAACGTGCTCGACAGTGATCACGAACCGCATCAGCCGCGTCAGCGTGCGTCGCAGTCGCTGGTCTGGTTCGACTACGTGCTGGCGGTGGTGGCGACGGTGTTGGCCAGTGGTTTGGCCTGGGCCGTGGCGAGTGTCCTGCCGTTGCCGAATATCTCGCTGGTGTTCCTCGCCGCGGTGTTGCTGGTCGCGGTGCGCAGCAGTCTCGGCCCGGCACTGGCCTGTGCGGCGCTGTCGTTTCTGACCTACGACTTTTTGTTCATCCCGCCGAATTTTTCCTTCCGCATCCAGCGCGAAGAAGATGTGCTGACCTTGCTGTTCTTTCTGCTGATGGCGGCGCTCACCGGTAACCTGGCGGCACGCCAGCGACGGCAATTGCAGGCGCTGCGCGACACCCAGGAAGAGACTACCGAACTGCTCGACCTGTCGCGCAAACTGACCGCCGCCACCGACCGCCAGGCTGTGGTCAGTGCCGCTGCCCAGCACCTGAATGGCTGGAGTGATCTGAAATTGTGCCTGCTCAATCGGGACGGCCAGGGCGGCTGGAAAGTCGAAACCGGTGGCCCGCTGGAGTTCTCCGAAGCCGAACGCGCCGCTGCCGATTGGGCTTGGCAACATGACCAGCCGGCGGGGGCGGGCACCGGCACGCTGCCGTTCGGACGTTGGTGGTGGTGGCCGCTGTCGGTGGAAGATGGGCCGCTGGCGCTGCTCGGCGTGTGCGCCAAAGAGGGCCAGACCCTGAGCGGGCAACGGCGGCGCTTGTTGACCGCGTTGAGCCAGCCGCTGGCTCAGGCCCTGGCCCGCGCGCAACTGGCTGAAGATTTGGAAGCGGCGCGGCTGCATGGCGAAACCGAACAGCTACGCAGTGCGCTGCTGGCGTCGGTGTCCCACGATTTACGCACGCCGCTGACCTCCATGCGCGGCAGCATCGACAGCTTGCTGGCTCTCGGCGAAGCGATTCCGCTGGAGGATCGCCGCGAACTGCTCGAAGGCACCCGCGATGAGGCTGAACGTCTCGATCGCTACATTCAAAACCTGCTGGACATGACGCGCCTCGGCCATGGCGCCCTGAAGCTGGCACGGGACTGGGTGTCACCGGCCGACATTGTCGGCAGTTCGCTCAATCGCCTGCGTGCGGTGCTGGCGCCGTTGCAGGTCAGCACCGAAGTGCCGCCCGAATTGCCGCTGCTCTTTGTGCATGCCGCGCTCATTGAGCAGGCGTTGGTCAACGTACTGGAAAACGCTGCGCGATTTTCCCCGCCTCATGGGCGTGTGCAATTGCGTGCCGGGGTCGATGACAACGAGCTGTTTTTCTCGGTGAGCGATGAAGGTCCGGGGATTCCGCAAGAGGAGCGGGCCAAGATTTTCGACATGTTCTACACCGCCGCCCGAGGTGATCGGGGCGGGCAGGGCACCGGCCTGGGGCTGGCGATCTGTCAGGGGATGGTCGGGGCGCATGGCGGGCGGATCAGCGTCGCCGATGGCATCGAAGGGCGAGGCACCTGCATCACGCTGCACCTGCCTTTGCAGGATCAGCCAGACGCTGAAATTGAGCGTTGAAAGTGAAGCCTGATACCCTTTGGACATCTTTATGCTGCGATCCGAAACCATGAGCCAGACCGCGACCATTTTGGTCATCGATGACGAACCGCAGATCCGCAAATTCCTGCGCATCAGCCTCGCTTCCCAGGGCTACAAAGTCCTGGAGGCCGGCACCGGCAGCGAAGGCCTGGCACAGGCGGCGTTGAACAAGCCCGATTTGCTGGTGCTCGACCTCGGCCTGCCGGACATGGACGGCCAGCAAGTACTGCGCGAGTTTCGCGAATGGTCGACGGTGCCGGTGCTGGTGCTCTCGGTGCGTGCCAGCGAAGGGCAGAAAGTCCAGGCACTGGATGGCGGCGCCAATGACTACGTGACCAAACCGTTTGGCATCCAGGAGTTTCTCGCCCGGGTGCGCGCCTTGTTGCGCCAGGTCCCGAACGGCGAGGCTCAGCAAGCGGCGCTGACGTTTGGTCCGTTGACGGTGGACCTGGCGTATCGCCGGGTGCTGCTCGACGGCAGCGAGGTCGCGCTGACCCGCAAGGAATACGCGGTGCTGGCGCAACTGGCGCGGCATCCGGGAAGGGTGATCACGCAGCAGCAATTACTGAAGGATATCTGGGGGCCGACCCATACCGACGACAGCCATTATCTGAGAATTGTGGTGGGACATTTGCGGCAGAAACTGGCGGACGATCCGACCCAGCCGCGGTTTATCGTGACCGAGGCGGGGGTTGGGTATCGGCTGCTTGATACGTGATCGTTCCCACGCTCTGCGTGGGAATGCAGCCCGGGACGCTCCGCGTCCCAGAAGCGGACGCAGAGCGTCCATTGAGGCATTCCCACGCAGAGCGTGGGAACGATCATCAAACCTCAGGAGTCGCGCTCGTTCTCATACCGGTCCAGCGTGTCCCGCGCGATTTCCCGCCCCAGCGCGATCAGCTCCGGCGCCTTGTAAAACTCGAAAAACCGGCATACCCGCTTCGGCACGTTGATCAGGATGTCCGGTGGATACCCGGCAATCTTGTACTGGGCCAACGACGTCTGCATCACCTCGAAACTCTGGTTGATCAGGTCCAGCAAGGACGCCGGTCCGACGTTGTCGATGATGAACGAGCCGGTGGCGGACTTTGGTGCACCGTCGCGTTCCGGGGCGGCGGCCGGTTGTTGGGCTTCGGGTTCGGCGGATTCGATCCAGGGGTTGATCTCGGCCGCTTCCGCCATCAGCGCTTCCTTTTCCAGCAGCAGCAATTGTTCTGCCTGTTTGCGCCGGAACGGTAATTTTGACCCCAGGGAACTGATCAGGCTGTCGAAACGGGTCTTGAAGGCGGCGGGGCGCTGGATCACCGGCAGTTGATAGTGGCGCTGGTTGGTGGAGTTGAGGTTGACGGCGATGATCAGGTCACAATGGCTCGACACCACGGGCACGATCGGCAAAGGGTTGAGAATGCCTCCATCGACCAGCATCCGGTTGCCTTGCATTACTGGCGTAAACAGGCTGGGAATCGCCGCCGAGGCGCGCATGGCCTGGTGCAGGCAACCTTCCTGGAACCAGATTTCCTGCTGGTTGGTCAAGTCGGTGGCCACTGCCGTGTAGGGGATGCGCAGGTCCTCGATGTTGATTTCACCGACGATCTTGCGGATCTGCCCGAAGACCTTTTCCCCACGGATCGCCCCCAGACGAAAACTGACGTCCACCAGACGCAGGACATCGAGGTAGTCCAGGCTCTCGATCCAGTTGCGATAATCGTCGAGTTTGCCGGCGGCGTAGATTCCACCGACCACCGCGCCCATCGAACAACCGGCGATGCAGGCGATGTCATAACCACGCCGTTCAATCTCTTCGATGACCCCGATATGGGCATAACCCCGTGCTCCACCCGAGCCCAATACCAGCGCGACACGCTTTTTCATGAATCGCCCTCGTCTGACAAGGTTCAACAATGCACCCATCGTGGGGCGCGCTTCAATCGCCAAAGTCGCTCGATCGGCCGAGGGTGTCGTTTTTTCGACACTGCGAGCCGGCACATGGGTATTCTCCGGAGCGCTATAGTTTCCCCTGGCGATCAAAGGCACTTTTCACGCGCCAGACCGTCTTACCTGCACGACTGTTCCCCTGACATGAGGTGTTATTGATGAAAGCCTGGATTTGTGTGCCCTTGATCGCTCTGGCACTGGCTGGTTGCGCAGGCAAAACGGCGTACCGCGACACCTGCGGCAGCCAGATCGATGCCGCCTGGCATGAGCTGGATCTGGCCAAGGCCGAAGGTTTTGCCGGTACTGTCAGTTACTCCAAAGCTTTGTCGCTGCTGACCGGTGCCAAGACCCAGCAACAATTTGAAGCCTATGAAGGTTGTGCCAGCAAAGCCGAGAAGGCTCGTTTCTACATCCGCGAGTCGCGCGCCGGTCGTTGAGGCATGATGTAGGCGTCAGCGCCCATTCGATTTCAAGGAGCTAACGATGTCCGCGATAGTTGACCGATTGGTTGCACAGGTTCTGGGGCTGGAGGTTCGCGTGCTGGCTTGTCAGGCGCGCTTGACTGCCCGTACCGACCCCGAAGCATTGCACGACCTGCGCACCACGGTCCGCCGTCTACGCAGCCTGTTGCGGCCTTTACGCGGTCTTCCCGGCGTCGAGCAGGTGGAAGCGGCGGCGTCACGCGTGGGCCAACTGACCACGCCATTGCGCGATCGGGAAGTACTGGCGGCGTACTTGCTCCTGCACGATCAACCCGAGGCGGCGCATCGGCGCATGGTGCAGATGGCTGAGGCCTACCCGGCGGTGGCGGGCAGTCCCGAGTTGGCGCATTTATTGATGATCCTTGACGCGTTTCCGCGTTTTCTGCGGGCTTCACAGCGCCAGGGCTTACTCAAGAGCTTGCGCAAACGCATCGAAAAGCGCCTGGCCAAGCAGTGGAAAAAACTCGACGTCGCACTGCACGATCCCGCGCACGACCGTCATCGCCTGCGACTGTTGATCAAACGCGTGCGCTATGGCATCGAAGCCTATCCCGAGCTTGATCGTCTGCCGAAGGCGGCGATGCCGCGCCTGAAGTCGGCGCAGGGGGCATTGGGTGATTGGCATGATTGCTTCCAATGGCTGGTCAGGGCCGAGCAGGAAGCCGATCTGCAGCCCTGCGTCCCGGTCTGGAAAACCACCATGTCCAACGCCGAAGAGCGTGCCGACCGCGTCCTCGACAAACTCAGCGCCCGCTGCTTCAAATCCTGAAACCCGCAACCCCTGTAGGAGCTGTCGAGTGAAACGAGGCTGCGATCTCTTGATCTTTAGCGCCATTACCGACGCCGAAGATCAGAAGATCGCAGCCTCGTTTCACTCGACAGCTCCTACAGGGGGAGGATTTATTCGGCCTATCTGTCAGTCTATTTGGCCGGAATAAGCGCTGTGCCGGCCTCGCTGGCTGATTAAGATCACAACAACTTTTTCATGCCTGTGAGGTTTTCATGCGTTTTTCCGATCTGCTCGACGCTGTCCGCAGTCAGCCGCTGGAGCTGTCTATTCCGGCCGAATGGGCGCAGGGCCGTGCCAGTTTCGGAGGCCTTGTCGCTGCGTTGCAATACGAAGCCATGCGCGCAAAGGTCCCGGCGGACCGGCCCGTGCGTTCGCTGGCGATCACCTTTGTCGGCCCGGTCGAACCCGAAGTGCCGGTCAGCTTTGAAGTCGAGGTGTTGCGCGAGGGCAAAGCCGTCAGCCAGGTGCTGGGGCGTGCGCTGCAAAAGGGCCAGGTGGTGACGTTGATCCAGGGCAGCTTCGGTGCCTCGCGTCCTTCCGAAGTCATGGTCGAGGCTGAGCCTGCGCCTGAAATGAAGCACTGGGACGAGTGTCAGGAGCTGCCGTATATCAAGGGCGTGACTCCAGAATTCATGCGCCATCTGGCGATGCGCTGGGCCGTGGGCGGCATGCCGTTCACCGGCAACAAATCCCGCGAGATGGGCGGTTGGGTGCGTTTGCGTGGGGATGTGAAGGAAGAGGCGGTCAGCGAGTCGCATATCCTGGCATTGGTAGACGCCTGGCCACCGGCGCTGTTGCCGCACCTGAACAAACCCGCGATGGGCAGCACGCTGACCTGGACCATCGAATTCGTCCAGCCGTTGCTGGCGTTGAGCACGCTGGACTGGTGCCAATACTTGGTTGAAATCGAGTATGCCGTTGACGGCTACGGGCATGCGGCGGCGAAGCTGTGGAGCGCGGACGGTCAGTTGATCGCCATGAGCCGGCAGACCGTGACGATTTTCGCCTGATCAGTGACGACGGTGGCGCTCACGCCAGGCGCGCCACCAGCCACCGCTCAGGAAGAACCGTGGAAAGGTCAGGAACTGCTCGACCAGCAAACGCGATATCGCATCTTTGCGATCACTGAACGGCTCGGAGGCTTGCGCCTCCAGGCTGTGGCCGTGACGCTGTAAACCCAGCGCCGCGAGCAGACCGATCACGCCAATCGCGATGTTGACGAAGCTCAGACTGAACACCCCGGAAACAATCAGCAGAAAGGCCACGATGAACAGCGGCACGGCAATCAGGTGCAGGACCAGGTTGGTCGGGTGCTGGTGATTGCCCGGGTATGCGCGCCATTGCCAGGCGGGAAGGTTGGGGTGACGTTTGCCCATGATGCTAATCCTCGATCCATGTTGAACACATGATTTAAGAATAGGCGGGGCGGTGGAGCGGGGCGAATCGAGGTTGGCTATCGGTGTGATAGGGGGCATGGTCGAGATTAATATTGACTGAGCTGACGCCTTCGCGGGCAAGCCCGCTCCCACCAGTGATCTTGTGCACAACACACATTCACTGTGGGAGCGGGCTTGCCCGCGAAGAGGCCCTTACAGCTTGAGCTGCCCGATGGCCTTGCTCAATTCCCCCGCCAACGCCGCCAACTCATTGCTGGTGGTCGCCGAGTCGACGGTCTGCTGCACTGTGTTTTCGGTGACGTCGCGAATACTCACCACCGCCCGATTCATCTCTTCCGCGACCTGACTTTGCTGCTCGGCCGCCACGGCAATCTGCGTATTGCTTTCGCGCATCTGCGCCACCGCGCTGGTGATTTGCCCCAACGCTACACCGGCTTCCTGAGCCTGCTGGACGCAATCGTCGGCCTTGAATGAGCTTTCCTGCATGAAGTCCACAGCATCCCGCGTCCCGGCTTGCAATGCGGAAACCATCAACGTGATCTCATCGGTGGACGCCTGCACACGCTTGGCCAGGTTGCGCACTTCATCGGCGACAACGGCAAAGCCTCGGCCCATTTCACCGGCCCGGGCGGCTTCAATCGCGGCATTGAGCGCCAGCAGATTGGTCTGCTCGGCAATGCTGTGAATCACGCTGACCACGCCGTTGATTTTCTGACTGTCCTCGGCGAGGCGCTGGATCATTTCGGCGGTCTGCTGCACCCCGCTGGACAGCCCGGCAATCGACTTCTGCACCCGACTGACCACTTCCTGGCCGCTGCCGGCCAAGGTGTCAGCGCTCTGTGAGAGGTCGCGGGTGGCGCCGGCGTGCTGGGCGATGTGGTAGACGGTGGCGGTCATTTCGTTGATCGCCGTGGCGGCCTGATCGGTTTCGCTTTGCT